>CAYTIB010000059.1:0-5111 GCA_964437725.1 uncultured bacterium | reverse complement strand
ACCGTTGCACGATTTCGAATTGGAGGACCTGCAAAGTTCAGCGCACAGTCCCTTAGTAACTCCGCCCGCTCTCGTATTAAATCGGAGCGAATCAGGTCCTCCACGCTCGCTCGAGCGCCAATCCGAATCTTCTCACCATCCACCCGAATATAACGCAAGTCCTCAAGAAAGCTAATGTCGACAACTACCGAGGGGCTCTTCTTTCGATCCCGCAACTCCACAACCAGATTTGTTCCCCCTGAAAGCACGTGCCACCCCTCGTTCGCATCTGATAACAGCCCTAAGGCTTCATCCAAACTTGTGGGCGACGTGTATTCGAATGGCTTCATCACCACAGCCATGTCCTCCCCTTGTCGGTCACCGTTTCGCTGCCTAAGATATCCAAATATCCAATCCTAGCACATAACTGATCGGTGAAAAGTGATTACGTCACAATAAAAATTCCGCAAGAAATATCCCCAAAAATGTCTAGCCCAAATCTTTTGAGGATTAATACGGTCGTTCCAAGAACTTTCCAGTCCCCGGCTTTCCCGTAATTTCACCATCCCGCGCGCAAACTTGGCCTCGAACCATTGTAAGCTCAGGCCAACCCTTTACCGTCTTTCCTTCCCACGGAGAACAGTCGGAGATATGATTGAGGTCGGCCGCCCGCACGGTAACTTCACGGTCTGGGTTAACAACAACCAGATCGGCATCAGAACCTGGGGCAATAACACCCTTATCGGGATAAAGACCAAAGGTTTTCGCCGGAGTTGTCGAAATCAAGTCCACCATCTTTTCGGGTGAAATCCGGCCGGCGTGCACACCATAATGCATCATCACTGGAAGCATGGTCTCCAGTCCTGCAGAACCCACAATGGCATCCCAGAAATTGGGCTTGTGCTTTATGGCATCGGGGGCATGGTCTGATCCCACCACCGTTATGTGTCCCGCCTGAATCGCCGCCCACAGAGCTTCAATATCTTCGTGTGTGCGAAGAGGTGGATTGCATTTTCCAAGAACTCGGTCTGTATCCTCTGCGGCGAGAGAAAGGTAGTGGGGACAAGTTTCACCGATGATGCGAAGACCCCTCTTCCTAGCACTAACTAAAACGTCAGGACCTTCCTTGATAGTAATGTGAACAATATAGAGCGTTGCCCCCGTAATTTGTGCGAAGTAGCAGATTCGCCACATCGCCTCTTCCTCCGTAAAATTCGGTCGAACTTCGCGCCATTGAAAATCATCCCGACCCGACTTCATTAGCTCATCTTTAATCACGAAAATCGGCTCAATATTTTCACAGTGAACTAGGGCAACAGCCTTCTCCCCAAGGGCTGCAATCTCTCCCAGACCCTTCCAGATGGTCCCATCGTCAGTCGGTTCCAACGGTGGAACAGCCTCAGATCCCCTATACGGCATAAAAAACTTAAACGAAGGAATCCCCATCTGAGCCACCTTCCGAATTTCCTCCACATGCTTGAGCGAGAAAACAACAGCATGAACGGTTGCATCGGAGAAGGCCAACTCCTCCCACTTTGCCTTCCGGCGCTGGACTCCTTCTACAAGGCTGCCAGGTTCAATCATCATGTGCATATTCGTCGTCACCCCTCCCGTAACAGCATTGGAAGTGCAACGAATTCCTTCCTCGAGTGGCCAGTCGGGCCAATCCCAGTGACAATGTGTGTCCACAACTCCCGGCAACAACCACCGCCCCCCGGCATTAATAACCTCGTCCGCAGAAGGCGGGTCGGAGTCAGCCGAACAGGCCACCACTTTCTCACCCGAAATTCCGCTCCACCCTTCAAACCGACCGTGAGAATTGATCACAACAGCATCACGGATTACCGTATCAAGATTCATTTTGTGTCTCTCCTCACTCTCAATCAGCCTTCCCTACAAAACGAATCCAGGCATCGTTTTCTTACCCATTGGAGGCGTCACTTGATGATTCAACATAGTCCAAAACGGCGTCAACAATTCCTACGTACCCTGTGCACCGACACAAGTTTCCCGATATAGCCTCCCGGACCTCTTCACGTGTTGGCTCTGGATTATCTTTGAGAAATTCTGTCAAGGTCATAAGAAATCCTGGTGTACAAAAACCACACTGGAGACCGTGATTATCTCGAAAAGCTTCTTGGAGTGGACTTAAGTTCTCAGGCGACCCTAAAGCTTCGACAGTTTGGACCTTGCGACCCTCAGCTTGGACGGCAAACATTAAACAGGAGCGCACACCTCTTCCATCAACTAAAACGGTACAAGCACCACAAACCCCGTGCTCACAACCAATGTGTGTCCCGGTCCAACCAGCATCTTCCCGGATAAAGTCGCATAGCAGCTTTCGGGCTTGTACTTCAGCCGTCGTTTCACACCCGTTTATTTCAACGGTCACGGTTCTTCTACTACTCATCCTAAATCCGCTCCCGCATTCTGGAAAGCCGTGGTGAGGCAATCCTTTGTCAAAACCTCAGCCAACTCCCGTCGATAAACAGCTGATGCATGTATATCATCATCAGGGTCGACCGCTTCTCGGACAATTTTAGCGGCTTCCTCAATCAACGCCGCATTCGGCTTTGCGCCTGCAAGCGCCTCGCAAGCATCAGCCGCAAAAATTGCAGTCGGGCCTACGCCAATCATAGAGATCCTCGCACTCTGACAATACCCATCTTGCAAGGTGACAAGGGCCATGGTGCCTGCGATAGCAAAATCACCGCTTCGGCGCGCAAATTCTTCAACTGCAAAACCTGAATTCGAAGGATGAAATGGAATTCGAAAACCCACAAGCAGATCGGTCGGCTCAAGTGTTGTTGTCAGATATGTTACAAAAAAATCTTCTGCAGCTTCTTCTCTAATCTCACCGATCTGATTGCGGATCAGAATGCGAGCACCTAGGGCAAGAAGAACAGCGGGGATCTCACCTGCAGGATCGTTGTGTGCCGCTCCTCCACCTATCGTACTCCGATTCCGAATTTGTGTATGACCAATCCACGAGGAAGCCAAGGCTAACAGACCACATTTCTCCTGAACGTCTGGTGAACTTTCGATATCCCGATCTCGAGTCATAGCACCAATTTCGAACTGTCCATCGACTTCATGGATATAGGAAAGCTCAGCAACCTTATTTAAATCGATCAACGCAGACGGACGGGCCAAACGGAAATTCATTAAGGGAACCAAGCTCTGCCCTCCCGCAAGTAGCTTTCCGTCTTCACCGTGTTGTTCGAGTAAAGAGACAGCTTCTTCGACAGACCGAGGATCAAAGTAATCGAAAACGACCGGCTTCACGTTTTCGCCTCCCTCGCAGTTGCCAGCAAGTCACGCAACACCATCGGACTCAAAGGAATAGTGTCAATTTGAACACCGAACTCAGAAAGTGCATCCTCCACTGCCTGAGCGATTACCGTCGGAGCCGGAATAGTCCCTCCCTCTCCGCATCCCTTCACTCCCAAGGGATTAATGGGTGAGGGCGTGACTAGATGATGGACTTCTGGCTCGGGTACTTCCGAAGCCGTCGGAACACAATAGTCCATCAGACTAGATGTCAAAAGAGAACCACTGACTTCATCGTAGACTAGCTTTTCGAAAAATGCTCCACCCATCCCCTGCGCCAGCCCTCCCTTGACCTGGCCATCAACAATCATCGGATTAATCATATTTCCACAGTCATGAACAATCACATATTTCAGGACCTTGATGTCACAGCGCCTCGGATCAACTTCGACGATGGCCGCGTGGGTTCCACTAGAATATGCCGCAGTTTTTGGGACATGGAATTCCGTTGCCTCAAGTCCTGGGACAAAATCCGATGGCAGGTTACCCCGTAGCGGATTTGCCAAACGTGCAACATCTTGGAAGGTTAATTTCCTTGAAGGTGATCCTTCGACATACACAGATCCGTCTTGGAAAACCAGGCTTTCGGGATTAGCTTCTAATTCCTCGGCAACTACTTTAGCCATCATGCCCCTCACCTTGGTCGCTGCCTTATGGACAGCTGAACCCGTCACCACGGCGGTCCGAGAGGCGTAGTTTCCAACTCCCCAATGGAACTTTTCAGTATCGCCAGTCGCAACTCGAATGCGCTCAGTCCCCACACCGAGAGCTTCCGCAGCAATCTGAGCAAATGTGGTTTCTGCTCCCTGGCCCGTTGCACCACTGCCAGTTCCGACAAAAACATCTCCGGTAGGCTCGACATAGACTTTGGCACCTTCATAGGGGCCAATGCCTGTCCCCTCAACATAATTGGCCACCCCGATACCTACATAACGACCTTCTTTACGCCAAACAGCTTTGTCGGACTCTCGAAATTTTTTGTATCCGATAGCCTCGACTGCAGTTTGCTGACAGGCAGGATAATTTCCACTGTCATAAATCACGTCGGAGGTATCTTGATAAACCATTTGCATGTCCCACGGAAACTCATCCGGTTGGATGAGATTTTTTTCTCGCAAATCAAGTGGATCCATTTCAAGGCGCTTAGCGGCCTCATCGAACAGCCTTTCTATGACAAATACCGCATGAGGTCGTCCCGCTCCACGGTATGGGGTTACCATAATACGGTTCGTGTAAATCGAGCGGAGACGCGAACGGTAGTTTCGCAATCGGTATGGCCCGGGAAGCGTGGTACTCGTTACAATCCCGACTATCAGGCCATAGGGGACATAAGCACCCGCGTCCATCAAAAAATCATCTTTCACACCCAGAAGAGTTCCATCCTTAGAGAAAGCGATTTCAGCCTCATGGATTTGAACTCGCTCTTGAGTACTTGATAGGAAGTGTTCCCGCCGATCCTCAATCCACTTAACAGGAAGACCAAGCTGCATTGAGCAGTGGGGAATCAGGATTTCTTCAGGATAAAAAATGATCGCTTTTGGGCCAAAACCACCACCTACGTCCGGGGCGACGAGACGCACATCGTGCTCGGGTATACCAAGAATTTGTGCGAGTCCCGCGCGAAGAGGAACAGGGGCCTGAGTAGAAACATGAACTAAAAGTTTTCGGTCACGGGAACTCCAATCGGCCAGAACTCCTCGCCCTTCCATGGCGATAGAGGCCCCCCGATCAATAACAAATCGCTTCCGCACTACCACGTCGGCTCCGGAGAAAGCCAAGTCGGGATCACCAACCTCCTGAAG
>CAYTIB010000058.1:0-15735 GCA_964437725.1 uncultured bacterium | reverse complement strand
CAGGGGAAGCGGTCGGTGGCGGGAGCAGCGAATGAGAGTTGTCCAACTTTAGTAAGGTCCAAGCGGGGGATATGAGTCTCCAGACGCTTTGGATAACGTAAGGCATAAGATATTGGAATCCTCATGTCCGGGAGACCGAGTTGGCCGATCAAAGACCCGTCTACGTATTCGACTAGCGAATGGACTATGCTTTCTCGATGAATCATAACCTCTATGCAATCCGAGGGAATGTCGAAAAGCCAGTGCGCCTCGATAATCTCTAATCCTTTATTCATCATGGTTGCGGAATCGATAGAAATCTTTGGGCCCATATTCCAGTTTGGATGTTTGAGCGCTTCTTCGTGGTTGACGTTTGCCATTTGTTCTTTGGTGTGATCCCGAAATGGACCTCCAGAAGCGGTTAGGATGAGCCGCCGAACTTCCTCTGGCCGGTGTCCTTTCAAAGCTTGGTGAATGGCATTATGTTCACTGTCAACTGGAAGAAGGAGAGCGCCAGATTTCCTGGCTTGCCGGATAACTAACTCACCGGCAGCAACGAGGGGCTCCTTATTTGCAAGGGCAATAATTTTTCCTGCCTCAACAGCAGCCATCGTTGGCAAAAGACCAGCGACACCTTCTACGGCTGTTAATACTAGGTCCGCTTTTGGCATCTTTCCTATACGGGTTTGCCCCTCGAGACCCTCCCAGATTTCGATGTCTAAGTCGCTCAGGCGATTTTTCAGTGCATCTGCGGGTTCTTGTTCGTAGACAGCGATAACCAGGGGATGAAATTCTCGAGCCTGTTTTTCTAGAAGATCTATATTTTGCCTGCCGGCTAGTCCCACCACCTCTAATTCGTTGTGGTGATGTCGGACTATATCCAGTGCGTTTTTTCCGATAGATCCGGTGGAACCCAGAATGACAAGCCGGGTTCGATTGGTGTGGTTTTCGCTGTTCATGCTCGGGGATCTCCCCCTTATGCGGTTGTCCAAATCAGATACATATATAAAATTGGACCAGCGAACATGACGCTGTCTAGCCGATCCAGAATTCCACCATGACCTGGAATGATTCCCCCTGAATCCTTAGTGTCTCCAGAGCGCTTGATGGCGGACTCGGCTAGGTCTCCAATAATTCCGGTGATAGCCAAAAGCAGAGACACGCCGCAAGTTTCCCACAGCGATGTTTTGGGTGGCAAGAACCAAGACCAGGCTAGGATGCCTCCAACCACACCAGTAGCCAAACCAGCGATAGCACCTTCGATAGTTTTGTTAGGGCTAAGCCGAGGGCTCAATGGGTGTTTCCCAAAGGAGCGACCTGCATAATAAGCCCCTGTGTCACTTCCCCAGATAACGAGCAGGAGGTAGAATATCCATCGCCAACCCTCCGATTCACCTCCGAAGTTTCGCAAAAGTATCAACGAGCCTAAAGTTGTACCTACGAATAAAGCTCCAACGGCTCCACCAACCCACCCCCGTGGGCCCGGCCAGGTATTCGCGGGGAGCCACAGGGCCGAAGAGAAGAATAGCAAAAGAGTTGTCCATAGAACTAGATAAGGTAGAAGGTAAAGTCCTAGGTGACCTCCAAAAGTAATTCCGGCGGCTATCAACGAACCTATTATCCAGACTACGGGTTTTCCTGGTACCTGCGCAATTCGAAAAAATTCCCATGCTCCGCGGCTCGCCGCGAGAGAGATTAGTATGGAAAAGTAAAGGGGCGGGCTGAGCCGGATTATCAGGATCAGTGGGGGTAGCGCAACGACAGCGCTAAGCACGCGGATCAAGTCTCGGCCTTTCTATCGGATATCTGATCTTGAGTCTGTCCGAAACGGCGTTCACGTCTCTGATATTCGAGAATAGCCTTAAAAAGTTCGGGCCGCCGGAAGTCTGGCCATAGGGTGTCTGTGAAGTAGAGCTCTGTGTAGGCAATCTGCCAGAGAAGAAAATTACTGATCCGAATTTCTCCGCTAGTACGAATAAGAAGGTCTGGATCTGGATGGTCTGCTGTGTAAAGGTACTGGCTGAAAACTTTTGGAATATCGGTGATTTCTAAATCGTTAATGTTCACGGCTTTAGCGATTGCTTGAACAGCTTGGATGATCTCCTGCCTAGAGCCATAACTCAGTGCAAGGGTGAGGACCATACCATCGTTTTCGGCGGTTTGGCGTTCCGACTTTCCGATCAATTGCTGTGCGCTATTGGGTAAATTCTCGATCGCGCCAATTGTCCTGAGTCGGATATTTTCTTCCATCATTCGGTCAATTTCTTTTTTAAGAAACTCCTGAAGAATTCTCCAGAGGGCACGAATCTCAAGCGAAGGCCGGCTCCAGTTTTCCTCGGAGAATGCGTATAGGGTGATTGCCCCAACACC
This sequence comes from uncultured bacterium, assembly GCA_964437725.1. GTDB lineage: Bacteria > UBA8248 > UBA8248 > JACPRG01 > CAYTIB01. Next base: position 13,386 of record CAYTIB010000058.1, on the reverse strand, counting down.
GATCTCCCGGCATGACGTTACAATTACATCCACAGACTTTAATCCCTCGCGATGGCCCGCGATCCGGGGAAGATTGCGTTTTTTAGCCCACCGGCCGTTTCCATCCATAATGATGGCGATGTGGCGGGGAAGTGGACTTAGTTTAATTTGTTCCAGGAGATCTTCGGAAGACACTGGATGTTGCCTTTATGACATCGTTTCGGCGGGGTGTCTCGGGGGCAAAAGAGGATTAATCCTCCATGACTTCTTTTTCTTTTTGGGTGACTACCTCATCGAGGTTTTTGATGAATTGGTCGGTCAGCTTTTGAATTTGCTCCTGCCCCCGGCGTTTGTCATCTTCACTAATTTCTTTTTCCTTTTCCAACTGCTTCAAGAATTCATTACCATCCCGGCGAGCGTTTCGAATGGACACTCGATGGTCCTCGGCAGTTTTGTTGACCATTTTCGCCAGTTCTCGACGTCGCTCCTCAGTTAGCTGAGGAATCGGAATGCGAATTATGTTCCCGTCGCTAACTGGATTAAGACCCAGATCAGAACGTAAAATAGCTTTTTCGACCTCTTCAACGATGGTTTTATCCCAAGGTTGAACAACGATAAGACGACTTTCCGGAACGGAGAGACTAGCAAGCTGTTTAAGCTGTGTTCGAGCTCCGTGATAATCGACAGTAATGCTGTCCAGTATAGCAGTGGTTGCCCTTCCAGTTCGTATAACTCCACAATCTTTTTTCAAAGAGTCGATGGTGGCTTGCATATCCTGTTTAACGTCTTGGAGGACATCGTCAATCATTATTCGGTATCCTGCACGATTGATCCTATGGGGTCTCCCAGAACCAATCGTTTAAGGTTCCCTGATTTACGAAGATCAAAAATAGCGATAGGAAGATGATTGTCCATGCAGAGTGAAACGGCGGTTGCGTCCATAACACGAAGACCACGCTGCAATACCTCCCGATATCCGACAATGTCCAGCTTCTCCGCGTCGGCTTGAATCTCAGGGTCGGCTGTGTAAATCCCGTCTACCTTGGTTGCCTTAATTATGACGTCAGCACCAATTTCTACCGCACGAAGTGCGGCAGTTGTATCCGTTGTGAAATAGGGGTTTCCTGTTCCACCCACAAATATTAAGATTCGTCCCTTGTCTAGGTGACGAAGGGCACGTCTCCGAATGTAAGGCTCGGCAAACTGGTGAACTGAAATCGCCGACATGACACGCGTAACTAAACCATGGGATTCGAGAGCGTCTTGAAGGGCAAGGCCGTTCATAATGGTGGCTAGCATTCCGATTTGATCAGCCGTTACACGGTCCATCCCTTCCTTTGCACCAGCAACCCCACGGAAGAGGTTTCCCCCCCCAATAACTATACCGACTTGGGTACCCAGAGACTGAATTTCCTGAAGTTGATGTGCAATATCTTGTAAAATTGAAGACTCTATACCCGAGGGTTGTGACCCCATAAGAGCTTCACCGCTCAGCTTGAGCAAGATTTTTCCATAGACAGGAGCGGCGGATTCTCTAACGGTGGCCGACCGGCTCAAATTGTTTCTCCGTGGAGGAGGGTATTCACAATGCTTTGTGGCCGGGCGAGAAAATCAGACATTGGCAATTTGTTCTTTCACTTCTTGGGCAAGATCTTTTTCTTCCCGATCTAACCCCTCTCCGACGTGATAGCGCGTGAAACGACGGATGGAAATTTTCTCACCTAACTCAGCGATCTTTGCATTGACCAAGGTCTGAATGTCTTGATCAGAGTCCTTGATGAACGCTTGCTCCATTAAGACGACATCCCGGTAGAACTTACCGATTTTCCCCTCAACTATCTTGTCCAGAACATTTTCGGGTTTTCCGGTTTCACGGGCTTGGGCTTTGTAAACCTCACGTTCCCGAGCAAGATCTTGATCGGAAATATCTTCCCGGCTGACACAAATGGGATTTGCCGCGGCAACCTGCATTGCAAGATCCTTAACAAACTCTTGAAACTGGTCTGTCCGGGCGACGAAATCTGTCTCGCAGTTAACTTCAATCAGTACGCCAATTTTCCCTCCAGCGTGTATGTACGAGTGTATCAAACCTTCCGTCGCGCTTCTCTCAGATTTTTTACCTGCATCTGACAAACCTTTTTGCCGAAGATAATCTACGGCTTTTTCTAGGTCTCCATCTGTTTCAATCAGAGCTGCTTTGCAATCCATCATCCCCGCGCCTGATTTTTCGCGGAGTTCCTTCACTAGTGTGGCAGGAATGTCCATACCTTTACTTCCTTTTGCTCAAGGATCGTTGGATTTCGAATCTGTAGAAAGTTAATCCTGCACTTCAAGACCTGCAGGCCGTCCAATTTTATCCCTCAATTTTTTTACCCGAATCGGCGGATTCTTCCGTGCTGGGATCCACAGCTGCGGGAGCAGTCGAGGTTGGCGCCTCAGGCTCGGAGTCATCCAGCAGGGTTTCCGACTTCCTGGAGTCTGCCGAAGGATCCTCATTCCCGGCTTTGGATTCAGATTCAGCCGTCTTCGCGGCGGTTACCATGGCTTCCTCGAGGTCTAATTCGTCTTTGCGCATTGCATTTCCCTCAAGGACAGCATCTGCAATGCTGGAAGAGAACAGCCGGATAGCTCGAATGGCGTCATCGTTGCCAGGTAGAACGAAATCCAGGCCTTCGGGGTCGCAGTTGGTGTCCACAATCGCAATCACGGGGATATGGAGTTTTTTGGCTTCTCGGACCGCGATGGCTTCCTTTATGGGATCTACGACAAAAACAGCTTTGGGCAGACGTTCCATTTCTAAGATGCCTTTGAAGTACTTGGCGAGACGTTCACGTTCCCGACTTAATCGGAGGATTTCCTTCTTTTTCTTGCCCTGGGTAAGTTGTCCCCCTGCTCCATCGGCCTGATCGAGTTGCAAAAGCTCTTTAAGACGGTTAACCCTGGCCTTTATTGTGGAAAAGTTAGTCAATGTTCCGCCTAGCCAACGTGTAGTGACATAAGGCATGCCGCACCGCTGAGCTTCCTCCTCGATTGGGATTTGTGCCTGTTTTTTCGTTCCCACAAAGAGAACCTGCCCAGAAGATGCGCCCAGAGTCCCCACGAACTCGTTAGCTTCCTCGATCTTTTTAACCGTTTTTAATAAGTCGATTATGTAAATACCGTTCCGCGACCCGAAGATGTAGGGCTTCATCTTCGGGTTCCAACGTTTGGTTTGGTGGCCAAAATGGGATCCGGCTTCTAACAGGCTCTTCAGAGTTACTCCAGGCACAAGACATCCACCTCCTCTGCTCCGAGACAAACTAAAGGGTTCCCGCAAGCGGAAACCCCACGAGTGTTAAACCATGTTAAAGCATTATAGGCCCTCCGACGGCTTGAGGGCAACATTAATTTTCCGGTCCCAACTTGTTGGGGATTAAAGCCTTTCCGGAAATTTTGGGCACAATTCGGCAGATATTACCTAGGTGTGATACTCGGCATTGATGCGGATATAATCATAGCTAAGGTCTGAAGTCCAGACCACCGCCTCCTTTTCGCCTGAGCATAAATCCACTTCTATCAATACCTCAGGGTCTTGGAGTCCTTTTGCCAATGCCTTCACGCCGTCTTCATTTGGCTTTTCTCCGGAAAAAACTTCTACTTCATTCAGGGTGATCCGTACCGATTCTGGCTTTGTCGAGGCCCCGGAGGCGCCAACCGCAGAAATAATACGCCCCCAATTTGGATCGCCTCCATAAAGGGCCGTTTTGACTAGGTTCGAATCTGCGATAGCGAAAGCGGCGCGTTTAGCTTCGGACTTGGTTTTTCCGCCACTCACGCGAACTGTTACGAATTTTGTAGCGCCTTCACCATCTTTCACAATTGCGTGGGCCATTTCCAGGCAAGCGATATAAATGGCCTCTGTTATGACCTTTTTATCTGGTGCCGTCATATGTTTTACGCCGGATGCACCATTAGCTAACATGATGACGCTATCATTGGTGCTGGTTTCTCCATCCACAGTAATACAGTTGAAAGACTCTGAGACGGCCTCCCTAAGCATAGGTTGCAATTCCTCGGATGTGAGATCAGCATCGGTAGTGAGAAAAGCGAGCATGGTTGCATGTGTAGGGGTCGAGGTAGGTTCCGCCAGTCTTGGGCGTATCATCCCCGAGCCCTTGGCCATCGCCCCGACTCTGACCGCCCCTCCTGAAGTTTCTACCTCGATTGCTATTGTCTTGGGACTGAGGTCCGTTGTGAGAATCGCCTCGGCAGCGGCATTCCCCCCACTTTTGCTCAAGGCGGCTACTGCAGCGGGAATGGCAGCGTTTATCTTAGCCATTGGTAGTCGATGTCCAATAATCCCGGTTGAGGCAACGAGAACTTCTGAATTATTGTTTAGTCCCAAGGCTTCTGCCGTTCTCTGGACCATAGCCATCGCATCTTTTTTGCCCTCTTTCCCGGTACAGGCGTTGGCATTTCCACTGTTAACAATTATTGCACGGATCTTGCCGTTGGTTGCTATTCGTTCCTGACACAACAGAACAGGTGCCGCGGCCATTTGGTTGGTTGTGAACAGCCCCGCAACAGATGCTTCTGACTGCGAAAAGAGTAAGGCTAAATCCGGCTTATTTTTCTTGATGCCAGCCTTGATGCCAGATGCCATGAATCCTTTTGGGGCCACAACTCCTCCGTCTACTTCGGATGGTGTTGTCCTCTTAGGCGCACTCATGTGGAAATTCCGGGATTAGACAAAGCAGTGGCTTCTCCAAATCCAGCCATGATATTCATGTTTTGCACTGCCGCCCCTGCCGCCCCTTTAATCAGATTGTCAAGAGCAGTTATCACGATTACTCTTCTTGTTCGTTCATCCAAAACAAACCCTAGATCTGTGAAATTTGAGCCGCGCACCTGTCCAGTAGATGGAACCTGTCCCGCAGGCATCAACCGCACGAAGGTCTCTTTTTTATACGCCCCTTGGAAAGACTCCCATAGTTCTTTGACGCTAACGCTTGGCTTGAGTGACGCATAACAGGTAGTGAGAATACCGCGGCTCATCGGGATCAGGTGAGGGGTGAAGTTCACTTTAACATCTGTTCCTGCTGAGGCCGACAACTCTTGCTCAATTTCCGGAGTGTGGCGGTGAACAGCAATGGAATAAGCTTTGACATTCTCATTCAGCTCACAATAGGAGTATTCAGCTTTATTCTGCCTTCCTGCTCCTGAGACCCCGGACTTAGAATCCACGACAATTGTACCCGGGTCGACCAACCGGTCACGAAGAAGCGGGGCCAAGGCTAGAATTGCACCAGTGGGGTAGCAACCAGGATTGGCTACGAGCTGAGCATTCTTAATCCGATCCCGATAAAGCTCAGGTAACCCGTACACAGATTTTTGCAAACGCTCAGAATCGGTATGCTCCACTCCGTACCAGGCAGTGTAAACAGATGGATCTTGAAGACGATAATCAGCACTGAAATCGATTACCCTCGCTCCCGCGTCCAGGATTTGGGGAACTGACTGCATAGCAGTCCGATGGGGAAGGGCGGTGAAAACCAGATCTGTACTCTTCCCAATGTTGCTGGGATCAAGGGGTTCCAAGTCTGCGTCAATCACTTTTTTGAAGGCCGGAAGGACCTCGGAAAGAGATTGGCCAGAGAAGGTTTCCGACGTCAAATGAACGATTTCGACTTCGGGGTGGTTAGCCAGAATGCGTAGAAGCTCGCTACCTGCGTATCCGGTGGCGCCAGCTAGGGAAATGCGTAGCATTCCTCTACCGTCCTCTTGTAACGGGGGTGGTTCAACCGTTCCGAAAACCACATTTAGAAAGTGCGGAAACGGTCTCGAATATTCTTATCGCTTGGAGAATTGGAAGGCCGAGCGTGCGGAGCGTAAACCGTACTTTTTTCGCTCTTTGACGCGCGAGTCACGAGTCAGATAACCGCCTCGCTTCAGAGAGCCCCGGTGGTTTGAGTCAGCCTCGACGAGGGCTTTAGCGATTCCGTGGCGAATGGCTCCAGCCTGCCCTGATTGTCCCCCACCTCGAACGGTAATATAGGCGTCAAACTGCCCCCATGTTTCTGTAGCATCAAAAACCGTCTTAATGGTCATCTGGGCACTTTCCCGGGTGAAGTACTCTTCGGGACTTCGCTTATTAATGAGGATTTGCCCTTGTCCGGGACTCAGCCAGACCCTAGCAATTGCAGATTTGCGCTTTCCGGTAGCGTAAACACGATCAGCCATTAGATCTCTCACCTAACACAAGAGGTTGGGGCTTTTGAGCTTCATGTTGATGTTCAGGCCCGGCGTATACTCGAAGCTTTTTCAACATCGCTCTTCCCAGGGGGTTTTTGGGCAACATTCCCTTGACGGCGTTTTGTATGATTCGTTCAGGATGGTTCTCCAAAATTTCCTCTGCCGTCTCAACCTTTATACCACCTGGATAGCCTGAGTGACGATAATATAGTTTGTCCGTCCTTTTTTTCCCTGTGAGAAGAATCTTCTCCGCGTTTACAACAATCACGTGATCTCCCCCATCGACATGGGGTGTAAATGTTGGTTTGTGTTTTCCACGGAGAATTGTCGCCACTCGAGAGGCAAGTCGACCGAGTACTTGATCGGCGGCGTTAGCCACATACCACTTGCGGCCACTCCGGGCATCCTCTTTTCGCAAGGACACAGTTTTTTGAGGCACGGTCTTGATACTCCATATGTATGCACCTTGCGAGAATACGGCCAAAACGCCCAACTAATTTACTCCGGAGGGTGTAATTGTCAAGGCGTATACTTAGGTAGCATTCGTTGAACCAGGATTTTCACTCGCTATTTTCTTGAGTTCCTCCCGATACCATTCGCAAGTTTTCTTCAGGCCTTCTGCCAGTGTGATGGCTGGAGTGTACCCCAAGATCTTGCGTGCTAGTGTAATGTCAGCCATAGAATCAAGAACATCTCCTGGACGTGGATCACTGTATTTGGCTTGAGGAGAAATATTGCAAATGTTGCCGATGGTTCGAAGCAACTCGTTGAGAGAGGTCCTTTGTTGGCATGCCACGTTGAACACCATACCCGGTGCACCCTCGGCCGACGCAGCACATAAGTTTGCATCCACTGCATTTGAAACAAACGTGAAGTCGCGTGTTTGCTCTCCATTGCCGAAAACCACAGGCTCCAGTCCATTCAATAAGGCCCTAATGAAAAGAGGAATTACTGCTGCGTAGGGTGAGTCAGGATCCTGGCGAGGACCAAATACATTGAAGTAGCGGAGACATACTGTTTCTAGGCCGTGGAGATTATAATAAATCTGACAGTAACGTTCTCCCGTGAGCTTACTTATTGCATATGGGGAAAGCGGATTAGGCGTTTGGTCTTCTCGCTTGGGTAGCGTTGGCGTATTACCATACGCCGACGAGGACGATGCATAAATGAGTCGCCTTACTTTGGCTTTTCGTGCGGATTCTAAAACTTGAAGCGTTCCCAAGGCATTAACGCTTTCGGACTCTAATGGATACTGGATTGAGCGCTGGACCGACGGCAGGGCTGCTAGATGAAAAACATAATCAACCCCTTTGACTGCTCGAGACATCGTAACCGAATCCTGGATGTTTCCCTCTATGAATTCTAAGCTGCCTCGTATGTCCGCTAAATTGTCGGGGAACCCCGTTGCTAGGTTATCCAACACTCTTACTTCCCTTCCTTGCTCAACAAGACGTCGGGCCAGGTGGGATCCGATGAAGCCAGCGCCCCCGGTTACAAGGTGGGTGCTCATCCTTATCCTTTCAAAGCTTTATAATTTTTCGGTTTTTAATGTTTTTTAACGCATTACGTGTATCAACGATAAGCTTTGCATGCTTTACGATCTTGTGAGGATCGAAAGACCTGTGGTCGGTTAGCAAAACCACGCAGTCCGCTCTTCTCAGCAATGAGGGCTGGTCGGAAACGCCCTTGAGTACTTTGTCCTGCAGGCTAATTTCTGGGACGTAGGGATCGGTGTAGCACAAATTTGCGCCCTTCTCAGCCAATAAAGTTAATACATCCAGTGCCGGAGATTCCCGTGTATCGTCGGTATCCCTTTTATATGTGACGCCTAAGGCATGGATTCGGGAGCCTCGAATGCTCTTGCGCTTTTGATTTAGAGCATCGCCAATTTTTTGGACGACGAAGCTTGGCATAAGCGAATTGACCATTCCCGCTAGCTCGATGAAACGAGACTCGAAACCGTTCATCTTCGCTTTCCAAGAAAGATAGAATGGATCAACAGGGATGCAGTGCCCCCCCAATCCTGGTCCTGGATAGAAGGGCATAAAGCCGAAGGGTTTGGTGCCCGCAGCGTCGATTACCTCCCAAACATCAATATTTAAATTGTTGCAGAGGAGTGCCATTTCGTTAACCAGGCCGATATTCACACTCCGGAAGGTATTTTCTAGTAGCTTCACGAGCTCCGCCACCCGTGTGGAGGAAACAGAGACTACCTCATTAATGCAATTTTGATAGAGTGCGCTGGCGAGCTTCCCACAGTTCTGAGTTATTCCACCAACTACCTTGGGAATATTGCGTGTTGAGAAATTTGGATTTCCGGGGTCGACTCGCTCTGGGGAGAAGGCCAGATAGAAATCTTTGCCTACCCGGAGTCCAGTCTCTTCAAGAATAGGGAGTACTATTTCGTCCGTTGTGCCAGGGTAGGTGGTGCTCTCTAGTATGACGAGCATGCCGCTGTGCAAGTGGTCACGAATTGTTTCTGCGGCTTTCACGACATAGGATAAATCTGGGTCCTTGGTTTTCCGTAACGGGGTTGGCACGCAAATATTTACAGTGCTAACTCCATCAATTGCCTCATAATCGTAGGTTGCACGAAGATGTCCAGACTGAACGACCTCACGCAGCGTTTCATTGGGCACGTCTTGGATGTAGCTTTTGCCCCGGTTCACTTGTTTGACTTTTGCCTGATCAACATCAATGACTGTGACATCGTAACCGGCCGTAGCGAACTCAACTGCGAGAGGCAAACCGACGTAACCTGCTCCTATCACAGCAGAACGAACTTTGTTTTTCTTGATGGATTTCAAGAGGTTATCAAAGCGGTTCAAGATAAATCTCCGAACTGGAAACCTCACATCAAAGTAGCAAGCTAGGACGAATAAAAAATATTAAGTTAGCACAATTTGTTAAGTGGGTGTAAACGGGACCTTGAAATCTCACATTCTGACCGTCCTATACCAGTTGAAGCGATTATATGCAAAAGAATTTTACGAATAGAACCTCAACGCATCAGGAGTGAAAATTCTAGGGAATTTGTATCCGAATAAAACATAGGGATTAATGTGATGGTTCTCTCCAGATGGCTTATTTATCCTATTTTTTTTAAAGCACTTTCCTTAGTATTAGCTTTTGAGTCTTTACACCGAATGGTTCTGCCCCATAAAATGCGGGCAGATCATTGCCGTTATTGATACTCGCGGGAGGAGCGATTTTTCCTGTGACTAGCCATGGGATGGAAATTGACGAGGAGGACTCGTGCTCAATGGCCGAGCTGAAAGTTGAAGTGGTTCTTGGCGCGACTCCCTAATACTTGAGCTCTCCCGTTCCATAGAAGAGGACCCATATGACCCACCCGACCTTCAAGGATATGATGCAGGATGTTGTTTTCTGGGGAAGTTGCTGTGAGTGTGGCTCCTGTGTGGTTGTCTGCCCTCACAACGTTATTGACTACGTAGACGGTAAGCCGAAGCAAACGGCTAAAACGGATGCTGCGCACGATTATTGTGGCATTAGTGAGGGCATCGGTTGTGATGTCTGCGCCTCGGTTTGCCCCCGTTTATATCCAAAGGAATGGAATCTCAAAGATCTATTGTTCGGAGATGATCGCCCATACGAGGGTGCGTTTGGTGTCTATCGGACCATTGAGGTAGCCAGAGCAAAGGATCCGACAATGCTTGCGAATGGAGAGGATGGTGGGGTAGTGACGACCATCCTCGAATGGGCGCTGAAGGAGGGTGTTATCGATGGAGCCTTGGCTTCTTCGCTGGATGGCACGCTCCCGTGTCAGCCCGTGCCGATAGTTATCGACAACGCAGAAGATATTCGTCAAACAGCGAAGTCCTGGTACACATATGTGCCGAACAATATCGGTTTGGAAGAAGTCAAAAAGAAGAACTTGGAAAAGGTGGCTTTCGTTGGAGTACCTTGTCAGATTACCCCAGTCCGAAAGATGGAACTTTGTGATCCGTCCTTTATCAAGACTCCCGATAAACGACCAAAAATTGTCGAAAAACAAGAGGAGTTCATGAAGGGTTTTGGTCGGCGTGTAGCGTTAAATATCGGGCTTTTTTGTACAGAAGTTTTCAACTATCAAGGGCTGATGATGGAGAAAATCCAAGGCGAACTAGGGATTCCTCTATCCGATGTAGTCAAGTTTAATGTTAAAGGAAAGGTACTAGTTTACAAGAAGGACGGCGAGATTGCAGAAATCAACTTAAAGGAATGTGCCACTAACTATGGTCGCCCAGAATGTCACCACTGCGGAGATTTTTCGGCCGAGTTGGCCGATATTGCTTGTGGAGGAGTGGGTGCAATGGGATGGACCATCGTAGTGGCACGAACACCCAGAGGGGAAGAAATTTGGAATCGGGTGAAGGAAGCCGGATTGGTAGAATGGAAGCCAATCGAGGATTTTGAAAAGTCAAAACGGGTATTAGAAATGCTCTCAACTAGGCAGACCAATCGTGTTCCGCAAGGGACGAGACTTCGCGGTATGCCTCGTATGCCGATTGATAACGGTGTGACCATGCGAACGGGTGTCGAACCTATCGAAACGGAAACACCCTGGAACGGTTGAGTCAATGCAGGTGGCGAATTACCAATTTAGGTGAATCCGAGACGATTTAGATTTGTGAATGGACCGATTGGGTCTGGTCACTGGATCCGGTTGGAATTATCGATTAGGGAGGTCACGTACCGTGGTGAAGGAACTGTTTCGACCGACTGGAAAAGAAGAGGCAGTTGCCATCTTGGAGGAACATCGGGAGAGAGCCAAGGTTCTTGCGGGGGGAACGGATTTTACTGTCCTACTTCGTGCGGGAAGACTCAAACCGGAGATTGTGGTGAGTTTGAATCGAATCGAGGAATTTCGCACCCTCAATTTCAATCCAGAAGGTGGATTGCGAATTGGTGCCTTAGTGACCCATTCTGAGCTGATTGAAAGTGGGGACGCACAAGCACGATATCCAATTCTGGTGGAAGCCGGAAAGACTATTGCAGGCCCGCCTGTTCGAAATGCTGCCTCAGTGGCAGGAAATCTTTGCCACGCGGCTCCATCGGCAGATTTTGCCCCACCTTTGCTAGCACTGGACGCTTCAGTTGTTCTATTCGGACCTGGTGGAGAGCGGGTGGTTCCGTTGGATGAATTCTTCCAAGGACCAAATCAAACTTCGTTGGCCGTAGATGAAATCCTGACAGAGATTCGGATTCCTACGCCTACAGAAGGTTCGAGAGCAAACTACCAGAAGCTTGGGATCCGAAGCTCCATGGAGATCGCTATGGTTGGGGTAGCGGCTTCAATGACTTTGAAAAACGAGACATGCTCAAAGGTTCGTGTCGCTTTGGGTGCTGTAGCTCCGAAGCCCTTCTTGGCAAATTCCGCAGCTAATGTAGTTGAGGGGAATTTGCCGTCAATGGAGGTATTCGCTCGAGCAGGGGAGGCGGCCGCGGGAGAATCTAAGCCGATAGATGACATTCGGGCATCCGCGGGTTACCGAAGGAAGATGGTTGCGGTGTTGACCCGTCGAGCACTCACCCAGGCATCTACTTAAATTTAGGAGGAGAGGGGGATGGAATGCAAGCTCAATGTGAATGGACGAACGCACAGCCTGTCAGTCCGACCGGATGAGACTTTGCTAGATGTCCTGCGTGACCACCTCTACCTCACCGGCACGAAAGAAGGTTGCGGCGAAGGCGATTGTGGTGCTTGTACCTTACAGGTAGATGGGCGAGCAGTGAATGCCTGCCTTCTTCTTGCTGCGGATGCTGAGGGTAAAGAGGTTCTGACGGTAGAAGGATTAGTGCAAGACGGTAAATTGAGTACTGTACAGCAGGCGTTTGTCGATCAAGGAGGAATCCAGTGTGGTTTTTGTATCCCAGGAATGATTATGTCGGCGGATGCACTCCTGCGCCGGAACCCTAGTCCGTCCGACCAGGAAATTCGTGAGGCATTGGCAGGAAATATTTGTCGGTGCACGGGTTATATAAAGATATTTGATTCAGTGAGAGCTGCGGCAAAGGTGATAGCCAGCTCGAATTGAGCAGGATGGCCATGCGAATGTTGAGAAACCGGCCTTCGTATTGATATTCTGCCCGAAAGAGGAGAAAGACCATGGCGCAAGCTTCCATTGGGACTCGAGTACCCCGGATTGACGGTCGAGAGAAAGCGATTGGGGCCTCTCAATACTTAGCAGACATAAAACTTCCTGGCATGTTGCAGGTACGATTTGTGAAGTCCCCCTTAGCTCACGCTCGCGTTATCTCGATTGATACTTCCGCTGCTGAGGCTTTACCTGGAGTGGTAGCTGTTATTACCCATGCGGACGTTCCTGATACTAGGGTTGGCGAAGTTGTAATGGACCAACGCTTATTTGCTAAGGAAAAGGTTCGATATGTTGGTGATATTGTTGCGGGAGTCGCGGCTGAAGATCTTGAAACAGCCAGACGCGCTGTCGAGTTGGTTCAGGTTGAATACGAAGAGTTGCCTCCCGTTTTCTCAGTCGAAGAAGCGATGGATCCCGATGCCCCGGTTCTCCATGAGGAGTACCCATCATACGAGACTATTCCGCCGGTTGCAGATGACCACAAAACCATGAAGGCTCATAATCTTTGTTGGAAGGGGATGCTTAAGAAAGGAGACCTTGACAACGGTTTTGCTGAAGCAGACGAGATTGTGGAGGATACCTTTGAAATCCCTGCGTCTCAGGGATCGCCCATCGAGACCCATGGGGTGGTTGCTGCACCATCTCAGGGGGGTGATGGGGTAACAATTTGGTCGTCTACGCAGGTTCCGTTCGGTGTCCGTGAAGTGGTTGCCCATGGCTTGCACATTCCTATCTCGAAGGTCCGTATTATTACTCCAACGGTGGGTGGAGGATTTGGTTCCAAGTGTCAGCCATGGGTTGAGCCTATGGTGGCATCCATATCTCTGAAGACCAATCGACCTGTGCGCTACGTTATGACTCGAGAGGAAGAGTTTGAAATAACCCAACCCAGGCATCCGATGACCATTCATGTGCGATCGGGTGTCAAGAATACGGGTGAAATTATAGCGAGGGAAATCCGCATCATCATGAATACGGGGCATAGTGTGATGTTGGCTCCCGTCATGGTTTCGCTGGTTACCAACGCGGCGGGAGCGCCTTACAACATTCCAAATTTGCAAATCCACACTACAGC
>CAYTIB010000057.1:0-2558 GCA_964437725.1 uncultured bacterium | reverse complement strand
GGTAGTTATTGTTGTAGTCCTTTTGGTTTGCTGAGTTGGCCTCATTCGGTTCTGTGTTAGTTATGTCATCTTGCGCTTGATTCGTTCCGGTGTATGTGCTTGCTTCTGCCGCTTCAGTCGTCCCGGTGTCTGTGCTGGCTTCTGCCGCTTCAGCAGCTCCCGTATCGGAAGATGGCGCTGGGGTCGCTGCCACGGCACTCACAGACGTACCCAGGGTCTTTGCTGTGGTACAACCAGCGGCCAAAACCAACGCCGCCAAGAGGATGAACAGGTTACGTATAGTCGTGACCGAACTAAGCATATGATCGTTCCCTCGCGTTGATTCCCGACAGAGAAAGCCGCCCCTTTTCTATGAATAAACTAGATGGGCCGCGGTCTAGGCGAAAAGTAGCATTGACTTGGTATAGTGTCAATAAAATTGAGGATTTTCCCGTGCACATTACCTTTTATCACAACCCGCGCTGTTCCAAATCACGTGCCGCCTTGTCTCTCTTAAAAGGACGGCAACTGGACATCAAGATAATAGAATATTTGAAAACACCGCCGGATTCTTCGACTCTCCACGAGATTCTACAGAAACTTGACGGGTCCGCGGCACAGCTCGTGCGTACCAGCGAAAAAGAATATCAGACATTGAATCTTGACCAAGCAGATCAAGACCGATTGATTGAAGCAATTGTCGAACATCCGAACTTGATGCAACGACCAATCATCGTTTCAAATAACGGCGCCGTCATCGGTCGGCCTCCTAGCCGAGCACTAACGATCCTTTGATCAACGGCAGAACGAAACAATCTCTTAACCTAATCTTGAACGACGATTCCTATAGAACCATCAGCATCCTTCGTCCCCTCTTATTTTGGTAGTGGATGAATTGTCTGCCGTTAGTTATTTCCTGAGGTCGGTTGACGTCCAATCCTGTTCTTTTTCAAATTCCCTGATGAACGGCACAGTGAGGCGACGCTTTTTGGCAAACGCCGCTTCATCGACACGGTCCAAAAGATCGAAAATTGCCTCGCTGTCTCGCGGTACACGGCGCAACAAGTATTCAACGACTTCGTCCGGCAACTCTAGACCACGACGCCGAGCTCGGAGTTGCATAGCGCGAGGCAGTTCGCGTTCCGTAAGTGGCCGAATTCGGTAAACGGCACCAGCAGACAGCCGTGTCGCGAGATCTAGAAGCGTCAAACCGAGCGCGGGGGGGGGCTGTGATGCAGCAAGCAAAAGCTGGCCGTTACTGGACAACAAACGTTCATGAACTTCCAGCACAGCTTCTTCCCAATGCTGGTCACCTACCACTTGATCAAGATCATCGATACACACCGTTGACTCAGGGTCCAGCTGGCTTATGAACTCCCCACTAATGTCAGGCTCTCCCGCTGGTACATAGATGCTTGGCCTCTCTCTTTCAGATACAAAACGACAAGCAGCCTGCAGAAGATGGGAACGGCCACTGCCAGCGACGCCATATAAAAACAATACTGACTTGTCCATGTTTCCATTAAGCCATCTATTAAACGCAGTAAAAACCTCTTCGTTGCCAGCTGGAAGAAAGTTCTCCACAGACACCGAGTCACGCAACCGTATGGGCAAATGTAGTTGCCTGATCAATAATCTGGACCTGTCATGGCTTCAGGACGCGGTAGTATTATTACGGATGAACCACTGGTAAATATAGTGAAATCCGCTCACCAGCGTAGTGACCGCGACCGACCAGAGCAAAACGTCGACTAAGTCTGACAATGAAATCCAGCCGATTTTATTTATCATGACTGTCAACACGAAGGTGATCTGGGCGAACGTATTAAGCTTGCTGAGTAGGCTCGGCTGCGGCGGCATTTCATCATGAATAGTCTGAAGGATTAGGTAGCCACCAACTATACCCAGGTCGCGAAATCCAACGATCAGCATGAGCCAAAGTGGGATATCCCCGAGCAACGCCAACACGATGTAAGCTGTGATGATCAGCATCTTATCGGCGATTGGATCGAGAATTGTCCCTAAGCTGGTGACGCAATCAAAACGCTTGGCAAACCAACCATCCAGAGCATCTGTAATTCCCGCAACCAAAAAAAGAAATGCGCCGACACTATAGTTGCGCTCCATCAAAAACAAGATCAGGACTGGGGCGGCACACATCCGCAGGAGCGTCAGCAAATTGGGGATATTTCGGGTCACTGGAAAAACCAAATTATCAGAGCATGGATCCAGGACAGTGTTTTGCTCTGCCTTTTCACGCGGTACGATACCATAAGCCTTGTGCATTGAACCGAGGTGCATAGAGGGCGAAAACCAAATGCCTAACAAAACCCAAAAAAAGTCTAGTAACGGTCTGTCCTATCGAGCTAACGGTGTCAACATCGATGCCGGAGCCCGGCTAGTGGAACGAATTCGACCGCTGGCGGAAAGAACCTGGCGACCTGGATGCTTAGGGGCAATTGGCGGATTTGGCGGACTGTTTGAATTGCCGTTTGACAGATATCACCGTCCCGTGCTGGTTTCCGGTACCGACGGGGTTGGTACTAAACTTAAATTTGCGTTTGATCTGGATCGGCATG
>CAYTIB010000056.1:0-26367 GCA_964437725.1 uncultured bacterium | reverse complement strand
CCTTGTGTTTTTTAGGTTGTTTTGGTCTGCTTGTACGTGCCATTGTTTTTGGGGGGGTTATTTGGGGGGCCAGGGGCCCCAGATCGCCTGATAGACGCTTTGTGCGAAACACCTGTCAAAGATCTCACGGTTATCTCGAACCATTGCGGTAAGGGAGATGTTGGTTTGGCGCGTCTCCTTGCCGACGGTCATGTTAGAAAGATGGTTTCGACCTTCGCATTTCACCGTGATGCTTACGTGTTCAAAGAACTCTATGAGAAAGGTGAAGTTGAACTCGAGATGATACCACAAGGAACGCTAGCTGAGCGTATCCGAGCAGCCGGGGCGGGTATTCCCGCATTTTATACGCCTACGGGCATAGGGACGGTTTTATCGGAGAACCGAGAGGTGAGGGTTTTCGGCGACCAGGAGTACTTGCTAGAGGAGGCCCTTCACGCAGATTTTGCTCTCATCCATGCCCGGAAGGCCGATCCTTTGGGGAATCTCGTCTACTGGAGAACGGCGAGAAACTTCAATCCTATAATGGCGGCTGCGGCTCGAGTAACGATTGTGGAGGTTGAAGAGATAGTAGGGGTTGGGCAACTGGATTCGGAAGCAATTATTACACCATTCCTTTATGTGGACTATTTAGTTGAGGTAGGAAGTAGCGATGAAAGGGTTAACTGAAGAGCAGATGGCTTGCCGAATGGCCCGTGCCATTCCTGATGGTTCAATTGTCAACTTGGGAATTGGTATGGCCACTATGGTAGGTGATTTTCTTTCACCGAACAGGGGCGTATATGTGCATGTTGAAAATGGCGCTCTTGGAATTGGAGCTAGGGCGGAGTTGGAGAAGATTGATCTAGATTTGATTAATCCATCTAGGGAGCATGTCGAGCTTCATCCAGGAGGGACTTTTTTCCATCATGCCGATGCTTTCGCTATGATCCGTGGGGGGCATGTTGACGTTAGCGTAATGGGCGCATTGCAAGTAAGCAAGAAAGGAGATTTGGCCAACTGGAAAGTACCCGGAAGGGCGACAGGGGGTATCGGTGGTGCTATGGACCTTGCTGTTGGAGCGAAGAAGGTGTTCATTCTCATGGCCCACACCAAGAAGGACGGAGAACCAAAGATTCTCAAAGATTGTACTTATCCGCTCACAGCTGCAGGTGTGGTGGATCTAATCGTAACAGAACTGGCCGTTATCGAAGTAACTCTTGAGGGCCTTGTTTTACGAGAAAGAGCTCCTGGAGTTTCTGTAGAAGAAATACAAGCTAAGACGGGAACTTCTCTTATTATTAAAGGGAAACCAAAGGAAATTGATTTATAGCCCTTTATTTTCCCGGGGGCACGCACCCGGTTGCGAGATAGTCATCTTCACTCTTTTTTTTTGGGATTATTAGGCTCTTGGACCGCTTCCATGAATCCTGACCAGGTCTCGTTTTTATTTATCCTGTCTGTGGTTCTGCAGTAAAAAGGTCCATGAAAGCGTCCGACGGGTGCAAAGTCTTTTGCCACGTAATCGCCATCAATGAGATTATCTGTTATGTGAAAGCGGACAATCTCCCCGAATAACACTGCCCAACCTGGTTCTGTATCAGTGAAGAAGACGGACTCTCTCAATCTGCACTCCAACTGGATAGGTGATTCAGCAATGCGAGGTGGAGCAACCGCGTCACTGGGAACGCAGGTCAGTTCCGCTTCCTCAATCTCCGATACAGTCGGGTCGTAGTCCTGTGCGGAAATTAGAACGGGTTTAAGGAGCTCTTCGGTTACTAAGTTTACAACAAACTCCTCGGTTTCCAGGATGTTTTTGCGAGTATCTTTCTCTTTATCTTCCCTAGGTCCGGTAGAAATGGAAATGATTGGGGGTGAGGAACAATGTGCCATAAAGAAGCTAAAAGGAGCTAGGTTAGCCACACCTTCTATGCTGAGGGTGGTAACCCATGCAATAGGTCGGGGAACCACACAGGCCTGAAGTAGCCGGTAGACTACCTTAGGATCTGACTTCTTGGGGTCTAGGTCCAATGGGTTTGTAAACCTCCAATGGGATCGAATGCCAACAAAATTTTGTATCGGTAGTAATTAGTTTTCGACTGCCCTAAGCTCCATTGGCATCACGCCGTCTAGGCGTGTTCTTCCGCACATATGAGCTAGCTCGTAAAGGTTTTCTGTCACCTGTCCAAAAATGGTCAGTTTGTTGGTACCAGAAGGGAGTCGAAAGCCGCATACGCCATAAACTAGGGCGATTTCCTGC
Organism: uncultured bacterium; assembly: GCA_964437725.1. GTDB lineage: Bacteria > UBA8248 > UBA8248 > JACPRG01 > CAYTIB01. The sequence goes on along the minus strand of CAYTIB010000056.1, from coordinate 24,131 downwards.
TCCTCTACATCGTAAGTGATATGCCCTGGAGCTCCATAGGTCATGATGTTTTCCAATTGCTCAACGGCAAGGTGAACTTTCTCAACGTACCTGATCATGTCGCCTGACCAGGCTGCATGAATCGCATGCCCTTTGATGGGAAGACCTTGCCAGAATGCCTCACAGGTAGCAGGAGCTCCATTCTCAATCAACATGCCTCTTGCGATGACGCCTCCCAGTTCAATTTCAAAGCACCGAGCTCCTGGCTCCGGAACGAGATGACGCACCCATCTCTCGGTCCACGCCTCGTCCCAGTCTTGCTGTAACCTCTCTTTTTCTAAACTCATAGCAAACTTACCTTTTTATTTAGAAGAAATTGCGAAATTGCATAGCTTTGAAAAAACCACTATATGAAATGGTAATCTGCGACATTCTGTTAATCAGAGGGCATGTATCCATTTTCATGTTTAACTCTCGTCTACAATCGGACGTTTCCGAATGATTTGTCCCATACCGGAAGGGGGAGAGAATATGCCCAAAAAGCGAACAGACGTTTTTCCTGGATTGGTGTGTTGGTGAACGGTCCCAGGGGGGATAAATAGTAGACTACCGGGCTTGATTTTGAATTCCTCTCCTGATGGTGTAACGATCACTTGCTCTCCCTCTAGTACATATATGATTTCTTCTTCATGCCTGAAATGAACATCACTTGATTTGCCAGCAGGCAGCTCGGCATGGCAGACCATTATGTTAGAGGCACCGCTCATTTCATCCACTAAGACTTTGGTGAGTCGGCCTCCGGGGGCTTCGTAAGTCGGTTCATCGCTAATATTTACGAGTCTCATTTTCGTTCTCTTCTATTTCGAGGATCGGGTTTGAGTAATTTATGCACTCGTATGTTTCTGTTCTCAAAATTTGGTAATTAGTATGGTTTCTAATATTTAGTTCACCAAATAGCGTAATCCTTATCAGGGCTATTAAACTCATATGCGATAAATTCTTCATCCCCGACAACCCAAGCATCATGCCCTGGGGCAAGAACATAGGCATCTCCTGCTGTAATAGTAAATTCCGATCCATCATCATGAACAACATGAATGGTCCCCTGTGAAACCATTCCTACGAGTCCAGCTTGGCAGCTGTCAGTACCCACAACTGGCTTGATGCATTCAGACCATTTCCACCCCGGTAGTGCAACAATTTTAGTTGCTGCGACCGAACCGAAACTTACCGTTGCTGCATAGGTTTTTTCAGGTGTTATTACTTCACCATCGTTATCAAAAGATTTCTTAATCAATGTAGTCATATTGTTCTCCCTGATTTGGTTTTCCTCCCTAAATGGATTAGATCAAATGGGAGACTGATACTCAAAGCCACGGGTTTTTTCTTTGAATTCTTTTTGTATTTTCTTCAGCTCTAGTGGGTTGGTAATAAGGTCTAAAGCTGTGCAGGCGATAACTTTGCTCGCTACCTTCATCCCCTTGAAGCCAATCCCTGAACCGAACTGAACGGTCGCGTCCCAGGAATGTTCTGGGGTCCCGGGAGCGCGGCATGAGGTATAGAACAGGCTCAGGGGTGCAAGCCAACTGACATTGCCCTGATCGTTGGCGTATGGAGAAGATCCCTCTCGTGGAATATCTACTTTTTCCCTTAGAGCCTGCTTGTATCCCAATTTGCGCGCCAGGGATTTGTCTTCAGCTGAGAATCTAGGACCACCGATCCATCTTAGATTTTGGTTGATTAATTTTCCCAAAGCAACGTTGGGCAGGCTTTCGTACGTGGCCGCCTGTAACTTGATTCGTACCCGGGTTTTTGTAGCCCGTGCTGCACCCTGAGCAATCCTTTTTGTCTCAGCCGTAACCTTATCGGTTTGGGTCCGACTCGGTGTCCAAATCCAGTACCAGGATTTGGCATAAGGGAGGATAACACCCGGATACTGACCTGCTTCCGGGATCACATAATGGAATCCCGTCCCATCCGGAACTTGGCCACGTAACCGATTCACGCCCACGTTCATGAGTTCGATTGCACCTAAGGCGCATTGCGCCAGTTCTGGATCAATCTGGGCGTGGCCGCTTTTCCCGAAAAACTCAAATGTGACAGAATCGAGAGATTTGCAGGCGCTGTAATCAGCAAGATTTCCTTCACCAGGGTGCCATGTGAGCACAGCGTCTAGCCCTGTGAAGACTCCTGCATTTGCCATGACAACTTTGCCGTACAGGATCTCCTCGGCGGGTGTTCCGAACACCCTTACTGTGCCACGCAACCGATTCTTTTCCATGATCTCCTTGACGGCAATCCCTGCTGAGACGCTAGCCGTGCCGAATAGATTATGTCCACATCCGTGCCCGTTGTCCGTCTTTTTTGGACCACAGTTTGGAACTGCGTCGTACTCCGCCAGAATTCCAATTTCTGGTTTCCCTTTTCCCCAACGAGCCTCAAAAGAAGTGGGCAAACCTGCAAGTCCAGCTTTAACCTGAAACCCCGTCTCCTTAAGTTCTTCTACCAAAATGGAAGATGAACGAGACTCCTCAAGGCTCAACTCGGGAGTTTCCCAAATCTGCTTAGCCATGGCATTCATGTGAACTGTTCTTTTCTCCAAAAACCTCACAGCCTGCTGCTTATATGCGGAACCATTCGTCTTGGCTGAATCATGTGAGTTTCTCGCTTTTAGAGGGGACATGCCTAACCCTTTCCTTGGACAAATCATTAATCAGAAAACGATGAAAGCGAAGAATGAGTTTTTGGTAAGCTTCTATATGCCTTCAATGAAAAATGAAACGAAGCATTTACAGTCAGGATGTAACCGAGGTCTTTATCTGCTTTCCCCAATGAATTTGGCCGGAAATTGAACAAAATGTGCCCAAGACGAAAAGTATGGGTACATCGAGTTGTCGCGTGGGTAAATTATGACTTAAAAAAGGAAAAGAAGCGAAGATTTAATTCTGGTTTTTAGCATTAATAGTAAGGTTATTCACCGCCAACCAAATATTCGGAAGGTATGTAGGATTACCTGTTAGCAGACTTTCCTATAACCGATGTGAGATGTAATGTAAATGGTCTTACACATTGAAAATGTGAGAAAGATGAAACCTGTCGTAGAGGATACGGTAGGCAAAACAACATTTGCGGAAATTAGGGTAACTCAAGGGATACCCTTTAAAAAGTGCATAGGAGGTGGCTAGGAAAAACCGGAAGAGGAAGGACAAAGCTGAGGAGGGACTTTTCGCAAGGTCCCATGACACTATCCGGTCCTCCCTAGCGTCGTTTAATGTAATCCTCTAAGGTTACATATGCGGAACAAAATTGTGACAACAATGTAACAATGTCAACGGTTAGCCTATCGCCAACAAATGAAATAGAAGAATCGGGGACCATGCCCCCACCCCCCGGGCTCTGAGAAGTGACAGGCCCACCGAGAGACTCGTTGGACTGTAAAAAGAGTAGTTTTTAGGTGGAAGGTATATTTTTCAGTGAATTAGTACCATGTTACTTACCTGCACTTGTTTTATCTAAAATCACTGAAACGTGGTCAGGGTATTTCCACATGGCGCCGGTCAACATATCTGTAATTCCAAAGTCGAGCGCAATACCAATTACTCCAGCAGTCTGAGTTGAAGAAATTATAGTTGTTGTTTTACTTCGGTAGCCATCTGCAGAACATTTAACGATTAAATCCCTCACCCCCTTCGAGACTTGCAGTAAGTTGCTATTGCCGGTTACAGTTCCTAACGTTTCATTGTCTTTATTGACGACGTCACACATTGCTTCCTTAGGCTCAATAGAGAAGGTGATTACTTGTGTTGTCCCCGTTGTGATGGATGCGCATCCAATGAGGGTAAGAGATAATAGAAAGCAGGTGAAAGAATGAGCGTGTCTGATAGAAAATTTCATGTAACCCTACGCGCCTTGTTTGCATTGGAACCCTGTTGACGGAAGTGAAAAAACAATCGCACGCGATCCATTTTACTCAGGTTAAACAAAGATTCAAAAAATGAATAACTAAAATTAAGGGAACAATAATTACTTGTTTGCAAGTTGAGTGTGGATTCATGCCCAGTCTGGGGGATCGGGAGGTAGACCGAAGCGTACCTCTTGAAAGTTTCCGATGTAGGTAATTGCGGAAAGGATGAGGAAAAATGGCGATATCCACCATGCAAAAGGTAATGGAAGAAAAGCCGCGACGAGAAAGATCATCCCCTCTCCTAGGCTTTTGTGGCGTAGTTGATGTAGTCCGGGAATAAGGTACAGATACAGCCTTGGTTTCCTTTGAGGGATTTTCGTGGAATCAGATTTTGTTTTTTGGAAGTCCTGGCTCAAGATGGATTCTTTGTTCTCGCAGGGAGGTGCGGAAGCCCTAGGGCTTGATGTACTTTTTGAAGGTCTTCCCAAACCACCCGCTTTTGGGATGAATTACGAAGCAAGTAGGCGGGATGGAATGTGGGCATAACCGGAATTCCTTGGTACTCTTGAAACCGACCTCTAAGGTTGGAAATTCGTTCGTCCGTTGCTAGTAGGGTTTGTGCAGCGAACTTTCCCATGGCTAAGATCAGCCTGGGTCTAAGGGACTGAAGTTGTCGGATCAGGAATGGTTCGCAGGATTCAACCTCATCCGGCATCGGATTTCGATTCTTTGGTGGTCTGCATTTTATGACGTTACAGATATAAACTTCTTCGCGAGAGAGACCAATTGCCTCTAGCATGCGGTTTAGAAGTTGGCCGGCGCGACCTACAAAAGGTTCTCCTTTCTGATCTTCGTCGCGCCCTGGAGCCTCACCAACAATAACTAAATCTGCATTTGGATTGCCGACACCGAATACAATGTTTTTTCTCTCTTCGCAAAGGTTGCAACGTGTGCAGTTTCCAAGATCTGCGCGGATAGCTTCCAAAGACTCATTGGCTCTGGTCATTTTGACATCACTTTCCAAGCTAGAACTTCTTAAAGTCGAGGGAACTTTTTTTGGCAGGTGATGGCTACTTGAAGGGGGTGAAGGTGATTCGTCTGATTCGTCTTTGTTTTTTCCAGGAAGAGCAGGGTCAACTTCGAATTCTAGGGTTCCAGATTCAGCCTCAGATTCTAGGTGTTGCTTAAGATCCTGAACGGCTTCGGCCAGAATCTCACGTGGAGACGGATTCAAGAGGCTCTTCCTCGAAGCTCTTTAACGTTATCGCTAATGTCTCCTAGTAGTTCTTGGACTTTATTTAGAATAATCACAGCTAAGGCATTTTTGTCTAAGTGATCAACCATTAGTTGTTGACCATTCCTATTCACAAGGACGGCGGACGTCGAATCCGAACCCATGGCTCCTTCGGTTCCTCCTACGGGATTGGCAATGATCAGGTCCAGATTTTTCCTTCGCAGTTTTCCTTTTGCGTTTTCGATTAAATTTTCACTCTCAGCAGCGAACCCTACAAGAAGTGGTTTTGATGTTCGCCTACTGGCTTCCTCCAAGATGTCCTGTGTTCGCTCAAGAATGATACTTGTTTCGCCGCCAGATTTTTTAATTTTATCCGCTTGTATGTTTTTGGGTCTGTAGTCGGCCACTGCTGCTGCCATAATTAATACGTCGGTTTGGTCCAGTGATTCCATGACAGCCTTATGCATGTCGTTGGCAGATTCCACTCGCACGATTTTAACGTTGGGGGGAGCGGATAACCCTGTGGGTCCGCTGATAAGAGTAACCTGAGCCCCCTGCCGTTCCGCCTCCGTTGCAAGAGAGTATCCCATTTTCCCACTGGAATCATTTGAGATGTAGCGGATAGCATCCCATCGCTCTCGGGTAGGTCCTGCCGTAATAGTGATACTTTTTTTTGTAAATGCGTTAGTGCGAGCAACCAGGCGGGCAGCAACCTCGATGATTTCCTCAGGTTCCGTCATTCGCCCTGGCCCATCTTTCTCATCACATGATGCTAGCGTCCCGGTCTCCGGGCCTATGAGTGTCACTCCTCGAGCAACTAGTATTTTCAGGTTTTCCTGAACGGCTTTGTTGTAGAACATCGAAGAGTTCATTGCCGGTGCGACTAAAACGGAGCACGGAGCAGCCAGGAGAGCAGTGGAAAGGAAATCATTTGCTATGCCTTGCGCGTATTTCCCTAGTAGGTTGGCTGTCGCCGGAGCGATGATAAAAAGATCAGCTGGCAATTGCTCTCCCTTGCCTTGCGTCACCCAGAGGTGGTTTAGTGGATCCTGTTCTGCTTGGAAAAGAGAATCGCCCAAGACGGGTTGTCCTGAGAGCGTTCGTAAGGTCAAGGGGCCAATAAATTTTGTGGCGCTTCGGGTCATTATGACCTGGACTTCGCCACCCTCTTTTACGAGGCGACGGACGATCTCCGCGGCCTTGTATGCCGCGATCCCACCACTAATTCCCAACACAATCCTTTTTCCCGAAAAGCGCTGGTCTTCTTTAGTTATTTGCAAGATTGTGCTCCATGGGTGATCTACCCTGAGTTTCGGCGCACGCGGCATCTTTCAGCAATTATGATGGCTTTCAGTTCATCCACTGAAAGATCAAAATCTTTATTTAAAACAGTGTAATCGTACTCGTTCCCCCAGGCCAACTCGTCTTTGGCGTGCCGAAGACGTTGCTCTATGACCTCCTCGGTATCCGCATTCCTCTCTCTCAGCCTATTCTCCAGGATTTCCAGGGAAGGAGATTGAATAAAGATTGTCACCGCCTCGCGAAACTTGCGAGTGACACTTCGCGCCCCTTGAATCTCTATGGTCATGATCGTATCAATCCCTTGGGCTCGGTTCTTATTGATTGGACCCGCTTGTGTTCCATAAAGGTTGCCATAAACTTCAGCCCATTCGAGCAGAGAGTTTTCTGCAATCATTTGCTCGAACTTTTGTCTGTCAATGAAAGTGTAATCAATGTTATTCAGCTCGCCTGGACGGGGAGGGCGTGTTGTGCACGAGATAGACTTTTCAAGGTTTGGGATTGATTCAACAGCGACGTTTACAATCGACGTTTTTCCTCCGCCTGAGGGAGATGAAACAACAAAGACCAAACCTCTCCCCTTGTCCTTCTCTTCAAAGTCACCATCTTTTTGTAGCGGAAGAATGTTTTTATTCAATATTTTGAACCTGTTCGCGAATCTTCTCTAGAATCCCTTTGAGGTCGATCACCAATGCCGAAACTCGAGTGTCAAGCGCCTTGGCCCCTATTGTATTTGCTTCACGATGCATTTCTTGCAAGAGGAAGTCGAGCTTACGCCCAGCCGGTCTGTTGATGTCCAACTGATCCCGGAATTGCACAAAGTGACTCTCTAACCGTGTGATTTCTTCTGATGTATCACTCCGTTGGGTCAAGAAGACGATTTCTTGCTCTAAACGTCCCGGGTTGAGTTGAGGATCGGCATCCAGTAACTCGTCTAAACGAATCCTCAATCGCTCCCGATACTCCTCGACGGTTGCTGGGACTTTTTCCTTGATTTCTTTTACTAAGCTGTTGGCTTCATTTATCCGGCTAGAGACGTCTTTGAAAAGGACTTCACCCTCTTTCCTGCGCATTTCCTCAAGATTGCCTAGGGCATCCTCTAGCGCTTGGCGAATGTTTTCAAACGATATGTCTTCCAAGATTCCATTTTCTTCAGCGAAAAAGATTTCTCTGATTCGCGTAAGCGATTCCAGGGTGATTTCCCCAGACAGTCCAAATTTTTCTTTAAGAGATTTGAGGCCAGATATATATTTTTCCGCGATGGCGAGATTGACCTGAGCTTTTTGACTTGCTGAAGCTTCCCCAGAAATCGTAACCGACACGTCAAACTTGCCTCTATCAAAACGAGCTCGGACAGCTTCTCGGATCAGAGGCTCCAGAGACGCAAGGGAGCGGGAAGCTTTGAAGTTTACTTCAAAGTAGCGATGGTTCACGGACCGCACCTCAACAACGGTCATGTGATTTTCGCTTTTTGTAGTTCCTTTTCCCCAACCTGTCATGCTACGGGACATAAAATTACCCATTATTTTAACGGCACCAAAAGACGATTACCGATTTAAAAACAATTGCATACCAGGATCTACCCCTGGTGTCAAACGTAATTATTTATTTGAACGTTCCGCAAGACCTGATTATATTCGGTGCGAGAGGAGAATTTATGGATTCATTTTCACTAAAGGCGATTGCAACTGAGCTCGATAGTTATCTGCGAGGTGGAACTATTGAAAGGATTACTCAACCTCAAAAAACGATGGTCTTGCTAGAGATTAAACCTCCTCGACTTTCGAGTAGGGCCTCTAGAGATCTATTCATGTCCCTGCCCCGACCGGGTCCCAAAAAATCTTTTCGTCTTCTTGTTTCTGTGGATCATCAGTTACCCAGGGTCCACCTGACTGTCTCGGAATTTGAAAATCCGAAAGTGGCTCCTCCGTTTTGTATGTTGCTACGGAAGCATATCGTTGGAGGGCGGGTTGTAAGTGTGGTACTCCGAGGGATTGAACGGGTTCTGCATTTGGTTGTTGAGAAGCGAGACCCAGTAGGCAGGATCCAACGATTCACCTTAATCGGAGAAATTATGGGACGCCATAGTAACCTGTTCTTCTTGGAGTCGCGAACGGGAATAATACTTGATGTCTTAAAACCGGTTTCGCCGTCAAAGCAAAGTGTTCGGAGCCTTAGTCGAAATGCTCCGTATACTCCGCCGCCGTTACAGCGGAAGGAGGATCCACTGAGCATCGCAGAAGACCGATTCATCGAATTAAGTGAACGAGCTCGCAGGAGAAGTAAGAGTAAATCCATCTCGCCTCGGTGGTTGGTGGATACGTTTGCTGGATTCGGTCCTGATGTAGCTAGCTATATTGCCAATGGAGACAGGAGGGGATCCCTGTGGGATGTTTTCAAAGACTCGAGAGACAGGTTTTTTGAAGGGCGTTTCTTGCCTGGAATTATAGCCTCTGCGGAAAGAGATGAGGGAGCTTTATGGGTGCTACCTGTTCCCGAAGGCATGAAAACCAACTCCTACAAGAGTGCAAACGCTGCAGCGGATGAGCTCTACGGTAGGACTTGGGGGAGAAAAAGACTGAAGGAATCACAGAGTGTTCTCCTAAAAAAGACAGCTGTTATTTTAAAGAGAAGACGCAAGACAATAGAACAAATTAAAAGTGAAATGGCTCGTTCCGATGAAGCGGATGCTCACCAGCGGAAAGGTGAAATCTTGTTGGTGAACTTGGGGTCTGTCGCACGTGGTGCCGAATCCGTTCGGCTAAAAGATGCAGCTAGCGGAATGGAAGTGGAAGTTTTGCTGGATGTCAAATTGAATCCCCAACAAAACGCCGAGAAGTACTTCTCACGTGCAAAGAAGCTTCGCCGTTCTTCCATTCATGGTCGGAGCCGGTTAAAACAGATAGAAGGAGAAGTTAAGAAATTCGAACTTCTTACTCGGCAAGTGGAATCTGCTGATGGGCTCGAGTCTCTAGCCATTGCGGCGGCGGAAATTGAGAAAGCAACTTCAGGAAAAGGAAAAGGAGAAGCAGCCAAAGCTGGGTTGGAAAATAGTAAATCTGTCAGAGATCGTAAGGGGAGAGATAAGCATGCGGCGAAGGGAAATGCTTCGGTAGATCGTCGTAGCAGGGAGAAAGAGGATGGTGATAACGCGGGTACTTTGGAAACCAGGCCTCGTGTAAGAGATGAAATTTCTGTTCGGAAAGGCGAGGGTGGGGAAGGGGCATTACTTGAGAAAAGTGAAAATCCAAAGACACGTGGGGAGTCTGCTTCAAAAGCCGTAAATGTTCGCGGTCCGAGGAGAGATTCCACATCGGGTACTCCCAAAGCCGAAACAATGAAAAAGAAATCAACCAATTACCGAGTCTTTAATCTGGATGGTGGTTGGGAAATCCTTGTTGGGAAAAACGATCGTGGTAACGATTACTTGCTTCGCCGGATTGCGAAAGGAGAGGATCTTTGGTTACATGCTCAAGGGGTTCCAGGCTCTCATGTTGTTGTCCGCCACGGGGAACGGGGTCGAGAAGTTCCCGAAAGTGTGTTGGAGGCAGCCGCCCAGTTGGCCGCGTATTATAGTAAGGGTAAGGAGTCGGGAAAGCAGGCAGTTGATTATCTTCCGGTCAAGCGCCTGCACCGTGTTAAAGGAGGAAGAGCGGGACAGGTAACATTAAGAGGGCAGCGAACGATTATAATTTCGCCACAAATTCCCCCAGGGTTGCTCGAATCCGATAATCCTGCCTCGTGAAAAGGTGTTTATCGAGAGAATTACCTGGATGCCAAATGAGTTATTGTTCGTTTGGTATGGATTAGAGTGCAGGGTTGTGTGATAGGAGGTTTAAATTTTGTTTGCTTCCGCCCCTGTTTTGGCTCTTATTACGGCGTTTTGTATTGGGACAGCTGATTTTTCCACCCATTATGGTCTCCGTCATGTTAAGCCGATGCAGGGATCTTTTTTTGGTGTTTGTATCCAATGGCTTACGACCTTACTTATTCTTCTGGTACTGGGTGTTCCATGGGAGATTGAGGACTGGCGTGGGCCAATATTTTTCTTCCTTGCGGGGATCCTCCACCCAGGAATCTTCTACGTTCTTCTTTTGATTTCTGTTCAACGTTTAGGTCCATCTCGGGCCATTACTCTGAAGGGAACCTCTCCTTTTTGGGGAGTTGCAATAGCGGTGGTTTTTCTCGGAGAGCGGCCGAATTTATCCATATTTGCTGGACTTCTTTTAGTCGGGTTCGGTGTGATGTATTTAACTTCAGAAAGAAATGGCAAGCTTGGAATTTCAAAGTATTTGTTGTGGCCTCTTGCCGCAGCATTTTTCTCTGGACTTGGTCCTAACCTGACAAAAGTTGCGCTCCGATACTTAGATGATCCATTACTTGGGGTAATCTTTGGAGTTGGTGGTGGGATATTCGCGCTTTTTGTGGCGAATAGCCTGGTCTATGGACGAGAAGACCGCCGGTTTTGGCTTAGGACGGTTTCCCCAAAGAAGATCTTGTTGTTTTTACCCCTAGGTATATTTTCTTCTGTTGGTTTTATTATGTATTATTCTGCTCTGCAAGTTGGGGATGTAACGGTTGTGATCCCACTGGTGCAGACGGCACCTTTTTTTGCAATTGTCTTGTCTAGACTACTTATACAAAAACGAGAAGGTGTGAATTTTCGTCTGCTTGTATCAGCTGTTGCGGTAGTCTTAGGGGCCTTTTTTATCACGATGGGTAGGGCCTGAGGGTAAGCTGTACTCGACGTTACGTCCCCTTGATAAGAGCTCCTCGATTTTACCGAATTGTTAATCATTTTGACATCTTCATGTTTTGGTGAGATGTTGATTGGCCACCAGCTAAACATCTTTTTGCTTTTGGACCTCTCTTATGGAAGCTATTCTCTTTGCTCTTTTGACTGCTTGTTGTATTGGTTCAGCAGATTTTTCTGGGCATTTTGGTCTTCGCCATATCAAGGCTTTACCTGGAGCCTTTTTCTCTCTCTTTTTTCAAATTCTAACGATTGTTTTTGCGGTTATTCTTATGAGTTCGTGGGAGGTTACGGATTGGCGTGGACCAGTTTTCATGCTTTTGGCCGGGATTTTACATCCGGGATTATTTTTTTTCGTCCTTCTAAAAGCTATCGAGCGGTTGGGTCCAGCGCGTGCTGTTACGCTGAAGGCTACCTCTCCCTTTTTTGGTGTAGCAATAGCCATCCTCTTTTTGGGAGAACGGCCTGATGCTCAGGTGTTTGTAGGAATTTTTCTCGCCGTGGGAGGTGTCATGTATCTGACCTCGGAAAAGCGAGAGAGGGCTTCTAGCAAATGGAGCTTTATTTTCCCTCTGGCCGCTGCTTTTCTTAGCGGGCTTGCCCCAAATTTTGCCAAAATTGGTTTGCGGTACTTGCCTAATCCAATGTTGGGCCCTTTTTTTGCCGTCGCTGGGGGGATTGTCGCGTTAATTATCATCAATACGTTTTTGTCCCGTGGTGAGGGGGGGATATTTTCCTGGCTGCTCAAATCGTCCCCCAGGGGCATTTTGATGTTTATACCGATGGGAATATTGGCATCCGTTGGCCATATATTTTACTTTACAGCGCTTATCTATGGACCGGTTTCCCAAGTTTTACCTCTTGTTCACACTGCTCCGTTCGTTGCGATTTTACTTTCCAGAATTTTAATTCAAGAACATGAGCGTGTGAATTTCAGATTGATTCTGTCGGCTCTTTGTATCTTTTTAGGTGTAGGTTTAATCACTGTAGGAAAAGCGTAGTGGCAGTTATGAGGACTCTGGTTACTTGCAGATTCCCAAGAAAATCCTTGCGGTGAACTTTCAGCCAAAATTATAGACAATCTTGAAGAGGGAGGGAAGGAGGCGATGACTTTCACATTGGCGTTGATTCAACCCATTGCATTTCCACCGCCTGACGACGAGAAAAATGTGTCTGATGCGGTGAGGTTTGTCGAAAAGGCGTCTGCTGCAGGGGCTGATTTAGTGGTTTTTCCAGAATCCTATCCCGGCCCTTGGCGCATGCCTGCGACATTCGATCCGGCAGAGGCAATGACTGATGTGGCAAAGCGATGTGGGGTTTATGTGCAATACGGAAGTCTTGAGCCGATTGCCGAAGAGGATCGAACTGCCTACAGTTTGGTTGTGCTTGCACGTCCCGGGGGAGGGGCTTCGGGTGTTTACCGCAGGACGCACCCACCGGGTCCTTGGATATATACCGGGGGTAAATATTGGGATTACAACTATGTTGCGGGAGATCAGTTTCCCGTTTTTGAAACTGAGTATGGGAAGGTAGGTTTAGCACTCTGTAGTGAGGTTTACATGCCTGAGGTGGCCCGGGCTCTGGCCTTGCGCGGGGCCGAGATTCTTTTCCTCCCGGCGGGAGTTGACAAACAAGCACTTTGGGAGACATGGAGAAATCTGATTTGGTCACGGGCAATCGAAAATCTTGCAATTGTCGTGACAACTCAAAATCTTTTTTCATCTTTTGAGAAAGGTCTCGCGATGGTCGCGACTCCAGAGGAAATCATTTTTGAGGCAACGGAAAGTGGAATGTATTTAGTGAATATTGATTTGGAACGAGTTAGGGAGTTACGGGAATTGAGAGACGATGTCGATTCCAGCAGTCATAATGGGGCCAAGGCAGGGGTCTTGTCGCAGTGGCAGCGACCAGAAATGTACGGCAAGATTTTCCCTGGTTCGTAAGGTGAGACGATTTTTGTAGTCAGGGTCACATGATGAATTAGTTTTGGAAGGGAACTATGGACGCATTAGGGTTTGCTCTCCTAGCCGCAGCAATCATTGGCGTAGGAGAATTCTCTGCTCATTTTGGCCTTCGGCAGGTGAAACCTCTCACAGGTGTTTGCCTCGCTACTGGGTATGCAATTCCTGCCCTCCTTACAGTCCTGATTTTTCGCGGACGGTGGGACGTGGGAGCATGGCAAGGGTTAGCCTTGTTTATGCTTGTTGGAATTCTGCATCCGGGAGGTTACTTTTATGGATTGTTTAATGCCATTCAACGCATCGGCCCATCACGGGCTATCACGATCCGGGCAACGTCCCCCTTGTTTACCGTTTTTTTTGCAGTAGGGTTTCTGGGCGAGCGACCAACCTTCCACGTTTACTTAGGGATTATTTTGCTCGTTGGAGGCGTGATGTTTTTGTCCTTGGGGGGAGAAAAATTCAAAGCCAATCGTACGGGTTGGTACTTTGGTCTTTTGGCTTCCTTTTTCTCTGGCTTAGCCCCGACCGTCACTAAGGGAGCCTTGCTATACTGGGACGATCCCATCTTGGGCGTATTTTTTGCCATTCTTAGTGGATTGATCTTTATCGTCGTGCTTAATTCTTTTCTCGAACGAAACCACAAGGATGGTCTGTGGTTCAAGAGTATTCCCCACAAGGCTTATTTCTTTTTTATCCCTACGGGGATACTGACGGGTGCAGCTTACAGCGCCTGGTTTTTTGCTCTTTCTTTGGGGCCCGTTTCTACAGTGATCCCGATCGTCCAAATGTCACCACTGTTTGCCATTCTTATGGCTCGGATTTTTCTTCAAAAAGAAGAGCGTGTGGATACACGTCTAATTATATCGGCTTTGGTTATTATCGGTGGTGCTACGCTTATTGCAATGGGTCGAGCATGATCCTTAGACTTTTTCAAATATTACTGCAATTCATCCGGAAATGCCTGTATGGTTTTGGTCTCATCAATTTGAGAGCTTTGCCAATTTATATTCTGACGTTAATTTATTACGGAGAGCAAAGAGTAGTAAATGTCCAGTGAGATGGATCGAAAAGAATTCCTGAAAAAGGGGTGGATGGGTCTCTTTGCTCCCTTTATGCAAGAAGTGGAAGAGGATAGAGGTCCGTCTCCAGAAGATCTTGTAGAACCCAGTCGCCCTATGCGTCCTCCGGGAGCAATCCCCGAGCCTGAATTCCTCGAGACCTGTCATCGCTGCGGTAAGTGCGTGGAGGCCTGTCCTGCAGAAGCAATACGGTTTGCCTATGGGGGAGAGGCTTTTCCTTCCCAGACCCCTGTAGTTGTTGCTGCCGAGTCCCCTTGTGTGGTTTGTGATTCTTTGGCTTGTATGGATGTTTGCCCTTCAGGGGCGCTTAAACCCGTGTCCCGCGATTCCATTAAAATGGGTGTAGCTCGAGTCAATGATGAAACCTGTTTTGCTTGGAATGGAGATGATCCAGAATGCCAGGTGTGTTTCGATATGTGCCCATTTAAAGGCAAGGCGATCAGCATGGACAATTCAAGTCCGGATGGTTTAACAGGTCCAATTGTTCACGCTGAAGCCTGTACAGGTTGCGGGGTTTGTGAGTACCACTGCCCTGAGGCAAGAGCTGCGATCATTGTCGATCCCCTCGTCCAAAAAGTTTGACTCTTCAATTCAACTTTACATTTCAATGGATCGCAGAAATTTGGTTAGGCGGATTCGGAGGAGGTAGATAGCCCTTTGAGAGTACTCTCTAGTTCTTCGTAAATGATACTCATCTCGTCTTTGATAGTTGTCGGAAGACCTCTTAGGCGTTTTTTGGCTTCGTCGAGTACATGGGCCGCATGTGCTAACCCTTCTTGTCGCTCCCGCTGATACGCTTCATGAACACGTTGTATGGCCGCTTTGATAAAACCACTGAATTCGGCCGCGGCTAGCCTTTCTTGAGTAAGTTCGTAGAAATGTAGACCGACAATCCCTTGTCGAACAGCATCAACTAAACGATTGGGATATCTAAAAATAGTACGGATAAAAAACTTTCCGTAGGCCCATCCATACCTTGAGGTTGGAATCATTAGGAAGGATCGTAGACAGGCTAAGAATCTTCGGAAGGTGAAGGGCCCGTTGCTGAGAGGTTTTCCGTCCAGATTCTCGTACATGGTTTCGATTCTTTGGAAGTAGTTGTCCGGTTTCCCATAGATCTCACGCAAGACGTTCTTGTATGCCTTTACTAAGACGTTTGGTTCCTGCACAGTCTGAAAATTGAAAGCGAATTCAAAGGTGTTGTTGCCTTCGCGAGTGGCGTCAGTCTCGAACAGCCGGCCCTCTTCCTTGAGTCGGTCGTATAGTGGACTGCCTGGCACGGCGGTTAGAAGACCCGCCATAGCCACGGGAACCCCTGAATTTTGTATGAATTCTATTAAGTGTCTGTCGATATCGGTGGGGTCGTTGTCAAAACCGATGATGAAACCTGCCATCACTTCCATCCCGGCCTTTTGAATTTTGTGAACGGATTCCAGGAGATCATATTTTACGTTCTGGAGTTTTTTGGTCTCTTTCAGGCTTTCGTCTATAGGTGTCTCGATTCCAAGAAAAACACTGTCGAACCCTGCATCACGCATGAGTTCCAGTAGTTCTTCGTCCCCAGCCAGATTGACGCTGGCCTGAGTGTAGAATTGAAAAGGCATCTTGTGTTTTTTCTGCCACTCAATTACGGGAGGCAAAATCTGCTTGCAGGATTTCTTGTTTCCAATAAAGTTGTCGTCTACCCAGAAGACACTACCCCGCCAGTTTTGCTTATATAGAAGGTCAAGTTCCTCAAGAGTGCGTTCGATCGACTTATATCGGGTTGTCTTTCCAAATAGCGTAGGGATATCACAAAACTCACACTTAAAGGGACAGCCTCGCGACATTTGTAGAGCCATGGATGCGTAGTTTTTCATGTCCAGAATGTCATAGCGGGGAAGTGGAGCCTCACTGATCCCTGGTGAGTCGTCTCGAAGATCTAATATGATGCGTTCATCTGACGTAATTAGCTCGTCCAGGCCTTTTAAGAAACTAGGGCTTTCTGCTTCTCCTAGAACTAGATGGGCTTCGACAGGAAGATCTTGACTTGAAGATGTAGCGTCTGGTCCGCCGATGGCTACGGGGACCGAAGCCTTCTTGCATTGACTGACGATTTTCTGGACGGATGGGCGTTGGATCATCATGCCGCCGGTCAGAACAATATCTGCCCAGCTTAGGTCACTGTTATCCAAGGGCTGAACATTTAGATCGATTAACCGGACTTCGTAATCCTCGGGCAGCATACCTGCGACCGTTAGAAGACCTAGTGGGGGATGTGTCGCATTAATTCCTATGAACCGAAGTGCTCTTTGGTAGCCCCAAAATGTTTCCGGAAAATTTGGATAGACAAAAAGAGCCCTTGGCATGGTATCTCCTGTTTGTAAGTCAATCTGAAAGGCTCTCTAGCCTTCCTTCGTTCTACATAAACTAGACTAACGATAGCATGAGAATGAAGCCGAAACCCGAAGCCCCTTGTAGCAGGAATAGGCTACCCCGACACGAGTTCCCTCTCGTCCAGCCCGATCATTACCTTTTCGGGCGTGATTGGCAAGGAGGAAATTCTCACTCCAATGGCGTTGTAAATGGCATTGGCCACAGCCGCGGCCGTGGGAACGATTGCAGGCTCACCTACACCTTTGGCCCCGTAAGGTCCTGTCGGCTCAGTCGATTCCACGAAAAAGCTTTCAATATCTGGAACATCTTGCATAGTGGGGATGCGATAATCATAGAAGTTAGGGTTAACTACACTACCGTCCCCCATGGCTATATCCTCCATAAGGGCGTACCCTAGGCCCTGTGTTACACCTCCCTCAACTTGGCCCTCCACTGCCAGTTCATTGATTACCTTCCCTACATCGTGACCAGCGATAAACCGCAAAATTTTCACGAAACCCGTTTCCGTATCGACTTCTACCTCTGCGATGTGTGCAGCAAAGGAATACCCGGTGGATACGTTGCCATATTTGTTTGGTGCTGGAACAACAACATTAGGTGGAGTAAAGGAGCCAACCCCCAGTATGGGATTACCAGCTGCTGAGAAGAAAGCTGCACGCGTTACCTCGGAAAGCGTGATCTTTCGATCCGGATGGGCCTTGACGTATATTTCCCCTGATGTGAGATCTAAGTCATCCGCGCTGCACTCAAGCAAGTTGGCCGCGTGGTCCATAATCTGACGTTTTGCGTCCCGAGCCGCGTTCAGAACCGCATTGCCCCCCAAAGTTGTAGTCCGACTTGCAAAGGCTCCCAGGCAGGCAGGTGTGACATCGGTGTCCACATTGGATACCCTCACTGACTCCATTGGTAGAGACAATTCCTGGGCTGCAATTTGAGCCATTATGGTCCTGGAACCCTGACCATAATCCACCTCTCCGGTCAATACGTGGACTTTCCCCTCCTCATTGACCTGGACCTGGGCTGAGGATCCGTCAAATTCTTTCAACATACCTCGAAACCCGGAAACGTGGATGCAACTTGCCAAACCGACTCCTCGACGATACCTGCCATTCGCGCCTGTAACTGTTTTTCTTTGCTCAGGCCATTCAATCATCTTTGTTGCATTTTCGATACACTCTCTCAACCCAGTACTGCCGATATAGAATCCGTGGGTTGTGGTGTCCTTCTCTTGTACGATATTTTTGAGGCGTAGTTCAGCTGGGTCTACTTTCAATTCCTCAGCAAGCATGTCCATGGTGGATTCCAGTGCGAAAGCCCCTTGAGCGTTACCAAACCCCCGAAATCCACCGGAAGGTGCCTTGTTTGTGTAAACCAACCGATAGCGACTCCGGATGTTGGGAATCCTATACATATTGTCGATACGGTAAGCGGCAATTCCTGTGATTGCTGGGGCGTAATCTGTATAGGCACCGTTATCGGCAAGGACGTCCGCTTCTTTCGCCAAAAGGAGTCCTTCCTCATCCGCCGCTAATTTGTTGTAAATTGTCATAGCCACACGGGGTCGAGTGGCCATGAATTCGTCCCCCCGTGTATGGTCAATGCGAACCGGTTTGTTGGCATCTTTGGCTAGGAGAGCAGCGATCAGGTGCATGCGATGCTCCATCTTTGCACCAAACCCTCCCCCTATGAATGAGTGCATTATGCGGACATCCTGTGCAGACATTCCAAGAATCTCAGCGTAACGCGTTTTGCACATCCAGGGATTTTGAACGCCTAGGTGGAGGGTGAGACGACCTGTTGGATCGGGCTCAGCTACGATTGCCATGGGCTCCATATAGCATTGGTGAACGCTTGATGTCTGATAAGTATTTTCGACAACAGCTGCAGCCCGAGCAAAAGCGTCGTCAGGGTCTCCGTGGAGAATGTCACCCTGGTTAATGACGTTGTTTTCTGCTTCATGAAGGGCCGGTGCACTGGGTTGGACCGCTTCCGCCGGATCGGTCACGAAAGGTAACTCTTCGTACTCTATTTTGATTAACTCTAAAGCTTCTTCCGCTGTGTCTGGATCTACGGCCGCTATTGCGGCGATTTCTTCACCGGCAAACCTGACCCTGTCTTTGGAAAGAATGTATTCGTCTGCGATGATGGGGCCATGCATCACGTTGCGTGGATCGTTGCCGGTCAGAACAGCCTTCACGCCTCGCAGTGCGCTTGCTTTTGAGGCGTCGACACTCAGGATACGTGCGTGCGGATAAGGGCTTCGGAGGATTTTTCCCCATAGCATACCAGGAAGGTTGAGATCAGTAACATAGCGACCTGCCCCCTGGGCCTTCTGGGGCGCCTCTACAGATGGGACTCGTTTACCTACGTAGGTTGTTGTTTCTGCCACCGGTTTAGTAACCTCCTCTCCCTCTTTATATTAAATTGTATGAGGCAGTGCACGTGAGTGCAACCGTATTATTCGCTCTTTTCTTAAATACTTATAGTTGAAGTGCCTACTCAGTAGATTCCAATTCTTTGGTTAAGTACTAAGACAGATCTCAATAGCAGTTATCGCTTTTTTGATTTCCTTTTCTGAAACATCCAGGTGGGTAAGGGCACGGAACCTTGTTCCACCAAGCATGCTCACAAGAACACCTCGTTTTTTCAGGGCCTCAGATAATTCTTTGGCCTTCCTTCCGGATTTGGCGATATCGAAAACGACGATGTTCGTTGGCGTGATTCCGAACGGAAGATCTACATTCGGGATTGCGGCTATACCTTCGGCAAGAATCTTGGCTTTTGCGTGGTCCTCTGCTAATCGCTCAACGTGGTTTCCCATTGCGTAAAGCCCGGCCGCTGCAAAAATTCCCGCTTGTCTCATCCCACCACCTAACATTTGACGGACTCTTCGAGCTTCCTCAATCAGGGATTTGGGGCCGGCGATTAACGAGCCGAAGGGGGCTCCCAGTCCCTTTGACAAACAAAAAGAAAGAGTATCCGCGTTTCGTGCGATTTCCGCTACGGGCACATCGGATGCGACACTGGCATTAAACACACGCGCCCCGTCCATGTGAAGCGGTATACTCCGATTATCGGACAACTCTTTTATTACCTGCAAGGTGTCCATGGAGTAAATTGCCCCACCACCTCGATTATGAGTGTTTTCCAGACAGATAAGTCCTGTACGAGCTCTTGGAAGAATTGGTGACTGGATTGCC
This sequence comes from uncultured bacterium, assembly GCA_964437725.1. GTDB lineage: Bacteria > UBA8248 > UBA8248 > JACPRG01 > CAYTIB01. Next base: position 4,346 of record CAYTIB010000056.1, on the reverse strand, counting down.
TTCTCTATTTCCTCTACGGAAAGAAGCCCCTCCTCGGTACGGACGGGTCGGCATTGAACACCTGATATAGCTGCGGTTCCACCGGATTCGAAATTGTAGATATGAGAACTTTCGTCGGCGATTAGTTCATCTCCCGGTTGCGTGTGCAAGCGGACTGCAATCTGATTGGCCATGGTTCCTGAGGTGACAAATAAAGATGCTTCTTTTCCGGAAATTTGGGCAGCTTCCTCTTCCAGCGCATTGATGGTGGGGTCTTCCCGGTATGCGTCATCTCCAACTTCTGCTGTCGCCATAACGCTCATCATGTCCGGGGTTGGATGGGTGACAGTATCGCTGCGGATGTCTATGAGCTTTGAATGGTTCATAACTACTTATCCTTGAAGAGAGGAAAGAAGTGTTTAGCCATTAGGTCAATTTGCTCCGTCTCGGTTGATGTTGGATGAATGATAATGTATTGAAGGCCAAAATTTTCTAAATCCTGAAGGGTTGAACGCATATCGTCTATGGTCCCGGTAAGATAGCAGTCCTGCAGGTGTTCCCAGTTTCTGTGGGTCCCCATGGCAAATTCGAAGTGGGGACGCTGAATTTCAAGGCACTTCTCCCGATTGGTTGATTCCACAATGTGGGTAAACTGTACGTGGGCCAACTGAAGCGTCTTTGGGTCTCGGCCAACGGAGGCCACGTAATTTCGCGCAGAAGCTAAGTCGCGTTTCACCCAATCCTTGTACCCGGTGTTCCGGACGACAAAGGTATCGGCTTTGGCGATACGCCTAAGCACGCTCTTGGCAATAGTCGTTTTGTCTGGAGATAGATCGGTCTTGATGCGGGACCCCCCCGCCACCCAAACTTCTGGCATTTTGGGTGGGAGAGGGTCGATTCGCACGTCCGAGAATTTGTAGTGTTCCCCTTCGTAAGAAGCCTTTTCATGGGTTAATAGGATACGAACAGCATCGAGGATTTCATCCGTGCGAGTTCCCCGTTCAGAGATGTCTGTTCCTGTAACTTCGAACTCTCTATCGTACCATCCCGGTCCGATACCGAAGACGTAACGACCTCCAGATAGAAAGTCAAGTGTAGCGATTTCTTTTGCTAATAGAACAGGGTTTCTTAAAGGGAGAACAAGGATGGAGGTACCTATTCGTATACGTTTTGTCACAGCAGCCACGTGGGATAGGAGTGACATGGGTTCCAGCCAGGAGACACCATAGAGACCATCGGCGTGAAGAAGGTGGTCAATGACCCAGACACCATCAAACCCTAGGTCCTCTGCTTTTTGAGCGTATCTACGAATCCCTTCCGCCTCGTTGTAATCCATCTTGTGTCGAGAGAAAGAAGGAATCCATGCGCCAAATTTCATATACTTTTTCCCTATTTCCCGTTCTGAGTTTTTTCCGTAGATACACGTAGACGATAACGGTTGCGTTCCTTTAACCACAAGAGAAGTTTTTGGTCTCGCTCTTGCAGTAGCTTTTCACTCAAGTGACCGGAGTAATCGTAAAACCCCTTACCCGACTTTAACCCCAAATCACCTTGATCTACTAGCTCCCGGACAAAGGTAGGAACTTCCTTGGTTTCCGAGATCTCAGTAAACATGTTCTCCCAGACCATACGGAAGATGTCCAGACCTCCGAAATCTGGTACTTGCATGGGATCCAAAATCGGACAGCGAAGGGAGATACCTTCGCGCATAACTATGTCGATCCCCTCAGCATCCGTGACTCCATCTTGGATTAGTGAGAGGCATTCCCGGTAAAGGGCAGAGGCCAGACGGACGCCGATAAATCCAGGGATGTACTTTTTTATTAGGACCGGTTCGCACCCTAACGATTTAAGGATTTCCACGATTGCATTGGCGGTTTTTTCTTCCGTCTTGGGACCGAGAACGACTTCGACGAGAGGGACGAGATAAGCTGGATTCCAAAAGTGGGCAATAATCAGGCGCTCGGGGTTTGGAAAGTCAGATGCCAGCTCATAGATATTCAGTCCTGAAGTTGTACTTGCCACCACGGCTTTCGTTGGAGCCAATTGCCCTATGTTTTTGTATATCTCGCGTTTGACATCTAAGGATTCGGGAATGGCTTCGAAAACCAGGTCTTTGTCAGCTAGACCTTCGGCAAGGTTTGTCTTTATTGATATTCTCTCCAGGACGGCACTCACGCCACCTTCAGGACCCACGCCATTGCTGGTCAACAGATCAAGGTTCTTTGTAATTTGCTCGCGTGCTTTTTCTAAAGACTCTTGTTTCCGGGCGACAAGAGTAGTTTCCCACCTATGGTGGGCAAATAATTGGGCAATCCCGTGCCCCATTGTGCCCGCGCCGACTATGGCTATCCGCTTCGTCAAAATTCAGTCTCCATCCACCTTTGTTATTTAATCCTCGCCGGGTTTTTTCAAAAATTCCAGATATTGACTGAACCAGTTGGCAATCAGTGAGGCGCATTCATTCACATGTCTTTCTTCGGAAAACCTGTGATCTGCCCCGCCGAGTATATATATGGATTTCTCCCCCCCGGCTGCCTGGAATAGGTCCATCGCTTCTTTTGGCGGAATCAACTCATCCTCCTGGCCATGGATTAGGAGAACGCTTGCCTTAGACTTCGTGATTGCCTCTAGGACATTTTGTTTCTTTGCATCGTCGAGAAGCTGTAATCCTATATCCCCAAGAGGTGTATCAATGAAGCCTTGCTCGCGATAAATTTTTTCTGTTTGAAGGTCGTATTCCCCCGGTCTTGCTAAAGAGGCCATCAAGACCATGGCCTTAACCTGTGGGTCTTGGGCGGCATAGAGCGCTGCGATGGCGCTCCCCATGCTAGAGCCGATCAGTCCCAATGGACCATCGGTCCTTGTGCGAATGTAAGCAACCGCGGATTGCAGGTCCTCTACCTCTCCCGTGAAGGTCATCTCTCCTAAGGTCCCCTCAGATTCTCCCACGAAGGAGAAATCGAAACGCAGGACTAAGAACCCCCTTTCGGCAAGCTTTTCTGAAAACTGTTTATGTTTGTTGCTGTCCTTGTTTGACAGCATTCCGTGGCAGATGAGAATCGCCGGTGGTTCATTCAACTCAAAGGAGGGATCAGTATCCAGGTACCCGTAAATTTTCTGTTTCTTGGAATTAGTAAAAATGACGCGTTCGGTCTCCGGCATAAAATACCCCGTTGTGTTATGAACCGCTGATTGACTTGGATAAAATATTACCATGTTGAGAGTTGGAATAGACGGTTTCTAAATGTTTTGAAAGGGAAATCACAGTGTTTTCGGGCATGCATCAAAGCGGTTCATCCCTTGATTCACTGAGACTGCTTTGAAGATATTTTGTGTGTTCTAAATCACTTGCTTGCCTTGTTAATAAACAATAATCGTGGCAGGATTGCCGAGAAGGTGACAAGTTTAATCCAGTTGGTCACATTCTGTATTCTTCCTTGAAGGTTTGCTCATGACAATTACTAGATTATTTACCACACGGGGCTGGATGATTGTCCTTGCGGGTTTCACCGTGATGGGCCTGGGTACGGGAGCCGCCTTCACGATTGGTGTGTTTCTGAAGCCTTTAGCACAAGAGTTTAACTGGGCGCGGTCCGAGATTGCATTGGCTTATTCGATCAACATGATTGTTCTCGGTGCTTTTTCCTTCATTATGGGAGCAATGTCCGACCGTTGGGGAATGACACGTGTTGTCTTGGTTGGGACACTGATCATGGCCGTGGGGATGTATCTGAATCGTTATCTTTCTTCAGTTTGGCAGTTTTATGTTTTCTATGGCCTTTTGATGGGAATGGGAAAGGCAGCATTTCACTCCCCTCTTATGTCTTACGTTGCCCGTGTGTTCAATAAGAGGCGAGGTTTGGCGGTCGGGATTGTTTTTGCAGGGACAGGTATAGGCCTGTTCGTTTTGACGCCGCTAACTCGCTATTTGATTACTGCTATTGGCTGGCGTTTGACATTTGCTTATTTGGCTTTGTCAATTGTTGTCATCGGTCTACCGGCGCTTTGGTGTTTTCGAGAGAAACCCGGCCAGAAGGTTGAGCACTCGGAAGAGGGGGTAACTGCAAATTTCCAAGTCAAGGAAGATTCTGAACCCAAGCCCCCAGAGAGGTTTCACTGGAGGAATCGCTCCTATTGGACCATGTGTGGTTTGCACTACTTCGATTGCCTTTGCCACTCTGTTCCGTTAGTCCACGTGGTGGCCTACGCAACAGACCGAAGTATTACTCCGGAGCAGGGGGCTAGCGTCTTGGCGCTAGTGGGATTAGCGGCAATTGTCGGACGTATCGTAATCCCATCAATGGCCGATCGGATTGGCTCACGGAATGGACTCCTTTTGACATTGATCTTGCAAACGGGAATGA
>CAYTIB010000055.1:0-59596 GCA_964437725.1 uncultured bacterium | reverse complement strand
CCGCTCTTCCCCGTTTACCTGGAATTCTCCAATAAATCCCAAGTGTCCCATTGCAGCGAAAGCGACATCTGAGAGTGCGAGCTTTATTAGTTGTCCCTCTCTGGTGTCACGTCGGTGTCACTCGGCAGCCAAAAGCCCCGTGGCGGCCGTCAGACCGGTGATTAGATCCCATGCGGGGAGGACATGGTTAACCGGTACACTGTTTTATCCCCGACCCGTAATCATTGGAAGCCCCGTGGCGCAATTGACCGTGTAGTCCACTTCGGAGGAGCCGTCCCGATTTCCCATAATGGCGAGCATAATGAGGTCATCTCGCTTTAGTTTTAAAGATTCGTAGGATAGCCAGCCTTTCATTGGAAAGTTGGTTAAGCAGATCCCGCGATCCCGACCTGGTTGCGTTATGAGTGCGGTCAGGAGCTCTTGCCCTTCGGGTTTTTGAAAGTCGACAGCGATAGACCGCTTCCCTTTATTCAAACCGGCCCAATAAAGACTTTCCCCCTCCTTTGTTAGCGGCCATCGCCGGTAATCTATACCGCCACCGATGTTGTCGAAACGGATCACATCAGCTCCGAGTTGAGCTAGTGTCATTCCGGCAGACGGAGCTGCAATAAACGCGGAACCCTCAACAACTCGTAAGCCTTTCAATATATTGTTCATGTCCGACTGGACTCCTCTGCACCAGTTTTTGATCGGTCTCCGTGAGAAAAGGGAAAGGCCGGAGAAGCGTTATTCGATTTTTATGGAGCCCTCGGAGTGAACGAGTGATTCTCGGTAGGACCAAATTTTCCGGCCCGCAGCTGCTAGACTCACTGAGGAGCAAATGAGGGCAAGTATCACATAGTAAATCATACTCTGATAACTTCCCGTGGTTTCGTAGAAAAATCCACCGAGCCAGGGGCCCAGAGCACCGCCAAGACCAAAACCAATGGTTAAGAACCCGACGATGCTACTAAAGGATGGACTCATGTACATATCCGACGCAAGCGTAGTTAATTGGGTCGTTTGGGCCCCGGTACCAATCCCAAAAAGCACCGCGAAACTGCAGACCCAACCCATCGGCCGCACTTCTGCTCCACCATTGTTGAGAGTGAGAAGATATGAAAGAACTAGCAATGCGACGACCGCCGTTGTAGCTCCCCCGATAAACGTAAGCACCCTACCAAAATAATCAGACAATGATCCGCCCAAAACACGGCTGATTACGGAAAATACTCCTATGATCGCAATGACCCCGGCGGCTACCATGTCAGAATATCCAATATCGACAAGTAGAGCAGCAAGATGGGCGAAGATGAAGTGAATTGCGTTAGCTAGGCAGAACCAAGCGAGCGTGATTAACCAGATGGGCGATGTTTTCAACGACAAACGTAAGGTCCATGGAACCCTCCGAGGTTCAGTAAGAACATTCCTGTCAGAGGTATCGGAGGTTTCGGTAATTTCGGGGGGCTCTCGGAGCACCAGGGTTCCGAGAATCGCTACAATAACGGAAAACAAAACTCCAAGGGCCACAAGTCCGTCTCGCCAGCCAAGGATGTCCACGAGGAATTGAGCAAAAGGTGCCAGGAGTGGATACATTCCCGCGCCTGCACCAACAATACCGATAGCCAACCCCCTTTTAGACTTAAACCATCTGGCGGCTAACCCTTGTGCGGGTCCAAACCCAAGCGCTGCTAGGGAAATACCCCCGAGTAGACCAAAGGTCAGATAAACCTGTGCCAATGTTTGTATACGGCTGGTTAGGAAGTAAGTTAGTCCGAGAAGAAATGCACTAAAAAAATAAAACTTTTTCAATCCAAAGCGGCGGGAAAGAGCTCCGGCGACAGGTCCACCAATACCCATTAATAGCATTCCAAGGGAGTAGACTCCAGCGAGGCTTGCGCGGTCCCAAGGAAACTCCCTTAGCATTTGAACATAGAATATTCCGAATACCCCACGGCTTGCGAACCCGAACAAACAGGTCAACCCAGCGGCAATTGCGATAGCCCAGCGACTTCTCATCTGAAGCTTCCATTTCCGAAAATAGTTGGTGGGTATAACCCGGTTGGGAATTAGACTTTCAATTGTGCCAGCAGACGGTCGGAGGCCTCCTGCGCTTCTTTCCGAACAACTTCTTCATTTATCCGCGTGATTTTGCGGTTTTTCACTACTATTGAGCCGTCGACAATGACGGTGTCCACATCCGCGGCGCATGCCGACCAGACTAGGCGTGCGATGAGATTGTCGTGGTTTCCGACAGCTCTTGGCGTGAGGTGAGGTTTTCGCATGTCAATCATGGTGAGGTCTGCCTTTAGCCCGGGTAGCAAACGACCGCCGTCGTTCTCCAGGGCTCGATTACCATGAACGATGGCCATTTCTAGTGCCCTGAAAGTTGACAGCGCAGTTGCATCCTCAGCTAGTAAACGCTGTAGGTTCAAAGCTTGCCGCATGGTTTCGAAGGGATCAAGCCGGTATGTGGATAACAAACCGTCTGTGCCAAGCGCTACGGTGACACCGGCTTCCAATAGGGCCGGGACCGGCGCACCCCCGCTGCCAAATTTCATATTTGTAATAGGATTATGAACGACATGTGTTCCTGTTTGAGCGAGCAGATCAATATCGTTTTTGTTGATTTTCACACAATGGGCCAATAAAACATCCGGTCCTAGGAGACCAGCGTTTGCCATAGCTTCCGGGGGACGTTTACCCCAGCGCTCCAAGGCATAGTCAACTTCTCCTTGGTGTTCGCTCATGTGACCGTGGATCCGAACATGGAACTGGTCGGCACGCTCTCGCATCCCACCCATCATCTCATCACTGCACCCAGCTAATACGTCAAACCCTAGCCAGGGATGAACCCGATCATTTGGAGAAGCCCTATACTCCTTAATTAGCCGATCGTTGTCTTCGATGGTATCGCAAGATCCCTCAATCAGTGGCTGATCTGCTGTATGTGGGGCTATCCTGGCTCGGATACCGATCTCTAAAGCCCCTTGGAAGCATCCTTGAGGTTTTACTGGCATGGCCATGACCGTAGTGTATCCGGCTAGAAGACATTCGGCTAACGCCAAACAGGCCCCCTTGCGTGAATCCTCGTTGTTCATGAGAACACTGACACCATCAGCATATCGCAGGTGCCATTCGGGAACGGGAAGCTCATCACCGAGCCCGCGGACAGGGCGAGTGTGGGCATGGGCGTTTACAAATCCCGGTAGAACGACAAAATTGCTTCCATCGATCAATTCATCAGCTTGAGGATCGCGACCGGTGTTCTCCTCAACTTCCAATATCCGATCACCATCGGTAACCAACAAACCATCAGAGATCACCCCGGTTTCCGGTTCCATTGTGACTAGGGTTGCGCCACGAATTGCTAAAGAGGCGGGCATTATTCACATCCTTCCTGATAACTTGAAAGTCCAAACATGATTTTTCGGGTACGAAGAACAGAGTTAGAAAATCGATTCAATTAAGAAAGTGATTCTGATTTAGACCACCATGATGCCACCGGTGTAGATTCAAGAAGACAAAACATACCAAATCAGAGTTCGCTTAGATCCTCGGTTTGAGAGGTGTTGTTCCATTCCTCCATAGGAAGAGTATCACCTAGTTTGCCCTCGATCGAAGAGAGGACATGATTTATTGTATCCATAGAGAAACCGCGACGGGCAAGAAAATCCTTCATCCGACGAATTTCTTTTAGGCCGGTAATCTTATGCCCCTTTTCGATTCGTTTTATGACTAGGCGCTTAATTACAAGATGTTCATTTTGAGCCGCAAAAACCTCGTTGATGGCCTCTTCCGCTACTGATGAAGATACGCCCTTCAAAATGAGTTCGCGGCGGAGGCCTCGTGCACCGAGAGGGCGGGATTCCATGCGCTGATGGCACCACTCGCGTGAAAAGCTTAGATCGTCCAAGTAGCCTAGATCTGAAAGATCGTTCAATGTGATTTGAATTGTTTTTTCAGAATGGTTTCGCTCCTTGAGCCGAGTACGAATTTCTTTTTGGGTGCGAGGGCGCCGAGCGATAAGACGAAGAGCATCTGATTTTGCGGACTCAACGGTGTCCAATGGTTCAAGTCCCTGGTAAGAAGACTTAGAAGATGGGGATAACAGATTTTTCCGGTAAGGTGATGTGGGCGTCATGACCCTTGGCCGTCAGCCTCTATTCTTCGAGATCTTTCCCGCTAGGATCCTCTCGTGTGGCGGGGCCACTGGAGTTGGACGCGTTTAGGTTTTCGCGGACCTTCGCTTCCAGGGTTTCCAAAATGTCAGGGTGTTCTTCTAAAAACCGGCGAGCATTTTCCCGGCCTTGGCCGATCCGCTCGTTCTCATAAGAGAACCAAGCTCCACTTTTTTTGATCAGATCCATCTCTGCGGCAAGGTCTAGCAAGTCACCCGCTTTAGAAATTCCCTGATTGTAGACTATGTCGAATTCTGCCTGACGGAAGGGTGCAGCCATCTTATTTTTGACGACCCTTACACGCGTGCGGTTCCCGACTACCTCACCACCTTCCTTGATTGCAGCAACGCGCCGAATGTCCATCCTGATTGAAGAATAGAATTTTAAAGCGTTTCCGCCGGGTGTGGTCTCCGGGTTTCCGAACATGACACCGATTTTCATCCGAATTTGGTTAATGAAGATAACACAGGTGTTTGATTTACTGATTACACCCGTAAGTTTTCTTAGGGCCTGGGACATTAGACGAGCCTGTAGCCCCATGTGAGAATCTCCCATGTCCCCGGTGAGCTCAGCCTTTGGGACTAACGCGGCTACTGAATCCACCACTACAAGGTCTAGGGCCCCACTCCTGACGAGTACCTCAGTAATTTCGAGAGCCTGTTCTCCTGAGTCGGGTTGACTGATCACCAGGTCGTCGGTGATTACCCCTAATTTTGCGGCGTAGCTAGGATCAAGTGCATGCTCGGCGTCAACGAATCCAGCAATGCCACCATGTTTTTGAGCCTCGGCGACGATATGTAAGGCAAGGGTAGTTTTGCCGGATGACTCAGGGCCGTAAATTTCAACAATCCGACCCCTGGGTACCCCTCCAATTCCCAAGGCTGAGTCCAAAGAAATAGATCCCGTCGAGATGGCAGGTATGGCATCCCGGGGGGGGGCATCACCCAATCGCATAATTGCGCCTTTACCGAACTGTTTCTCAATTTGAGAAAAGGCACTCTCCAACGTCTTCCCTTTGGAATCCGGCGGTGCCTCCATCCAATTGTTCTCCTTAATAAAGTGGGGATTGGGCCCAACGACGGACCCTACTTCGCAAATGACAACTATCAATCTATCGGGTTGATTTCTTCTTTTCAAGTCCAGTTTGTTATTAATAGGGTTAGTTGCGAAATTTCAACCTGAGTTGAAGAGCCCAAATTTGTCTGCCTCTGGCATCATCTTTGAAATAGAATGATTGCGGATCCCAAAACCCATTTGATAAGTTATCAACGTTATTTGAAATGTCTGTGGTTGTTCGAAAAGGAGGTTTCACTTGGCGAAGTGGATGAGGGAAAGCGAAAGGCACCGCGTGGGGACTCAAAGGTCAAGTACGGGGGACTTCGGTTTTCTTGTTCTTGCCAACTCGTACCGTCGGGTTAGGGAGCTTGGTAAAGCCCGTCAAGTTTGTCTCGAAGGATTGGAGCACCAGCCAAATTATCTGAGCGCTCGTATGGCGTTGGCTGTTATTCTCTTTGAAATTGGAGAATCTGAGAAAGCCCAGTTTGAATTAGAGGCTGTAATTGAAGCTGCTCCGAGTAATGTTCTTGCTCGTCGCCTTCTTGGTACCCTTTACAAAGAGGCTGGAAGCCTAGAGAAAGCAAAAAGGCAATTTGAGGAGCTTCTTTGGTTGTTTCCAGACCATGAGAAAGCGCTAAAATCTTTTGCCGAACTGGAAAGAGAGATAGCGTTAGCAAAGCCAGAGGAAGCTTTGTCAACGGAAGTCCGCGAAGAGGGTAATGTAGACGAAGAATCTGCTATTTCTACATTACTCCCTGAGGACAAACTGCGTATCGGCTCTCCGAATAAACCCTTTAGCGAAGAGATGTTGTTTCCAGAGTTCATGGATATTGATGAATCAGAACCTCCATATACGCGCACTCTGCCAGAATTGCACGAAGAACAGAAGCATTTCAAAAAGACTCGTGGCGAGGAGGAAGGGAGCAACTTTTCTGCTGATTTACTCCTTTTTGATTACGAGCAAGAGAATACCGTAGCTGGGAAAGAGGAATTTTTAAAGGGGAAGGGGGAAGTTGAAGAGAGGGGCGATGTAGCTTCTATTAACTTAGATTTCTCAGATCTGAAAGCGGAAACGGAAGAGAAGGAATTACTTGCCGAAGAAGAGCCTGTCAAAACCGGGGAATTTTCGTTCGAAAATCAGCTTGAGCCTATAGCAGAGGTGGAAGATATTGGTTTGGATTTGGGTGCGGAGCCCAAGGCAGAACCAAACCCTTCTTTCATGAACCCGATGGATGACCCGAACTCAGGCCAAGATCCTGCGCCAAAAGGAGTTGAGGGATCTCCGATCTCTCTTGAAGAAGATGGACGGAACGAGTTAGCGCCTGACAAAGTTAAATTTGAAGAAGAAGGGACCATCGAACGTTTGGAGAACCTACTCCAAAAGATCAGGGCCAAGAGGGAAGGTTGATTTGCCCCGGTGGTCATTTATTGGGAGCATGTCGAATTGTTTCCCAAAAGTCTCCAAATAGGACGGTTCACTAAGTGATCACTTTAAAGAATGTTTCGAAGTCCTATGGTAGAGGTTTAGATGCGTTAAACAATGTGACATTACATGTTCCGCGCGGCGAGTTCTTGTTCTTGATGGGACCAAGTGGTGCCGGCAAGACTACTTTACTCAAACTTTTATACCGGGCGGAGATAGCCGACCGGGGGATGATTCATGTTGATGGAATCAATCTCTCTAAACTTCCTAGCGATGAAGTTCCCTTTTTGCGTAGACGTATAGGAGTCGTATTTCAAGACTTTCGTTTGTTGTCCCGCCATTCCATTTTTGAAAATGTGGCGTTCGCGATGCGTGTTGTAGGTGCGTCGAAAGCAGAAATCCGTGACCGAGTTCAATTTGTTCTGAAACAGGTAAAATTGGATACTCGGATGGAAGATCGACCGGCACTGCTATCGGGTGGTGAAAAACAGCGGGTGGCAGTTGCCAGGGCTATTGTAAACCGTCCAGATATCCTTTTAGCAGACGAACCAACGGGGCATTTAGATCCAAAGTTGGCTTCAGAAATGATGGAGTTGTTTTCGTTTATCCATAGCGGTGGGACGACCGTTGTTGTGGCCACCCATGATGAGAACCTGATGGGGCAGTCCGTATGCCCCGTAGCACGAATCCACCGTGGCCAGGTGAAAGGATTTGCAATGGGGCCAAAATATCCTCGGAATGGAGAATCATAATGAAGGGAACTCCTTCGGAGGGTATCAAGAGGGAAACTTTTGGGATCTGGATACGGACTTCCCCTTATTTCATTCGAGTTGCTTTGCGCGGAATTTGGGAAAGCAGCAGTGCTGCATTGGTAGCCACCTTATCGATCTCCATCGCTCTCCTTATTCTTGGGGGATCCCTTCTCATACTTTCCAACATGACTCGACTTTTGAACGAGTGGGGGGGGCAAGTCCGTGTTGTGGTGTACTTAAAAGATGAGGTGGAATCAACTGGGGTTCGTCGCCTTCGCTCAGAGTTAATCGAACTTGTAGGAGTCTCCAAAGTTCAGTACGTTTCTAAAAAAATGGCATTGGAGAATTTTCGCAATCATCTGGGGGGCCGTAAGGATATCTTAGATGGCCTATCACCAAACCCTCTTCCAGCTTCGTTTGTGCTGAGCATTGCCCCCGAGAGACGAACTTCCCTTTTTGCTGCCAAGCTTGCGACAACGATCCGGGGTCGATGGGGCATTGAAAGTGTTGATTATGGACGTGCCTGGGTAGAAGGCTTTGAACGAGTTGTGGTTGAGCTGAAGTGGGTTGTTGTCGGCATGGGTCTGTTCTTGGGGCTAGGTATTATTTTGGTTGTATCCAATACGATTCGACTGGCCTTGCTCACACGACGAGAAGAGGTAGAAATCATGGATTTGGTTGGTGCGACGCCAGGCTTTATAAGGGCCCCATTTTTGGTCGAGGGTTTGTTGGTGGGTCTTGTTGGCAGTGGAGTGTCCTTAGGATTTTTATATCTACTCTATCGCCTAGTTCTACTTAGGTTGGTCCAGGGTTTTCCCGATCTTGAGTTGGGAAAACTGGCTTTTCTGGAGCCAGAGATAAGCGTTGGTCTTCTCGCCCTTGGGGCTCTCCTCGGTGCACTGGGCTCTTTCTTGTCTTTTTCTCGAAATCCGTGAATAAGGTCCTTGCTGTGCTATGGTCGAGAGTGTTTTTATTGACACCCCTCAGTTGTCACAGCTAAATGTCCGGTACTTTCAACTTCTAGGCGGGTTTCAATTTGTATCCCCAAAAGCCCAATCAATGGAATTGGGAAACAGTCCCAATCTGTATCGCGGCATGGTGTCGAATTGGTGGGTTTTTTTCGATCATATGGCTCGCTTTTTTTCTGATTGTTGGGCATTTTGAGCACGGGGTAGCCGAGTCCCTTTCGCCTGTGCAGTTGCAAAAGAGAATAAAAATTGAGCGGAGGAATCTTCTCCAACTCAGAGAACGACTAACATCCCAAAAACGAAGAATTGATCAAAGTGAGCTGAAGGAACGCTCTCTTCTTTCTGGTTTAGAGGCTCTAGACGCACAATTAGAGATACTGCAAGGTGAAATTCGCATTCAGCGATACTTGCTGGATCTTACTCGCGAACGGTTACTTCGGGCTGAGCAAGAGCGAAAACACGTTGAACTAAAAAGTCGGCAAGCGGAAAGCAGATTACGCACCCGTATCCGTTCCCTTTACAAAGAGCTAGGCGTGCCGCACAGCTTATTGGCATTGCTGAACGGTGGGGTTTTCGAGGTGGCACAGATGCGTGAATATGTAAATCGAATTGCTGTGGCGGATGCGCGTTTGATCGAAACGGTACAGAAGCAAAGAATAGCTCATCATCGGATTATGGAGGTTATCCGATCAGAAGAAATGGCCCTAGTGAATGAAGCACAAAGAGTTGAACAAGAGGAGATACTTCTTCTTTCTGTCCGGAAGAAAAAAGCCACCTTGCTTGCGTCTCTCCGAAAGCACAAAAATCACCAGCGTCAGGCATATTTAGAGATTCGCCGAGCAGCCAAGCGTCTTGAAACGCTTTTGAAACAGTGGTTCTCTGAGGGTGCAAAAGTGCAAAAGCAGCTTTTCCCAGAGCGGAAGGGCTTACTACCGTGGCCAGTTGTAGGACGAATCATTAGCCGATTCGATCCTATTTGGGACTCTGGCCAGTCGGATCTTCCTTTGAAGATGGGAATTACGTTAACGGCCAAACTGGGTGATCGTGTCCAGTCCGTCGGCGATGGAAAGGTGATGTTTGCAGACCGGTTGAGAGGCTACGGAAATTTGTTGGTGCTTAGTCATGGGGAAAGTTTTCACTCAATCTATGCTCACGGAACTATTCCAACGGTTCGTGTAGGGGAAAAAGTCAAAGAGGGCCAGACCATTGCCTGGGTTGGAGAGGGTGGTGTGTTGGGACGGCCAGCTATCTATTTTGAACTCCGCAATCGTGGCAAGCCTGTGAATCCGTTGCGGTGGCTAGAAGTCCGAGTTGAATAGTCGGAAAGGAGAGAAAATGTGTTGGACCAGGAACACCCACAAAGCCGCCTGGCTTAAATCATTCAGTCTGTCCTTTCTCCTGGTTGGAGGAGTCGTTTTTGGCGTTTCTGAGCCAGCCAGGTCGCAAGCTAAAAAATCCATGGAAACACAATCTAAAAAAGAGCGTTCAAAAAAATTATTTGAAGATCTCAAGACCTTTGCTGAAGTTCTTGCGCTTCTCAGATCAGATTATGTGGAAAATCTCGGTAACCAGCAGCTTATTCGTGGGGCGATCCGAGGGATGCTTCAAACTTTGGATCCTCACACGACTTTTCTGCCACCCAAGGAGTTTCGCGAGTCTCAGGTTGAAACCCAGGGTAAGTTTGGAGGACTTGGCATCGAGATCACAATGCGAAATGGCGTTTTACTTATCATTTCTCCCATTGATGATACCCCTGCTCAACGGTCCGGTCTCAAGGCGGGGGATCGAATTGTGAGTGTGGATAGCCAGGTTACGAAAGGGATGACTCTTTCAAAAGCTGTCCAGAAATTGCGGGGGAAGCCTGGGACGAAGGTGGTGGTCGAGATCATGCGGTCAGGTTGGAAGAAGTCTCGCAAATTCACCCTCGTTCGAGAAGTGATAAGAGTACGGAGTGTGAGCTATCGCAAGTTAGAAAAGGGAATGGGTTATATTCGAATTAGTCAATTCAATCTGGATACAAGTCGGGATGTGAAGGAGGGATTAAAGGTTTTAGGCGCCTCCTCATTGAAGGGATTAATACTTGATCTTCGAAACAACCCAGGCGGACTTCTCTCAGCGGCAGTTGCTGTTACCGATGCCTTTGTGAGTGAAGCATCTTTGCTAGTTTACACCAAGGGGCGTGTACCCGAACAGAATATGCGATTTCATTCGAAGGGCCCAGCCATGGGCTCTAATATGCCTATGGTTGTGTTGGTTGATGGGGGTAGTGCGAGTGCTTCTGAGATTGTAGCCGGAGCGCTGCAGGATTTGGGGCGGGCGGTAATTGCGGGGACCCAGACCTTTGGTAAAGGTTCCGTTCAGACTGTACTTCCACTTAGTGATGGCTCAGGATTGCGGATGACGACAGGTTTATATTACACGCCAAAAGGCCGGCAAATTCAGGGACGCGGAATCACACCGGACATCATTGTGGGGCCCATGATTCAATCCAAGACTAAAGCAGCGCGTCGCAGGTTGAGAGAACGTGACCTGAAAGGCTCCCTGAAGGGCAAGGATGACCCGGAGAGTACACCGGGCGTTGCTCGTTCCGGGGCTCGTGAAAGGAAACCGTTTAAGAAGACAGGAGATTCTCAGTTGGATCGCGCTGTTGAGCTTTTGAGGGGATGGGACATACTACGGCAGAGATTGGGCAAAGAAGCCAAGGCGAGTTAAGTTTGCTTATACATCTATTTTCATTGGGCGGAACGTAGTCATGCGTGTGCTTGGGATCGAGACTTCTTGTGATGAAACGGCCGCTGCAGTTGTCGAAGACGGAAAACATGTCCTGTCTAAGGTAGTTGGAGTTCAGTTTGATGTGCATTCCCCTTATGGTGGCGTGGTCCCAGAGCTAGCTGCTCGAAGCCATGTAGAGCGTATCCACCCTATAGTCCAAGAAGCTGTGTTACAGGCGGGAGGCTGGGGGCGGCTCGAAGGAGTTGCGGTGACCCGGGGGCCTGGTTTACTAGTTGCGCTTTTGGTAGGCCTTCAGGCAGCAAAGGGGATTGCGTTGGCGAGGAAGCTACCTCTTGTTGGTGTTCATCATTTGGCAGGCCACGTGGCTTCTATCTATCTCCAGGATGCGACACTGCCACCCGCAGGTCTCGGAGGAGGGCAGCCGCCTGATTTTCCGTTTGTGGCGTTGGTTGTTTCAGGAGGTCATACTCACCTATATCGGGCAGATGAGGGCGATCAGAATCAGGCGATACGATATCAACTTCTTGGTGCAACCCGTGATGATGCGGCGGGAGAGGCTTACGATAAAGTAGCAAGCTTGCTTGGGCTTGGTTTTCCGGGTGGACCTCGGATTGATTCCTTGGCAAGGAATAGTGAAGGGGAGCAGGAAGAAGAGCATTCAGTACCACGTTTTCCTCGACCAATGCTTGGCGACCCAACCCTCGACTTCAGTTTTAGTGGGTTGAAGACAGCCGTTTTGGTCTATTTGCAATCCATTGGTGTCTATGATGATGATCCTCTGAAATCCCCCCTCGATAGGACTGGGGAGATGTCTTCGGAGTTGCTCGAAAAAATTTGCCGAGAATTTCAAAATGCGGTCATAGACGTGCTAATGCAGAAAGCCTTTCGAGCCGTTTGCCAAGAAGGAGTCCGGGATTTGGTTGTTGTTGGAGGAGTCGCAGCGAATGAGGGTCTTCGAAATGCTCTAATCGAAATGGGCGGGTTGGAAGACGTTCGTGTTCACGTACCAGCTATCGAATATTGCACTGATAATGCGGTAATGATTGCTGCAGCGGGAACTCCGCTTCTACGTCAAAAACGTATTTTTCTAGAAGACACGCTTTCCATGGAAGCTGATCCAGGTTGGGAGTTGGATTCGTGACGCAACCCGTAAGAATTGGCGATGTTTGCTTGACCTCTAGGGTGATTCAGGCCCCTTTATCCGGCTACTCACACCTCCCTTATCGTTTGCTGTCTCGTGAGGGAGGTGCGGGTTTGGTCTGTACTGAAATGGTGAGTAGTCGTGCGTTGGTGCATGGAAATGAGAAGACTCGTGCGCAGCTCAGAACTCATCGAGACGAAGGAGAGGTCTCGATGCAGCTTTTTGGAAATGATCCCGAAGTAATGGCGGATGCCGCCCGCATTATTGTTGATCTGGGGGCAAGTCTTGTGGATATCAATATGGGATGCCCCGTCAAAAAAATTGTGAAGACTGAGGCGGGTTCCGCTTTGCTCCGTTTCCCTGAGCGGGCTGCGGAGATCGTATCAGCCATGGTCCGGGCAGTTGACAAACCCGTTACCGCGAAGATTCGTGCTGGTTGGGGCCACGTTGACTTGACCGCTGTGGTTGTATTTGTCCGGAAACTGGAGGCTGCAGGTGTGGCCGCCATATCAATCCATGGGCGGACACGAAGTCAGGCATTCAGCGGGAGGGCCGATTGGGGGGTTATTGCTGCGGTCAAGGAAGCTGTGGACATACCCGTAATCGGAAACGGCGACGTGATGAGCCCTGCCGACGCGCGTAAAATGGTTGCGGATACCGGATGTGACGCTGTTATGGTAGGCCGGGGAGCGGTCGGTAAACCCTGGGTTTATAATCAAATGGATGCGGCCATCGAAGGACGAGAGATCAGTCCCGATCCACCCCTTTCGGAGCGTTTGGCAACAGCCTTGCGTCACACTCAGGAATGTGCTGAGCAAATGGTGCCCCACCGAGCACTCGTTCAGGCTCGCAAGCACCTCTATAGCTACGCTTCGGACTTTCCCGGTGCACGTCACCTCCGTCAGAAGATAGATGAAGCGGAAAACGTGGAAGCTCTCATCAAGGTATTATCTAATTCGTTAGACCATGTTCATCAGGGGCGGTTGACAGAGACGCCTCCAGGATTTCCGAATTAGCTAATAAGTCTTCAGGGCAATGAAGCGGGTTTTACTAAGCACAGTAATGATTTCGGTTTAAGGTTATGAGTAAAATTCTATTCAAACTTCTCTATGAATTTCAGGGCGGCGATTTGACTCTCTTTGTGAACCTTAGCGTTATAGCGATAGGTATGACCTTCTCTTCGATTGTGGAAACCATCCAATTGCTTGCAATCCCAGCAGTGTCCTGCATTTTCGAATGAAATAAATTCGCTATGTGGGAATTGTTCTTTGATACTTTCAAATGTTGAGGTATCACAACCCTCCATATAGTAGTTATCGTCTTCACCCATCATCCACAGAACCGGTCGAACTATATTCTCGTCTAAATACGTTCGGCTAGGGTACGCACAACCACCATATAAACTGATAACTCCTCTTGGCAATGGTCCCCAATTATGGGTTTTTGCTTCTTCGACATTTATATCTCGAATTGCATCTGCCCCAATTTGCGCCCCCAAGCTAAAACCTACCGTAAAAATTTTATTAATATCAACGCCTTTAACTTTTGCCAGGGCAGAAGTCGTATCATAAACGTCTTTTACCAATCGCATATCTTCTAGATTTTTATTTTTTCCACAGTTATATGGCTTGCCATTAGGGCGTGGGGACGAATTATAATCTGCAATACCAACCACAAAACCTTTTTCAATAAAAAAGTCTCTCCAAGATATTAAATCTTTTTTATTCCACCTTTGAATGCCTGTGCAACCAGGCAGTAAAGCAACTGCTATTCCCGAGTTCGATTTGGGGATAAAAATTTTATTAGCAATCACTTCCGAGGAAATATCATCAATAATTGAGAACCTCAGATCTGGATACCCGTACAAAAGCTCGCTAATCGATGTTTTGGAAATACAAAGCACCGAAAATAGGGATAAGACAAACACAAAATATTTTTTGAGTAAAAATAGTTTCATGGATAAAGTCTTGCATAGAAATTTTCGAATCAAAACCTTCAAATTGTGGATTTACAATTTTGAAATCAGCACGCGGTTGTGGCTAAAGTTTTTAGCCAAAATTTACAGTATACCTTAGTACATCTTTTTTTGAGCAAATTCCAGACAAAGAAAAACCCATTTAAATCATTGATTTAAATGGGTATATTTGGTTGCGGGGGTAGGATTTGAACCTACGACCTTCAGGTTATATAACTAACTCTCAATTTTGTGCGATGGAAGCCGTCCTGTACTTACTGCCTCGAAATACTTTTTTTTCCTGCTAAACTAATCTTTCCGTTATTGATTGTCATGATTGGCAAATTCCGCCGGGCTGCACCGGTCGAATCTATACGGAAATTTCCCGTTACACCGTCAAACCCTTGGTTTTTGGACAACAGCTTTCTTAAGACAGTTCGATTGTTCCCCGATTTCCGGATTCCTGTAAGAAGAAAACGCATGGAATCGTAGGAGAGGGCAGAGATTTTATTTGGAAGTTTGGAAAAGGCACGCTGGAAATCCCGTGCAAAACGGGCACGCCGGGCTGTAGGGGAAAGTTGGCTATACCCCCCGACAAAATATGCTCCTTCGACTTCCTTTTTAGCCAGGGCAATGATTTCATTGGAGTTCCACCCCGATATGCCCAACAGGTGAATCCCCCGTATGTTGTAGAATCCAAGACCCGGAATAATCAGTGCAGCTTGGGCTGCAACATCTGGAATGAATAGTCCCTCGAAGGGGATATTCGGAATCTGGGTTGGCTTATTACCTCTCCGCTCGTTAGCTTCCCTTACCCGCTCGACTTCCTGATCAGTCATCCCTCCGAGAGCACGAATTTGACGTCCAAAATCAGTGGCGTCAGAGGGATAAGAGGATTTACGTATGATACGGGCTCCCAGAGCGGCCACACGCTGATGGAATATCTCGCTCATCGTTTTCCCTGTAGCATTTGATGGGTACAAAATTGCGAGTCTGTTTAGGCCTAAAGTTTGAACTGCATAATTGGCTACAGCCTCCGCCTGTGCGGCATGGCTCATCCCTAGTCGGAAGACATGTTGAGTATCAGAGACTGTTCCTATAGAGGTATCCATTGGGAGAATAATGGGGATCCTTAGTTTTTCGACTATCTTCGTTGCTGCGGAAGTCGCCGACGGATGGTAGGGACCCAAGATGGCGATCGTCCCAAAGTCCTGAACTAGCTCTTTGATGGTTCGCACTATATCCCCTTTTAAAGAATTTCGAATTTGGAGCTTAACCCGGCCGGAAAAAGCCCCAGCATGCTGAAGTGCTAATTGAATCCCCTTAATCCCCGCCTGGCCAATCTCCGCGTTTGGTCCAGACAGGGGTAGCAATATGCCGACATTCAGCACTTCTATTTTCCCGGCCTTTTCCCGCTTCATTCCTCTCAAAGAGGCTGTCGGAGGTGTGGGTTGTATCACAGCGCCTTTGTGTAATTGCGCAGAATTGCGATCCAGTGGGACGATTGGGATCAATGCACTTTCGGGCTTATGTGTTTTTTGCTCCTCGATGGAACGGACCAATTTTTGGGCCTGTTTCTTTAAGGGGTGGTTTCCGAAATTTTTTAGAAACTGTGCCAATTGAATTCGAGCAGCCTTTGGTTCTTTTCTATTGATAAGTTGCTGGGCCCTCCGAATGGCTAGATAACCTGCAGGAAAACTGGATTTCATCTGTTGCATTAAAAGCTCAATTTCTGGCAGATCAAGATTCAGAAAAATTAGATTGACTGTCCGTTGCTTGAGCTTTTGCCTGGCTTTGCTTTCGGGTGTAAGCGAAACAAGTGTTGGTAGGTGTTGGACAGCTTCAAAAAATTTGTTTTGATCCAAAGCTAACTGAACGAGTGACCAGAGCGTTGTTCGGCGGTCATTATCTGTTTCTGCAAGGCCCAGAGCTGTTTGGTAGTGGTTGTGGGCACTCGTCAGATTTCCCATAGCCTTTTGGATTGCTCCTGTCCATTGGTTAGCTCGGAGTCGCAACAAAGGAGAGTAGTTTGATGCTAGGTAGGGTGCAAATCGACTCAAAGCTTTTGGAAAGTTACCCCTTTCGTAAGCGATCTTCCCAAGGAACATAGAGGCATGGGGAATTAATCGGCTATTCGGGTATTTGTCCCAAAATTCGTTGAGGAGACGTTCCGCCTTGGTTGGGTCCCCGCTATCAAGTGCCTTTTTGCCTTCCTGAAAGGCTGCTTGTTCCTGCGGTGTGATATCAGCCTGTGAAACGAGATCTTGTTGGAGCGTCCCGCAAGCGGACATGCAAAGGAGCGCTGTTGCCAGGACTGAAGAAGCGGTTCGTCTAAGGAGGATTTGCGAGTAGCTCAAACTCGGGGACTCCGGCAGCATTTTGGCTGACAGGAGAGGAATTGTACAACTCCTTGAAATATTAGAAATCCTTTAGGAGTCTGTCAAATCGACTACTATGGACCCGATGACGAAAATAAAGAATTGTTTCCGTCATAAGAATAATAATTACCCGAAAAATTTTTGGAATAAGTGGGTTGTTTGGGTTCCATACACCTTATAAATTATCTACGTCGATACTAATGGGTTCGTTCTAGGGACGCGAAGCTTGCAAAGCAAAAAGGACTAGAGCATTTGAAAACAAGAACGCATTTCAGTGAAGACCTGTCGATACCAACTCAACCTCAAAAAGCCTCCAGGCTGTGGTTGCATATTTTCCTGTTTTTGGTAACTGTGATCACAACGGTTGGTGTTGGTGGTTCGGGAATCGGCTCTATCCCATACGCAAAACCCTTCAATTTGGGTAACGGTATTGCTTTTTCGGCAACTCTTCTTCTCATTCTTGGTGTCCACGAATTAGGCCATTACTACATGGCACGGCGTTGGTTTATGCGGGTCTCTTTTCCTTACTTTATACCTATACCGATTGGCTTAGGAACTTTAGGTGCTTTTATTCGTCTTCGATCTCCAATGCCCAATCGTCGGGTTCTACTGGACATCGGTGTGGCTGGACCGCTAGCGGGTTTCGTTATTGCTATCCCAGCACTGATTGTCGGAATCCACTTGTCGAATGTTATGCCCATGGGGAAGGTTTCTGAAGGTATTATTTTGGGCGAGCCTTTGTTATTTTCATTTTTGTTGGAGTGGATTTTGGGAATTTCGGCAGACGACTACTCGATTGTCCTACACCCCATTGCATTAGGAGGTTGGTTGGGATTATTTATTACAGCTTTGAATCTTCTACCTATAGGGCAGCTTGATGGTGGACATATTGCCTATGCCCTCCTTGGCCGTCGACATGGGCCAATTGCCTTGATAACTTTAGCTGTCTTGTTGTTTCTGGCGTTTTTCTGGATTGGCTGGATCGTTTGGTGCGTATTCCCGTTTGCCGTTGGTTTTATACATCCCCCAACACTAGATGACATGATCCCCTTGGGTAGAATGCGCAAACTGATTTGCCTTCTCTGCGCTGTGGTGCTGGTGTTGAGCTTCACGCCGGAGCCTTTCCGAGTATTCTGAAAGCGATCGGATGGACTATATCCGGTTCCGTGAAAATAGCTTGACGGTTTACTTCAGGACGTGATTCGATGAGTGCGAAACCGATCCATCGTGGAATGCTTGTCGAAGAAATATCGGTATTAGGACCATGAATCCAGGGGTAGGAATGACAGAAGACATGGATTTTCTGGTCGGTTTAGATATTGGGGATCATGCGGTTAAACTGGTCCATCTTCGACCGGGTAGTTCTGGTTTTTCACTCGCTCACCTAGGCCTTTCATGCTTGAAAGAAGGAGCTATGCGTGCTGGTGAGATTCTAGATGAAGTTGCCCTCATCGGAACAATTCGAGAATTGTTCCGACAGGAAGAAGTCGGGAAAAAAGATGTGGCGGTGTCTTTATCAGGTTCCAATGTTGCCATCCGAAACGTTTGGGTACCAGAGGTCGACGCTGAAGAGATGGAAGCTCTGATAGTGTGGGAAGGAGAGCAATACCTCCCTTTTCCTCCTGAGGAAGCTAACTTGGATTATCTTGTCCAATGGGCAACAGAGGAAGGTGGCCAGCGTTGGTTGAATGTTCTTTTAGCAGGTGCCCGCAAGAGTTATATCGAACAATTACGTGGAGTTTTGGAGCAGGCTGACCTAAACCCCGTCATTATGGATTATATTCCTCTTGCCTTGGAAAACTGCTATGAAGTGAGCGGTGCTAGGGAGGAGGGTGAGAGCGTGCTTCTCTTAGACATCGGGTCCCAAATTACCTATGCCCATGCAGTGAGAGGGGAATTTTCTCTTTTCACTCAATCATTTAACCTAGGGGGGATGGATTATACTCGAGCCATTCAGGAAGCCTTTTCCTTGGGGTACCAACAGGCTGAGGAAGCAAAGTTAGGAAATAATCCGGACTATCCTTTAGGCGCCCTACAAGGGTGCATTGATTCCATAACGAAACGTTTGATTGCGAATTTCCGGCGATGTTTGTCACATTATAATTTAGAGTGGCCGGATTTTCCGATTCGAGCTATCGTCCTAAACGGTGGAGGTAGTTTACTTGTCGGACTTAAGGCGGACTTGGAGAGGGAATTAAAGATCCCAGTTGAGGTTGCCAACCCTTTTTCTCACGTCGGCTTCAGCGATAGAGAATTTGACCCAGATTTCGTAACCTCAATGGCTCCTGTTTTGACAGTAGCCATGGGGTTGGCCATCCGTCCATATGATCGGTGAATTTTATGGGTTAAGAGCACCGAATTTATTGCATTTTTCTGGCGATCTCAACTGTATTTCGACAGTGTCGTGGACCCTAAGAACGTTTTTTCCCGTCCTTACTTAACTTTGAGTGAACGAACATGAAAATGATCACATTAACGTTGGGGGAATCCCAGCACCCCATCTGGGTTGGCCCGAAAGCCTTGGATCAGGTCGGCCCTTTGATGAAAAAAAATGGTTTGACGGGGAAAGTCATGGTGGTAACAAATCCAGTGGTTGGCAGATTGTATGGAACACGCCTGAGAAAGAGCTTAGCAGTTGCTGGTATCCGCTCCAATTGGTTTGAGATCCCCGATGCCGAAACATCCAAGAGCCTGGTTTGGTGTGGAAGGGCTTACCGTGCGATGGCTCAAGCTGAAATGGACCGAGGCGACTGCGTAGTTGCCCTAGGGGGGGGTGTAGTAGGAGATCTCGGCGGATTTTTGGGGGCGACTTACCTGAGAGGGATTGTCACAGTGCAGATACCAACAAGTCTTATCGCCCAGGTCGATAGCAGTGTAGGTGGTAAGACGGGTGTCAATCTTCCGGAAGGTAAGAACCTGGTGGGTGCATTCTGCCAACCGGATCTTGTTGTTGTTGATCCATCTGTTTTGAGCACACTCCCCGATCGCGAGTGGAAATCGGGTATGGCGGAGATAGTGAAATACGGGGTGATTGCGGAGGAGGCTTTTTTCCATTTTCTGGAGAGTCGCCTAGAGAGGCTCAGAAAATTTCAGCCGAGGGATCTTCAGGATGCTGTGCTAATGTCGTGCCGAATTAAAACCGCGGTTGTTGAGGCGGATGAGCGAGAAGCGGGACCGCGAGCCATACTTAATTTTGGTCATACGTTAGGTCATGCTTTGGAGACATTAACTCGGTATCGTCGGTATACCCATGGAGAGGCAATTGGAATAGGCATGGCTTGGGCGGCTCGTCTTTCGGTACACCAAGGTCTTTGTCGACAGGAAGACTCAGATCGATTGGCGGATCTCCTCAGGCGAATCGGATTGCCGATAGATGTTCCCCGGATCAACCGAACGCGGCTTTTGGAAGCAATGATTCACGATAAAAAAGTGCGAGGGGGCAAACTTCGATTTGTGCTCATGAGAAGGATTGGCGATGTTGGGATATATGATGATGTTTCGGAGGATGCAATCTTTGAAACAGTCCAAGGTTGACGGCGCGAGATCCCTTTCCTAAATTCTGTGGCAGGATCCAAACTGGGCACCGGGGGCGAACTCCCCGGAGAATGGAAGGTTTAATGTGACCAAGATACTGGTTATCCACGGACCTAATTTAAACCTTCTCGGTATTCGTCAACCGGAGGTTTATGGTCGGCAGACTTTGCAAGAAATCGACGTTCGGTTGAAGGATCAGGCCTCTGCTCGTGGAATAGATCTCGAGACGTTTCAAAGTAATCATGAGGGTGCCTTGATCGATCGCATTCACGGAGCACGCGAGGATGTCGATTTCATCATCATTAATCCAGGGGGTTTGACCCACGTGAGTGTTGCACTGCGTGATGCGTTCGGATCCGTCGGTATCCCCGTTATAGAAGTGCATCTTTCCAACATCGCTGCAAGAGAGGAATTCCGTCATCGCTCTTTAATTGCACCGATTGCGGTTGGCTCCATTACAGGTTTAGGGCCAAAAAGTTATGAATTGGCTTTAAAAGCCGCGCTAGACTTGCTAGAAGTGGAAGATTAACGATGTTGTGCCCTGCGACGGTCACTCCATGGCGGCGTGAACGCATATTCTTGTGGAACCAAAATTTCTTAGGGGATTCTTTCAGAGGTGGATCGCGATAGAAGAGTGAATGCCCTACAGGAAACTTTAAAGCCTGAAGATGGTTTTCTTGTATCTTCAAGAGAAAATGTGAGGTATCTCTCGGGCTTTAAGGGAACTGCGGGTAATGTTTTGGTTACTCCGAGCCATGCGGTGTTCTTGACCGATTTTCGATATCTCACACAGTCGGAAGAACAAGTGACCGGTATGGAGCGGAAGATCTATACTCGCCAAGTGGAAGCCCTCAAAGAGTTGGTCAATTCTTGTAGGATTTCTCGGCTTCACTTCGAGGCCAACGACATTTTTTATGGTTCCTATGAGCGGTTACGGGAGAATCTTAAAGGCGTCGCGCTTGAGCCTACACAAAATGTCTTAGAAGATCTCCGTAACCAAAAAGATGATGAAGAGATGGGTTTCATTCGAAAAGCAGTGGCCCTGACGGCGAAAGCTTGGGAAGAAACGCTAACTGCTCCTTTGGAGGGAATCACTGAGCGGGAAATAGCTATCGATCTCGAATTTCGGCTAAAGCGTTCTGGCTCGGAGATTGCACCCTTTGAATTTATTGTTGCTTCCGGGCCTAGAGGCGCATACCCCCACGGAGTTGCTTCAGAACGGAAAATCCGTCGGGGGGACTTGGTGACTTTCGACTTTGGTGCATGCGTGGGCGGCTACTTTTCCGATTTAACTCGAACTGTTGCAATTGGTGAGGCCAAGGAAGAGTTAAGGATTATTTATGATACGGTGTTGCAAGCCAACCAAGCGGGCATAAAATCAGTTCGTCCGGGAGTCAAAGCGGGGGAAGTGGACAAAGTGGTCAGAAGGATCATTGAAGAGGCGGGATACGGAGATCGATTTGGGCATGGGACAGGCCACGGTGTTGGAATGGAGATTCATGAAAATCTCCAGATTGCTAAAGGAAAGGAAAAAGAGCTACTTCCAGGAATGGTTTTCACCATAGAGCCCGGTATCTATATTCCAGATCTAGGAGGTGTTCGGATTGAAGATATGGTGAGGGTGACAGAGGATGGAGTTGAGGTTTTGACTACTGAAATTTCCAAGAGATGGACTAGTTTAGGATAACGATATGATGATTACACAAGTAATCTAAGGAGGCGAAAAGAAGCGTGGGAACCGTTTCGACAACAGAATTCAGGGCAAATTTCAAAATAGAGTTGGACGGCGAGCCTTATGTCATACAGGATTGCCAGCATGTCAAACCTGGAAAGGGGGCAGCATTTGTGAAGACCCGAATCAAAAGCCTTAAATCCGGGTTGGTCCAGGACAAGACCTTCCGTTCTGGAGACAAAGTGGAAACGCCTAATCTGGAAGAGAAGAAGATGCAGTACCTTTATAAAGATGGAGACAGCTTTTGCTCCATGGATACTTCTTCTTACGAGCAAGAGTTTCTGACTCGGGCTCAACTAGGGGATGCGGTCAAGTGGCTTCAGGAAAATTTAGAGATGACGGTTTTGTTTCACAACGGCATAGCTATCAGTGTCGAGGTCCCCAATTTCGTTAACCTTAAGATTGTTCAAACCGATCCGGGTGTTCGAGGGGACACCGCTGTTGGAGGGACGAAACCTGCAGAGCTAGAAACTGGAACCGTGGTTATGGTACCGCTCTTTGTGGAAGAGGAGGAATACATCAGGATTGACACTCGGACGGGGGAGTATGTGGAACGCTCAAAATGATATTTTTCCTGCTCTCGCAGCCTACTTTCCAGTTTCGGGAAACTTTCGCAGTGGTCATGCGACAAAATAGAACAAAGCGGTGAATCTGTACTAATGATCATGTCCGTTTCTTAAGAGGAGAAACCCATGGAAACCATGTTTGAAATCGTAGGGGCTGTGAACTCCTTCGTCTGGGGACCGTGGATGATGATTCTCGTGGTTGGCACCGGACTTTGGTTTACGGTTGGCACGGGTTTCATACAATTCCGAAGATTCGGCCACGCTGTCCGATTGACTATTCGAAGTGCGACTCATAAGGACGAAGAAGATTCATCCCCGGGAGAGATTACAGCTTTTCAGGCTCTTATGACTGCCCTTTCGGCAACGGTTGGAAACGGCAACATTGCTGGGGTGGCGACTGCCATTGCTTTGGGGGGAGTGGGTGCTCCAGTTTGGATGTGGCTAACGGGTTTAGTGGGCATGGCAACGAAATACGCGGAAGCCTATCTAGGTGTCAAATACCGTCAGACCCTTCCGAACGGATCTTTGGCTGGTGGCCCCATGTATTTTCTTGAATACGGACTCAAGGCCAAATGGCTAGCGTGGCTTTTTGCCCTATTCGGCGCAATCACTGCTCTAGTGATTGGAAATATGGTACAGATGAACTCTGCTGCGCTTGCCTTAAAAACACAGTTGGGTGTTCCGGAGGTTGTTTCTGGAATTGGGATTGCTTTGCTTACCTACTTGGTTATCATTGGAGGTGTTAAAAGGATTGGCCATGTAGCGCAGTTCTTGGTTCCAATTATGTGCGTTGTCTATCTTGTGGGGGGGATTGTCTTAATCCTTCTCCGCTTTGCAGATCTACCAGCTGCTTTTGCCCTGATATTCGATAGTGCTTTTAATGGACAGGCCGCAGCCGGTGGTTTCGCCGGTGCAGCGGTTGCGCAGGCTATTCGCTACGGAGTAGCTCGAGGAATCTTTTCCAACGAGGCTGGCCTGGGGACCGCCTCCATCGCACACGGGGCGGCGAAAACGCGGGAACCAGCAAGGCAGGGGACTATCGCCATGTTGGGAGTTTTTATTGATACGTTTTTAGTAAATACCATTACGACGTTGGCTATAGTTTTGACAGGCGTATGGACGACAGGGTTGACGAGCACGGCGCTTACGGCCAAAGGCTTTGCGGCTGTTTTGGGGCCATTTGGAGGGTGGATAGTTGCATTCGGTTCTGTCGCTTTTGCTTACAGTACACTATTAGCCTGGTCCTACTATGGTCTTCAATGCACCGATTATATTTTTGGTAATCGCGCTTCTCTTCCCTACCGTTGGGCTTGGTGTATCCTGACTTTTTTCGGAGCGTTATTCGGAAGCAATGTAGCAGGAATCAGGTTTGTATGGAACTTGGCCGACACGATGAATGGAGCTATGCTTATACCCAATGTGTTGGGTCTTTTGGGGTTAAGTTTATTGGTATTCCGTGGAACAAAATCTTATTACTCAACCGATTAGGTAGGGTAGTTGATAAAGGCCCGGGACGAAAACCGCATCTAGCTCTTTGCTGTGTGGATCATAATCCATGAAAGGAGGGCCCACTCGATCGGACGGGTTTTAGAAGGAAAGGGTGGGTGCGCTTTTCTTGGCCAATGGGGTAGCAGGTTCCCAAATTGCAAGTTCGATTTTGCTGAACTTTTCCGTTGAAATATTTTGAAAAGTGAACTCAAGATGACTTCCGACCGCATTTTGGGGGGGGGTAGCAAGCTGAAAGAAAATAACGCCGTCCACTCCTTCAGCGGATGGAATTTCGATAACTTTCGGAAGGGCTTTCTTTAAAAAATCTTGACGACGTTCGTAATCTGTTCTGAAGGCCATAGCCAGGCCCATAGTGCCTAGCTTCAGGGCTCCGATTTTAGAGCTGGATGTTTGGTAGGCGACAAGTCTTGGAAGTAGAGGTTTTAGCCTAACCTCACCGTTGAGGGTGAGGAGAATGTTATCCCGTTCCAGGCGAATGGGGCTGCTACCGGAGTTGAGGAAAAGCAAATAGAAAGGGAGGATCCCATCGCTCATTAGGTCTGCGTGAAAGTACTCATGGGTGTCTTCAAGAATGTCGAGGGGCTCGACAAAGATAATGATCGACTGGTTGGCCTTCCGGTATGGGGATCTTGAAAGTTTGTCGATTGGAAGCGGAAGTGCTTTGTAAAGTGAGCAGCCTGCGATTAACCCAACGGACAATATTGCAACGGCACTCCGTCGCATCTTTCCCCTTCCTGTTTCAGTTGGGGACCAGGCGATGCGTGGGGAAACCCCTTCGTGTCGCCCACAAACTCAGTTAATTAGAGCTTTCGGCAGAAGTAGAGTCAAGGAGGAATTTCTGTGTCCTCCCTGAAAGGTGATTAGATTACATAAGAGAGTGGAGGAAATTCAGGTGCCCAGTGGGAATCGAGTCATAATCATCGGCGGCGGTATTATCGGGACGACCCTAGCATGCTTTTTGGCCAGGGAGGGGCAAAAGGTCACGCTTGTTGAACGTGACACGATTGGCCTCGGTACCACTTCCAAAAATACGGGCGTTTTAGCACTAGTTAGCCGCCCGGCGGATGCGCGGGCGGTAATGGCTTTTTATGGACGTATGATTTATGAGGCGTTGAAGGTCGAGATGGATGATGCATTTTATATCGATCGTAAGGGTACACTCGTGGTTTTGGCCAAGGGAAGTCATGCGGGGCTAGAGTTTTTGGAAGAAAATTGTCGAGGTATTCAGTCCTTCGGAGCTGAAGCAGAGATACTGGACGGGGCGGAGGTGAAGCGACGTGTTGCGGGACTGGGTGTCGAAGTCGAGGCGGGCTTGTTGGATCCATCGGGTGCTTTGGTGGATGCTGTACTCATCTCAAAAGCCATGCTTTCTGACGCAGTATCCCGGGGTGCGGAAGTCCGTGAGCATGAGCCTGTAAAGTCTATCGTGACAGACGGAGATCGGGTGACCGGTGTTAAGACAGAAAATGGAAAAATTGAGGCGGATGCCGTCATCGTTGCGGCTGGGATTTGGTCGCCATTTCTCACCGAAGCCTTGGGTCTTAAAGTTCCGGTTGTTCCTAGGCGAGGGCAACTTTTACACACGGAAAAAGTAGAGATGGTCTCACCCCATCTCATCCAAAGTGCTACCTATGTCCTTGATAAAACAGCAGGAGAGCGATCCGACGAAGAGGCAATGCCCCGGTTTCGGTTTAGCTATACTCTCCAACAACACGGTGATGGGCATTGTGTGCTTGGTTCAACGCGGGAGTTTGCAGGTTACGACGAACGCCTAACATCTGAAGGAAGAAAAGCTATACAAGACGGCACAAAAGAATGGTTTCCTGATGTATCTAAGCTCCGCATTGCTCGAGAGGTGGGGGGACTTCGTCCTTGGATGCCTGATCACTATCCGATCATTGGACCTTCTTCTAAGCTTCAAGGGTTGTGGTATGCCACCGGCCATGAAGGCGATGGTATCAACCATGCTCCCGTTACAGCAAAATTGATCTGTTCGCAAATGACAGGTCAGGATCTTGGAATACCCGGTTTGGACACCTCTATCCTTCTGCCAGAACGTCTCGGGTTATGAGGCGCGCCCCATGAAGGATCTGAAACAAGTTGTCATTATTGGCGGTGGCATCATCGGGACTATGATTGCATACTTTCTTTCCCGGGATGGTCGTCGGGTAACACTTTTGGAGCGCGGTGCACTTGCTCAAGCTACCACTGCAAAGAATACAGGTGTCCTTG
The DNA here is from genome assembly GCA_964437725.1 of uncultured bacterium. Classification (GTDB taxonomy): domain Bacteria; phylum UBA8248; class UBA8248; order JACPRG01; genus CAYTIB01. The sequence goes on along the minus strand of CAYTIB010000055.1, from coordinate 33,458 downwards.
CTCTTTGTAGTCGCCCCCCGGACCACCGTGCGGCTGTGGCAATATACGGGAAGGAGATTTACAAGAGCCTTCAGCTTGAATTAAATGATGGTTTTAGCATTGACGAGCGGGGCTCGATGGTTTTACTGCCTCCAGGAAGCCCAGATCATTTGAAGTACCTTGAGGATTCATTTTTGAAGCTCAAGTCCATGGGTGCGAAACCAGAGATGTTAGACGGGGAGGAAGTGAAGCGTCGGGCACCGGCTTTGGCTATGGAAGTGGAGGCTGCCTTGCTCGATACCTCAGCGTCGCTTGTAGATGCGGCGGAGATTGCAAAGGCGCTAGCTTCACAGGCTGCTTCGCAGGATGGAGAGATACGAGAATATGAGCCAGTACAGTCGATTCTTACCCGTGGCGGTCGGGTGGTTGGAGTGCACACGGATAAAGGCGATATCGAAGCTGACGCTGTCGTAGTTGCTGCGGGTGTTTGGTCACCCCTTTTGACGAAGGATTTGGGTCTCCAACTCCCCGTTGTGCCTCGCCGTGGTCAGCTCCTTCATACCGAAAAAATGGGGGTGCTCTCCCCACATCTTCTCCAAAGTGCCAGCTATGTTTTGCATAAGACTGCTGGTGAGAGAACCCATGAGGAACCTATGGCTCGCTTTCTGTTTAGCTTTACATTGGATCAGCATGCGCCGGGGCACTGTGTCCTGGGAACGACCCGGGAATTCGTAGGATTTGATGAACAGGTAACCGATGAGGGCCGGGTAGCTATGCTGCAGTCTTTTGAGGAATGGTTTCCCGCTTTAGGGAAACCCAATATTGTCCGAGAAGTTGCCGGTTTAAGACCTTGGACACCAGACCATCATCCCATTGTTGGGCCATCTTCCATTGTAGAAGGTCTTTGGTACGCCACTGGCCATGAGGGCTCGGGTATTAATCTCGCCCCAATTACGGCCAAGATGACAGCGGAACTAATGGCCGGTCGCGAAATGGAGGTTCCCGATTGGAGACTTGCTTCTATGTTACCAGACCGCCTGGGATTGTAACTTCTATTCTCCTATCGGATAACGTAAGGATATGTGAGGGGCAAGTTCTGGTGTAAGGTCAGTATTTGGGTGATTACCAAGGAGTTTAGTTTCGGGTTCAATTTCAAGAATCACCACTCGGGTTTCACTTCAATCTCCTTATGTTCTTGACTGGTCGCCCCGTGGGTCGCACTGTGTCGTGCAATTGAGTCCGGTGAAAAATAAGTTTTATCAGAAAAGGAAACTAAAGTTTGGTGATCCCAATTCCTCCGGGGTGGGAAATTCTGAATGCTGGCAGACGGATTGTTGCGGAAGGGACTTGTGACAGTGATGATGTTGACGAAGTATCGTTCCGGCTCGTCCGACTTTACTGCGAAGGGGAGTATTTAGGCCAACGAAAGAGAGCCCTTGCAGTTCTCTCAGCAATCGGAAACACGACAGTCACGGGATATTTTCTCAAGATGTCGGAGTCAGGTAGTCCGGCTCTTCGAGAAAAGGCGATTTTCGCTTTATCCGAATTTTCCGATGGAGACATTCTAGTCCAACTCCGAAAATTTTTGGAGGACTCGGAAGTTTCCGTTCGGGCGGCCGCCTGTATTGCATTAGGAAATTGTGGTGATTTGTTGTCTACTGACCTTCTGGTGGAGCGGCTTAAGGATGCGTCGGGTAAAGTTCGGCGTTGTGCGGCAGAGGCTCTGGGGTTATTGAGAGACCCGGCGACTATTCCGGCCCTGGTGGAGACCCTGGGTGATTTGGGCATTGCAGTCCGAAAGCGGGCAGCGGAAGCCCTTGGGGGAATGGCAAGCCCTGATGTTTTAGATGCTTTGAGCAAACGGCTTTGTATGGGTGATGTATCTGAAAGGTGGAATGCGGCGGAGGCACTAGCGGACTGGCAAATGTCTAGTGCAGTTTCTCCCTTGGCTGCTGCGGTTCACGATGCTTCTCCCAAGGTGCGGAAGCGGGTAGCCTATGCCCTTGGGAGCCTGCCTTTTTCGGATGTTGTGGAGCCGTTGAGTCAATTACTACGTGACGATTCGATAGAGGTCCGTAGCCGTGCGATTTACGGTTTGGGAAAAGCAGGATTGGCAGGAGCTGGCAGTCTGTTAGTGAAGGAACTAACGGACGAGAACCGGTTGATTCGTAAACGGGTTGTTGTCTCCCTTGTTTCCTGGATTACCAAGATGGTACCAACTTCAACCGGGGAAGATGAGGAGCTGATGGAGGTCCGACGAGCCCTGAAAAACTTGCCCACGGAAGGCGATGAGGAGCTCCGTTATCATGCGACCTTCGGACTAGCGATCTTACGAGAACCTTTATCCTTAGAAGGTGTGGAGGAGGCTTTGCAATATCAGGATGTGACGGTTCGGAGAAGGGCGATTGAAGTTTTGGGCCATTCTGGACAATGGGATCATTTGAAATTTATCCTAGAAAGGTTGATAGATACGGATCCATCGGTACGAAAAGCTGTAGCAACCGCTCTGGGAACTTTTGGTTTGGAATTCCCAAGCGATTTGAGACAGGAGTTGATTGTCGAAGATGCCCTGTCCAAGGCTCTTGGGGATGAAGTTGCACGGGTTTGTGAAGCCGCGTGTGAGAGTTGGTATTGCAGAAAAGAGCGATGGGAGAATATGAAACCATGAAAGCGGTATTTTTTAATGAGTATGGCGGACGAGACGTATTGAATTATGGGGACATTGAAACCCCTAAACCAGGACCCAAAGACGCCCTAGTTAAGGTCGGGGCCACGTCTATGAATTGGTACGAGGTAATGGCCAGACGGGGTGACTACAAGCCGTTCAAATCCTTTCCGCATATTTTGGGTGGTGACGTTGCTGGGGAAGTTGTAGAGGTGGGTTCCGAGGTATCGAACGTCAAAGTTGGGGATCGTGTTGTTCTTTTTGTGACGCATGTTGATGATCAGGATAAGGACGAGTTCTACCAGTCGGGAAACACAAATCTTGCTGTGAAACGAAAATATTATGGGGCTCACCTTTGGGGAGGATATGCTCAGTATACGAATGCCTTGGCGGAGGACTGGCTTCCTATTGGTGATAGCACTTCCTATGAGGATGCGGCTGCTTTTAGCATGACCTATGTAACGGCTTGGCATCAGGTGATCACACGGGGGGATTTGCGTCCTGGCGAGGATGTACTGGTTCACTCCGCTGGTTCGGGGGTTTCGATTGCCGCCATGCAGATTGCTAAGCATACGGGTGCTCGGGTTTTTGCCACTTCTTCCAGTGACAAAAAATGTGAGCAGGCACTCGAGTACGGAGCCGATCACGCTATAAACTACCGAGACCAAGACGTGTTAGAAGAAATTAAACGTTTAACTGATAAACGGGGTGTTGATATGGTTGTAGATAACATCGGGGAAGACACTTTTGATCAAAGTATCCGGTGTTTGGTCCGAGGGGGACGTTTAACCACCTGTGGGGGAACATCGGGCTATAACATTTCAACTAGCCTAGCGCATGTGTTTCACAAAGAACTTTCGATTATAGGATCGAACTATGGTTTGATAAATGAAGCAAGAACTCTGAACAAGCTACTAGACCAGGGTGTGTTTGATATTGTGATCGACCGTGTGATCCCGCTGGAAGATGCTGCTGAGGGCCACCGTGTTTTGGAGGAGCGGGAAAACTTCGGTAAGGTGGTTTTGAAGCCCGATTTTTAATTTGTGATTTTAGTTATTTTTTGTTGGATTGGTTGGCTGATCGGTAATTTTTTTGTTGAACCCGATGGCACCTTGTTAATTTGTGGTGGATGTCACCGCCTCAAAAGCCTGAGAAGAGATCCGTCTCCGGTACTGGAATTTCGACATCGGTTCGGGCGCAGACAAAAGATTCATGGCTGAAGAACCAGCGGCCAGCCAGACCCATGACCCACCACCAGGACGTTTTGATTCCCCAAACTCCCATCTGACTTCGGTGGGAGTAAAGGGCTTTGCGCTTCTGACGGAGAAACTGTCGAATGTCAACGCGGGTGGTGATTTCGCCGTCCGGTGTTCCAATCTTGTTAACATCGATTTCTGGGTTGTCTAACGGGGTTTTGCGTCCGAAAAACTTTAGTGTCCTCCAGAGTCGGAGCATATCAGATCGAGCCCAAGCGGTATAATACAGCTTGCGGACTCGCCAAGGCTTTTGGGCGTAGTCGGTTTCATATTTTGGGTTCTCTGCGGCTTTTACTGCTGCTATCGTAGCTCGATGAGTCATTATATGGTCTGGGTGTCCATAACCTCCATTTCCGTCATATGTGACAACGACATCCGGTTGATGTTTTCGAATTACCCCGACAATACGACGAGCTACTTCATTTAAGTCGGCATTTATGAATGCGCCTGGTTCCTGATTTTGATCCCATCCGTCCATGCCCGAATCACGATAACCTAAGTCATAGAAATGAGAGACATTTAAAATCTTAATAGCCTTCGCTTGTTCACGTTGGCGAAGGTCAATTAGCTTTTTCCGATCGTCTAAATTTTCTCTGGGATTTAGAGGGTACCGGGGGTCTTTGGCCTCTCCCATCTCGCCGTTGGTGCAGTTGACGAGAACTGTGGTGTGACCCGCCATTGCGCTCTTGCATAAAAGCCCCCCTGTCCCGCTGCATTCATCGTCTGGGTGGGCGTGTACCACAAGAAGTTTCCAGTATTTTTCCCTATTGAATTGTTTTTTTGAACCGGTCAGGGATTTTGTCATGTTTTGGCAAACTAGGAAAAAGGGAAGAAAAGCACTGCAAAGCGTCTTTCTAAATGTTGCTCTGACCAACCATGCTAGTTAGGTTGAGCCAGAGGAATCGTCCAGAGTCGGTTAAGGATTTTTCCTGATCCTAGACAGAAAAAAAGGTCAAGAGCATAACTAAACCCAGAGCCCAGAGGTAGTAAGCAAACCAGTGCAATCTACCGGAGATAGTCAGCCGGATTAAACACTTCAACCCGGCGAGGCCCACCAACAATGACGTCAATGTGCCGATTAGCATTGGGCCAATTCCGATAGGCTGTGTTTGTTCTGGTAGTTCGAAAATCTTGAGTACCAAAGCCCCAAGTATAGCTGGAATTGCCATCATAAAGGAAAGACGTACAGCTACCTCGCGTCGAATCCCTAACCAAAGCCCTCCCCCGATTGTCATGCCACTTCTTGATACCCCAGGAAGGAGAGCGATAGTTTGACAAATACCAACCCATATGGCGTCGCGAACTCGTAACTCATTCTCTTTTCGCTTGCCGCATAACTTTCGTGTAGAGAAGAGCATAAAACCCGTTACGATGAACATAGATCCTACCACCGGAATGGACTCAAAAGCGTGCTCGAGCCAATCTTGGAATAAAATCCCCGTGATTCCTATAGGGATGGTTCCTAAGATGGCTAGCCACCCTAGGCGCGCGGCGGCTCGGTGTTGGCCCCTGTTTCTGGAAATCATGGAGGACAGAATAAGACGAATGTCTTTCGCGAAGACAATGAAGATTGCCATTAGTGTGCCAAAATGGAGCATTACGTCGAAGAAAAGGATGGGACCTTCTAAACCCAGGATCTTTTGTGTTACTACAAGGTGTCCGGAACTACTTACGGGAAGAAATTCCGTCAGGCCCTGGATAAGGCCAAGAAGAAAGGCCTTCAGAAAATCCATTGTTTTTTCCATCAAAAGGGGGTTTGTTGCCCGAGTTTGTTATAAGAATTCTTCTAATTTTTTCTTTTGCAGCAATTCGACGATTTTTCGTACATCCTGGGCCCGTTTTTTTGGGACAACCAGCATAGTGTTGCCCTCACTAATTACGACTAAGTCCCGTATGCCCAATGTTGCAACAAGTTTTTCGGGTGCATAAACGATTAATCCTTCGCTGTTTATGCTGATATGATGTTTTGCCGAAATGGCCCCACCAGAGGAGAGTGGGAGCAGCGCGGCCAGTGCGTTGAAGTCCCCAATATCGTTCCACCCGACTTGGCAGGCGAGGGAAACAACCCGGCCTTCTGCAGCAGCCTCTTCCATCAGACCATAATCAATTGAAATTGCAGGGAGTCTTGGAAAGATCTTTCTGGTGATCTGGTTTGCCTTTTTGGAGCCTAAGGCTTGGTCTATTTTCATGAGTCCTTTGTAAAGAGCAGGTAATCGCCGAGAAATTTCGCCCAAAACACGATCTGCGGTGAGGATGAAGATTCCACTATTCCAGGCATAGCGTCCGCTTTTTATATATCTGACCGCTTTTCGATGGTCGGGCTTTTCAACAAAGGCTTCGACCATGCGCACGGGGACTCCGTCAGTATTCCCTGTCTTTTTGCCAATTCGGAGATAACCATAGCCTGTTTCCGGTCGATTAGCGGGAATCCCCAAGGTGACGATGTCGTCCGTCTCCCAGGACCACGCGATAGCCGCGTGGAGTAGTTGTTTATATTTGCCCAAATCTGCAATGTAGTGATCGGCTGGAAAAACGGCGAGGATGGCCTTAGGGTTACGTGATCGAGCATGTATAGCAGCGAAACCTATGCTTGCGGCAGTGTTTCTACCAGTCGGTTCGGCCAGAATGTTGCTCTTGGGAATCCTGGGAAGGTTTTCAGCAACCATCCCTGTGGCTTCAGCAGCTGTTACTACAAGGGTACGTCTCGGTGGGATCACCCCTCGCAAGCGCTTGCAAGTCACACCTAGTAGAGACTCATCGCCAGTAATTTTGAGAAAAGGTTTCGTTTTGTGCTTCCGGCTCAGGGGCCATAGCCTTGTGCCAAGGCCCCCCGCCAGAATTACTGCAAAGGCCGCAGGGTTCATTGGTTTTAAACTCATGCCTTTCGGTGACGTTTAAGGGCAAATCTGACGACGATAAAGCCTAACAATAAAAGTGCCACAAATGAGAGTGAAAGAAGATTGAAGTATTTGTCGATAAATAGTCGTATAGAGTCCCCATATAGGTAAATCAAACCTGCCACGAGGAAGAATCGTCCAGCCCGACCAATAATGGAAGCAAGCAAAAAGGTCTTGAAGTTGATTCGGAATGCACCCGCGGCAATTGTGAAAACTTTGTAAGGAATTGGAGTAAATCCCGCAATCCCGACTGCCCACGCATCATATCGCTCGAACAAATTCTGGATGGAGTCCCATTTCCCTTCTGCCCCGTAAAATCGGAGGATGCGTTTTCCAATAACCTCCATGAACCCGCGCCCTATCATATAGCCGAGAACACCTCCCGCAACAGAGGCCACTGAACAAATGGTTGCATACCAGAGGGCTTTGCCCGGGGCGCCCAGGGCTAATGCGATTAAAAGAGGATCTGGGGGCAAAGGAAAGAAGGAAGATTCGGCAAATGCGATCAATCCGAGTGCCCAATCTCCGTAAGGTGTTTTTGCCCAGTACAGCATCCAGTCGTAGAGCTGTCTAAGCATCGAGATTTTCCAGTTGAGGAAATGTTTTTAAATGCTCAAACATGATTCTACGAATGGCATCTAAGCGTTTTTCAGAGGTAGCTTCAAACCGGGCGGTAAGCGCTGGCGTCGTGTTGGAGGCACGCACTAGGGCCCATCCGTCTTCGAAGTCCGCACGGACTCCGTCAATAGTGGTGATGGGTAGATCATTTTCTAGGCGTTTCTGAAGTCCCTGTATGATTTCAAACTTCTCGTCGTCGGGGCATTCGATTTTGATCTCAGGTGAAGTGTAAAGTTTTGGAATCTGACCTAACAGCTTCGACATTGGCAACCCTTCCTTAGCTAGTAAATCCATGAGACGAAGGGATGCATAGAGGGCATCGTCGAACCCGAAATAATCATCGGCAAAAAAAATGTGCCCGGAGAGTTCCCCGGCAAGGGGGGAGGATTCCTCCTTGAGTTTTTTCTTGATTAGAGAGTGTCCCGATTTACACATCACCGGTCGCCCACCCGCTTCCTTGATTGCTCGGGGTAGATTCATCGAGCATTTCACATCGAAAACGATAGGGGCTCCGGGGTGACGGGAAAGTATGTCCCTAGCGAAGATAATCATCTGATCATCTGGCCAGATGATTTCACCCCTTTCATCTACGACTCCCATTCGATCCCCGTCACCGTCATAGGCGATCCCAAGGTCGGCCTTCTCCTTTCGAACGGTTTTAATTAGGTCTGTTAGGTTTTCTGGAACAGAAGGATCTGGATGATGATTGGGAAAATTACCGTCCGGTTTGCAATAAATTGGCACAACTTGGTGCCCCATGGATTCGATGATTTTAACAGCTAGCTCCCCAGATACTCCGTTGCCACCGTCAATTACCAATTTCAGCGGCTTGTCAAAAGAGAACTTGGTACTCAGCATATTGCAGTAACTTTCTATTGCCTCCGCGCGGATAGCTTGTCCATTCCCCTGGGCGAAATGGCGATTCTCTATGATTTTGATAAGTGTTCGTATCTCGTTGCCACTGAGAGATTCCGTACCCCGACAGATCTTTAACCCATTGAATTCGGGTGGATTATGGCTTGCGGTTACCATGACGGCTCCATCCGTTTTTAAATGGGCCGCTGTGAAGTATAGAACCGGAGTTGGGACAACACCAATATCTGTGACTTGGGCGCCTGTTGCACGTAGTCCATCGATCAGACTTACACGAATTGCTGGTGAGCTCAGCCGAACGTCCCTACCGACCACAAAGGTGGTCCCTTCCCCTTGATGTAAAAATGAGCCAATAGCTCGCCCAATAGCTCGCACAGTAAGAACATCCAGGTCCTCATCCACAATACCGCGGATGTCATATTCCCTGAAGATCTCGGAGTTGATACTTGTCATGGAGGATTTAGCGAGTCCGTCTGGAAAGATATCAAACAACTAGGTGCAAAACTGATTGGTCCGACGATAGCATAAGGTAGGGGTCCCCGCAACTTGTTACGTTATTTGATGTATGAAAACTGTGAAATAAGAATTCTATTTGGGTTTTGAGCTGAGCTGAATATGTTATTATTCAACTGAGTTTCCACAGGCGTCCAAGAGGATTTAGAGTCACGTTCAACACACAAAATATTTTTGAAAATGGTCGATTCTGTAAAAAGTGTGCGAGGAAGGAAATCGGATCCTTCTCCATGGACTAGACCACAGGGCCTTAAGGGGATTTTTTGGCTTTTGTGGATTTGGTTTTGCGGGACCATTGTTCTCTTCTACCTGAAAATCGTAAACCGAGGAAAGTTTGAGGGTTCAGACAACATACCCAACCAAAAAGAGGGTGTTCTCTTTGTAAGCAACCATATCTCTGATCTAGATCCAGCACTAATACCAGCAGCAATTATGTATCGATCTCCTACTCGCATGGTTCAGTCTGTTGCAAAAATTGAATTAACTCGTGTCCCGATTCTAGGGCGCATGATTCGAAGTTACGGTTCGATTTTCGTCGATAGGACGGGTAAAGACCTTCGTGCTATGCGTCATATTGTGCAGGCCATGCAGAACTCTTCGGTATTGCTATTCCCTGAGGGGACCCGCAGCATGGATGGAGTGCTTCTTCCGGGAAAGCGTCCTGTTGGGCATCTAATCCATATGGCTAAGCCGGTCATCATTCCTGCGGCTGTTTGGGGGACCATAGAAGCTATTCCTCCCACAAGTGCTTTGCCTCGTATTGGTAAAGATCTTGGTGTGCGCTTTGGCCCCCCGTTAGACATGGAGTCGTTGTATCAACTTCCTACGACAAAAGAGAATAGCCAGAAGATAATAGACCACGTTATGGCAGGTATCGCCGAAATAGTCGAAGACTTAAAATCCGAAGGTCGGGTCATCGAGATATGAGCAATTTCTCGTCCGTTAGCTCGATTCTTAAAGCGTTGACGCAAGCTACGTCCTGGGGTCAGAGACTTGAGAGAAATGAGGTTATCCGGCAGTGGAAAGAAGTTGTCGGCCCGGCGGTTGCAAAGATGACGAATCCGGTGGAAGTAAAAGGTCGTACGCTCTATGTGGAAGTGAGGGATCCTGTTTGGCTTCAACAAATGGTTTATGTAAAAGAGTCGGTGCGTCGGTCCCTGAATAAAGCCGTCGGAGAGGAGGCCTTAGATCGAGTCTATTTTCGACAAGCTGATGGGTCTCTTCCACCTTTGGATGAAAAGGACCTCGCTCAGAGGAACGAACAGGATGAAAAACGAAAGCGGTCCGTCTCGCATGTTCCGAGTCCAGAAGAGACCGAGAAGGTTCTATCGGAGATTCAGGATGAGAAAGTCCGACATGCACTAGCAGCGCTTTTAGACTCTGCTAGGAGAGCTCAGTTTTGAAACGTTTCAATGGTTCTCTCTTTCTTTGGTTATTCCTTTTAAGTTTAGTTTCGTTTGGGTGTTCCGCACCCGTTCTCTCGGAAAACCCCACGGGAGCGGTCAAGGCAGAGATGGAAGATCTCCTTTTTCCCGTTAACTTTCCGTCCGAAACTGCTAAAACCCAAAAAGCTATTCGGCGGGACTCAGAGACGAACCATATTGGTCGAAACGCGTTGTCTTCATCCGAAGCTAAGAATCTTCCGGGTCTTGCCTATGCACAGTTTCTCAGCGGTTATATGGCGGAGATGGATTACGATCTTAGCGCTGCTGATCAGGCCTATAGAGAAGCTATCCGGTTATCCCCGAACGTATCAGAACTCCGTTTTGCACGCGCTTCCGTGCTTGTGCGTTTGGGGCGGATAAAGGAGGCCGGGAAGGAGGCCAAACGCGGCGTCTCGCTGGCTCCCGGACGAATTGGAATGAGAATGCTATTGGCTGCGATCTATACGGCACTCGGTCGTCATGAAGAGGCGATTCGTAGCCACCGGGTGATCTTGAAGAAGGAGCCAGACCGACAACAAACCGCAGTTTTATTGGGTGCGAGCCTGATCAAAACGAAGGCGTTGGGAGAAGCCTTCAGGGTTCTCACCACGCTTTTGGAAAAGAACAAGGATTTTGGATTGGCCCATTATTTTCTCGGGCATATTCATCTGGCAGCGGAAAGATATGAACAAGCACTAGAAGAGTTCAGAAACACTCTGCGCATTTATCCACGCTTCATGAATGCACATATTAGTGCAGCGAGTACGTTGGAGTTGCAAAACAAGAACAAGATGGCCCTAAAGGCGTATCGTGTTGCACTCAGCTTCGAACCTAAGAATGGAATCATTCGGGAACGTATAGAGCGATTGACCAAAGGTAGCCAGGTAAAAGACCCTTCCGCATCGAAAGAGGAGTTAAGGGAATGGCTGAGGGGCGCTAATGACGCCCTTTTGGTATACCGAATTATTGGTCGCATTTACTTTGAGCGACAACAGCGGCACGCTGCTTTGTTGAAGTTTCGGTTGTTCTTACACGCCCATCCCGAAGATGCCCAACTTAGGCGTTACGTCGCAATTATCCAAGAATCGCGCGATAGATTTGAGGATTCGCTTCGGGAATTGAGGATTGTTCTTAAGCATCGTCCACGGTTAGTAGAAGTCCATTTTCACATAAGTCGTGTTTTGATGAAGTTGAAACGAGAAAAAGAGGCGATTAAACATTTGCAAGAAGTACAATCCTTGGCACCCGGGGATTCTCGGGCTCCCTTTATGTTGGGTCTTTATACGGCCCGACAAAAGAAATTTCGTAAAGCTATTCCCTTATATCGGCGTGCTTTAGAGATTGAACCTAAAAACGAACGGTTTTTATTCAACTTGGCCATAGCGCACTACGAACTAAAGGAGTTTGAAGATGTAACGCGTTTGATGAAGAAAGTGTTGCAATGGAATGACAAAAATGCAAGAGCGAAAAATCTCCTCGGCTATATGTGGGCCGAGCAAGGCATTAGGTTGGACGAAGCTATCGGTCTGATTAAAAAAGCCCTGCGACTTGATCCTAATAATGGAGCCTACGTTGACAGTTTAGGATGGGCTTATTACAAGAAAGGATGGTTGGAAAAGGCTGTATTGAAACTGGAGTTGGCAACCTCGCTTCTTCCAGATGATCCTGTGATCCTTGATCATCTGGGCGATGCTTACCGCGATCTGAAACGTTGGAACGACGCGGTAAGAGCTTGGCGGCGGTCCCTGAAGGTGAACCCCAAAAACAAGGTCATGAAGAATAAGATTGAGCGGATAGAGAAAGAGTTACAAAGGGTGGGGCGGGAGTGAAGTTTATAAATGTAGTGCTAGCGACCTTTCTGGTTGTTACGTTAGGATGCACCACTTACGGGGTTGTTTCGCCTCCGCCAGATGCTGATCAAGTTCTCGGACGTCCCGGTCGATTATTGTCTCAGTTGCAGGAAGGGCAGGGGAAGCTTCGGGATTTGAAAGGGCTTGTAGATGTTGTTCTAAACGCACGAGAAGAGCGGTACGCAGGGAAGGCAGTCCTTGTTCTCCGGAAAAATGGGTCGATTCGGCTCGAACCTCTAAATTTTTTTGGTCAACCACTTCTCTATATCGTTGTCAACAAAGGTGTGCTCAGTGCGTATAACCCGTCGAGAAATGAATATTTTAGGGGACGTGCAACGATAGAAAATCTTTATGATTGGCTCGGAGTCCCTTTGACGTCGAAAGAGATAGTGGAAGTTCTTCTAGGAGGTTTTGTGCCAAGGTTGATGGACGGTAACCTTCACGCACGGTGGGACGGGACGGTGGGGAATGAAGGCGCTTATAACCTTCAAGTCACAGAGGGGAGTAAGGTGAAACGTCAATGGTGGTTTGATGCACGGAGTTTAGCCCCCCTTAGGTTTCAATTGATCTCGCGTTTACGTGATGAAAATTTGAAAGTGATTTATTCGGGATACCGTAAAGAGGGTAATCTTCGTTTCCCCTCCAGTGTCAAAGTCGAAGTCGGGCGGGGCGAGCAAACTCTAGAAATTCACTATGGGAACGTAAAGCTTAACCAGAACTTGCCTCCTTTAGCTTTCCATCTACCTATACCTAGCGGCGTTTCTATTATCCCGTTGGGTCGTTAAAAGACTTGATTTGACATGTCCCTACGCGTTTTGCACCTTTACCCCCCTGCGAAGATAAACCTCGGTCTTCATGTCCTTGGGAGGCGACCAGACGGTTATCATGCTGTTAAGACTATTCTGCAAAAATTGGCTCTTCGCGATCGTGTAACCCTGACCCTTCGACCCGGTTGTTTTCGAGTGCGATGCTCTGATCCCGAGGTACCTGACGGGGTTGAGAATCTTGCTTTCCGAGCTGCCGATCGATTAATTGAGATAACCGGGGTAAAAGCTAACTGTTCCATCTACATTGAGAAAAGGATCCCCTCTGCCGCTGGTCTGGGGGGAGGGAGTGGAAATGCCGCCGCCGTTTTGTATGGTCTCCCAAAACTTCTTCGGCTAGATGTTCCAAAAGAAGATTTACTGATGTTGGCTTCTGAGCTTGGAATGGATGTCCCATTTTTCCTGGGGGGATCCTGCGCTTTAGGCGAAGACAGAGGAGATCGCTTATCAGAAATTCGTCCGGGACCGGTTCAGAATGTTTTACTCGTCAAACCCCCGATTGCTATTTCTAGCGCTTGGGCCTACCAGGAGTGGAAATCCGGGTTGACACGTCCTTTCCCCAACCATAAGATCCAAGGGGTGAAGACTTGCTTCCACTGGTTGCCACCCGGATGGGAGGTTACGAGGAATGATTTGGAAGATGTGGTGTGTCGCACTCACCCCATCGTGGGGGAGTTGAGGCAGGAGCTTCTTGAGTTCGGTGCGGATCTCGCACTGATGAGCGGAAGTGGACCCACGGTATTTGGCTTCTTTCGCCATGAATACCAGGCCAGGCAGGCGGCCCGAATGATGAGAAAAGATCGGGTTTTTGCTATTCTGACCCGAACATTAGGAGCTAATGAACGTATGTTCTGAGGTTTGATTTGGTGCCCGACAGCCCCTTGAGGGGAGTGGTGGCGAGATGGAGATAACTGAGGTTCGTGTATACCCTGTCAACGAAGAAAAGTTAAAAGCTTATGTGACAATCACCTTTGATAGCTGCTTCGTTGTGAGGGACTTGAAGATCATTCAGGGTACGAACGGCTTGTTTGTCGCCATGCCGAGCCGGAAGAGTAAAGATGGCTCTTTCAAGGATACGGCCCACCCGCTGAACAGTGAAACACGCCGAAGGATTGAGGACGAGATCTTGGGTCGTTATCAGGAGATCTTGAGTCAGCGTCGGGAAATGAACTCAGTGGCAGAGACCGCCCGGCCAGAGGAGGCTGAAGATGAAATATCCCCGCTCGGCCAGTCGGATTTATCCTGAGAGAATGAAATAGCCTCGCTCTTTGGGGCGTGGCCAAGTGGTAAGGCACTGGGTTTTGGACCCAGTATTCGGAGGTTCGAATCCTCCCGCCCCAGCCAGTCGTTAAAAACATGAATCCAAAAGGACACCAGGACCGATGAATGGAGAGTTGAAGCTTTTCTCCGGTCGTGCGAATCCGGATTTAACGGAGGGCATCTCCAAATCTCTAAACATTGATATCGGCGAGCTTGAGATTACGGCTTTCAGTGATGGTGAGATTAACGTGTATATCAATGAGAACGTTCGGGGGATGGATTGTTTCCTGATTCAGCCGACGTGCTCCCCATCCCAGACGAACCTCATGGAACTTTTAATTATGATTGATGCCTTTCGGCGGGCCTCGGCTAGGCGTATTACTGCTGTGATACCCTACTTTGGCTATGCCCGCCAGGATCGGAAGGTTCAGCCTCGAGTTCCCATTACGGCCAAACTGGTGGCTGACCTCTTAGGCGCGGCGGGTGCAGATCGCGTTCTCACTATCGATCTGCATGCGGGACAGATTCAAGGATTTTTCGATATTCCCGTAGATCACTTGTTTGCCGCCCCTTTGATCATCGAAAATTTTCAAAAATTGGATTTGTCTAATCTAACGGTTGTTTCGCCAGATTCTGGTGGTGTGGAACGGGCTCGCGCTTTCGCCAAGCGCATGGACGCTCCATTAAGTATTATCGATAAGCGTAGGGAACGAGAAAATGTGGTTGATGCCATGAATGTTATCGGGGATGTGAGAGGTCGTGACGTTCTTATTGTAGATGACATGATTGACACGGCCGGGACCTTGACTGAGGGGGCCCGGGCTTTGATGGAGCAAGGTGCGACAGCTGTCTATGCCAGTGCTACGCATCCGGTGTTCTCTGGTCCTGCTATCGACCGCATCGAAAATTCGGAGATCGTGCAGGTTTTGGTAACTGACACCATACCTTTAAGCCTCCGTGCCTTAGAGTGTCCGCGTATTCAAGTGCTTTCTATTGCCAGTTTGCTGGGAGACGCAATCCAGCGTATCCATAGTGAAAGTTCAGTGAGCTCACTTTTTATCTAATGAAGGAAGTGCCATGGAAGAGTTGATTCTTCACGCTCAAACACGCGAAAGTCGAGGCAAGGGATCGGCTCGACGAACTCGTGGAGCAGGTTCGATTCCCGCCGTTATGTATGGTGAGGGAGAAAACATTAACCTGATTCTCGATCCTCGGGAGCTTCGCCAGCTTCTGAGTACTGAGGCAGGGAGCAACGCTCTGATGCGCCTTCAAGTCGAGGGCGGGGATGGGGCGGAGCGACTTGTCATGGTTAAGGACATTCAGAACGACCCCGTTAGGGGTGATATCTTTCACGTTGATCTTTTCCGCATTTCCATGAATCGCGAAATCGAAGTTGATGTGCCTATCGAGCTAGAGGGCACCCCGGTAGGAGTTTTGCAAGATGATGGTTATCTGGGTCAGCTACTCTCCGTGATAACAGTCCGATGCCTGCCAACGGCAATCCCCTCTTCCGTCAAAATCGATGTATCTGAAATGGGGTTGGGCGCAGTGATTCACGTTAGGAACCTAGAGTTACCGACTGGGGTAGAGTTAGTAACCGATCCCGAAGAAGCGGTTGCAAGTGTGACCATGGTAACTGTGGAAGTGGAAACTCCGGAAGAAGAGGAAATTCTCGAGGGTGAGGAAGTGGAAGGAGAGGAAGGGGACTCGACGGCGAAGGAGGGGGCTGGAGAAGCTGAAGGAACAAAAGAAGAGTCAGGCGAGGGTTGAGGCTTTTTCACCGCTTAGCCGGAAGACGAATTGGCAGGTCCAAAGATGTGATCCGGCCAATCTTGGTTGTTGGTCTGGGCAATCCCGGTCCGCAGTATTTTGATACCCGCCACAATGTCGGGTTTCGGGTTCTTGATGAACTGGCAGGGTGCATGGGTGTTGAATTTGGGGATGTGGGCCATTGCTCGCTTGCGAGCAATGGCTCTCTTTATGGTCGTCATGTTCTGCTTGCCAAGCCGCAAGATTTCATGAATCGTTCCGGAGGAGTGATTCACGGCCTTTTAGAAGAGTTTGGGTTGGGAGTGTCAGATCTTTTAGTTGTCCACGATGAGATCGATTTTTCGTTCGGAAAGATTCGATTAAAACGAAGGGGTGGAGATGGTGGGCACCGTGGTGTCCGGTCGGTCATCGAGAGGATGGGAAGTGACGGATTCGCGAGAATTCGAGTAGGAATTGGCCGAGGCGGAAAGGGTGAAAGTGAATCCGATTATGTTTTAAGTCCGTTTACTCGGCAACAGGAGGAAGACCTAAGGGTTGTGATCGGCTTGGTGGCCGATCGAATTGATGAGTTGATCCGGGTGTGGGATCGAGACAAACTTCCGGAAGAGACGAGGGGAGAAATGCATACATGATCACGTTAACTGGCTGGGCACCCGTTTTGGGTTTAATCGGCCTAATTATAGCCGGGATTCTATTCCGATATATTTCGAGGCAGCCGGCGGGCAATGAGAGAATGCAAAGTCTCTCTCAAGCTATCCATGACGGGGCAATGGTTTTTCTCAAAAAAGAGTACAAGATATTGGCCATCTTTGTGGTTCTTGTCTTTATACTGCTCGCTTTATTCCTGAACTTAGCGACAGCCGTGTGCTTTCTGGGCGGTGCTATATGTTCAGTTCTTGCCGGTTTATTCGGAATGAAAGCGGCAACGCGGGCTAACCTGAGAACTGCTGAGGCCGCTCGCGGTGGGAGCCAAGGAAAAGCCCTGAGCATGGCGTTCTTTGGTGGTTCCATTATGGGGCTCTCCGTTGCCAGTCTGGGCCTTTTGGGTGTTGGCATTTTTTTCCTAATCTTCTCAGGTCAGCCTAGCGTAGTTTTTGGTTTTGGTATGGGGGCTAGCTCCATCGCTTTGTTTGCGCGCGTGGGAGGAGGAATCTTCACGAAAACTGCTGATGTTGGCTCAGATCTTGTTGGCAAAGTTGAATCTGGGATACCGGAGGATGACCCTCGAAATCCTGGAGTTATCGCCGATCTGGTTGGGGATAATGTTGGTGATGTTGCTGGGATGGGCGCGGACTTATTCGAGTCTTATGTTGGAAGCATCATTGCGGTCATTGCCATTGGCGCAACGATGGGAGCTGCGGCCTCCGCGTCGATGGCTCTTCCTTTACTGATTACGATGGTTGGTCTTGTCGCTTCGCTACTGGGGATCCTTTCGGTTCGGATTCTTCAAAACCTTGACCCGGCGGCTGTTCTTCGCAACGCCACCTACATTAGTGCAATTTTGATGCTCGTTCCTTCATATTTCATAACAGTTTCAATAGGTCTCCCTTCTAATGTTTTCTGGGCCGTTCTTACAGGCTCGCTTGCCGGAGTTATAATCGGACGGCTGACGGAGTACTACACGGCTGGAAAGCCCATCATAAAACTTGCTGAAGCCTGTCAAACGGGCGCTGCGACGAACATAATCGGAGGAATTGCTCTGGCTATGGAGAGTGCTGCCCCCAGTATTTTAGTGATTGCCGCTGCCACTTGGGCGGCTTCTGCCTTGGCGGGACTTTATGGTATTGCTATTGCAGCGGTTGGTATGTTAGCCACCATAGGTATAACCATGTCTGTAGATGCTTACGGGCCGATTGCGGACAATGGAGGTGGAATTTCAGAGATGGCGGAATTAGGTCCGGAAACGCGAAAGATAACGGACAGCCTAGATTCCCTGGGCAACACAACGGCGGCGATAGGGAAGGGCTTTGCCATCGGTTCTGCTGCCTTGACGGCTTTGGCGCTCTTTTCGGCCTATACCGCTGCGGCTAAGCTTGATATCATCAACTTAACCAATGCTCGTGTCGTGGTGGGACTTTTGATCGGCGGGGCTATTCCGTTCTTTATCGGAGCCGTTACCACAACCTCGGTGGGGAAAGCGGCGTTCCGGATGGTGGAAGAGATCCGCAGGCAATTCCGAGAGATACCAGGGCTGATGGAGGGGACTGGTAAACCAGATCATGCTAGATGCATTTCCATTAGCACAGATGCTGCGCTTAAAGAGATGGTTTTGCCTGGTGTAATAGCTATCGTTCTCCCCGTTCTGGTCGGGTTTATAATTGGCCCTGAAGCGTTGGGTGGCATGCTTGCAGGAGCGACGCTTTCGGGTGTTCTTTTGGCACTTATGATGGCCAATGGTGGTGGTGCCTGGGATAATGCAAAAAAGCACATTGAAGAGGGGAATTTTGGAGGATCGGGGTCAGAGGCCCACAAGGCTGGTGTGGTTGGGGATACGGTGGGTGATCCATTGAAGGACACATCAGGTCCTTCAATGAACATCCTCATAAAATTGATGTCTATCATTTCTTTGGTGATCGCTCCGCTGCTGCTATAAAGGATTAGAGAACTTGCTCCGCGGGCGCTAACTGCCTAGATAATAGAGGTCCCTCTATGATGGAGGGAAGGACTCCGCGTTGTGGGGTCCTCTTGACGGGTTTTCTCCTTGCTCCGGGCTGGGCGTCCTACGGGGGCGCTGCGGTTGCCTGTGGGCTTTCGATCCGAGAGGAGAGCTATAATGAACCATTATGAGACCATTGTAATTTTTGACCCGGAGTTATCTGAGGAAGATTTGGAGTCTCAGGCTGAGGCGCTCAAAGATAAGTTTACAGCTGGGGGCGCTGAGATCTCCGACTTTGAGCAGTGGGGCAAACGGCGTCTTGCCTATGACATTCGTCGCCAGCGTTATGGATACTATATTCTCTACCGCTATAAGGCTCCTCCACCGTTAGTTCGACAGACCGAAGAATCCCTAAGTATCTCAGAGCAAGTTTTAAAATATCTCACAGTTCGTTGTAAACCAGGAGAAGTAACGCCGCCGGATCTGTTGCGCGGCGAGCGGATCCATGAGGGAGATGGCGATTTCCTTGGTTCGGAAGGCTCTTCGCAAACGGATGCCAAGCAGGGGGGAGATGATCCTAAACCCTCTCAGGACGAAGATGGAGAGACGATTGCTGATGACACCTCGCTGGTAGAGGAGGAGCCCGATCCGCACGCAGAGGGTTAGCAATTAACCAAGCGGAGGGAAGGGGGATAGATGGCGAGCTTTAATCGAGTGATTTTGATGGGAAATCTTACCCGCGATCCAGAGGTGCGTTATACACCATCTGGGACGCCAGTAGCGACCTTCGGTTTAGCTGTCAACCGAAAGTATCGTCAAGGCGATGAGCAGCGGGAGGATACTTGCTTTGTGGACATTGTGGCATTTGGACGTCAGGCAGAGTTGGTTGGGGAATATCTGAGCAAAGGTCGATTGACTCTCGTGGAAGGGCGGTTGCAATACCGCACTTGGGAAACTGAAGATGGGGCAAAACGTAATAAGCACGAAGTGGTAGCCCAGAATGTAAACTTTATGCCCGGGGGTGGACAATCACAGGGTGGCGGGCGAAAGGCTCAGGGAAGTGAGCCTGAATTTGAGGGTCCTTCGTCAACCGCGGATGATGACATTCCGTTTTAGGAGACTGGTTCATTGGCAATGCGAGATTGGAAAACTGTTAAGAAAAAAAAGAAGCGTTACGTACCAAAGAAGGTTTGCCGATTCTGTGTAGATAAGGTTGAATTCATCGACTACAAAGACCTTCGAAGAATTCGAAATCTAATGACCGAAAGGGGCAAGATTATCTCCCGCAGGATTTCGGGCAATTGCGCGGGTCACCAACGGCAGCTTACTGCGGCTATAAAAAGAGCCCGTAACATTGCTCTTCTGCCGTTTGCTGTTGATCGGCAGTGATTACCTGAGAAAATCGGGTGAAGGGGGATATCTTCCGTGACGATGGAGTCCACCGGAGGAACTGAGGGACCAGGAGAGTTTTCGTCTGCTGAAACCGGATCTCAAAAAGATTCGGATGGAGTGCCGAGAACCGCTATGGGTTCGTCCAAAGCGGAAGACACTCCTTCTGCAGTGAAATTCGAAGGGGATGGTACAAAGGTCTCGTCGGGTTCGGGCAACAGGCCAATTCTGGGGACTGGCCGTATTGTTGGTATGGCGGCAGGATCGCTACTGCTTTACTTGGTGATGGAGCGCCTACCGATGATGGGAGGTATGATTGGGCTGATCGGCGGAACCGCAGGTTTGTTTTCTCCTGCCCCGGTTGTTCAGATATTTCTCCGATGGGGAAGTCGATCGGGTTTTGTTGCACTCCTGGGCGTGGCGTTAGCCTTGGCCATCATTGGAAATTGGGGAAGTGCACTCCAGTATTTAGCAACCGTTGGCGTTGTCGCCTGGGTATTGGCTGTTTCTATAGCGAGTGGAAAGTCTGTAGAAAAAGCGGTTGGTTGGAGTATGTTCGGTGTAGCGGCTAGCATGGGCATTTTGTATGGTGTCCAGGTTTTTGGGTTCGGAGTGGAAATTTCAACCGGTGTAATCGGGCCTGAAGGTGAACGTACTCTTCAGCAGATGTCGGGAGCGGCCCCGGGCCCCGTTGGCGATGATGTTGCCCGTCTAATCCATGTAATGGGACACCTGATGCCGGCCATAGTTGTTGTGAATGCTGCCTTGCTTTCGGTTTTGAACTATTCGTTGGTTCGTTATCTGTGGACGTTGCGTGGCTCTGGAAGCTTGTTTGCTGAAATGGACCTGGGCCGTTGGTCGATGCCAGAGGTGGCTGTTTGGCTACTAATCGGAAGTGGTGTGCTTCTCTTCTTCTTATGGGGTGGAACTACATCCTGGGTTTTGGCGAACGTCTTACTAGTACTATTAATTGGCTATTTTTTACAAGGGCTTGCCGTTGTCCATTTTTGGTGTCGATGCTTAAATGTGTCTCTCTTTTTCCGGATTCCTCTTTATTGCATCTCTATAGCCTTGAGTTACGTTGTTGCCGCAATTGGGTTGTTTGATTTGTGGTTTGATTTTCGAAAGCTTCGAGTAACTGGGACCCCTAGCGGGGTGGAAAAGCCGGACGCAGAGGATAGTATGGAGGAGGAAGGAAAAAGATGAAGCTCATACTTCGGGAGGAAGTAGAAAACCTTGGAGATATAGGCGACGTTGTAGAAGTCGCCGACGGATATGGCAGGAATTACCTGCTTCCTCAAGGACTTGCAGTTCGTGCATCTAGTCGTAATGTGAAAGCTGTTGAGCATGAAAAACGACTTCAGTCGCAACGCTTGGAAAAAAGGAGAGGGATTGCCGAGGAGTTTTCGAAAAAGCTTGGGAATTTGTCGCTCCGAGTTGTCCGCCGGGTTGGCGAGGGGGACCGGTTATTCGGATCGGTGACGTCAAAAGATATCTCTGATGCCATACAGGATGCTGGAGAAAAGGTCGATCGGCGTAAGATCCAGCTAGAGTCCCCCATCAAGACATTGGGAGTACATAAGGTCTCTGTTCGAGTTCATCCAAAGGTAACGGCAGAACTCAGTGTTTGTGTGGAAGCGGGAGAGACTGAAGTGGAAACAGAGGAGACGGTGGCTTTAGAAAACGAAGGGGATGAAATGAGAATCTCTGAAGTCACTGATGAGGTTGTTCCAGAGGAATCGGCGGCGGAGGAAGAAGAGAAGCGGGAAAATGACACTGAGGAAGAAAGTTCATGATACCGGTAGGTGATGATGGCTGAATTCGCTCGATTATAGTTCAGACAGCACCCTAAATAGCCGCAGATTGTCTGTAACCGTCGTGGATCTTCCTCGAAATGCGAAGAGAACCTATGACCCCCCCAGAAGAAGTAATTCATCGAGTCCCTCCTCAAAACATAGAGGCTGAACAAGCTGTTCTGGGGGCTGTACTCCTGGATAACTCTGCTGTTCCCAAAGTTCTTGAGATTATTAAAGAAAATCATTTTTATCGGGAAGCTCATCGTAAGATTTTCTCTGCAATGCTAGAACTATTCGAGCGGAGTGAGGCTATTGATTTACTCACGCTTACGGAACGTCTCCGCAAGAATTCGGCTTTGGAAGGTGCAGGGGGTGAGTCCTACCTAGCTGCGCTTGTGGATTCTGTTCCAACGGCGGCAGGAGTTGGACCACATGCGAATTTAGTAAAAGAAAAAGCACTGTTGCGCGATTTAATCTCAGCTGCAACAGAAATCGTTGCTCAGGGTTATGAAGGCACTGAGGATGTGGAAACCTTTATAGATCAGGCAGAGCGGGTTATCTTTGAAATTTCACAAGATCGCATCTCCCAAAGTTTTATCAGTATGAGTGACGTTCTTAAGTCGACCTTTAAGAGAATCGAGGAACTCTACGAACGTAAGGAAATGGTGACCGGGGTAGCCACTGGATTTACTGATTTTGACCGACTAACAGCTGGCCTGCAGCCTTCTGATTTGATAATTGTTGCGGGTCGACCAAGTATGGGGAAGACCTCGTTTGCTTTGAGTATTGCCCAAAACGTGGGTACCCAGAGTCAACTTCCGGTTGGGGTGTTCAGCCTAGAGATGTCAAAGGAGCAACTGGTAATTAGGCTACTCTGCTCCTTGGCGCGGATTGATATCCAGAAATTGCGCACCGGTTTTTTGGAAAAAGGGGACTGGCCGCGGTTGACCACTGCGGCTGGAAAACTGGCGGATGCCCCAATCTATATCGATGATAGTGCTGCCTTGACTGCCTTGGACATCCGTGCGCGCGCGCGAAGGTTGAAAGCAGAAAAAGGTCTGTCTCTGATAATCGTCGACTATCTTCAGTTGCTTCGTGGGCGAGGGCGCGTGGAGAATCGACAACAAGAGATCACTGATATCTCCCGTTCATTGAAAGAACTGGCAAAAGAGTTGAACATTCCCGTAATTGCGCTTTCCCAGCTAAGTCGGCAAGTGGAGCAGCGGGAAGGTCATCGACCCCAATTGGCAGATTTGCGCGAGTCAGGTGCCATTGAGCAAGATGCTGATGTTGTCGCGTTTATTTATCGCCAAGAAGTTTATGAGCGGGATGAGGATAGGCGGCGCGAGGTTGCGGGAGAAGCGGAGATAATCATTGCGAAACAAAGAAACGGTCCAATCGACACAATTCCAGTTTCCTTCGTTAAAAACTACGCTCGATTCGAGAATCTTTCGCATCGTGAATATACGGAGGCCTCTGAAGCGGAAGCGCTTCCTCAGCCTTCGGGTTTACTAAAAACTTGAAATAGGAAGTGATTCCCTTGATCTCTTTGTGGATGAATATGTCTCGCTCTGATCGGTTTACGCCTAGAGTCGGGACTTGTCGACTCCAATATTTTGCCGAGATCTAACGCTTTGAATCTGACGATTACAGAATACCCCGAAACAACCCAGACACTCCGTCCAACTTTGGCACAGATTGATCTCGACGCAATAGCCAGAAATACCGCGCGGGTGCGGGCCCGTTTGGGCCGAGGATCTCAGTTGATGGCCGTGGTGAAGGCGGATGCCTACGGACACGGGGCATCAGAAGTGGCAGGAACAGTTGTTGCCGCAGGAGCGGACCTACTCGGTGTTGGCGTCCTGGAAGAGGGTTTGGAGCTTCGCAGAGCTGGAGTTGCAGCCCCAATACTAGTCTTGGGTGGTGTGTTCGCTGAGCAGGCTTCCTCTCTGGTGGCGGGTGGGTTTGAAACAGTTCTCTGCAACACTAGTGTGGCCAAGGCCCTTTGTGTTGCGGGGCATGCCGCGGGGAAGCGAATCCCCGTCCATATCAAGGTAGACACTGGAATGGGACGGTTGGGTATTCAACCGTCCGAGACGCCGGATTTTCTTAGGTTTATTCACCAGCTAGATGGCATTGAGATTCGTGGATTAATGTCCCATTTTGCTGATGCTGAAGACCCAGAGGGGAATTCAAATAACCAGTTCGGAATTTTTCTCGATCTAGTTGAACAGCTTCGAAGCCAGAAACTTTTACCTCCCTTACTTCACTGTGCCAATAGCGGAGCAGTCCTTAGACTACCGGATTCATGGATGAATATGGTTCGGTCGGGCATTCTCTTATTTGGAGCCAATCCAGATGTAAGAGGGGTTTTGGATCAATTCGAACCGGTTATGTCTTGGACAAGCCGAATTGTTCACATCAACGAGGCTGAGGGTGAGCGCTCTATTGGATATGGGCGTACCTTCCAAGTTCCCGAACGCAGCAGGGTAGCCGTTATTCCGATGGGCTACGCAGATGGTTATCCTCGCTGTCTCAGCAATAAGGCAGATGTCCTGATAGGTGGGCGAAGAGCTCCCATAGTTGGGGCAGTCTCTATGGATATGCTGACAGTTCTTCTTAATCATTTGCCGAACGCCTCCGTTGGCGATGAAGTCGTACTTTTGGGTATGCAGAAGAAGGAAATCATAACAGCCGAGGAATTGGCAGATTTGGCGGATACGGTTCCCTACGAGATACTGTGTGGTTTGTCGAGGCGTGTCCCTCGCCTTTATGTAGAAGGAGGTAGGGCCGTTCGGGCCACCTACCCGGATGCCCTTTTCCCAGAGGGATGGATTAATTCGCCGAATGTACCTACGGATGGGCGCGAGGAGCAATTTACTTGATCTTAGGCGACTAACACGGGGTGAAGAGAATTTCGGACCATTTTCGGTTAGTCTAGTTCGGCAAAAGAGGATTCCACTGATGACAGATGACGTTGTTATCCGCGTGCACGATATTCATCGAAGGTTTGATGGGCACGAGGTTCTGAAGGGCGTAACCCTAGATGTCCTTCGAGGCCAAACGACCGTTGTGATAGGTAGATCTGGAATTGGTAAGAGTGTCCTGCTGAAACATATTATTGGTTTACTGAAACCGGATGTGGGGCAGATTTTTATAGATGGAGAGGATGTTACTCCTATTCCTATAAATGCAATGGATCATGTACGGCGAAAATTTGGTATGTTGTTTCAAAATGCTGCATTATTCGATTCAATGAATGTTCTTGATAATGTTGCATTCCCCCTTAGGGAACACAGTCAGCTTGGTAAGGTTGAAATTGAGAGCAAGGTGTTGGAAAAGCTGCGTTTGGTGGGTTTGGAGGGGGTAGAAAAAAAGATGCCCGCTGAGTTGTCGGGCGGAATGCGCAAGCGAGTTGGGCTCGCCCGGGCTATCGCCTTGGACCCCCCTATTATTTTGTACGATGAGCCGACCACGGGACTTGACCCTATCCTATGCGATACCATTGACCGTTTGATTATGCACATGCAGAAAGAACTGGATGTTACATCCTTTGTCATTAGTCATGATATCGAGGGTGCTTTCAAGGTAGGGGATAGGATCGCTATGTTACATGACGGTCGAATACAAGTTTGCGGGACCCCGGAAAGTATTCAGAATTCCACCGATCCGGTTGTCCATCAATTTATTACGGGCAGTGCCGAAGGGCCTATCCAAGTAACCTGATACCTACATGGACTATATCTACCTTGGTTTTCTCTTTTGAAGTACTTGATAGTGTTTCAGGGGGTTGCGGGCGGGCCGCACAAATGCAGACCGATCGTGGATTGGTCGATACGCCTGCCTTTATGGCTGTCGGAACTCAGGCTACGGTTAAGGCTCTTTCCCCAGAGGACCTAGAAGGTGTGGGAACTCAGATCCTTGTAGCGAATACTTATCATCTTTACATGCGGCCGGGGCATGAACTCATCCGATCCATGGGCGGACTTCACAGCTTCATGGGCTGGGAGTATCCTATTCTCACCGATAGCGGTGGTTTTCAGGCGTACAGTCTTAAGGGACTTTCAAGTGTGTCTGAGGAATGTGTGGAGTTTCAATCACACCTTGACGGTAGCCGCCATCGTTTTACCCCGGAGAAAGTGATTGAGATTCAAACGGCACTGGGTTCTGATATTCTTATGCCGTTGGATGATCCTGTTCCGTACCCGTGCACCGATGACCGAACTCAAAGGTCTGTTGATATGACCACCGTTTGGGCACGACGTTGTAAGGAGGCCCTGGAGAATTGGAGAGAGAAAAATCGCCGGGGTGTGCTTTTTGGCATTGTTCAAGGGGGTGTAATTGAGGAGGAGCGGAAAAGAAGCGCTGAAGAGTTGGTTGATCTTGATTTTCCCGGGTATGCTGTGGGTGGACTATGCCTCGGAGAGCCTAAGGAACTGATGTATGACATGGCCGAGTGCGCTATGGAACAGCTCCCCATAGATAAGCCTCGCTACTGGATGGGGGTTGGAACGCCTGAGGATTTGGTTAGGGGAGTTCTTACTGGTGTGGACTTGTTCGATTGTGTGATGCCCACCCGACATGCCCGAAACGGTTGCCTTTTCACCTCCCGGGGCAAGATTATGATTAAGAATGCTCGGTATCGGGAAGATGAGGCACCCATTGACTTGGACTGTGCGTGTTACACTTGTCGGAATTTCAGCCGGGCTTATCTACGGCATCTTTTCGTGGCTAAGGAACTTCTCGCGTTTAGACTTAATACGCTGCACAATCTTTGTTTTTACAATCGCATATTGAGCGAACTAAGAGAGGCAATCGGTCGAGACGACCTGGAAAATGTTGCACGGCGATGGCTTGATTCAATTTCGGAGGAAAAGGAACCTGTCTGACTTAGTGTGTGATTAGTCAATTGGCGAGTCTAGTTTCCGTCGGTTTGACACCCGGGGGCTGGTTTGATAGAAGGGAGCCGTTTGCTATTCAGGCCGCTATGAGAAGCGGCGGACGAGGAGAATGACTTATGTTGGTAGATTACGTATACGCAATGGGTGGGGCCGGAGGTGGAGGAGAGTCGACCGGTGGGATTGCTGGACTTCTCCTTCCGTTTGCAATGGTGTTCGCTATCATCTATTTCTTGATGATCCGGCCCCAGCAGAAGAAACAAGCGGAGCATCGAAGACTTTTGGAAGGTTTATCCCCGAGCGATCAAGTGACGACAACCGGGGGAATCCACGGGACTGTGTCAAAAATTAGGGACGACAAGGTGTGGTTGGAAATTGCTGAAAACGTTCGGATTCGAGTTAACAAGACTAATATAACGACCGTTACCGGACGTGGAGGCGGAAACTCAAAAGACGAAGAAGGTGAAGGCGACGAAAACGGCGACGAATAAAATAGGTAGGTCTTCAAAAGTCCGACGACCTATTGGTTGATCGCATAGTTGGGCGGCTTGGCCTACCCTGCTTTAAGGGGTAGAAAGCGTCATTCTAAGCTTTTCCCGTTGCTGTGTTGCCATTGTCCGAGACGAATAGATACTTATTCCCATAACTTTTTCCAAGCCTGGATGTTTACCAGGAGTTGAGAAGCTTTGAAAGCTTTCTTGGTTTGGCGAGAGAGAAATATGATAGAGGGTGTCATTTATTCAAAATTGCGCTGGATAGAATGTGTATGTGGTCCGTCCAGAAAGAAACAGGACTAGTGCTATGAAATCGCTTTTTGCCTGGAAAATTGGGGCCATTCTCATTGTTCTGGCTATTTCCGTCTGGTATGCCGTCCCTCTGAATAAGACCATCAATCTTGGGTTGGACCTCCAAGGGGGTATGCATTTAGTTCTTGAGGTTGAGGTTGACAAGGCTGTTGAAGGCTTCCTGGAGCGCAATTCCCAAGATATCAGAGATCGATTTAATCGTCGTGGGGTTAGGTACGCTAATTTTTCCCGGGAAAAAGATTTTCTGAAGGTTTCTCTTCCTGAAGAAGCAGATCGGATAAGAGTAGAAAAAATTCTTCAGGGTTTTCGTGATCTTCGGTTGCGGCGTGAAAAGGGTGATGAGTACCTTATAGAAATGGTTGAGGGTGCCCGACAACAAGTGGAAGATCTCGCGGTTCGTCAGGCATTGGAAACAATGCGCAACCGAGTCGACCAATTTGGTGTTTCAGAGCCGAGCTTGGTCCGACAGGGTGCTCACCGGTTAGTGATTCAGCTACCCGGTGTTGAGGATCCAGAGCGTGCAAAGCGACTAATTGGCCGGACGGCCTTGCTAGAATTTAAGCTTGTGGATGACAAGCACAGCCTCGAGGAAGCCCTAAAAGGACGTATCCCTCCAGGCAGTGAGATCCTCTATAGGCCTATCATCAACAAGGAAACTCGGAAAGAGGAGGACCGCGAGCCATTTCTCCTGAAACGGCGGACAGTTTTGACGGGTAATTCCTTGGTAGATGCGAGGGTGGAGTTCGGGCAACAATTTAATCAGCCACAAGTGAGTGTGCGCTTTGATAGCCGCGGATCAAGACTGTTTGATCGCATTACGGCGACCAATGTTAAAAAAAGACTTGCCATTGTTTTGGATAAGATGATCTATTCGGCTCCTGTCATCCAGGAAAGAATATCCGGTGGGACCGCGGTCATTTCCGGTAGTTTTTCTGACGACGAGGCCCGTGATCTTGCTATCGTTCTACGTGCGGGTGCCCTCCCTGCCCCGGTGAAAATATTGGAAGAGCGGACGGTTGGTCCTTCACTCGGACGGGATTCTATCCGTGCGGGAGTCGTATCGATCATCCTTGGTGGTGTTTTGGTGCTCATCTTTATGGTGATTTACTACAAACTTGCGGGAATTCTGGCGGTAATGGCTCTGATCTTTAATCTTATTATTATTATGGGAGTTATGGCGGGATTTGGTGCTACCCTGACTTTGCCTGGAATTGCAGGGTTAATACTCACAGTGGGTATGGCGATCGATGCCAATGATTTGATATTTGAGAGAATCCGTGAGGAACTTCGGTTAGGGAAAACTATCCGAGCAGCGGTAGATCAGGGGTACGGGCGCGCATTTTTGACGATTATGGATGCGAATGTTACGACTCTCATTGCCGCTTTGGTTTTACTCCAATTTGGGACTGGGCCAGTACGCGGTTTTGCCATCACGTTGTCCGTCGGGATTGTGGTTAGCATGTTTACCGCCATTTTCTGTACACGAGTGATACTTGACATGATTTTGGCCCGTCGACAAGTTCGGACACTCAGTATCTAGGAACTTCGTATGCAATTTTTCAACCCAACCGCTAACATCAACTTTATAAAAATTCGTAAGATTGCCCTCGTTGTATCGGGGATAGTACTGCTCATGGGACTGATATCGCTTATGGCACGGGGGGGTCCCAACTATGGAATCGATTTTCTCGGTGGGACGATGGTCCAAGTTCGATTTAAGACCCCACAGCCGATTACAATTGTTCGAACGGCTATAGAGAGACTAAATGTTGGTGATACCGTTGTTCAGGAATTCGGCGATTCTCGGGAGGTTCTAATCCGAGTAGAGAAATCCAGTGCGGAGGTGCGAGAACTCACAACCCAAATTCGGAATGCTATGTCTGAAGCTTTTGGAGGAAAAGATGCTTTTGAAGTGCGAAGGGTAGAGACGGTAGGACCAACTGTTGGGGCGGACCTGAGGCATAAGGCTCTACTGGCAATCCTTTATTCCATAATTGGGATTCTTATCTATGTCACCTGGCGATTTGAGTTCAGATTTGCAGTTGCAGCAATCGCTGCCTTAGTCCACGATGTCCTGATCATTATCTCTGCCTTTTCTTTGATGCACTTGGAATTTACTCTTCCAGTAATAGCCGCAATTTTGACAATAATAGGGTATTCTTTGAACGATACCATAGTCGTTTTCGACCGGATCCGTGAAAATCTCAAGAATCTCCGCAAAGAAACTATTTCTGACTTGATTAACACCAGTATCAACCAGACAATTAGCCGTACAATCCTGACCTCCGGTACGACGTTGATGGTTGTTCTGTCTCTTTACTTTCTTGGCGGTGAGGTGATTAGAGGATTTGCTTTTGCGCTCCTGATTGGAGTTGTTGCGGGTACGTATTCTTCAATTTACATCGCTTCACCTATCATCCTGGCCTGGACACCGGGCGAAGCAGCTGCCATTTCCCTGCGAAAACGGAAAAAGAGTGGCTGATCTTCTCCCTTCCCTATTTTGCTCTTTCTTGTGTCGAAATATTCGCAGATGGAATGACACCGCAAAATGGAGTGTTTAGTGGTAGGAGAACTTTGAACTATCAATAGGCTAGCCAGCAACCCCCTCCAAACCCCATCAAAATGTTTAGTTGTCCTGATGATCCTTTTCAATGGATGCACGCATCATTAGACGTAGTGCGTTGAGGCGGATAAACCCTTCGGCATGTTTTTGGTCGTAAACGTTTTCCGCTTCAAAAGTAGCGTGATCAGGACTGTAGAGGGAATGGGGTGATTTGCGCCCGACCGCGGTACATGAGCCTTTAAAAAGCTTCACACGGGCAGTTCCCGTAATTGATACAGCAGCCTTGTCTACGGCTGCCTGGATCATCTCTCGTTCTGGGGAGAACCAGAAACCGTAGTAAACTAGCTCAGCGTATTTCATCATGAGTTGGTTTCGCAGGTGTAGCACCTCACGATCGAGAACGATGGATTCCAACGCAGCTCGGGCAGTATGCAGAATTGTGCCCCCGGGAGTTTCGTAAACCCCTCTAGACTTCATGCCAACAAACCGATTTTCAACGAGGTCTGCCCTCCCAACGCCGTGTGTCCCCCCTAGCTTGTTTAGCTTTGTAAGTAGCGCAGCTGGGGGATAAATTTTCTTGTCGATGGCAATGGGATCCCCTTTCTCGAATTCGATCTCGACGAATTCGGGCTCGTTTGGTGCTTCCTCTGGCGAAACCGTAAGGACGAACATGTCTTTTGGTGGCTCGGACCAGGGGTCCTCTAAGATTCCACCTTCGAAGCTGATGTGTAGGAGGTTTCGGTCTGTGCTATAGGGTTTATCTTGGGATACGGGCACAGGGATATTGTTTTTTTTCGCATAAGAGATTAGATCCTCCCGGCCTTTGAAGGACCACTCACGCCACGGTGCAATGATCTTGATTTCGGGATTGAGGGCCAAGTAGGTGAGTTCGAAACGAACCTGATCATTTCCCTTTCCTGTGGCGCCATGTGAAACGGCATCAGCTTTTATCTTGCGAGCAATGTCCACCTGAGTTTTTGCGATTAAAGGTCTGGCGATAGAGGTCCCTAACAGATATCCATCCTCATAAACTGCACCAGCTCGAAGCATTGGGAAAACGTAATCTTGGATAAATTCCTCTCGAAGGTCTTCCACATAACATTCATCTGCACCAGTACGAAGGGCCTTCTCCCGAGTGGCTTCTAGGTCCTCGTCCTGTCCCAAATCTGCGACGAATGCGACCACACCGCATTTATATTTTTCTCGTAGCCATTGAATGATTACGGAGGTATCTAGACCACCAGAATAGGCCAAGACAATCTTACGCACTTTTTGACTCAACTTGTCACCTTCCTCATGTTTTGTTTTCCATCAGCTCAGCAAGTATTCCTTTTTGGACGTGTAGACGATTCTCCGCTTGGTCGAAAACAACGCTCTGGGTGCTATCGATGACCTCATCTGTGATTTCCTCACCGCGGTGGGCAGGAAGACAGTGCATTACTATCGCCTTTGAGTCAGCGTTGCGCAAAAGATCAGTGTTTACTTGAAACCCCTTAAACTTCGACAGACGTTCTTGTCTTTTGTTTTCCTCTCCCATACTCACCCAGGTGTCAGTATAGATGACGCAGGCTCCCTGTACAGCCAGTAGCGGGTCATTTCCAATTTGGAGGTCTGCCCCAGATTTTTCGGCGAGATTTCTGGCTTGTTTGATGATTGATGAATCGGCCGCATAGGTTGAAGGTGTTGCCATGGAAAAATTCAAGCCTAATTTGCCTGCGGCCAGTAGCCAGGAATTTGCAACGTTGTTGCCGTCACCGATATAGGTAATCTTGCATTGAGCCCAGTCGGAGTTTTTCTGACGTATAGTATAGATGTCTGTCAGGATCTGGCAGGGATGCTCTGTATCTGTCAGTCCATTTATGATGGGTATGTCCCCGTGCTGTGCCAATGCTTCCACATCACTTTGCTTAAAGGTTCGGATCAGTATGCCATCGACATAGCGTGACATGACACGGGCGGTGTCTGCCAATGTCTCCCCACGTCCAATCTGAATTTCATCTTCCCTCAGAATTAAGGCATCTCCCCCAAGCTCTTTCATTCCCACATGGAAGGAGATCCGTGTCCGTGTTGATGGCTTCTGAAAAATCATTGCCAGTATTTTTCCCGAAAGCGGTTTTGGCGATTTGGCAGATTTGCGGGTCTTGAGAAGAAAATCGACCCGAGCAAACAGTTGATGTATCTCTTCGGTACTAAAGTCATCAATACTGATCAGATGTTTCGCCATTTTGGGGCCTTAGCTTGAAGCCTTCGAAGCTGATAAAAGCTCGTCCAGTGCGTTTAGGAGACGATCAATGTCACTCTGCGTAATTGTCAGGGGAGGTAAGAACCGAAGAACGTTACCCATGGTACAATTAATCAAAAACCCCCGCTCCATAGCCATAGGGACGTAATCCATCCCTTCGTGATCCAACTCGATTCCAATCATCAAACCTCTGGACCGAATCTCTTTGATACATTGATGGTGCTCACTGAGTGATTTAAGTGCAGATGTAAAATAAGTTCCCATCTCTTTGCAATGCGCCAAAATGGTACCCTCAGCGAATACGTCCATGGTAGCGACCCCTGCGGCCGTTGCTAAGAAGTTTCCCCCGAACGTACTAGCATGAGTTCCGGGACCGAGAGCGGAGATGAATGGTTCTTTTGCCAAAAGTGCGCCAATGGCTGTTCCACCCGCTAACGACTTGGCCAGAGACATGGCGTCCGGCTCCACCTTTTCACTTTCATATGCAAAGAGTGTCCCGGTACGACCCATTCCTGTTTGGACTTCGTCAAAAATCAGTACCAGATCTTGTGAATCGCAAATGTTTCTTAGGCCGATCAAATATCCTGGACTCGGAATTTGGACTCCTCCTTCTCCTTGGATCGGTTCGACCATGATGGCACAGGTTGCATTGGTGATCGCAGCTTCAGTGGCTTCTAGATCGTCGAAAGGTACATGCGTAAACCCCGGAGAATATGGATAAAAACCCTTACTGTATTTGGGCTGACCGGTTGCAGCGAGGGTAGCCAGGGAGCGGCCATGAAAGGAATTGAGCATTGTAATAATTTCCCCCCTACCATCGCCATACTTGTCATTGCTGTATTTTCTTGCAAGCTTGATAGCTGATTCGTTCGCCTCCGCTCCACTGTTACAAAAATAGACCCTATCGGCGAAGGAGACTTCGGTTAGTCGCTTTGCCAGATCGATCTGGGGTGGTATATGAAATAAATTGGATGTGTGCACCAGAGAACCAGCCTGCTCACGTATGGCCTCAACAACTTTTGGATGACAATGCCCCAAGTTAATGACACCGAGTCCAGAAACGAAATCAGTGTACTCCTTACCATCGGCGTCCCATACTCGAGTGTCTTTTGCTCTAACGGGCACCATCGGATATCGACCATAGGTTTTAGCTACGTACTTATCCGCTTCCTCGATATATCCTTTCGAATCCATATTCACGCTCCTACCCTCTTTGAATTATGGAGCGACTCAGGAACT
>CAYTIB010000054.1:0-3038 GCA_964437725.1 uncultured bacterium | reverse complement strand
AAACTTGATACCATCGGCCTGCTGCTTGAAATGGCGGGGAGGTAAAAACTCAGGCAAACCGTCAACCGTGCGTCCCGTGTTCTCCACCAGCGCAACACGACCGTCTTCTTCACCGATTACCAGATCAATGTCACCGTCCCGATCCCAATCAACACTGACAGGTGTAATCATGCAGAGGTCCATACGAATAGGACGCCCCTGGTGTTGCAGCAATCTACCTGCGTTGTACCGCGGTTTATTTCGACTTCCTACATTCTCGAAATAGGTCAGCGAATCGATAAATTCGCCACACAACAGATCGAGATCTCCATCCTGGTCAAAGTCGGCCAGGTTTGGCGAGGGCATCCCAAAGACGTCAACCTGTTTTCCACCGGCCTGCACTGGGACAGGTGCCTGGTAAACTGGCTTCCCTTCCTTGCCCTGGTTTAGCAACAGGTAGACATACCCGTGCAATGGGCCATGAGTCCAGCGTCCCTGTCGGTTATAGGCATTATCCCAGCCGTAATCCGCCCAATCACCGATCCCCACCAGCAAGTCCTCGTGGCCATCAGCGTTGTAATCAACATACTTCCATTGATTTGCCCGAATCGCATTGCGACGGGCATTGGGACGTCCATAATTTCGTGGCTGGTGCACGGTCGCCGGGGCTGTTAACTGCCTGCGTATCTCCAGGCCATGTCCGCGAAACTGGGGATACTCAAAACCTGGTGTCAGGACTCGTGGCTGGCCGTTAACATGCGACAGTTGAACATTGTGCATCCCTTTGCTAATTCGAACGGCCGGTTTAAAGACCGGCATCTTGCTATCCCCGCCAGGGTTTTCAAAGAAATAGGTGCCATTGGACGGTTTGTCAGGACAAACCACCACCAGGTCCAGGTCACCATCGGAATCATAATCCATCGGCAATGGCCAGGCCCACAAACCAACACCCAGATCGACTACCAGGCCAGGATGGTTGTACTTGACCTGTTTCAAGGGTTCAGCAATAAGCAGGTTGGGACCGAGCAACAACAGCAAGCAAACCAGCCAACCATGCTGGTGAAGCACTGCCGGTTTAGTGGCTATCCTCTCAGGCATGGTTCTCACTCCTCGGCACCTTACTACGAGAGCAGACGATCGGTCGTTGACCGCCTTACAAGCTCTTAAGAGCCCCGGGATGGCCGGTCACTTCTCGGTGGACCGGACCTACCCTCACCGCCTGATCCTCGCGATCGCGGTCCAAAATCTTCGCGGTTCTCGCCGGGACGCTCATTGCCGGCTTCTGAACGAAGAACTTGCGTAAATTCTTTCCTCAATTCAGGATCCAGTCGCTGCTGAACTTCGCGTCGCAGGCTAGGAATCAACTCATCATAAATAACACGCACCTTCGTCAGTTTATCCGCTGCTTGCGGACCTTCCTGGCGTCGCTGGTGAATATTGGCCTGGCCCACCAATCCAAAGACTCGCAATTGCTGTTCCGACTCCGGCAAGTCGGCCAGCGTCTTGTACAACTTGTCAGCCTCCGTAAGCCGCTCCTGTTCGAGATAAAGATCAGCCAGTTTCTGATCGGCCAAGCGAGCATAACGCTCATTATTCTTACTCTCTTCAGGCGAAAAGTATTTTCCGACACTGCGCAAGGCTTCTTCTTTAAGTGGTTCCTGGTTACTCATCAACGATGCGAACCAGAACTGTTCCTTAACCGTTTCTTTCTGCACCACCTGGGTCGAACTCAACGAATCGACTTGCAGTAGAAAAGCTGGTTTCTGATACCAGCCCCAGAGAATTCCTACCAGGAAAGCAGAGACGATCAGACCAATTAACAGTTGTCTTCTGACATTGCGTGCCCTAAGCCGGCCGGCACTTCCTTTCATTAATACGTCCAGTTGCTGGGTCGCTTCAACCCGGGCGTTGGTCACTGCCAGCAATTCTGGTGTATCCCAATGTTCGAGGTCATCGGGCCAGTAGGCCTCGAATTCTTCGCCTTCCAGGTTCCTTAGTTCCTGCAAGAGATCACGAGCCGACTGGTAGCGGGATTCAAGAGATTTCGCCAGCAGGTTGTGGACAATGCGACAGAGCGCGCTTGGCAGGTCCTTGCGCGCATCTTCGAGTCGTTGTGGTTCTTTTTTCAGATGTTGGACCGCGATGCTGAGAGCCGTATCTCCTTCAAAGGGCGGCCGCCCGGCAAGCATGTGATAAGCGGTCACACCCAGGGAATAGAGGTCACTGCGTGAATCCACCGCCTGCCCCTCGACTTGTTCGGGGCTCATGTAGAGAGGCGTCCCCATGGTAATCCCAATTTGCGTGGCATCAGTACCATCCTGATCCTGGGTGATCCGAGCCAAACCGAAGTCAGCAACCTTCACTTCGCCGGTCGGCGCCAACATAATATTTTCCGGTTTGATGTCGCGGTGGACGATTCCTTGAGGACCCGCCCGGTGAAGTGCCGCTGCTACTTGTCGCAGTACATTGACAGCCAAACCGACACTTACGGCGCCGTGGCGAGCAATGTACTCACGAAGATTCTGCCCTGAAACATACTCTTGAACGATAAAATGGATGCCCTCGATCTCTCCCACTTCGTGAATCTGGACAATATTGGCATGCACTAACGAAGCGGCCGCCTGAGCTTCTTTGTGGAAACGACGCACATAGGAATCATCTTGAGCGAGATGCCTTTTGAGCACCTTGACTGCTACTTTTCGCCGTAGGGACGTCTGCTCGGCCAAGTAAACGACCGCCATCCCACCTCGTCCAAGCCGCCGCAGCAACTGATAGTCGCCCAGCTTCCGACCGGACAAATCGGCTTCCGAGGGAGCTTTATCGGCGGGCACTCTCGTATCAGACATCCAGTCGACTCTTTCTGCTTGCTCGGTTTATGAAGGGATCGAGGTATCCTCTTATAACAACAATCATTGTATGCCAAAGCACCTCCAGAAGGAAAACCTAACTTGATCGCAATCGGTCAAAGTTAAGTCCTGAGCTTACTCTTTCGCCCAGAAAGGCAGATTTACGCTGCCCTTTGGCAAGAATGTTAACTTTCGTCCCTTTGCTCCAAGACG
>CAYTIB010000053.1:0-2636 GCA_964437725.1 uncultured bacterium | reverse complement strand
GCCCGGTAGGCGCGACGGCATTCTGCACGCGGTGTATGGCGGAACCTATGGTAAGCGGAACGATCGTGTCCTCTCCCCGCACCCAAATTCGGGTGGCTTGCTGCCGATCCTTACCCAACTGGGGCCCTCGGCTTCGTCGGGAATCGTTATGCCGCGGAGCAATGCCTTGGGCTTGAGGGGCGGCCTGCTCTGCGCCGATTTCAACCTGCGGCGCTTGTCCCAGCATAGGCTGTCCCGTGACGGATCGACTTATTCCGCCGAGACCAGCGTTTTTCTTGAAAGTGACCAGACCGACTTTCACCCCACCGACGTTATCGAGGATGCGGATGGCAGCTTGCTGGTGGCGGATACCGGTAGCTGGTACATGATCTGTTGCCCAACCTCCAAGGTCGCCAAGCCCGACGTTCTCGGAGCGATCTATCGGATCCAAAGGAAGAATGCTCCTTCTCCCAAGGATCCTCGTGGCTTCAAACTGGATTGGGAAAAACCTCAAGTAGATTGGCTCTCCGATGAGCGCCCTGCCGTGGTCAAGCGGGCCATCGATGCCCTTGCCAAGGCGAGCAACCTGGACGCGCTCAAGGGAGCCAAGGCCCGCCTCCCGGCGCTTTGGTCGCTCAACCGTATTTCCGGACAGGCGGCCCGGGCTGCCGTACGGAGCTTCCTCAAGGCTGAGAATTCGGACGTTCGGGCGGCTGCCATTCATAGCGTAGCCCTTTGGTTTGATTCGGAGGCAGTGAAGCCGCTCCTTGGGTTCCTTGATTCGGGTGATGCTCGTGAGCGCCGGTTGGCCGCCATGGCTCTCGGTAGAATAGGGGACCGCCGGGCAGTGAAGCCTCTGCTCGAAGCCGGCCTGCAAAAGACGGATCCCTTTCTTAAGCATGCCATTACCTATGCCTTGTATGAGATCGGAGAAGAGAGTCTTCCTGCGAGTCACCCGATGACCAAACAGATTAGGCTTATGTGCAAGGTTTACGAAAAAAGCCCTTCGAAATACATCATGCCTGAGATCCAATTGGCCGACGAGGTGAAACCGGACCCGGCCAAGGAAGCCCGCCAAGCCAAGCGCCTTGAACAGCTTGCAGCTTTTCTGCCCAAGGGGGATTCCGCACGCGGGAAAAAACTTTACCACGACGCGACCAAGTCCTTGTGCGTCACCTGCCACGTCAAGGGAGACAAGGGGGTGGATTTCGGGCCCGACCTTACCCGGATCGGGGACATCCGAAGCGAACGTGACTTGCTCGAGGCAATCATCTATCCCAGTTCCACCATTGCCCGCTACTATGAGCTTTTAACGGTGGATACTAAACAAGGAGAAGCTGCTGGTTTGCTGCGTCGTGACTCCGTCGACGAAATCGTTCTCGGGTTGGCTGCGGGAGCGGAGCAATCCATTCCCTTCAAAGACATCAAGGGAGCCAAGTACTCGAATGTTTCCCTCATGCCCGAGGTGTTCGACAAACTCTTGAAACCCGAGGAAATCGCCGACTTGGTGGCCTACCTCAAGGAGGCCAAGGGACCGGTTGCTTCCGTCTCTTCGGAGGATATTCCACCTCATCATGCGATCAACCTGCCCGGCTTGCATGCCTATGCCCAAAAAAGCATAGCCGCGGGCGAGGAGATCGAGTTCCGGGTCAGCAGCGCCGTGCCCTACGACTTGTCCGTGGTCAAGTTGGGAGCAGATCCGGAGAACCGCGACAAGGATCCGGTGTTGCAGTCCTTTCGGGTCGAGAAACCGCAAGCCCAGCCCATCCATCCGGGGTCGTACCTCCACGTCGACAAGGCCTTGCCGTCTGGGCGGAGCCTGTCGCAGTTGACCTTGGAGTGCTGGATTCGCCCGTTTCAGTTGGCTGGTTGGCAGGGCTTGGTCACCCAGCACGATTATCCGGAGAACTGTGGCGTTGGGTTGTTCCTAAGCGAGGGGAAGATTGTCTTTGGTACCGGCTCCGGCGGCGCTTACGATGCGGCCGCCTTTCAGCAAACCAAGCCTGGGCTGCTCAAGGCTCACCGATGGCATCACCTGGTCGGCAGCTGGGACGGAAAGAAAAAGCGAATCTACCTTGATGGCAAACTGGTGGCCGAGACCGCCTTTGCCGGTACGGCGCGCCCCGGCAAGACCGCCCTGCGCCTTGGCGCCTATGGCCAAGAGGGCAAGGCCGTGAACTTCTTCAACGGCGACCTCGCGATGTGCTCCATCTACGACCGGGCTCTCTCTGAAGAACAAGTAAGCAAACGCTTTGCCGACCGAGGCTTGAACGTTCCCGATCGCGACCGCTTGCTGGCCTGTTGGCCCTTTGGCGAGGAGCGGGGCACCCAAGTGGCCGATGCGAGTGACTTTGGGCGGACTGCGCGGATCATCAACCGGGGAACCTGGATGATCGGGGGGCCGAGCTTCAATGCTTCAGCGATCAACCGGCATGACGCTCAGTACGACCCGACCAAGGATGAGAAACGCGGGCACGGGCTTCGTCTGGCGTCCGACGAAATATACAATGCCCGCTGGAAGGTGAGCCATCGCTGTCGCATTCCCCCCGATGCCAAGTCGGATGGCTACGCGGGGCGCTGCGACTTCAAGTTGAAGGGCAAACCGATGAGATATCACACCTCGTTCATCGTGAGGCGTCCCGAGGCCAAGCCCAAGG
>CAYTIB010000052.1:0-2556 GCA_964437725.1 uncultured bacterium | reverse complement strand
GGGTAGAATTACGCTGCCCTGGACAATTCCCACTTCAGCAGGATAGGCTTGGAACAGGAATTCTTTTTCTTTCCCAGGGTCAAACTCTGATACAACCTGTCCAACCCGCTGATTGTTAAACAGTAGTTCCAGGGGCACATTTGGTTTTTTCATTGTTCCCGCATTCTGGATACGGGTATTCAGTTTAACCAGCTGGTTCAGAGTCTTGATCCGGTTTATGGATGAAACATCCTTGACTGCCAGGTTATCATAAACGGAACCTGGCTGGATAAAATAAAATTTCCAGTCATCCAGATTTTCGATGCCGGAACCGAACGAAGAATCAGGCACATGCATAAGATCGCTGAAGATCACACATTCTTTAATGGGTTCTATAATTGTTTTATCCCGAAGCAATCCATTTATATTCTTCCAGATGTTATCATAAGACGCAGTAGGTTCAATGGATTTGACAGATGACCTCAGTCCCGGATCATTTGATCGTCCTGTAAAAACCACTTTTGGCGGACAGGTTTGGGCCACGGTGATCAGGGTTTCATCCTTAAATAAAGGTACCAGTGCCATGGTCTCATTTTTTGAACGGTCCAGGAAGGTTTTTTCTCCATCCTTGACGGTCATACTTGCAGAATTATCAATGATCATAATTAACCGAGCATCCTGCTCTGCTGCCAGCCATCCAGGCATAAAACCCTGCGTCACAGGCTGGGCCATCATTAAGACCAAAGATGCAATAGCCAGAATCCTCAACAACAGCAACAGTATTTTCTGGATCTGCATTTTTCGAATGGAGCTGGTTTCCAATTGCTTGATAAATCGCACTGTGCTGAATTCTACCTTCTTTATCTTTAGACGGCTCAATAAATGGATCAGAATGGGTATGCTTACAGCACCCAGGAGCCAGAGAACCGATGGGGTCAAAAACGTCATAGAAGTCCCTGGCTTGTCACCATCACAGTCCCTGAAAAAATAGGAATGGTTAAATTATCATTTAAGGGTACGGGTAAAAGTTCAACACCCATGGCTGCAACTGCACCCAGAATAATGACTTCCAGAGGCAGTGTTTGGTTGACCATGTATGCAGCACCAAAGGATGTGACGATGCCGGCAGCCGAACCGGATAAAGTTTTGTCGCCAATCTTTCCTAATGGATAGAGTTTGCCACCAATTGCAGCAAAGGTATCTCCTACAGTAAGGAATAATAATGCGGGCACAGCCACGTGTATAGCAAATAAGAATACTGTAATGGTTCCGCCAAAAAGAAACCAGGTAGCACCGTTAAATTTTCCACATGTTTCGCTTTCCCGGAGCATGTTACCTAACCAGGAACTGAACAGCGCATCAACAAACTTAACTTTGCCCCTAGAGAATTCAATACACACAGCTGTCAGGCTTAATAATCCAAGCAGCAGTACCATAATTTCCCGATCTTGTATGAACCACAGATAGGTTAAGGGAATAACAGATGAACCTATGTGTAAAACCTTACGGGCAATTTCATTGGAAGGAATTTTGTTCACTTATCGATCATCTGATTAAAAATATCCTGCATATCCAGTACACTGACGGTCAGATCAATGGTTGATGGCTTTTCCAGGACAGTTTCTGCGACAATAGACTGGTCCAAGACTGTATAGGGAATCAGGTCTTCATTCTGACGATAAAATATTTTACCCAGCTTAAATCCAGCCCTTTCTAAGTCGGCAACAGCCTTTTTCTTACTCAATCCAAAAAGATTCGGAACCTGGAAAAAATTGGGTGGTACACCCAGGCTAATGGTTAAATGGATTCCCATACCTTTTTTGAGCATATCACCGCCTTTAGGGTATTGCCAGGTCACATTCCCAGATGGCACGTCTGAGTTATATTCCTTATAAACTGTATCCACTTCCAAGCCAGACTGGTTCAAAGCCAGTTCAGCACTTCTTAATGACCTGCCGATGAGGTCAGGAATAGTAACCATTTTCTCCGGGTGTGCGATTTTAAGCCGTACCGTTCTGCCTTCTTTTACTCGGGTATTGGGCGCAGGATACTGGTCCACAATGGTCCCGGCTTCGTAGGAAGCAGAATATAAGGTGTCTGATACGAGGCTCCGATATCCTTCAGATTTTAAAACCCGCTCTGCATACTCCAGTTTCTTATCCGTAACATTCACCATATAACGGCCCGCTCCCATCCTTACGTAGCCAGGCATTAAAACTGCATCAAATAAAAATATCACAGCCAGGGTTAAACCTGAAAAGGTTACAATATATAAGGCAGATTTTTTAATCATGACCGTTTGATTTTTGCAGCAAACATGCCATCCACCCCATGTATGTTAGGCAGAGTGTAGAGGCAGCCTCTTTCATCCACCCAGTCTTCCGGTATGGTAGATGACACGTCCTGCACCATAAATTCAGCATTTAACTTAAGGATCTGTTCAACCACGTCCCAATTTTCTTCCTGCTCTATTGAACAGGTTGCATAGACCAATGTTCCACCCGGTTTCAGGAACTGTGATACATGGCAAAGGATCCTGAGCTGCAGGGTCGATAGTTCCAGAATGTCACCGGGCTT
>CAYTIB010000051.1:0-14780 GCA_964437725.1 uncultured bacterium | reverse complement strand
GAGCATTTGCATACGAAAGAATGGCGGCGGATGCAGAGAGTTTGGAGGACGGCTTGACGATAAGTGTGGTGAAAGAAATTGCTAGAGAAAGGGAGTGCTATTTTTTTGCGGGTAGTTGGGTGGAACGTTCAGAAGATGGCTTACATAACACGGCAGTGTTTATTACTCCGGAAGGGGAAACTCTTGCCACATATAGGAAAATGCACCTGTTCGGGTATCAGTCGAAAGAACAGGAGCTGATGATTGCGGGTGACCGTCCGGTTGTTGTCGAAACACCACTTGGAAGATTTGGCTTGGCAACCTGTTACGATCTTCGTTTCCCTGAGCTTTTTCGGGCTTTATTAGATATGGGCGCTGAATGCTTTTTGATTACTTCTGGGTGGCCATTCCCAAGACTCGAACACTGGAAGTTATTGAATCGCTCCCGGGCAGTAGAGAATCTTTGTTTCTTGATTTCTTGTAATAGCTGCGATAAACAAGATGACGTTCATTTTTGTGGTCACAGTATGGTAGTTGATCCTTGGGGCGACATCATGGGTACACTGGATGAGAAAGAAGCCGTCCTTGCGGTTAATCTGGATCTTAAGCGAGTTACCACAATCCGCAGTGAATTTCCTGCTCTCCAGGATAGAGTATTAGGAAACGCCTAAGTGCAGGTTTGTCTATTGAGTGAACTCTCGAATGTAAGTAATCAAGTTTGACAGATCCTCTGGTTTGAGTTGTCTCCTGAAGGGTGGCATAAGTGGGCTCTTACCCATGCTTTGGCCTCCATTTGTGATGATGTTTTCCAAGTATTTATCTGTTTTCGTGGCCATATAAGTTCGGTCTGTGAAATTAGCTGGCTTGTCCGGAAGTCCTTTTGAGAAGGGACCGTCACCTTTGCCGGATTGACCGTGGCAAGAAGCGCATAGCTGCAGGTATTTTTTCTCTCCAGCATTTGCGTTTGATTCTGAAAATGCAGCTTCCCCGAATAAATTGAACAGTAAGAATAGCGTGCCTAATAGGATTCCACCTATCATTTTCACCCTCGAATTCCTCCTTTGCTTTACACCGTTTTTCTGCTTCCAAGTGATGGTAATCCTAGGCTGGGGAAGATCTTAAATATACCCTTATTTCAAGGTGATATTTTACTAGCCGCTATAATTTGCGGTCCCCATGAAGGATGAGGTTTTATTAATAGGTGCATAGAAATGAAGTAAGGGCACTATTTTATCTGCTGGTTTCCGCGTTGCAGTGGATGTTTTAATAACAGATAATGCCGTCCGAAGGTATTTGCTTAATAGCCTAACACTAAACTAACGGAGTATCATAAGGCCTATGCCTAAAGACTTACGAAGCTACCTAAAGGATCTTTTTCGTATAGCGCCCGAGCAGATCCGTCGCGTAGGCCGGGAGGTATCTCACGAGTGGGAGCCTATCGCTGTTATAACCAAAATGGATCGTGAGGGAAAGTATCCTGCGGTATTGTTTGATCGGGTTAAAGGTTTTGAGTTTCCTGTTATCGCCAATGTAGTTTCAAATCGAAAGAAATTTGCCATTGCCTTGGATACAACAGAAGAAAAGATCGCCGAAGTTATTGGAGAACGAGAGATCCGTCAGGTTCCGCCTCGGCATGTTGAGACCGGCCCTGTTAAGGACGTAGTCTACCGAGGAGATGAGGTAGACCTTAACCAGCTACCCATTTTAGTTCACCACGAACACAATGATGGTGCGTACATAACCATGGGTGTGATGGTCACTAAGGATCCCGATACAAAATCTTCTAACCTCGGAATCTATCGTCACAAGAAGGTAGATCGCAACAAGCTAGGTGTCTATTACAGTTGGGGTAAACGGCTTCAGTACATTCATCGAAAAGCAGAGTCCAGAAACGAACCACTTGATTGTGCCATTGTTTTGGGAATGCATCCTGCCTTTTATGTAGCCTCGCAGACTCAAGTTGCTCGAAAAAATGGGACGGATGAATATGAGGTAGCTGGAGGGTTACTGAATGAGCCTATTGATTTAGTCAAGTGTGAGACGGTTGACCTTGAAGTACCTGCCTATGCGGAAATAGTGATAGAGGGGAGGATACTTCCCCATGTTCGTCAGACCGAGGGACCTTTTGGCGAATACCACCGTTACTATGGGCAGATTGTTGAGGCTCCGGAAATCGAAGTTACTGCCATTACTCATCGAAAGGATGCCATTTATCACGACGTGGGCCAGTATATCGAACACGTTACGGCAACACTTGTTCCGAATGA
Source organism: uncultured bacterium (assembly GCA_964437725.1). GTDB lineage: Bacteria > UBA8248 > UBA8248 > JACPRG01 > CAYTIB01. Next base: position 12,534 of record CAYTIB010000051.1, on the reverse strand, counting down.
AGGCCACTTGCTGCGTGAGTTGCGAAGAGTAAACCCGAGTGTTCGAGCGGTTCATGGACCCCTTTCGGGTGTCCTCTATCATGCCTACATCCAGATGGAAAAGCTGAACGAGGGGGATGCAAAGAATGTTCTCATGGCTGCACTTACACGCACTCCTTACATCAAAGGCGCATTTGTTTTCGATACCGATGTAGACATATTCGATGAAGATGAAGTTCTGTGGGCTCTCTCCACTCGTGTAGTGCCAGATCGAGATATTATGATTATCCCTGGGGCTCGGGGCAATCGGTTGGATCCGATGACTTACACTATTACCCGCTTGCAGCGAGATGGAATGGTGACAAAGATAGGAATCGATGCAACGGTCCCCGTTGGATATGAGGATCCGTTTCCGAAAAAAGCTAACGTTGCCGGTATCGAGGATTTGGATTTAGATGAATCCGTCCGATTATCTGATGAATTTGGTGAACCCTTTAAAATTTAGTAGGTGTTTTCAATTATGCCCCAGTCACTAAGAAGCTATCTGGCCCTACTCAAAGCGGAACTTCCCGAGGTTTTTTTGCAGGTTGACAAGGAAGTTTCCTCAAGGCATCAGATTGCCACAATACTTGAAAAGGTACGGAAGGAGAAGAAAAGTGCCGCCGTTTATTTTCCCTCAGTAGAGGGAAAAGAGTTTTCTGTTGTTGGAAATGTGATTTCGGATCGGAAAAGAGTATGTCTAGCATTGGGCCTGAGTTCAGAATCTGAAGATTATGGTGTGACCTTGCGTGACCGACTTGATCGCTTTCTTCCTCCCATACAGGTACAGTCCGGTCCAGTCCAAGAAGTTAAGCAGATTGATGACGAGTTAGACTTGTCCAAGCTACCAATTTTAACTCACGCTGAGTCGGATACTTTGCCAAGCCTTCTCTTAGGTGTAGCTATTGCTCGCAATCCTCAATCGGGAGCGGTAGCGGTGAGTTTGCCGCAGGTTGTAATGCTTGATGATAGACGGATGGGAATTATCGCCTCCGAGGATTGCCAGTTATCCGCATGTATTCAAGCCTCGACAGAGAAGGGAGAAGTTTTAGAGGTAGCATTGGTGATTGGAATGCATCCATCGTTTTATTTATGTGCTGCCTCAGAGATGGATGGGGTTGATTCATTGGGTCGCATTGGTTCCATGATGGGAGAGTCCCTTCCTGTTATACGTACGATAACCAGCGATCTGCCAGTCCCGGCACATGCTGAAATTGTTATTGAAGGCGTATTGTGTTCCGAAAAGAACCAGACATTAACTACTCCGGCTTCTCCCATCGGATACGAGGGGACTGAAAAATCTATCCCAGTGCTGGAGGTAAAGGCAATTACTCACCGAAAAGACGCGATTTTTCAAGCAGGTGGGATTTTCGGCGAGAGAAGGTTTCTTCCAACTCCAATTCGTGAGGCAGAGGCTTTGCGGGCTCTTAAGTTGGCCGTTCCCGCAGTTGTAGATGTTCGAATTCCGGCTATAACTTGTGGATACCATGCCTACGTCCAGGTAGACCAGAAGAAGATGGGGGAAGGGAAGAAGGCGCTTCTCGCCGCGCTTGGCAGCATTCCTGAGGTGAAGACAGTTTTCGCTGTTGACAAAGACATTTTGTTGGAAGTTGACCGAGAGGTTATGTGGGTATTAGCCACAAGAGTAGTAGCCGACCGCGATCTTTTTATGGTGCCTGGGGTGGTTGGTGATCCGGAGGACCCGACTTCTTACGAAATTACTCGTCGTGGTCGAGGAGGAATGGTGACTCGCCTAGGAATAGACGCCACGACGCCAATAGGATTACCCTACCAAATTCCTGAACCGACGAAAATTCCAGGGACAGAAAATATCAAGTTGGATGAATATCTGGAGGAGTGGTCGGATGATCTCGATTGAAGAGTCTGTCCCTCAAGTGGAAATAGTGAAGTAGGTTGTTAGAAAGGATTGAGTTATGGGACAAAATATTCGTTCTTTTCTAGCTGAGCTAGAGGCTCGTTATCCCGGTGATTTGATGCGGATCGAGCGGGAGGTTTCACCCGTCTATGAAGTTGCGGCATTCGTACGCAAGCTTGATCTTCTTGGAAAACATAACGCAGTTCTGTTTGAGAAAGTAAAAGGGTTTGAGATGCCAGTAGTGACAAACCTTTTAGCTGATCGAAGAAAATATGCTCTCGCCCTGAATCTTCCGGAAGAGGGTCTTTCCGAGGCAATCGCCGATCGGATGGGAGAAAAAATCCCCCCTGTTCTACTTGAGGGAGCTAAAGCTGAGGTGGCTCCGGTCCAAGAAGTTGTTTTGACCGGAGAAGGAATTGACCTTACTACGTTACCAATAATTACTCACAGTGAAAAAGATGATGCGCCGTATATTACTATTGGTGTGACTGTCTCGGTTGACCCAGATACAGGCCATCGCGACCTAGGAATATTTCGCCATAAGTTGCTGGGACCGGATCGCCTTGGGATTTATTATAGTTGGGGTAAACACCTTCAATATGCCCATAATCACTGTGAAGAAAAAAACGAATCTTTGCCGATTGCAATTGTTTTGGGAGCTCATCCTTCTCTTCATATTGGTGCTGTTAACCCTCTCGCAGACACTATGGGAGAGGATGAATACGCAATTGTTGGAGGCTTGCTTGGGGAGCCAGTCGAACTCGTTTCATGCAAGACGGTTCCATTGGAAGTCCCTGCGGATGCAGAGATCGTAATCGAAGGTGAAATTCTTCCCAGTGTTAGACAAACTGAAGGGCCATTTGGAGAATTTCACCAGTATTATGGGCAAATCGTGGATGCTCCAGAAATCAAAGTTACGGCTATTACGCATAGAAAAGATGCTTTGTACCAAAACGTGGGAATCGTTGTCGAGCATTTATATATTCAGACCCCACTTAGCGAGGGGTTTCTGATCTCCGAATTGAAAAAAGTCGTTCCAACAGTCCGCGGGGTGTCGTTACCAAATTCGGGGGTTCGGTATGTGGCCTACGTTTCCTTGGAGAAAGTGAACGAGGGGGATGCTAAGAATGTCATCTTGGCGGCCTTGTCAATGAGTCCCTATTTGAAGTTTGTAGTTGTTGTCGATCCGGATATCGATATCAGAAACGAAAGCGAAGTGAATTGGGCAATTGCAACCCGTGTAGTAGCAGATCGCGACATAGTAATGATACCCGGAGCCCGAGGCAATAGGTTAGATCCGACTACGTACACAATAACTCGTTTGGCTAGGGATGGCATGGTGACTAAGATGGGAATTGATGCGACGATCCCTATGGGTTTACCTTATGATTATCCAGAGCGGCTTAGTGTTCCCGGGGCTGAGGATCTTGAGATTGACGATTATTTGGCGCCCAGTGAAGTGAGAGCCGAAGATGGTGGAGAATTAAGGTAAGACTGGATATTGCATGCCCTTTCCCCGAAACGTTGAGTCCGAGCAGATGTTGTCACGTCTCTCAAAAGGTTTCGTTATTAATTAACGAACGAATTTGAATAGACAATGGACAGTCTTGGTCTTGAAAGCCCACCTGTTCTTGCCTATATTGCGATACTTACGCGAAACTCTGGAGCGGTCGGTTATTGATCGCTATTCTTGTTCTTAGAGGATTGGAAACGGTTCCCAATGGCTGAAAAATTACGAATTGCCCTGCTTCCCGGTGATGGAATAGGTCTCGAGGTAATGGCGGGGGCACAGATCGTTCTGAAAGCAGTTGAAAGAAAGTTTGGCTTAACCCTTACTCTGAATGAGTCTCTTATCGGTGGTTGTGCGATAGATGAGGTAGGTCATCCTCTTCCGTCTGAAACATTAGAACTTTGTAAAAATTCGGATGCGATATTACTTGGGGCAGTAGGGGGTCCTAAATGGGATTCGCTCCCGCCCGATCAGCGCCCAGAAAGAGGAGCACTTCTCCCATTAAGGAAGGAGTTGGAACTTTTTGCCAATTTACGACCGGCTCGACTGCACCCTGCAATGGTTGATGCTTCCACTCTCCGGAAGGAGATTGTGTCGGATTTGGATCTTCTGGTACTCCGGGAGTTAACAGGAGGAATTTATTTTGGGGAACCACAGGGAATAACCGAGGATGAAGATGTAAAGGTTGGAACGAATACAATGACTTATTCTACTCCAGAGATAGAGCGAATTGTAAGACTGGGTTTTGAATTAGCAAGAAGCCGTAGAAATAAATTAACTTCCGTTGACAAATTTAACGTTTTAGCAGTTAGCCGACTCTGGAGAGAGGTGGTCGATAAAATAGCTCCGGATTATCCTGATGTTGAACTCGAACACATGTTGGTGGACAACTGTGCGATGCAACTTGTACGTTGGCCTAAGCAATTTGACGTTATTGTGACGGGAAATTTATTTGGAGATATTTTGAGCGATGAAGCGGCCATGCTGACAGGAAGCATTGGAATGCTACCCTCAGCGAGTCTGGGTAATCCGTCAAAAGGAGGGCCTGCGGGAAGAGGGCCTCTGGGTTTATTTGAGCCTGTTCATGGGACGGCTCCGGAAATAGCGGGACAAGACTTGGCTAACCCTATAGCTATGATTTTATCCGCAAGCTTGATGCTGGAATACGGTTTGGGAGAAAAGTCGGCGGGTCGTGCTATTGAGTCGGCTGTGGCGGCAGTACTGGATTCGGGCGTCCGGACTTCGGATATTGCTTCGGAGGGCCTAGAGACACTTGGCACTCAGGCGATTAGTGAGCGTATTGCTATGGTATTGGAGGCAAGTTGATATGGCCGGCAAATGTAACGTGGCTGTAGTAGGGGCTACGGGTGCTGTCGGAAATGAATTGTTAGCCATCTTAGAAGAGCGGGATTTCCCAGTTGCTCAACTTCGGCTCTTGGCCTCGGAGCGAAGTGTTGGTGAGTCGATTAAATACCGAGATAAGGAAATTTCCATCGAACCACTTTCCTCCGACAGCTTCAAGGAAATCGACTTGGCTTTATTTTCGGCAGGAGGTGTTCGTAGCCGTGAATATGTCCCCTACGCTGTTGAGGCAGGGGCGGTTGTTGTGGACAATACGAGTGTATTTCGTATGGATCCGGAGGTGCCACTGGTAGTCCCTGAAGTTAATCCTGAAGCGCTTGAATTTCATAGGGGAATCATCGCAAATCCAAATTGTTCGACAATCCAAATGGTTGTGGGATTGAAGCCGATTCACGATGCAGTAGGAATTAAGCGAGTAGTTGTCTCTACTTACCAATCGGTTTCTGGAACAGGGAAAAAAGCCATGGCGGAACTTGAGCAGCAGGTGCGCGATTTACTGAATTTTCAGGAAACCAAAGCAGAAGTTTATCCCTATGAGATAGCATTTAACTGTCTTCCCCATATTGCCGACTTTCAGGAAAACGGTTATTCGGATGAAGAAATTAAGATGATTGATGAGACGAGAAAGATCTTGGGAATTCCTGATTTATCAATTACCGCAACAACCGTTCGAGTTCCGGTGTTTCATTGTCATTCAGAGTCGATCAATGTTGAAACTCTGAAACCCATATCGGCAAACGATGCACGAGCTGTACTGTCCGAAGCTCCTGGTGTCATGGTTTATGATTCTCCTGATCGAAACTTATATCCTCAGGGGAGGGATGTAGCAGGGAAAGATGATGTCTATATTGGCCGCATACGGGAAGACATGAGCGTTGAAAACGGTCTTGATATGTGGATTGTTGCCGACAATCTTAGGAAGGGTGCAGCCCTTAATAGTATCCAGATTGCCGAGGCCTTGATTGAGAGAAAGCTGTTGCGAGTTCCAACCTGAGGTCTCTTTTTTAATATAGATAATAAGACCCATTCAGTTACAAACATCAATCCGACAAAACAAACTGGAGTTTATAATTCTCCTGGTTCTCATCAATACGAAACCCTGAAAGAAATCTGCAATTACACTAAAAAGCATAAATAGAACTTTCGCTCACACCCCGAACCACATTCAATATGGTTATTTTGAATTAATGTCTTTGAGTGTATCGTCCTTCCGGATCCAATGCGCGAAGCATGAGTAGCTCTTTAGTAGTGGGGGGATTGGTTTTAGGAATTTTTTTTGGAATTTTCAACTTGAAACCGGTTTTCGCTTGAATCTCCTTAATGGTGACTCCGGGGTGCAGGGATTTTAGTCTCATCCTTCCATCTTTAACATCGAAATCCATCACTCCGAGATCCGTTACTACAAGGTGTGCTCCACCAGATATGAGCCCTTCTTGGACTCTTGATTTTCCGCCACTCAGGAACCCTGGGCTAGTGATGAAATCCACCTGTTTCACAAACCTGCGTATTTCGTGTCGCATGGAAACGATTACCTTGGTCATACTGGCTATGTCATTGGCTCCCCCAGTCCCGGGTAGGCGTACTTTTGGATTTATCGGATCTCCAATAAAAGAGCTATTCAGATTTCCAAATTGGTCTATCTGTGCACCCCCAAGGAATCCGTAATCAACATAACCTCGTTGCATGAGAAGGAGAACGTCAGTGATTGGAAGTAATTTACTGGCTCCCCACGCGCAACGTGCTTCATTTGTTGATGGCGGGAGCTTGCCAGGTATAACACGTGGTCCGATGACACCTCCTTCAAAGAGAATGGTGAGCTGGGGAGCGTGGGTATTTTGTGCGAGAATCGCGGACACTAGTGGAAGACCGGCACCTCCAAAAATAACATGTCCATTCTTAAGAGCCCGAGAGCTAATAACACAAATCATCTCTTGGGGGTTGTAGGTTTTGGTTTTAGGCACTGTGAACCTCTGAGCCTGCCTTGGAGGCAGCTATAAGGTTTTGGATTCCAAATTTTTCTAGATACTCATTCCAAGAAGTAGGTGTGTAGACATTATCTATGAGGTAATTCTTCGCGGCTTTGGTTCCATCGAACTCTATGCTTTTGCAGTATTGATCGATGTGATCAAAAGCCGGTTCGTAGACACCGTAGCACTCGTGTGGCATGCTCCCAAATGGTACTTCGACAACTGAATCTACGCATAAGAAAGAGATTTGTGTACGCTCGGCTTCCCGGCGGATCTGTTCATTGGAGACGATGCTTTCGGCGGAAAGGATAACTTTTTCGGCTGCGAGCGCTATGTCAATATCCATGAAGGGAAGCCCATCAATCTGTGCGTTACCATATATGTCTGCGCGATGAACGTGAATGACAGCCACATCGGGATTTAGAGCGGGGATCAGAGCCAGTCGTTCGCCTGTGTACGGACAATTGATGGTCTTAAGGTCTGGTAGCTGAGCTGCGATGTCGCTCCCCAGCATAGAACGAGAGGGGATAAACGGAATACCCATCCCACCCGCTCGATACCCGAGTCCAATACTAAGGTGGCTCCATTCTTCATAGCGAGCCTTTCCTGATTGGATATAATCACGCATAACACGGGAAACACCCCAAGTGACCCCAGCACTAAACCAGCTAGACAGGATGTGTTGGGAGACACCCCCGCTAGCAGAAGATCTCCCTCCGTACTGGTAATGCTGCGAGAGACAGTCAAGTTCTTGCGCTTTTGTCGAATGATCTCCCAAATGAGAGCCATGGGCGTACGTGAATAGTGACAACCACCGATGGCAACATGAGCACCGTCGGGGATGAGCTGGACAGCTTCAGAGAGAGATTGAACCTTCTCTCTGAGTCCTCGGTTTTTTTTCTCAATTGTTTTCCGGAGGGACTTGTAAGTAGGAATCATTTCGAATCCTTGTGAATACGGTTAGATAATATTATGAGATCATGCCTCTATTTGTCTCGATGAGTCAATGGAATCAGGGATTATTTAGAGAGCTTACCTGAAAAGGCTTTTTGTTGTATTAGCATTAAAAGTAAAGCTTAAGGAGAAGGTGGTTTATTTAGAAATCACATTCAGCTCAGCAAAAAATAAATTATATTACCAGAAGAGATAAATTAATTTAATCCTTTTAATAACAACACTTAAAATGTAATTATTTTATGTTAAATATTAAGTATTTGAATTTCTCTAAGCATTTGAATTTCTGCTTTTTGAACATTCGATTTTTCCATGACTATATTTTTTTGAAATAATTATTGCCTCACATGCATAAAACAAATGGGCCGGCTATAATTGGGTCAAACCTTGAATAATGGAATCTATCAATTGGAAGGAATATGAAAGACAAATTATTGGAAGATCTCGCCTCCCTGGATGCGACGGCCCAGGCTGAGCTAGTTCGTAATGGGGAAATAAGACCAATAGAATTAGTCAATGCAGCTATAGAACGTGTGGAACATTTGAACGTCAAACTCAACGCTGTTACAACCTCGACTTATGAAATTGCCCGAGAAGTGGCAACGGGAAAAATTCCGGGAGGCCCATTTCAAGGGGTACCATTTCTATTGAAGGATTTCATAGCTGAATGCGCAGGTATCCGTACGACAGCAGGTTCAGTATTTTTGGGGGATTTTGTATCCAAAGAGGATAGTGAGTTCGTAAAGCGGATAAAAAGGGCAGGATTTATCATTTTAGGAAAGACCAATCTCCCGGAGTTTGCCATCGGTGCGTCAACGGAGCCTGCCAGATTTGGTTCAACACGAAATCCTTGGGATCCTAACAGGACATCTGGTGGCTCAAGTGGAGGTTCCGCCGCTGCAGTGGCCTCGGGGATGGTCGCGGTTGCCCATGGAAATGATGCTGGTGGGTCGATTCGCATTCCTGCTTCCTGCTGTGGGCTTTTTGGTTTGAAACCCACCCGTGGACGAAATCCACTGGGACCTTATTATGGTGACCTTTTTAGTGGTGTTGTGACTGAACATGTTTTAACCCGGTCGGTTCGGGATTCCGCGGCTATTTTAGATGTGGTTTCCGGTCCGGACCTTGGAGATCCTTATGGACTCCCTTTACAAAGCCGACCGTTTATTAAGGAGGTTGGCTCGGATCCCGGTCGATTGAGAATTGCGTACGCAACCACTACCCCCTTGGGTACGGAGCTTCACTCCGATTCTTTTGCCGCGGTAGAGGATGCTGCAAAGCTTTGTGAGGAATTGGGTCATGATGTTATCGAGTCGAGCCCGTCGTATAACGCGGAAAATTTTTGGCAAGCGATGACATCTATTTTAGCGGTGGGGACTGCATGGATGCAGGAATACTGGTCTAACAGAGTTGGTCGTCAAATTTCCTCGGAATACTTTGAACCATTTCTATGGGCTTTTAGCCAGCGAGGCAGGGAAATTTCTGCCTCTCAATATCTCTTGGCGATTCAAGATCTTCAGAAGGAATCGAGGAGCATTGCGCAATTTTTTGAGGATCACGATATGTGGCTAACTCCGACTCTTGGTCAACCACCTGTCCCATTAGGGACGTTTTCTGTCCGAGAAGGAGCCGGAGCGGATGAGGCTCTAGAGGTCCGCAAGAAAGTCGCAGCTTTTTCTCCGTTCACTTATATCTCTAATGGAACGGGCCAACCTGCAATGTCCGTCCCTCTCTTTTGGAACCGTGAAAATCTACCAGTTGGTGTCCAATTTGCAGCACGTTTTGGCGAGGAAGCCACACTATTCCGGCTCGCCTCGCAAATAGAAGTCGCTAGACCATGGAAGAATCGACGCCCGCCTGTTTTTGGTCTTTAATTGCTTTGGTAGGGTCTGAGTGAGGATTGTGTGATTTTGCTTTCCTCTATTTCTTTTAAGTTATGAATGATTGGGGGAAGACTTTAATGGAAAAACGAATGCTCGGAAAAACCGAATTGGAGGTTAGTGTCATCGGTTTTGGAGCGATGACCATTGGGGGAATGTTTGGTCCAGTTGATGACAGTGTAAGCGGCAAGGCCCTACACTCTGCTGTTGATTCTGGAGTGAATTTCATAGACACCTCTGATGCCTATGGATCCGGACGGAGTGAAGAACTTATCGGAAACTTTATAAAACAACGGCCGGACGGGGATCAGGTAATTGTCTGTACCAAGGGTGGGAATAATATGGTGACGGGAAAGTATAATTTCACGCCTGAGTACATCCAGGGATGTGTTGAGGGAAGCTTGAAGAGGTTGGGGGTTGAAATTATCGACCTATATCTTCTTCATAACCCGACCGTCAATGATTTAAGTGCAGAGACTAGATTTGATTTGCTCGATGACATGAAGTCGCAAGGCAAAATCAAGAATTGGGGAGTATCAGTGAATACAGTGGAAGAATGTGAACTAGCCGTTGAATGTCGCCGCCCGTCTGTCATCCAAATGGAGTACAACATTCTTCAACAGGAGGCCAGTGATGTGTTTGCTAGGGCGAGAGAAGTGAATGTTGGAGTTATTTCTCGAGTACCTCTGAAGCGAGGTTTCCTTTCGGGTCGATTTCAAGCAGGGCACAATTTTGCAGAAGGTGATTTTCGAAGCAAAATTCTTGGCCCTGAGAATATATCAAAGTTTCAAGATAGACTAGATAAGTTGAGAGAAATAGCGACCGAAATAAATCTGTCCGAAACTGAAGCTGCAATTCGTTTTTGTGTTTCGAATCCTAATATCTCGACTGTTATCCCAGGGATTCGAACACCCGAACAGGCAGTCCAAAATGCTGCCTTTAATGACACGCTTCCACAGGAGATGGTAGAAAGAATCAAGGAAATTTAGCTCTGGAGAGGTTCAATGAATCTGAGGTGGCAGAATCGAGGAGAGGAAATTGGCTTCTTATTGCACTGGAGAATGCTTTGATCATTAATGCTTCGAGGGCGGATGAAGTGCTCGGCGAATTAGGGCTGACTGGACTTCTAGCAGCGACGAATATCCCGAATGTTTTTTATCTATCTGGGGTATGGAGGCAGGGTGACCTTGCTGTTGCAGTCAATAAAGATCGACTTAATTCTCCCTGGTTAACCATCCCACGTAGCGAGGTGGATTACCTGGAGGGCTCGCCCGTCTCTCTTGCCGGTGTGGCTACTTATGGCACGTTTTATCGGGAATTGGATGAGTCAGTTCCTCTTACGGATCGAGAGAATCGAATTAAAGAAGTAGGAATTGATTTGGAACCTGTGGACTCCTTCCTTGAGGGGTTGGTTTCTATTCTCACATCTGCGGACCTCGATAGAGGGATTGTGGGATACGACGAGCTTGGCTTGAACCCTGCTCTGGTTCCGAAAATCAGAGAAAAACTTCCAGGTCTTGAGCTGAGACCAGCTTCCAACGTTTTTCGTGAAATTCGGAAAGTTAAGACAAATATTGAGATAGAGCGGCTCGAAAAAGCCGTTCGCATAACAGAAGATGCAATTAAGGATGCAGTAGCACTTTCGCACGAGGGAATACTGGAGGAGGAAATGGCCTTAGCTTTTGACGTTGGACAAGTCAAGCGTGGCGGACGTCCCAACATGAATCATGTTGGGTTTGGTCGAAGTGGAGCCCTGGGGATGTACAATTTCCGAGAGGACAGGCTTCGAAGGGGGGATCTTATTCGATTTGACGTTGGTTGTGTTTATGGAGGGTATCTTTCCGACACCGCCCGCACTTTTTCTTTTGGTTCCCCGTCTGAGAAGGCTAGATACTACTACGATGCTCTTTTGGCAGGCCAAGAACAAGCTATCGGTCTCATTAAGCCTGGAATTACAGGAGAAGAAATCTTCCATGCGACAGTGGAGGAGGTTCGGAGGAACGGCATCCCTCACTATAATCGCCAGCATGTTGGGCATGGAATGGGTCTTTCACTCGGTGGGTATGATGCCCCTCGGCTCGCTCCAGGTGACAAAGTACACCTTGAACCCAACATGGTACTCGCTGTCGAGGCACCCTACTATGAGATAGGTTTCGGGGGTTTGCAGGTAGAGGATACTGTTATTGTGACGGATACTGGATGCAGGCGTCTTACGAGAATGAGCAGAAGTTTAGAGAACATTGAAGACTGAAACCCGGAGCTCGTACGATGAGTTTCTTGACAGGACTTAAATGTATTCGCTGTAGTACGGAATACCCCATTGAGCCGAGGTTTGACGGTTGTCCAAAATGTGCAGTTGAAGCGCCTTCTAATCTCACACCGACTTACGATTATGCAAAAGTTCAGCCAGCCACACTCAAGGATAAGTTCGCCGAGCGTAGATTTAATATGTGGCGCTACCGTGAATTTTTACCTTCAGACATTGGAGAGGTGGCTTCCTTAGGGGAGGGGGGGACGCCTCTACTTCCTTGTCCCACCATGGGTAATCTTATAGGTGTTCCGAATCTTCACCTCAAGGATGAGTCTCGAAATCCTACTGGTTCATTTAAGGTTCGACTGGCTGTGGGTGCTCTAGCCATGTCGGGGCGATTTGGCGCAAAAACGATAGGGGTCAGTTCAACCGGAAATGCAGGGGCGGCGGCCGCGGCTTATTCAGCAAAAAAAGGATATCCATGCGTTGTGTTGACCGTTAGCGGAGCGGCTTCAGCCATGATGGATCAGATTCGCTCCTATGGGGCCATGACTGTGGCAATGGAAAATAAGGAAGACCGTTGGACACTTCTCCAAGACGCTATCCAAAGATTGGGATGGTATCCGACTTCTCCTTACTTTGGTCCTCCCATTGGAAGTAACTGCTACGGTGTGGATGGCTATAAGACCATTGCTTATGAGATTTGTGAACAACTT
>CAYTIB010000050.1:0-39358 GCA_964437725.1 uncultured bacterium | reverse complement strand
ACGGCTCTCACAAACCTACACCCTTTCGTCCCGTGAAGACGGAAGTCAAATCTGGTGAGGATTGTTGGTTCTGCGGATGCAAGCAATCGGGTAGCAAGCCTATGTGTGATGGAACTCATTCATCGTTGTAATCATATGTCGTATTGATTGCTTCGATAGTGAATGGTCCTAAAAAAGTGAAATTTAACGGTTTTCAAAATCTGCTTTTGTGTCGTAGCTATAAGGAGGGATTTGGAAATGGCACTGAATTACGCGGATACAGAGACCCTAGTGAGTACTAGTTGGGTTGCCGATCATCTGGATGACCCTAACGTTAGATTACTTGAAGTGGATGTAGACACTGATGCATATGAGCAAGGTCATATCCCTGGCGCGGTAGGTTTGAACTGGGAAACACAACTTCAAGATCAGTTGCGTCGAGATTTGATATCTAAAGAGAATCTAGAAGAACTCATGAGTCGCGCTGGAATTGTACCTGATGCGACAGTTGTTGTTTATGGCGATAATAATAATTGGTTTGCCGCTTGGGCATTCTGGCAGCTAAAACGTCACGGTCACAAGGACGTCCGGATAATGAATGGTGGCCGTGTGAAATGGTTGGCTGAGGAGCGTCCGATAACGACCGAAAAGCCTATTGTCTCAGAGTCTGCCTACAGTGCAGAGGTACCTGACGATTCTATCCGTGCAAGGCGTGATCAGGTAATTGACGCTGTTCAGTCTCCCTTGGCAAAGCTGATTGACGTGCGGTCGCCCGACGAATTCTCAGGTGTCCTTTTAGCACCTCCCGGCCTCGAAGGTAAGGAGGGTTGTCAACGCGGTGGTCATATCCCTGGTGCGGCTAACATTCCTTGGGGCAAGGCGGTCAACGAAGACGGCACTTTTAAATCCGCTGACGAATTAAAGGAGCTTTATGGAAGCCAGGGTATAGACGGAAGTGATGAGATCATTGCGTATTGCCGAATTGGTGAGCGGTCCTCACATACTTGGTATGTTCTGAAGTACCTCCTCGGATATGAAAAAGTTCGCAACTATGATGGGTCTTGGACTGAGTGGGGTAATTTGATAGATGTACCAATAGAGAAATAAACTGTTTTTCCTGCTTTTCCGAACACTTGTAAGTGACTGTCGGGGGCGACGAAGGGAGAGTATCCAGTATGACATCTGTGATTCATCGAGATCTGACGGAAAAGCATCCGTTTCTTGACTTGATTGGAAATACTCCTTTAATCCCGATTCCGATTGTTAAGGAGATTTATCCAGACTTTCAGGTGTTCGGAAAAGCAGAGTTTCTTAACCCTGGGGGATCAATTAAGGATCGCCCTATCAAACGCATGTTGATGGAGGCCGTGGCTTCGGGAGAACTTACTTCGGGAAAGACCATTTTGGATTCGACCTCGGGTAATGCGGGGATCGCCTACGCGATGATCGGAGCCGTATTAGGATATCCTGTGTTGCTTGTTATGCCCGAAAATGCTAGCGAGGAGCGGAAAAGGCGTATCTGTGCACACGGTGCCCAGGTGAGGTATACGGATGCTGTCCTGGGCTATGATGAGGCCATCCGGGAAGCACACCGGGAGTATGGGGTTAACCCAGATATCTACTACTTTCCAGATCAATATAAGAATGAAGATAATTGGCGAGCTCACTACGAGACTACTGCCGAAGAAATACTTGCCCAGACTCAAGGGCGGCTGACTCACTTTGTAGCGGGAGTTGGGACTGGAGGGACAGTCACCGGTGTTGGTCGCAGACTCAAGGAACACAATTCTTCTATTGAAATAATCTTAGTTGTGCCAGAAGAGTGGCCAGGAGTAGAAGGACTGAAACCCCTCGGACCTGATTATATCTCTCCTGAGATTTTTGATGAAGGTCTTGTTGACCAATATATAACTGTGGGGATTGATGATGCCTATCGTGTTTGCCACGGCTTGGCCAGGGAGGGACTGTTCGTCGGTCAGTCGTCTGGCGCATTTTTGGCCGGGGTGGAAAAGTTAGCTGAAAAAGTACGGGTGGGGACAGTAGTAACAGGTCTTCCAGATGGTGGAGAACGTTACTTCTCAACCCGGCTTTGGCATTGAGTGTGTGGATGAGAACGAGTAGACATTACAAGTGTTTTGGTTGTTTCTGTTAGGCTCAATCATTTGGCGAGCTCTCAAAAATAAACTATTTTTATTCGCGTGTGGTGTTTTGTCGTTTGTATTTATTCTGTATGGAACATGTCAGCAGGCCAACAGGATTTCGCGTACCACGCAAGCAGCCGTAACTGAGGAAATACCGGAGGGGTCAAGGTCTGGCGAGAGCTCAACAACATCACCCCCAACCACATTTCTTCCCTCCAGTTTGTGGATTGTGGATTCGAGCTCAGGAAAAGTCCAACCCCCAGGTTCTGGAGTTCCAGTACCAGGTAAGACAGAGGGGTCTAGGATGTCTAAATCTAGGCTCAGATACACAGGTCTCCCCAAAAAACTGTCCAATGTGCTGAGTAGGTTTTCTTTATTTGTAGAGTACACCTGGGGAGAGAGACTTGAGAAATTGATTTCCTCCCGAGTTCCTGAGCGGATACCGCACTGAATCAAAATCAAGTCTTTTGTTAGATCTAGCAATCGCCGCATAACTGTCGCGTGAGAGTATTGATTCCCCTCATAGCTGTTCCTTAGGTCGGAATGGGCGTCTAGCTGAAGGATCAAGAGTTCTGGATATTTCCACAACATACCTTCAACCTGAGGTAGGGTTATCAGGTGTTCCCCGCCTAGGGCAAGAATTTTCTTGCCTGTTCGGGAAATTTCTGTGCTTTTTGAGCGAATGGTTCTGAGTGTATGTCCTAAATCTTTTTTATTCGAACTAGAGTTGTGGGGTAAAGCAAGGTCTCCAGAATCGGTGATAAACAAATCTGTCAGGTCGCGGTTGAGCCGAGGGCTGTAGGTCTCTAGTCCGTGCGATGCAGCACGAAGAGCAGCAGGTCCCTTTGAAGTGCCTCGGCGGAAGGTGACAGTTTCCTCTAGGGGATATCCGACTAGAACCCAGTTGGCGTCGTCAATGGACCTGTTGGCGGAGAGAAAGTGAAGTGTTTCGCCAAAAGGAGGAATCATTTTAGTAGGTCTTTTATGTATTGGGGAAGCTGCAAGGCAGCGTTATGTATGTCGGGGGTATAGTACCTTGTTCTTAGTCTTCGCTCACTAAATCGTTTAGCGTAGGGTCCGTCCAGTGGACCGAAGCCCTTACCAGCAAAAGAAAAACTCCAATTGCCACCCGGGTATGTGACTATCGGTGCGAGATATAAGCGAACGTGTGGGAAGATTCTGCAAAGCCGATGTATTAACGAACGGACAAGATCTCCGTCGAAGAAAGGTGACCCGCTTTGTATTGTCAGGATGCCATTAGATCGAAGGCTTTCCGACACGGATCGAAAGAATGTCTCTTCAAATAACGCAACAGCTGGTCCTACGGGATCAGTAGAGTCCACCAGTATTACATCATAGGAATTCGGATGGTTCTTTACGAACCGAGTTCCGTTTTCGTAAAAGAGGTTTGTTCGAGCGTTGTCGAACCCTACGCTTAAGGTTGGGAAGAACTCTTGAGAGACCTGTACGACCATTTCATCTATTTCAACCAGGTCTGCTCGTTGGACAGACGGATGTTTCAGGACTTCCCGAAGGGTGCCTCCATCTCCACCGCCAATTATCAAGACGTCGCGAGGGTTTGGATGTGCGCAAAGGGGTAAATGAACCATCATGTCATGGTAAACGAATTCGTCCCGTTCAGTAAGCATGATGACCCCATCCAAGGTGAGAAGCCGGCCGAATCCTTCAGTTTGAAAAACTTCGATAGACTGAAAGCCACTTTGTTTATGGAAAAGTCGGTCTTTTATTCGAAGGCCAATCAGGAATTCATTGTGATGGGCATCGGTTAACCATTCCGAATGTGATTTACCAATTTTCATGCTGGCCCTGCTTTGTAGTTGTTGACAGATTTAATTCCATAAGACGACGGCAGCGACAACTGCACCGTGGCGTTTTACCCTATGTTCGATACTTTGAGATATGATTTTCCGGATTGGTTTTCCCCGCATCTCCATGCCTTCAGAAGCCATCTGTCGCACCATTTTTTCTACTTTCTGGCGTGGCCCAAATTCTCCAGCCTCCATAATGAGGCCTGGATACTTTTCATCCTCCGGAAAAGCTATGGCAACTGCCGCAGAGATAATTCTATTTGATTCTTTGCTGGCAATGGTCCCATAGGCGGAAGGGACTAGCGCCCCGGGGGGGAATTTTGTTGGCAATACTTCTTGGCACCCAGGTGGAAGAATACTACTTATTTTGATGATATTTATGTTGCCGATGGATGCGGATGCTAAAGCTCCGTCAAAGGCATTTATGTCAGAGTTGCCCTCAGCGTGCCCAACCGCGATAAAATATTTCGTAGGAGTGGAAACAATCACATTCGCTGTTCTTTCAAATTTTGGAACAATGTAATGTTTTTTTGTTTTTCCCTGAGGACTGGGCTTTTTTCTGGAGGATTCCACTAACAGAATTTATTTTACCTCGTGGTATCTCTTGTCGTTCGTAAGTATCTGACTTTAAGGCTATCCGCAGTGTCTCTATTGCGGAATCTGGATCTGTACCTTGGCCACAAGTAAAGAAGTCGGCTGCTGCAAACTGGTACTCGGGCCATGTGTGGATTGTGAAGTGAGATTCGGCAATGACTACTACCCCGCTGACCCCATGTGGATTGAAGAGATGAAAGGTGCTGTTAACGATGGTGGCACCGGACTTACTGGCAGCAAACTTCATGGCTTTTTCTATTAATCCAGTATCGTTGAGGATACCTTCATCGCAGTTGAAGTATTCGATGAGAATATGCCTTCCAAGGGCCTTCAATGATCTATTTCCCTATCGGGGTTTTCACTTGGCTTACCTCTTCCTGGTTCTATGTTTTGACTCAATAGGTGAGAGGTCCATTCATAAATCAATTTTCCATTGTAAGTCGATCTGTCCAAGTACCAAATACTGCTTTCAAAAATCACCTAGGCATTCTTTTTGCATCTAGATTTTTAGGATATATCTACGATTTTCTTTCCTGTCAAGAAGTAATTGGAACCGAGGAGAACTTGGTTGAATTGACACGTTCTTGAAGCCAGTGATAGCTTAGGAGGCGGAAGATTTAACCTCCCAAGAAATGTTGATTACAGGAACCTTGTTCAATGGGAAGACACCTGGGATTTTTGGCTGAGCCGGTTGCCTCCGTCGTTCATCTCGATTGCAGAGTTTCGAGTTCTCACCCTTCGGCCGTTATTCTGGGAACTGAGCGGAGCGGCTCCGGAGTGGTGGTGGATTCCGATGGGTATGTGGTGACCGTGGGTTATGTTGTTATGGGTGCTTCGGAAATTACCGTTGTGTCTTGCGAAGGCCATCGTTACGAAGCTCGAATAGTTCATCTTGATCATGAAAGTGGGCTCGCAACGGTTTATGCTGAGGGATTAAGAGCACCGGTGGCTGATTTGTTGCCTTCGGACAGTCTCAAGCAGGGAGATCCTGTTGTGCTCCTTGCAAGTAATGGAGAAGAGGCGATCCGAGGGGCGACGGGTTTTGTTGCAGACCTTGAACCATTTGATGCTCACTGGGAGTATATGCTGAGTAGGGCAATCAAGAGCACAGCAATGAATCCTGGACTGGGGGGAGGAGCCCTGTTTTCTATGGACGGAAAGGTTAGGGGAGTGGTCTCTCTTAACCTGAATTTAATTGGGGTATGTTCCCTGAGTATCCCAGTTGAAACTTTTCTCCGGAATTCGGAACTGTTTTTAGGTCGGTCCAGTGACAGAAATCGTTCTCAAAGGCCCTGGCTTGGTCTGTTTCCTCAGGCGCTTGAGAAAGGGATTTTGGTTGCGGGGGTGGTTCCCGGAGGACCCGCAGAGGAGTCTGGAATCGAATCTGGGGATATTGTTTTGTCGATTAATGGAGAGGAAGTAGAATCGAGAAGAGAGTTTTACGAAAAGCTTTGGCAAGGTCACGCGGGTGACAATGTGACCTTGCTTGTAGACAGGGAAAAAAAACTGGAAACGGTGTGTGTGTCGAGCCAAAGTCGTGCTGAATTTTATGGCTAGCATTTATCAGCATATCTAATATATCTAATTAAAAATTAACGAATCTTGCCTCTCCGGGGTGCCCTTCCTTATCCTCAATTTAGATATCCTTTTTTTACCTGTACGCTAGGGGTGAACTGGTTTGTAAAAAAACTATCCGGCTGAAGCTCCTCAGTAAGCTGACGCCCACGAATGAGAAGTGATTGCAGGGTTGCCACGCGACCTTTTTCAAAAACCCCCAGTCCCGGATGCTTGAGTTTTTCAGGTGACCAGTTTTTCAGATAGACACGCCACTCGTCTTTTGCAATTTCTGGTCGATAGCTCGGGAAGGTTTTCATGAACAGTTCATAGGCTTCGACCGGATGCACCATGGCCCGGGCTATTCCCCGGATGGTAGCACCTACCATATTTCGAACGACCTCCGGGTTTTTCTCAATCACACGTAGTGCCGTAACTAGACTAAGGCTGTAAATATCGATACCTTCAGCAATATAAGGAAATGTTATAACCTTTAAATTTTTTCGCCTAGCCGCCCTCTCATAACGCCATCGCGAAGTTTCGGATGTGACAACGGCGTCCGCTTTACCCGCCAGGAGAGTGATGATCCCGTCCTGAGGCGGGATATTTTTCCATCGGAGAGTTCGGATGGGAAGATTCGTGCGTTGGGCGAACATGGGAAAAAGTATTCGGGAAAAAGAGGAAGCCGGGCTCGCGAGCCTTTTCCCTTTTAGGTCCGCTGTTTTTTTGATCCCAGATTTTTCAAGCGCAATAAGTATACCGGGAAATCTTTCCATCAACAAAGAAATAGCGTAAACGTCCAGACCTTGGGTTCGTGCCTCGATCACAGCGGCTAGCTCGCCAATGGCAAAGGTTGCCTGGCGCGTGAGTGTTTGACGAACTGAAAGGCCGGAACCTCGACCCCGTTCAATAGTCACCAGAAGGCCGGCTCGTGTGTAAAAACCTTTGCGTTGCGCGTACACGATTCCTGTATGAAGGCCGTTAGGAGACGAATTGAGGACAAGGGTTACGTTCTTCACACCACCCGAAGTCTCACACGGAAGGGCACCGAGCAAGGTAACGTGAAGAAGAAGAGAAAGAACACCCAGGCGCAGGGTTCGGGACCCGGCCCGAGGGGTCATACTCGTACCAGGCCGATTCGTTCCTGTATGTCTCGGACGTACTCGAGAAACTTGGGTTCGAGTCGATGGTCAGCTTTTCGTGGGCGGGGAAGATCTATATCGATAACCGCGTTCACTTTTCCTGGCCGAGGGGTCATAACTACGACGCGATCTGCCAAGAAGACAGCCTCGCTGATGCTGTGAGTGATAAGCAGACAGGTTTTCTTTGTTTCTTCCCAGATCCGCAACAACTCCAGGTTCATGGCCTCTCGTGTTAGCGCATCAAGCGCACCGAAGGGCTCGTCCATGAGAAGTAGCGGTGGATTATGAATTAATGCCCGGCTAATGGAGACGCGCTGTTGCATTCCGCCAGAAAGCTCCTTCGGATACTTTGTCTCAAATCCTTCCAAGCCAGTTACCTTAATTAACTCCATGGCGCGTTTTGAGTATTCATCCTCATCTAACCCAAGGATTTCCACGGGGAGCATCACGTTGTCCAGTACGTTCCGCCATTTAGGTAGAACTGGTGCTTGAAACACCATTCCAACGTCGGATAGGGGCCCCGAAACCTCACGGCCATTGACTTGGCACATTCCCTTGGTTTTAGGAAGTAGCCCGGAGATGATTTTAAGCAGAGTAGTTTTGCCGCAACCGCTTTGGCCAACGCAGGTAATGAATTCTTCTTGATAGACTTGGAGGTCGACGTTATCGAGCGCATGTACGTCGCCGTTCTTCGTTACATAAATCTTATCCAGATTCTTGATTTCAATAACATTATCCCGGCTCACTAAAAGCACCTCCATTGCGGACCAAGGAGATCGCCGATTCGACAATCACCCACTAACGATTTTTGCACCGTAGGAACCAGCCCTATACTTCCACTCCAATAGGTGAGAAACTACCACCGCTGAGAATCGGCTGTCAAGAGAAATTGCCGCACTTTTTAAGCTTAACTGCTCCTTCGGCTTTTGAAGGTTCGTTCGCCTTGACACTTTCTTAGCCATTTGCTAGAACGCCCAATTCGTTCGCATGCTTGACAGGCATGACATGCAAAAGGAGCGTTATTCGAAAATTGGCCCAGGATTTTGCCCTATAAGGTGGGAGTGCATTTTTCGCGGTCGATTCCTAACGTCTAATATGGCTAGGAGCACATTGTCTGTGTTATCCGGCCCAAAGCTCAAATAGGGAGAGCCCAAGATGAAGGTTTTGTATGAAGAAGATTGTGACCTGAATCTTTTGAAGGATAAGACCGTGGCCGTTATCGGTTATGGCAGTCAGGGACATGCCCATGCACTCAACCTGGCAGATAGTGGTGTTCAGGTTGTCATTGGGCTCCGCGAAGGTTCGAAATCCTGGGAGAAAGCTCAGTCCGATGGTCTTGAGGTTATGACGTCAGCGGAGGCGGCTAAGACGGGCGACCTAGTTGCTGTTTTAACCCAGGAGCATGTGCAAAAGGATTTATGGGAAAATGACATCGGTCCGAACATGAAAAAGGGAGATGCTCTTGTCGTGGCCCACGGTTTCAATATCTTATATGGGCAGGTAATCCCCGGGTCGGAGGTCGATGTAATCATGATGGCACCGAAAAGCCCTGGACACATCTTTCGGCGGATGTTCACGCAAGGAAGAGGTGTGCCAGGACTTCTAGCCGTGCATCAGGATGCAACGGGGAAAGCACGTGAGCTTTGTTTGGCTTATGGCAAGGGAATTGGATGTGCGCGTGCAGGAATCATTGAAACCACGTTTAAAGACGAGACGGAAAGTGATTTGTTCGGTGAGCAAGCCATTCTTTGTGGTGGTGTTACTGCACTTATTCACGCCTCTTTCGACACATTGATTGAGGCTGGATACGCTCCGGAAATTGCCTACTTCGAGTGCTTGAACGAGCTTAAGCTGATCGTAGATCTGATTTTCGAAGGTGGGATTCAACTCATGCGCTACTCTGTCTCAGACACGGCACAGTATGGTGATCTGACCCGAGGTCCTAGAATTATCGATGAGCATGTTCGCGAGAAGATGCGCGAAATCCTGCGTGAAATTCAGACCGGAGAATTTGCAAAAGAGTGGATTTTGGAGAATCAATCAGGGCGTCCTGTTTTTAGCCGGCGGAATGAGGCAGATAATTCTCTCCTAATCGAGAAGGTCGGAGAGGATCTCCGCTCCATGATGAGTTGGACAAAAGAGCTTAACAGTTAGCTCTATTGACAGTTTTCATGGGAGAGAATAACTTCGAAGTCACTCAGTTTTTTCGTGATGTACTGGGCAAGAAAGGGTTGGATCCTGGGAAGGTTAGCATAGATTGAAGAAGTACAAGCAGCTTCAGTTCGTTGGTGGTGGGGTCGTCATTTTCGGAGCCATCGTTTACCTGTCTATTACGGGCATGTCCCAGGGAATGAGCTACTTTCACGAAGTTCATGAGGTTAAGGCGCAGGCCCAGGATTTATATGGTAAAGGACTCCGCCTCTCAGGCAATGTCCAACCAGGTAGCATCCGGAAAACGTCGGATCACAAGGTCTATGACTTTCTTGTTACGGATGGTAAGTCTTCTCTCCCCATCCATTATGAGGGGATAGTACCGGACCTTTTTAAGGATGGTGCCGAGGTGATTATTGAGGGGAAATTTAGAAATGATGGGGTTCTTGTTGCGAACAACGTCATGACGGCTTGTCCTTCCAAGTATGAAGCCGAGGCCAAGGCAAGGTACGGAGCCAAGCCGAAGGTGAATTAGGTCTAATTGATTCCGCGCGAACGGGCGCGGGGCATGCGTATTCGTCCTTCTCTAGTCGAGCAAATCCTGAAATGGGCGACATTGGCTTTTATGCCATCTGGCTAGGCGGAATCCTGGCAGCCTACTCTGCAATAGTCTCATTTGTTGGTGGGCGGCTGAATCGTCATGGCTTTGTAGAAAGCGCAAGGAACGGGGTGTACTCCCTGGCCGGGGTCATCTCTGTCGCCGTTCTCTGCCTTGAAATAAGTCTTCTAACTGATGATTTCAGTCTGAATGCGGTTGCGGCCACGAGCAGCTTAAGTCTGCCCTTGTTCTACAAGGTGACTGCTTTTTGGGGTGGGCAGGCAGGTTCTCTTTTGTTCTGGGCCTGGATTCTTTCGCTTTACTCAGCAGTAGCCCTTTTCGCAAACCGCAACCGTAACCGGGAAGTCATGCCCTATGTCATTTCCACTCTCTCTGTTACTTCGTTTTTTTTCATCATTCTCCTAGCATTTTTTGATAATCCTTTTTCGCGCATCCAACCGATTCCTGCAGATGGACGAGGTCTGAATCCTATCCTGCAGGATCCTGGAATGGCTTTCCATCCACCGAACTTGTACTTAGGGTACGTGGGTTGGGCTGTTCCATTTGCTTTTGCCATCGGAGCCCTGGTTACGGGTCGCCTTGGGGATGAATGGATCAGGTCGACCCGCCGTTGGTCTCTAATAGCCTGGTGTTTCCTGGGAATTGGCAACCTTTTGGGAGCTTGGTGGGCTTACCGGGAATTAGGATGGGGCGGATACTGGGGTTGGGATCCCGTAGAAAATGCTGCCATCCTTCCTTGGATTACTGGGACAGCCTTCCTACACTCGGTGATGATCCAAGAAAAAAAGGGGATGCTGAAAGTTTGGAATCTGGTCTTAGTAATTATGACCTTCACGTTAACGATTTTTGGCACTTTTGTTGTGCGGAGTGGTGTGATTTCAAGTGTGCATGCCTTCGCTCAATCGTCGTTAGGTTATTATTTTTTAGTGTTCCTCGGGCTGATAATAGTTTCAAGCGTGGGTTTGCTTGTGTGGCGACTGGATAGGCTGCAAAGTCCAAATCATTTCGAATCCATGCTTTCACGGGAGAGCGCTTTTTTGCTTAACAACCTGATTTTGGTTGGAGCGGCGTTTTCAATCTGGTGGGGGACAGTCTTTCCTCTTGTATCCGAGGCAGTTACGGGGACTCGAATTACTATCGGTCCACCTTTTTTCAACCGGGTCAATGTTCCCATCGGCCTTGCCATTATCCTGCTCACTGGAATTGGCCCATTGATTGCCTGGAGGCGGGCGTCGCCCTCTCAGTTGAAAAAGCATTTTTTGGTGCCACTGGCCGTTGGTTTTGGGACTGGCATCATTTTGTTTGCTTTGGGTATGCGAAGCTTTTACGGGTTGCTTTCTTTTTGTTTGATCGCCTTCGTTCTTATGACCATTATAAGTGAATTCTTCCGTGGAACGCGCGCTCGACAGAGGATTGCTGAGGAATCTACACCCGTGGCTCTTATGAATTTGACTCGCCGGAACTCCCGGCGTTACGGTGGGTATATTGTCCATCTTGGAATGATGGCCATCTTTGCTGGTATCACAGGATCCTCAGCTTTTCAAACTCAGATTGAATCTACACTCAACCCTGGAGAGGTGGTGCAGGTAAAAAATTATTGGGTGCAGTTCGACCGTATAAAATCCCGCGAGGATTCACATTTGCGGGCTCAGTCTGCAGGGTTACGGGTACGTCAGGACGGACGAGAGATTGGCGTCCTCAATCCGGAGCGGCGGTTGTACCGTAACCCTGAGCAACCCACAACAGAGGTGGCCATTAGATCTACGCTTATTGAGGATCTGTACGTGATTCTAGCGGGAGTGAACGATAATGGCTCGGCTACTTTCCGGTTCTATGTTAACCCTTTGGTTTCTTGGATCTGGATAGGAGGGATTATTTTTGTTTTGG
The DNA here is from genome assembly GCA_964437725.1 of uncultured bacterium. Lineage (GTDB taxonomy): Bacteria > UBA8248 > UBA8248 > JACPRG01 > CAYTIB01. The sequence goes on along the minus strand of CAYTIB010000050.1, from coordinate 27,462 downwards.
GCGCACTCATCTGTCTATGGCATGAGGCTGACGGTGCGAGGATCCAACCTTTGCCAGGAATTCAGAACCTGGAGGCCTAGTTTGGTGCGAAAAGGAACCTATTGCCTTGGGCTTGAATGTGGGGAGAGAACTTGCCTTCTACAATGAGCATTTTGATAATTGGTTTGATGACGGCATGCGCTCTGGTAGTCGTAATCACCCCATATTTCCGGATTGGTAAAGGTTATGAAAAGGAGGATCTACAGAGTCGTGTAGATGAATTGCAGATAGCCAAAGATACAATTTATCGTACCCTGAAAGAGCTTGATTTCGATAGGGTTGCCGGGAAGCTTTCTGAAGCCGATTTTCACGATTTGCAAATACAATACAGAGACCGTGCTATTGAGATTTTGCGGAATATTGATCAGCTGAAGAATCGGACGAGTGGAATCTTAGTAACGGATGATGAGCTTGGTGAGGCTCTTGAGGCTGAGATCCTGGCGTTGCAGAGTGAGGCTCATGCTATATCGTCTCCTCCCAAGACACTTGAGGACGTTCGCTCCCCTGCAGATAGGGGCGATGATGAGCCGTCGTCAGAACGGTTCTGCACTCAGTGTGGGGTTTCTGTGAGCTTCACCTACAATTTTTGTTCTTCCTGTGGGACCCGGTTACATTAATGGGATGGTCAAACTAACGGTCTGAGAATGCCTCGTTTGGAAATCTAATTCGTGATTCAGCTTGATAACTGTGTGCGGAATTTATTTTTTAGCCTTTCAATAGTCTCAATTACGGTGTTTGTGCCTCACCACGTTTTCGCAGCCCACCACGCAAATTCATCGGTTGCTAAGGAAACGGTGGATCTTGGGGGACGGGTGATGAACGGAACTCACAATAAACCCGGTCCCGGTGGCTTAGAGGTAAGGCTGATTCATCTTGGAAAGGCGGGTGTTCGCACGCTAGGGGTCACAAAAACTAGCAATGAGGGACGATTTCAATTTTCGAACTTGAAAGTACCAGAAGGTAAGGGCCATGTTTTGCTTGTCACCCTTTACCAGGGTGTTCCCTACATTGTAATGCCCCGCATGGGGAGTAAGAGTAATCAACTTCCCATATATGCGGTTGGGTCAGATTCGTCTAAAGTGCATGTCGATAGCCACCAGATTCTCGTTAGGGTCGAAAAAGAAAGGTTGGTGTTTCGCGAATCTCTCCGACTTAATAACTTCGGAAATACAACCTATGTCTCTAGTGGGGATGGGACACTGACTTTTGATCTTCCTAGGGGAGCGAAATTGTTGCATTTTCCTGAAGGATTGAACCAGAAACTTGTCAAGATAACTTCCGGACGGGTTGAGTCCAGTGAGCCGATTCTTCCAGGCACAAGGCAGATTAATCTGATTTATTCCATCAGCAGTCCCTCTTCCAAGCTTTCCGTGGAAAGACGGGTACAGTTTCATACTAAGCAGTTTAAAGTTATGACGATGGAGTTTGGAATGCGTGAGCCAATCTCTTCGGATTTGGACTATACCGGTGTTTTTGGAGAGGATCTTGGAGACCGCTTTCATGTTGCTTCAGGTGGGGGGTTTTCTCGCGGAAAGCTAGTCCAATTTACAATTAGCAGGGACGTTCGGAATGCTTCCATTGAGATGATTTTTCTTGTGTTTACTGGCATGGTTATTGTTGTTTTGGTTTTGCTCTTTACGATCCGTCGCCGAAGGTTTGGGGTATTGAAAGTCGGTCAGTCTAAGTTGAAAAACAGCTCCGTCTCAATGGGATTTCCTTTATCGGAAGAAGCGGAGGAAAACCTGCGTAAGGAGCGGGACGAACTTCTTCATTCAATTATGGCTCTCGATTACAAATTGGAGGCCGGACAGATTCAAGAATCGGAATATAAAGAAGAACGATCTGCCTTGAAGCTTAGAGCAATTGAAGTAATGCGGAAAATCGGTAAGCCATGATTATTTTCGTCCCCTGTTTTTTCTCTCATTGCTAGTGAGGCATATGTGAAAGGTGCTTCTCCTGAAAGGTTCTTATCGGATGGAGTTCGCCTTGCGGCTGAGGGTCTAACGAAAAAGTTTGGTCCGGTAACTGCCGTGGAGGATGTGGCTCTTTTAATTTCCGCGGGTTCCTGCCTTTCGGTTTTCGGGCCTAACGGTGCTGGGAAAACAACACTCCTGAAAATGCTTTCTCTTCTGATTCGCCCCACTAAAGGAAAAATCTGGGTGAATGGGGCGCTCGCCTATCCAGGTTCCGAGGAGCTTAGTCTCCAGGCAAAAATAGGGTTTTTGACACACCAGCCACTACTCTACAGTCACTTAACTCCACTGGAAAACATGCTTTTTTACGGCAAGCTATACGGAGTTTCAGATTTGCGTATGAGGGCAAAAGAGGTGCTTGATGCAGTTGGTTTGCTACACCGTGCCAATGATCCTGTCCGGAAATTTTCGCGTGGGATGTTGCAGCGGGTGGCAATTGCTCGTGCCATACTGCATGACCCGAACATCTTGTTTTTAGACGAGCCTTTTACCGGACTGGATCGGTCTGGTGCTCTAACGTTGGAGCGGACCTTGAGTCAGTTGCGGTTAGAAGGGTGCTCACTGGTTTTTACGACACACGATTTTGATCGTGGACTTGATTTATGTGATCAATGGATGATCCTTCACCAGGGCAGAATCCGACACTGTGATCCTAAGAACTCCCTATCTAGAAACGACTTTGCGATTCTCTATGAATCACTGACGGAGGGAGGCCTGTGAGCAAGGGTGGAGGAATTGTGAACATTGAGAGCGTTCGTGCCTACTTCACAGCAATGGGTACAGTTGTTTGGAAGGATATTCTTTCCGAGTACCGGTCTCGCGAAGTCGTTATCACTATGGTGGTGTTTGCTTTGCTAGTGATTGTGATCTTCAATTTTGCTTTTGAAGTAGGCGAGCAATGGAAGGCGTCAGTGGGTTCAGGGATCTTGTGGACAGCTATTCTGTTTTCTTCAATGCTTGGAATGAACCGGACATTTGCTCTCGAAAGGGAAAATGATTGTATTCAGGGGATCCTGATGTCGCCAGCTAGCAAGGGTGCTATCTTTCTGGGTAAGCTGGTTGGGGTACTAGTATTTCTTTTTATAGTCGAGTTAGTTAGCCTGCCAGTGTTCGGAATTCTATATAATTTTCCGTTAGATCTGATTTTTCTCGGACTGGGTCCTACTCTTTTACTAGCTTCACTGGGTCTCGCTTCGGTTGGAACTCTTTTTGCAGCAGTAGCCGCAAACACGAAGGCGCGCGAAGTTATGCTCCCCCTCCTCCTGTTTCCAGTGGTGATCCCCGTTATAATTGGAGCGACGGGGGCAACGACTGGCATTCTAAGTGGGGAGGGACATGAGGAGCAGGCCCTTTGGTACAGAATGTTGGGTGTGTACGATATTATCTTTCTGGTAATATCATTATGGGTTGTAGATTATGTCTTAGAGGAGTGATTGTGTCTTTTGCAAAAGTGCGAGAATCCAAGAATCCAAAAATCCCTTTGAAGGAGCAGTGGCGAATCTTTGGGTCTATGTCTTTTGATACACTGAGTATTACTGGATCCCTGGTTCTCCTGGTTATTGCCCTAGCATTTGATCTTTTGATTGCTCCGAATGAGATGCAGCAGGGACCGGTCCAGAGGATTTTTTACATTCATGTCCCGTCTGCCTGGATCGCATATTTAGCTTTTGCTCTCGTGGCCCTGTGTAGTGTGATTTATCTCGTGAAAAGGGCCAGGAAATGGGATATCTATGCCCATGGGTGTGCTGAAATTGGGTTTTTGTTTTGTACTATTGTTTTGATAACGGGGCCTATTTGGGCGAAACCGGTTTGGGGGGTCTGGTGGTCATGGGACGCGCGGTTAACACTCACTCTTATCCTCTGGTTCATCTATTTGGCCTACCTGATGATTCGCGCGCAGGATCTCGAACCGGAGAAAAAAGCCCGATATTCAGCAGTGGTTGGGATTGTGGGAGCTCTTTCTATCCCGATTAACCATTTCTCCGTTCAGCTCTGGCGCACGATTCATCCGAAACCCGTGGTGATCACAGGGGAGGGTATCGGGAAAGGGCTGTCTGACCCTATGTTCTTAGTTGCATTATGCCTGACGTTTTTGGCTTTCCTTGTTATCTTTGCGATTTTGTTGCGTCAGCGGATCGCGCTAGAAGGGATACGAGACGACTGCCAGCAACTTTTGCATCTGTTGAAAGACCGGGGGTAAATGTGTGAAATGAGTTATTTGTTTGCCGCGTATACGATTGTTTGGATAATCCTTTGTGCATATGTCTTTCGGTTAGCAAATTTGAATCGCGCGTTGCGAAGAGATGTGGTTCGTTTACAAGAACAGTTGGCTGCAAGGGACGATAAATAATGGATGATAAAGTCGCCCTTCGTTTGGGGTGGCTCTTTCAAAAAAGAGTTGTACCGGTCCTCTTAACCCTATTATTTCCGGCATTGTTTGTTGTATCGGCTAATGGGTTGGAGACGCCTCCGGACCCGGTGGATATTTCCAAATCAATAATGAGTCCAGTTTGTCCTGGACGCCTTATAGCAGATTGCCCAAGCCCCGAGTCTGAGCAGCTCCGAGAAGTTATTCGCCGGAAGGTTATCGAAGGCAAATCTAAGCAGGAAATCGTTGATTATTTTGTTGAGGTATATGGACCGAGTGTGCTGTCGCTTCCGCCCCAAAAAGGGTTTTACTTAGCTGCCTGGTATTTACCGTTGGCTTTGATCCTTTGCGGAGGAGGAATAGTTTTTCTGCTTATCCGAATATGGTCTAGGGATGGAATCGAAGAGAGTCGCGGTGAGCCGAAAAAATCTGATTACCAAAAATACTCCCGAATCCTGGAAAAGGAGTTGAAGGATTATGATTGTTAGTATTTTTTCTGGTTTTCCGATGATCTTATTTTAGCAACAAAAAAGGATAGGCTTTAGAAGCCTATCCTTTTTTGTTGCGTCGATTTGAACCTGCCGGTGATTTTAACCAACAAGTTGGTTTTTTAAGTTGTCCCCAAACTCAATCCACATTTTATCCGCTTTGCCCTTAATTACGCTGTGGCCGAACGTGCCTAGTTTGCCAAAGACGTTGACATCCGTGGTTGCGCTGAGCTCAGTTTGATTTTCTCCAAGCTCTTTGAGGTTGAGTACCGTAACCGTCTTAAGACTGCTAGTCATCCCGCTTTCATCGCCTGTTCCTTCTGAACGCATGTAAGTTGGCGGGTTTTTCTCCACGATCCCTAGCTTGACTTTAAAGCTAGCCTTGATAAATCCAACTTTGGCCGTGATGTCTACTATGTAGTTGTCCTCGTCGACTTTCTCGACATTGTCGACACCAGGTACGCAGGAGGCGACCTTGGGTGCGTCCAGGAGAAAATCCCAGGTTTTTTGAATTGAAGCATCGACCACAATGGTATTTGAAATTTGCATTTGCACAACTCCTGACTTAGGGCTTATCCGTATTTTCTAACATTTTACCCTTGTGCCGATATTGACACCGGCGGGTAGCCCGATTTCCCTGTGACTCCCAAATTTTCTGGGGTTTGGTACTCTCGTCATCTTTGAACGTGGCTGAAGGATAGTTCAGACGTGTAAATCTGTCAATGGGGATATGATAGATTAGAATGAGTTTGTGATGCACACGGGGTGTTACAGTTGGGAAAGGGAGAGACCCTTAGACTCGATGAGATAATGTTTTGTTACCGAAAAATCAAGGAAATTTAGTTTGTGTTATTTTATGGTAGTCAGGAAAAACTAGTGGTGGGCAGGGTTATTTTATTTTGCATCCTAATTCAACGGATTTGTCGATCGGTGAAGGCGAGGTTTGAATTATCCAAGGGATTTTCAGGTTTTCTTTCCGATGGTAAAGTTTGGACGGCTCTGGTATTCGAAGGTAATTATAAGACGAAGAAATAGTTCGCTTCTTCCGGAGGATAATCTATATGTCAGAAAATGTGGTGACTTTTACGGATGACGAGTTTGATGCTCAGGTGGTCAATTCCGACGTTCCAGTAATCGTAGATTTTTGGGCCGATTGGTGTGGCCCATGTAAAATGATTGCTCCAGCGGTAGAGGCCCTCGCGGACGAAAATATTGACCGGCTAAAGGTTGGTAAACTGAATGTCGATGAGCAAACCAAAACTGCATCCCGATTTGGTATTCGTGGTATTCCCACATTGTTGCTTTTCAAGGGTGGCGAAGTTGTTGAGCAGATTGTCGGTGTGAAGTCTAAGAAGGAAATTCAAGAGATTATCAACAAAAATATTTGATGTGTTGGAGATCGTGGATTCCGGAACTGTGTCATTGCCCATTGTACTGTTTTGCCCTGGGTGTTTGAGTGGAGTGCTGCCTGATCGGGAATTAGTGGCGTCTTTTTTTGTCAATCCGAATAGCAATTTCATGATAACCAGATCTAGGGGTGTGGTGTAACTAGTCTAGTGTATGGGGATATTTAGGCATGCTCTACCTCCTATTGGGTTGCAGAATAAGCCTTTTTAGAATATTCAGGCTTGCTCATAATGTCTATTGAGTATAATGGGCCACCACTTCCCAAATGCTTGCGGACTTACTGTTTTACAAACCCTTCAGGAAGCCTCTCGCGAAGCGTAAATGCTTATTCGTTCCAGGGTGCTTCTCCCCTTTTCATTGACAGCGGATTCGAACTTGAAAACCAAAATGTCTCAGGTCCAATGCGAGATGAGGGGCTTCGGGATGGTTGTCTTCTCTTAACTCACTTGCACCGCGACCATGCGGGGGGCGCTTTTGCGGCTTCAAAGCGTGGTTTCGAGGTTGTTTTTCATCCGTCAGAGATGAATTTGCATGGAGATCGGGTGACCGGTTTAGCGCGAATACGTCATGTGGAGGACGGTGAAGTGTTGGATTATCACTTTGGTCGTTTAATCGCTTTCCATACGCCGGGCCATGCGATGGGTCATCTTTGTTTCTACTGGGAAGAGGAAGAGATCCTTTTCTCGGGCGACCTGATTACTGGTGAACCCTCGAGTTGGGTGGGGCCGCCGGACGGGAATATGAACGCTTATTTGGCTTCCCTTCGTAAAGTTGCATGCTTACCCGTACGATTGATTCTTTCGGGGCACGGGAGGCCGGTGGAGAACCCATCCAGGGCAATTGAAGCTTACATTCAACGGAGACTCGAGCGAGAGGCCAAAGTCCTTACCATCCTTAAAGATGGACCAATCGGAATTCCTGATTTAACCCAACGGATATATCGTGATCGAGGGTTGCCAGCTCGGATCATGGAGTTTGCTGAGAAAACTGTCGAAGCCCATCTCATTAAACTAATCGACGAAGGTCGGGTACGACGGTTCGAAAAGGGACTTTACTTGCTTCCCTGATAATTCGATAAATTTTTAGGAACGACAGCTTGAAGGATTTGTAGAGGTGATTGAAATCTATAATCTGCGTGAACACTGTCGAATAACGATTCATCATGGATGCCCCAAAGCGCGATCCCTGTTTTAGCCCCCGCTACCTTTCCTGCCTCGACGTCCTTGGGGGAATCCCCGACCATTAAGCTCTTCTCTGGGGGAACACCTATAGCTTCTAGGGCCTTGAAAATACCTTCCGGATCCGGTTTGTATCGCCTGACGTCATCGCCTGTCACTTTACAGTCGATCCATTTTCCAAGGCCTAGCTCGCTAAATGTCCATTTTGTCCCGCGCCGTCCCATACCCGTGAATAGGCAGAGTCGAATACCGGACCTTTTTAGTTGCTCTAAGGTCTCCACGACACCTGGAAATAAATTCAAGGAATTGGAGGCCTTGTTATATTGATCAAAAAAATACTCTTCGGCTTCAGGGAAGTGTACATCCTGCACGTATTGTCTAAGTATCTTTTCTTCTGGAGGACCCATTGAGTTGAACAGTTCGTCGTGGGTTATCTTGGTTTCGGAAAAGCGTTGTATCGTATTCATGAAAGCCTGGAAGATGATACTCATAGTATCCGTTAGCGTACCGTCCTGATCGAAAATCACTGCATCGAATTTGCGAGAGGAATGGCTTGTAGGTATTTTTTCCATGAATCTTTGAGGGTTTTAAGTAATGTGTTGTCGGTTGGCATCCAAGTTTTCGCCATGATGCCTGTGAACTATATAGCCTCTAGGCACGTCTCAGTGGATATATCTTATTGCTTATTCAGTGAAAACGGTGGCAATTTTGGGCAAACCCCGCCAATTTAATGGGTGTTGGTTGGTGAAGGCCGTTTAAAACGAGGATGAATCGAGTGGTTAAGATAAAGATTTGTGGTGTGACACGGGTGGAGGATGCCGTACTTGCAGCTGAGGAAGGTGCGGATGCAATCGGCTTGAATTTTGTCGACGGGTATCCCCGGTGTATCACAACGAAGGTTGCTCGGGATATTGCGGCATGTCTTCCCCCTTACTTAACCTTGGTTGGAATTTTTGCCGATCGGAATTTGTCTGAAATTAGGGAAACCATCCAGATGTGCGGGCTAAATGTTGTTCAACTGCATGGGGATGAATCACCTGAGGATTGTCTCGCCTTGGCGAGTAATAAGGAATGGCCGCTTCAGGTTATCAAAGCCTTTCGTGTTCGAGGCTACGAAACGCTAATGCGAATTCCCGAATACTGTCGGAGCCAAGGGGTAACTCCATTATTGGATGCATATCATCCATCGGAAATCGGTGGAGTGGGGAAGACGTTCGAGTGGAAGTTAATCTCTGAATTTGAGGAGCGTGAGAGTGGAGTGAGCCTCAGACCCTTTATTCTCTCGGGTGGATTGAATGCTGAGAATGTCGGCGGAGCAATTCGGGCTTTGAATCCCTATGCGGTGGATGTTTCCAGTGGTGTCGAGTCCGAATTGTGCAAGAAAGATCCAAAGAAGGTGCGATCTTATATCCTGAATGCGAGGTCAGCTATTTAGGATTGAAATGGGGGATACTTCAGTTGAGTGAGTTTCCAGTTCCGATGCGTGCACATAATAAGCTAAAGCCCGACCCGGAGGGACATTTTGGAATATTCGGGGGCCGGTTTGTTTCTGAAACCTTGATGCCTGCTCTAACAGAGCTTGAAGAGGCCTATAACAGGTTCAGGAAGGATGTTTGTTTCCAATCTGAGCTTCGTAAGATGCTTGAGGTTTACGCTGGTCGTCCGACTCCCCTATATGAAGCCAGAAACCTTTCCAAATGGCTCGGAGGTATTCGAGTTTTTCTTAAGCGGGAAGACCTTCTGCACACTGGAGCGCATAAACTAAATAACACCTTAGCCCAGGCAATCCTAGCGAAAAGGATAGGCAAAAAACGCGTTATTGCAGAGACGGGTGCAGGGCAACATGGAGTAGGAACCGCAACTGCGTGCGCACTCGTCGGACTTGATTGTTGTGTTTATATGGGAACGGAGGATATTGAGCGGCAAAAATTGAATGTTTACCGGATGCAGTTGATGGGTACTGAGGTGAGCCCGGTTGACTCGGGAACGGGAACTTTGAAGGATGCGACTAGCGAGTGTCTAAGAGACTGGACGGCTTCCGTGCGAGACACACATTATATTTTGGGATCGGTGGTAGGCCCGCATCCATTCCCGACGATGATTCGAGACTTTCAGTCTGTTATCGGCCGAGAAGCACGGGCGCAGATTTTTTCTGCAACTGGTAGAGTCCCAGATGTTTTGGTAGCTTGCGTTGGGGGCGGCAGCAACGCGATTGGCCTCTTTCACCCGTTTTATGAGGACAAATCGGTTCGAATGGTCGGGGTTGAGGCAGGCGGTCTAGGACTTATGTCCGGAAAGCATGGGGCACCTCTGAATGTAGGCAAACCAGGCGTTTTGCACGGAAGTAAGAGTTACTTGCTTTACGACGCAGATGGTCAGATCGTCCCGGCACATTCTATTTCGGCGGGGCTTGATTATCCTGGGGTTGGACCAGAGCATAGTTTTTACCGAGATTCAGGTCGGGCCGAGTATGTCTCGGTTACGGATCAGGAAGCTTTGGAAGGATTTGAATTACTAGCTCGCACCGAAGGAATAATTCCCGCATTGGAGACAGCTCACGCTGTTGCCTATCTTCCAAAGTTGGCCGAGTCACTTCCGGCCGGTGCAGCTGTTGTTCTGGGTTTATCGGGAAGGGGAGACAAAGACATGGATCACGTTATGCGTCTTAACTCCAGGGCGGACAAGGAAATGGAGTCACACTGAAAACGATATAAGGGCGTTCCCTAATGTAGGTAGTAATTTCCGAGTCTGGGTCCAGTGTAGATTTCTATTGTTTCTGGTTGCTCAGGCATGTTGATGTTTACTTTTAAGGCGAGGAAGAATCCCGGTGGGCCGGATTGGTAGTCAATTCGATAAACTTCGAAAAAACGGTGAAAAGGCTCTAATCCCCTTTGTAACGGGGGGTGATCCAACTCTGGATTTCACAAAGCAGCTTGTTCAACACTTGGAAAGGAACGGCGCGGATCTTCTCGAGTTGGGCGTTCCTTTTTCCGACCCCATGGCAGATGGCCCGACTATCCAAAGGGCTTCTCTCCGCTCTTTGAAAAATGGGACTAGTCTGAGTGACTTGCTGCACCTTGTAGAGAAAATTAGGAATGATGTACACATTCCTCTCATCTTGATGACCTATTACAACCCTGTCTTTACTTTTGGAGAAGAAAATTTCGTTAACGAGGCGGTACGTTCAGGTGTGGATGGTTTCATTGTTCCGGACCTCCCTTACGAAGAGTCTGCTTCATTGATGGAACTCACGAGGGAAACAGGCCTTGACCTTATTTCGATGCTTGCACCGACAAGTACGCCCGAGCGGAAAAAGAGATACTGCGAAAGTGCTCGTGGTTTTATCTATTATGTTGCCCAACTAGGAGTAACGGGTGCCCGAGAGGAGCTATCTATTGAATTGAAGGACGGCCTCGATGCGGTAAAGGATCTCACGGACGTCCCTGTTGCAGCCGGGTTTGGAATAAAGACACCTGCCCAAGCTCAGGAGGTTATTAGTTATTGTGATGGTGTTATCGTGGGTAGCGCATTGATAAGTGCAATGGAGGGCGAAGAAAATTTAGATGAAAAGCTAAAGGTGGCAGGTGATTTTGTTAGTTCACTCAAAATAGCGATTAGCTGATCAGGTTTGGTCCAAAAGAAGCCTGGTTAACATCACAATAGATTTAGCCTTTAACTAACTTGTTTTTTCCATTTCCGTGAAATCTTTTGCACCAAAATCCCGCTCGATTTTCTAAATAAATGTCTTTGCTATTTGAATGTTTTAGTTTACAATAGCATAGTCAAATGTTTGGTTTTCTTGAATTTAAGGGGTTTCTTATGGTCTCTGCTTCTGTACTTAAAAAAAGAGCCACGAGGTCAGGGAAATTGGAAAAAGCACCGAATTTGGACAAATCCCGGATTTTGGAAGGTTTTGCTGTCCTTTTCTTCGGGGTATCAATTTTTTTGTGTATTGCGTTCTTTTCTTTCCACCCGTCCGATCCAACGTTTAATCGTGTTCCGTCCGAAATCTGGGTAGTCCATAACAGTGCTGGTATAGTAGGTTCCTACGTGGCGGGTACCATCGGGCAAGTTTTAGGTAGTGTGGCTTTGATTTTGCCCCTAGCGTTTATATTTGTGGGTGTTTCCTGGATCAGAGGCCGGCGCGTTGAGAGCAGGTGGAGGCTTGCCACTGGACTTGTTGTTGTTGGGATCGTCACGGCGATTCTCCTTCAGGATTTCGAGGGCCAGATTGATCCTCTATTCGGTTCTGGATTTCCTGCAGGTGGTTTGTTTGGCGCCCTTGTAGCCCCGGCTATATTTCGATTTTTCGGCACAATGGGGGGGTACTTAGTTTTAGCGACTGTTGGAATATTTTCCATTCTCCAATTAGCTAACTTGGGATTGTCCGATTTCCTGGCGAGATTCTCGAATCTGATTTGCACTTTGCTATCGGTTTTTCAGCAATGCTTTCTTGCGGCCATTAGGTTTCTGGGGTGGGGTATTCGATTTTGTGGCAAAAACCTGCGACGCTCATACAATTCGATAAAGCGTTTAGCGTTTTCCTTAGGGCAATTGGTTGCTAGTTTTGGTTCGGAGCTTAATCCTCTGACTTTTCCCTGGAGGACATTTTTTGGTTCTCGTCAGGGAGTTAAAGTAAGGGCCGGAGAAATTGAAGCAGAACCCGTTCATGACGAGGCCTCATCGCCTCTTCGCCAGGATCCAGTTCCCGTATGTTTGGACCTGGCCGTTGAAGACAGATCTGAAATCTCGTTGGGTGAAGAGCAGGCTATCGAAGAGATTTCGTTAGACATGGGAGTGGGTACGAACGGCTTTGATTCTCCCAGACCTCGATTACTTGAGGAGGATCAGCCGGTTATAGAGATTGCGGCACCCATAGAAACGGTGAAGCGGAGAAGGAGGGCTCCCCATGCCTTGCCTGGCCTTTCGCTTCTGGATGACCCTCAGCCTTCGGTGGACTCAACAGATCGAGAGAGGTTGACCGAGCGGTCTGAAATTCTAGTGAGTAAATTACAGGATTTCGGGGTTGAAGGCTCGGTTTCGCAAGTACTTTATGGCCCGATTGTCACAATGTTTGAGTATGCTCCGGCGTCGGGGGTGAAAGTTAGTAAGATTGTTAACCTTTCGGATGATTTGGCTTTGGGGATGGAGGCAATGTCGGTTCGTATTGTGGCGCCTATTCCTGGTAAGGCTGCGGTTGGGATCGAAATTCCCAACCATCATCGCGAGGCGGTCAATCTAAAAGAGATCCTTGGTAGCCGCGAGTTTCAAGAGCACACTGGTTCGCTGCCTATGGCTCTTGGTAAAGACATCTTGGGGCGGCCTGAGATTACCGATTTAGTTGATATTCCACATCTACTGATTGCTGGAGCCACGGGGTCAGGAAAGAGTGTTGGTTTGAATAGCATGATTTGCTCATTGCTCTTCCGGCGTACACCCCAGGAACTTCGCATGGTGATGATTGATCCGAAGATGTTGGAGTTGTCATTGTACGAAGGAATTCCCCATTTGCTCACGCCCGTAGTTACGGACCCTAAGCGAGCATCCGTTGTTCTGAAGGGATTAGTGTCCGAGATGGAAAGGAGATACCATCTCCTCTCTGATGTGGGTGTTCGAAACATTATGGGGTACAACGAGAAGATTGCTGAGGGGCGTCAAAATAGGAGGAATGGATTAGGGGATGAAGTAGCTGATGAAATTTCAGATCCGCTACCACATATTGTTGTGGTGGTTGACGAGTTGGCAGATCTGATGATGGTGACCGGAAAGGATGTTGAGGACTCCATTGTTCGGTTAGCCCAAATGTCTCGTGCAGCTGGCATCCACATGATTGTTGCTACCCAGCGCCCATCGGTTGACGTGCTAACCGGTTTGATCAAGGCAAACTTCCCGGCAAGAATTTCTTTTAAGGTGAGCTCCCGAACGGATTCGCGGACCATTTTAGACGCCAACGGTGGAGAGCGTTTGCTAGGTCATGGTGACATGCTTTTTTTGCCACCAGGAACTTCAAATCTGGTGCGTATTCACGGTGCGTTCGTTTCCGAGAAAGAAATATCCGGAGTTGTTAAGTTTTGGAGGAAGCAGGGTAATCCCGATTATGACGATTCTCTTTTTTCTGCAGTTAGTGGATTAGTGCTCGACGAAGGTGCTGATGAAGACCAGTATGATGAAAAGTTTGATGAGGCTGTGGAATTGGTGGCCAAGACATCCCAGGCCAGTATTTCCATGATCCAACGCCGACTACGTGTGGGGTATAATCGTGCTGCTCGAATGATCGAAATGATGGAGCGGGATGGTATCGTTGGCCCGTCGGATGGTGTCAAGCCTCGTGAAGTTTATGCACGTGCTATCCCCAAGGACGACTAATTTTTCTTCAGGTATTTTTTTCGAATAAAACCCACCTTCTTGTGGGAAGGTGGAGCGCCGGGTTTTAGGATTTTTTAAAAGAAATTTTATTACTTGGTTGGCTTACTATTTTCCCTATTCCACCAACCTTCTTCAGCAGTAGTTAAACTATAATTTTATGGTTCACAGCTCCGTTACCTTAAGGTTGAATGGTTGTTAGGGTATGACTGCGAAAGGAAGGATCCGGATGAGCATTGATGTGCATAATCACTTCATAGGAGATGATGCGAGAAAGTTTCTTGTCAAGGAGGGGGCTAGTCAGGGGGTGACAGTTTCCGACGACGGCCAAGGCGGAATGATTGTTGATTTTGGACAAGGCGGAAAACTGGGTGCCGAGGCGGGGTTCTTTGAGGTGGAGCTTCGGCTAGAATGGATGAAGGAAAAAGGCATAGATGCACAGCTGATTACGATTGCCCCGAGCCACTGTTTCTTTGAAAAAGACGCATCCTTTACAGCAGATTATCTTTCTGTCGTAAACAATCATCTTGCAAGGATGGCAAAGGATTATCCGGGTAAATTCTTTCCCACAGCCACTGTTCCTTTGCAAGATATCGATAGGGCTGTCCTAGAGGCGCAGCGGGCTGTGAAAGAGCTTGAAGCCCGGGCGATATTTCTCACGTCTAATGTAAATGGAGGTTACATGGACGATCGGAAATTTGACCCGCTCTATGATGCGGCCCAAGAACTGGGAGTTCCTTTGTTTATCCACCCTGCTTTTCCGCCCTCCTTGGCAGGGATGGAAGACTATCACCTATCGAACATATGTGGTTTCCCTTTCGACCAAACCTTAAATTTGGCCCGGATGGTATTAAGTGGGGTCTACGAGCGCTTTCCCCGGCTCCAGGCGTTTTACACCCACGGTGGTGGGACGACACCGTTTCTCCGAGGACGTTGGAACCATGCTTTCGAGGCAAGGGATGATACGAGTGCTACGATCACTCGACCTCCCAGTGAATACCTGCGACAGATCTGGCTTGGATCGATGGTTTTTTATCCTCCCACGCTCGAATTTGTAATCCGGTCCGTTGGTGTGGACCATGTATGTCTTGGGAGCGACTACCCTTATGACATGGCGGATCCCGATCCAGCTGGTACTGTCGAGAAAGTTGTGTCGTTATCTGAGCCTGAGCTTAATGCTGTTCTGGAGGGAAATGCCAAGGTCCTTTTTGATTTGCATCGGTGAAATCAAAGAAGTTGTGTCCGTTTGAAGCACAAGTAGATGGGATGTCACGATCGACTGTTTTTTTGGTGGAGTGCACACAGGAAGGATGAAACCTACCTTTGGGGAATAAGTTTCGAAAATCAAGAGTTGGCGAAATTTCAGCGCCTGTGAAGGCTGCAGATAGCGGAACTCAGGAAATTTCAAAGGCGCGCGTAAACCTCACCGTTATAGGCGTGGCGCTTGGGACTTTTCTTGCAGCACTTGATATCACAATTATGGGTACGGCGATGCCAACCATCGTTGGTTTTCTGGGTGGAATACACATCTATAGTTGGGCATTTAGCAGCTACTTTTTGGCTTCCGTGGTTGCAACTCCAATATTTGGTAAATTGGCTGACATGTACGGGATTCGTCGTGTTTACCTTGTAGCTATTGGAATCTTCGTTGTTGCCTCTGTCTTATGCGGAATGTCTCAAAATATGCAGATGTTGATTGTATTTAGAGGATTCCAAGGAATAGGCGGTGGTTCACTCATGGCTTTGAGCTTAACGGTTTTAGGCGTGTTGTTTCCGCCCGAACGCCTTGGCCGTACGATGGGAATAATGAATGCTGTCTGGGGAACTGCGGCTATTGCTGGTCCTCTAATCGGTGGAATTCTAGTTGAGCAGATTTCTTGGAGATGGATTTTTTATATAAATATTCCTACAGGTTTTGTTGCAGCTGCCTTCGTAATCTCCGGATTGGGACAGAGCCATGGCGTGCGAAGTCGAGGACGGCCGGATTATTTGGGAGGAGTTACTTTGCTTGGGGGAATTGTTTCCCTGCTGCTTGTTACCGGACAAGGCGACACTAAGCCTTTTGGCTTGCTTGACGGTCTTCTGCTAATAGTGAGCCTGGGGTTGTTGGCCCTATTCATTTGGAATGAATCAAAAGCTGAGGAACCGATTCTGCCTCTTTCTCTATTTCGAATCCGAAAATTTGCTTTTGCGAGTTTATTTGGGTTGTTGACGGGTGCAGGATTTTTTGCGGCTACGGCTTACGTTCCACTATTTTACCAGGGTGTGATCGGGGCCACTGCGATTGGGGCTGGTGCTGTACTGATACCGATGAGCCTGGGATGGACCCTTTCTAGCTCTGTTGGGATCGCTTTACTTATCGGGCGGATTAGCCTGGAATGGCTTCTTGCCTTTGGTTTTGTGTTCCTTTTTCTAGCATACGTTACTCTATCTTTATTAGGCGTGGATGCGACCTATTTGCAGGTTGGCGGTGCCATGACGATTCTAGGAATTGGGATGGGCTTCATCTTTACGGTACTTCTTACGATTGTGCAAACTAGTGTCCCTAAAATGCATTTGGGTGTTGTGACTTCTTCTACCTTTCTTTTCCGGCAGCTAGGAGGCGCGATCGCCGTTGGTATTATGGGTGGAGTGATGAGTCGCGGTTTGACATTGCGACTCTCCGCTTTTCGTGAGGCTTCTTCCGAACCTAGAGTCCTTGATTCTATAGCGAGTGCCCGGGACCTGTTGCGCCCTGGAGTCATGGACAGTTTCGCTTCGGACACTGCCATTTCACTGAAAGGGATTCTGGCGTCTTCCTTATTCCCTGTGTTTTGGCTTCTTTTGGTAGTGATGGGGTTTAGCCTTTTGTTGAGTTTTTGGTTTGCAGCGAAGAGCAGGAAACCGAACGAGTCATGAAACAGACACTTAAAAATATTATTTTTTCCGGTTTGGTTCTCTTGGCACTATTGGTTTTGGCTGAAGGGTTTCAGCGTGTGCGTCTAGCAATGTCTTATAGTCCTAAAAAATGGCTCCTTTATGGTTTCCATTGGAATTTTGGCTCGACAGAGAAGGCAAGGGTTCTAATTTATCCATTTCGGGAAAAGGGAAAGTATCGTCTTTTGCAGCCTGGGATGAGGAAGATTGCCGGTGAGACTGATCAGATTCCAATTAAGATTAACCAGCGAGGTTTCCGAGGAAATGATATCTCTAAGAAAAAGGATCTAGGGGTTTATCGGATTGTCGCAATTGGTGGTTCTTCAACATTTGGGGCAATGAATTTGGACCATGAGACCTATCCTGCAATCCTCCAAAGAGAGTTGAATCATCGTTTAGGCTCCAATCGTTTTGAAGTGATTAACGCTGGTATACCCGGTCACGCACCCTCGCATCTAGTTCACCTAATTAGGCCGGAGATCCTTCCTCTTAAGCCAGACCTAATTCTCATTATGAGTATGTTTAACCATTATTTTGTCGTCGCCAATGAAGGATGGCGTCGTCCGTTGATTCACCTACGAAAACTTTTGGAGCAACGGAGCGTTCTTTTTTTAACGATATCAGAGAAATTCACGTATTTTTCTGATGAGCGTTCCATCTTTGCCAAGCTTTTTGTTCTTTTTGCGGATTACCGGAGTTATCTTGAAGATATCATCGAGCAATGCAGGTCCGAGGGGGCTAGGGTCTTTGTGGTGATGCAGCCAATTTTGCCAAGGGGAAAGGCAGGAAAGAACCTTATTCCAGGTTCGACGGCACCTGAGCAAGGTTGGGAACCCGGGTTCTATAAAAAGGTACTCCGTTTGGTGGATGCAGCCGCAAGGTCAAAACAAGCGGTTGTAGTCGACGCTTCAGTAGCAACTGGTGGTTTCTCACTTGATATGTTTCAAGATGCTGTTCATCTTACATCCGAAGGTAATGCGTTTTTGGCTAGAAAGATCATGGAATCTATGAAACATGAAAAAATCATTCCTGAGTAGTTTTATAGGGAACGTTTGCCCGGTGAACCAACTATTTTTAAGTGCTATCATAGGACTCGGTGGGAGGTTGGGGAGTTTAGATCCCAGGAGCGAGATGTGAGTTGGTCCGAACAGTTATACGAGCAGCTGAAGGCGGTTGATGTGCGCCTCTGTGTCACTTTGCCAGATTCCTGGATTAAAGGTCTGATTTCATTAGTGGCAGAGGATTCGAGCATGATCCATGTGCCTGTGGCCCGAGAGGAGGACGGTATCGGTATCTGTAGCGGGGCTTCGGCAGGAAGAATGCGTTCGGCTATGATCATTCAGAATGTAGGGGTTATGAATAGCTCGGGGGCGATAGCTACTTTGTCCATCTCATATGGAATTCCATTTTTGATTATCATCTCTGATCGCGGGAGGATTGGAGATTGGGCATTCTATGACGTTGAAAAGGGTAGAAATGCGGAGAAAATTCTAGAACAAGTAGGGGTCCAGTGTTTTCCTCTCCCGTCGGATTTTGTTAGGCAGAATACTGTGGAAGATGCATACACGCTTGCTGAAGCTAGTCAGAAGCCGATTGCCTTAATGATAACGAAAGAAACCTTTGGAGCGGAGTCATGAACCAGCTGGAGGCTTTCGAAACTTTGGCCGAGCACGTAGGGAATGAGTTGGTTGTGACGGATGTTGGATCTCAAACTCTTCTCTGGCATTCGGTTTATCACCGACCTGGAAATTTTTACTTAAGTGGACCGATGGGTCATGCCTTGCCTTTTAGTTTGGGACTGGCACTTTCTCGGCCAAATGAGCAGGTTATTGCTGTAGAGGGCGATGGTGGTTTATTGATGAATCTCGGTGTCTTGGCTGCGGTGGCTCAGCATCGTCCGGATAACCTAGGCGTTATTATCATGGACAATCTGGCTTATGAGTTAACCGGGAAACAACCCATGGTAAACCAAGGAAACACAAACTTCCTTAAAATTGCCGAAGGGTTTGGGATTAGCGAAACAGAAGAATCCTCGAATCAGACTGATTTATCCGATTTTCTCCGTAATGCACTCGTCAGGAGAAAGTTTTTCTTCCTGTGGGTACGGTTGGATGCGATGTCTGGTAAGGCGCCTCAGTTTCCTTATTACCCTTATCAAATTAAGTATCAGTTTTGGGAACACATGAAGGAGTTGGATGTATAGTTTGAAACGTTAGGGGATATTGGGGATAAGATTCTATGCCTTTCGATACAAGAGAGACTCCATGAACGTTTTCTATGATCATGTTGCTTTGGCCGTTACAGAGCTAGAGCGGTCCCTTGATTTCTACCGAGATATTTTAGGATTGGATTATTCAAGTACACGGCAGCTACCTGATGGTCGTTATCAAGCTGTGTTTCACGTTGGTGAGGAGATTCTCGTTTTATTCAGACATGAAGATGGACGTTACAGTGAGAAGATCCGAAAACCCCGATCGGGGATACATCATCTAGCTTTTAGAATGAGTGCGTCTTCGTATGACGCTGTAGTCGACCGATGTGAATCGAACGGTGTCACCATTCGAAGGCAGGAAGTGAATTCTGGTGCCTTGGGAGAGGGTTACGCAACTTATTTCTACGATCCTGACGGTAATGAGATAGAAATCAAAAAGTACGAGCATGATGCAAATTTTGAAGAGCAAACGGATTCCGATTATCACGTTTAAAATGGAAAAGCTTCCATTCCTCCTGTCACTCGCCTTTCTATTGAGAATGCCTTGTGAGTTAGTCGAACAAAATTTTGGCTCACTATTCACATAGAACGTGCGAGAGAAGATTTTGGAACCTTGCTACAGGGTGGACTAACTGATGGCAAAAGCCCGAAAGATTAAAACAAAGCCTTGGGGCGGAAGATTTCGTGAGGGCCCGACAAAATTGGTGGAGATGTTTACCGAGTCGGTGTCGTTTGATCAACGGTTGGCTCTTTACGATATCCAAGGGAGTATCGCTTACGCTGAGATGTTAGCCAGATGCGGGATTATTAAAAAAGAAGAGAGACGAAGAATTGTCCTAGGATTAGAGGGTATTAGGAAAGATGTCGAGTCGGGGAAATTCAAGTTCGAATCTGGACTAGAAGATGTACATATGAATATCGAAGCCAGGTTGATTGAAGATATTGGATCGGTTGGAGGAAAGTTGCACACTGGACGAAGCCGAAATGATCAGGTCGCACTCGACATCCGTCTATATCTTAAAGATGTTCTAACCAATGCCCAAATACAAGTTCTTGGGCTCAAGAGCGCCCTGCTCAATTTGGCACATCGGTATGTCGAAGTGGTAATGCCGGGTTACACACATATGCGCCGGGCCCAGCCTGTTCTTTTTGCGCATCACGTACTTGCGTACGTTGAGCAGCTGAATCGCGATGGGGATCGAATGTCTGATTGTATGAGGCGAATGGATGTCCTTCCCCTTGGTAGCGGTGCTTTGAGTGGAACAGGGTTACCAATAGATAGGGCTTGCCTTGCCGAATTGCTAGGTTTCCGAAAGGTCTCTCAAAATAGCTTAGATGCTGTTTCTGACAGGGATTTTGCAGTCGAATTCTTATCATCGGCTTCGCTAATAATGATGCATTTGAGCCGTCTAACAGAAGAGTGGATCATTTGGTCTGGAGCCGAGTTTGATTACATTACGTTGCCTGAAGCTTATTGCACTGGTAGCTCTATGATGCCGCAAAAACGGAACCCAGATGTACTTGAGCTTGTTCGGGGAAAAACAGGTCGGGTGTATGGGTCTCTTATGAGTCTTCTGACGATTTTGAAATCCCAGCCGATGGCTTACAATCGGGATCTTCAGGAGGACAAGGAGCCTTTGTTCAATACCGCGGATACGTTACTTAGTAGCCTGTTTGTTTTGACCAATCTGGTTGAGGGTGTTGAGATTACGGAGAGCCAGAAGTTGAAAATGAGGGATGCGGCCAAGGCCGATTTTTCCCTGGCGACAGAATTGGCCGATTATCTTTCTATTCAAGGAGTCCCCTTTCGTAAGGCCCACGAAGTGGTAGGTAGGATTGTTCGGTATTGTGAAGAGTCAGGGACTGAACTGTCGGATCTGAGCCTTCCTGCTCTTCGAAGGTTCTCAAAGTCCTTTGGGAAGGATATTCTAAAAAGGTATTCTTTGGATGAAGCCTTGAAAGCAAGGGACTTGCCGGGGGGCACGGCTCCGTCTAATGTGAAGAGGATGATTAGGAGGGAGAAAAAACGATGCGCCGACTCCTTACTGCAATTTTCATCCTAAGTTTGCTCTTCACATGTAGCGTAATTGGGTGTGGGAAAAAAGGACCTCCAGAAACCCCGAAAAAACCAATTCTTCCTGCAATCAGGTGACAGATTTTCACCTTCTTCTGTTTCGGCAGAAGAATTTTCGTTGGATTGACCGGAAATTAGGTACTATGCTAACCTGAATTCATTCTATCCCATTTTGAATCAAATAGATTGAAGGATTTGAACGTGGAGACTTTTTGCTACAAAAACGGCGAATTGATGTGTGAGAGTGTCTTGCTACGGGAGGTTGCTGAGCGGGTGGGTACTCCGTGTTACGTTTACAGTGCAGAACACATTACTCGTCAGTTTATGGATTTCGATAAGGCTTTCGCGAATTTGCCTCATATCATTTGCTTCGCTATGAAAGCTAACAGTAATCTCGCGATTTTAAGGCTACTGGGCAACATGGGCAGCGGGATAGATGTGGTTTCGGCGGGGGAGCTATATCGGGCTTTGCAGGCAGGTATTCCGGCTGAACGAATTGTTTTTGCAGGGGTTGGTAAGTCCGTCGACGAGATAATTGTTGCAATGAAACGGGGGATTCTTATGTTCAATGTCGAATCCTCTCAGGAATTGGACGAAATTAACCGAGTAGCTGAGGGTTTTGGACGTAAAGCACCGGTTGCCCTTAGGGTGAATCCGGAGGTCGACCCGAAGACTCATCCTTATATCTCTACGGGAATGAAAAAGAGCAAGTTTGGTATCGATATTCAGACTGCACTTGATGAGTATCGCCGGGCAGCAGAATTTCCTTGGATTGAGGTTTTAGGGGTTCATTCCCATATTGGGTCTCAGATCACCACGACTGGGCCGTTCGAGGATGCAACAGAACGGGTATTGGACTTGGTGAGCCAACTACGTTCTGCGGGTATCAACATCCGGTATATCAACTTGGGAGGTGGCTTGGGAATAACCTATGATCAGGAATCACCTCCGACAGTTTTCGAACTGGCTGAGAAAATTGGCCCGTTTATACGGGAAATTGGATGTACGCTTTTGTTTGAGCCTGGTAGAAGTTTGGTGGGTAATGCTGGTATTTTGCTTGGCAGCGTGATTTATGGGAAGAAGACACCAGCGAAGCAGTTTTATATCGTGGATGTTGCCATGAATGACCTGATTAGACCAAGCTTATATGAAAGCTTTCATGAGATCCGGTCTGTTTTGGAGGCTGTTGCCTCTCGACCCCGATCTGTGGCTGACCTGGTTGGCCCGATATGTGAAAGTGGTGACTTTATAGCCAAAGATAGGGAGCTTCCTGCCTTTGAGTCCGGGGATCTTTTTGCCGTCATGAGTGCGGGAGCCTACGGTTTCGCAATGGCTTCCAACTACAACGCACGACCTAAGCCCGCAGAGGTTCTTGTGCATGGAAAAGAATATCATGTCATCCGGAAAAGAGAGACTTTCCAAGACTTGATTCGTGGTGAAACGGTGCCGGAGTTTCTCGAACAAGAAAGATTTCCAGGCACGAAAGTGGTTTCAGAATTCGACGACGGAGCGGAAAATAAATGACTTCCATTCCTTTCGTGAAAATGCAAGGAAGTGGAAATGATTTTATCTTGATCGACAATCGTCCTCATCATTTGGATCCAAATAAAGTCGGTGATATTGTTCCACTTGTTTGTAGAAGAGCGCAATCTGTTGGTGCTGATGGTCTCATTTTGCTGGAAGATAGTGATCGAGCCGATTTTCGTTGGCACTTTTTCAATGCAGATGGTAGCCGAGCTGAAATGTGTGGTAATGGCAGTCGCTGTGCCGCACGGTGGGCTCACATATTAGGGATTGCTCCGGCGGAGTTGGAGTTCGAATCGGATGTCGGAGTCATCTCGGCGGAGGTTAAAGGTAAGAGAGTGAAGGTCCGGTTGACGGATCCCTCTTCCATGAAGTGGGATGTCAGGATTATGGTGGATGGTCAGAATTTGCACTTACACACCCTAAATACGGGTGTACCGCACGCGGTGGAACTCGTCGAAGAACTCAACGACTGTGACGTAGTGAAAGTAGGCCGTGGTGTGCGGCAGCATGCTCATTTTCATCCGGCCGGGACCAATATGAATTTTGCTAAGGTAATTGATCGTCGAAATATCGCTATCCGTACCTACGAACGGGGGGTTGAGGAAGAGACTTTGGCTTGTGGAACAGGTGCGGTAGCATCCGCTCTTGTCTCATCGAAGCTAGGGCATACTGATCCTCCCGTGGGAGTTTTGACTCAAAGTGGTGAGACACTCAAAATTAGTTTTCAAGAATTGGGTGATCAATACTCAGATGTTTACCTGGAAGGAGATACGGCCCTGGTTTATGAGGGGTCAATGAACGAAGAGGCCTGGATATAAAGGGCGGTTTGATACTCTGGCAAAGGGGAAACTATCATGTTTCACGGGTCGAATGTCGCCATCGTTACGCCGTTCAAAAATGGCGGCGTGGATGAGGAAGCGTTACAAAGGCTAATTGAGTGGCATATCGAAAGCGGGACGCATGGAATTGTTTCCTGCGGGACAACTGGCGAGTCGGCCACTCTTTCACATGAGGAGCACGATCGAGTGGTGGATTTTACTCTGGAGGTTGTGAATGGAAGAATTCCGGTGATTGCGGGGTCCGGGTCCAATTCAACCCAGGAGGCCATCCAGCGCACCAAGCACGCTAAGTTGGCTGGGGCAGACGGGGTTTTGCTAGTTGTTCCTTATTACAATAAGCCTACTCAAGAAGGGATGTTTCAACACTTCCAAGCGATTGCAGAAACCGTAGATATTCCCATCATTTTGTACAACGTACCAGGTCGGACGGTAGTTAATATGGAGGCTGAGACTGTCGCTCGCTTGGCTGAGATTCCAAATATTGTGGGAATAAAAGAAGCAACAGGGTCGTTAGCCCAAGCAAGTGATGTTATCGGATTATGCCCTGAGGATTTCACTGTGTTGTCGGGTGAAGACTCTGTGGTATTTCCGATGTATTCGGTTGGAGGTCGAGGAGTTATTTCGGTTACAGCGAATGTTGTCCCTAAGGATATGGCTGAGATGTGTGATGCGGCGGAAGAAGGCGACTGGCAGAAGGCTCGGAATTTACACTACAAACTTCGGCCGCTGAGCGCTGCGATGTTTTACGAGGCTAACCCCATTCCTGTAAAGACGGCCTTGAGCCTGATGGGCAAGATTCAAGGGGATCTGCGCCTGCCGTTATCTCAAATGGGTGAGAGTTCTCGTGAAAAACTTGTTGCGACGATGAAGATGTATGGGTTGATGAACTGAGAAATTTTTAAAGACTCTCTTTTGTTTTGTCTTGGCCGTGGGAAGAACTGAACAGATAGCCTCATTAAGGAGTGGGAATTTTGGTTCATCGTTCGGAGCCATCAGAGGCAAAGAGCAGGGTTTTGACCCTCTTGTTGCTTGTGGCCATAATTTGGTTCAGTTTTCCTTCAGGTGCTACCTGGAATGTTTGGAAGACTTTGCCTGCCTCCGCGTGGGGTCTGGTAAAAACTCCCTTTCGTGTTGTCGAAGAGGCCGTTTCGGTTCTTCAAAAAAATCACTACGCGAGTCCACAACCATCGAAGCTTATTCGGGGTGCGCTAGATGCGATTTATGAAAAGGTGGAATCTGAAAAGGGTGTAAGTCCTATTCAGCGAACTGAAAAGAATGGAATTACTACTTGGCGGATTGGCGATAAGGTTGTTGAGATCCCTGGTGTGGATAGCCACGGGGGAGGTGTCAAATCCTTCAAACGTACTTTTGAAGTAGTGCGACATGCCTATTATCCAGAAAAGAAAAAGTCGCGAGAATTAGCATATGTGGCGATCGGAGGCATGATGAAGGACCTCGATCCCCATAGTGCCCTCATGACACCTGAATTTTTTAAAGAGCTACGGATGGAGACAAGGGGAGAGTTTGGAGGTATCGGAATTGAAATCATGATTAGAGACGGAAAACTGACAGTTGTTTCTCCGATTGAAGGTACCCCCGCAAGCCGCCTGGGAGTCAAAGCTAACGATCACATTACCAGAATAGATGACTTTGACACAAAGGGCATTTCTCTCTTCGAAGCCGTTCGGAGAATGCGGGGGCCGAAGGGTACAGCTGTAACGATTCGTGTAAGGCGGAAGAATTTTGATCAACCGTACATTTTTCCAATTATTCGCGATATCATCCAAATTCAGACCGTCAAGGTGAAAATGTTGTCGGGGAAGGTCGGATATGTTCGCTTGCGAAGTTTTGTCGAGTCGTCCTATGGTGACTTACTTAAAGCAATAAATATGCTGGAGGATGGCCATGCCCGAGGTTTGATCCTTGATCTCCGTAACAATCCTGGTGGATTGTTACGCCAGGCCGTTAAAGTTTCTGATTTGTTCTTGGATAAGGGTTCCATGATTGTTTACACAAAGGGAAAGCGACCTGAGCACAATATGCGGTTTATCGATAAGCGGGTTGGTCCCTACGATAGGATCCCAATGGTCATTCTCGTGAATTCGGGAAGCGCGAGTGCATCAGAAATTGTTGCAGGAGCCTTGCAGGATTTGCACCGGGCTTTGGTCATTGGAACGAGAACGTTCGGTAAGGGTTCTGTCCAGACTATAGTTCCATTGAGTGACGGTTCGGGCCTCCGAGTGACTACTGCGCTTTACTACACTACAAAGGGACGCGAGATTCAGGCCAAGGGGATTTTGCCGGATCTTATCGTCCGACAACCTGGAGATGCCCGAAGTGGCAACCTGGTATTGGAGAGGGAACTTCTACGTCAGAAAGGCAAAACTCCTCCTGCAGGGAAGAGCAAGAGAATCAAGAAGATGCCGTCTGGTGAAGAAACCCAACCGGACCGACGCGGAACTTCGTCTAGCGTTCCTGTCAGGTTGGGTTCGAAGGATGACTATCAATTGGATGTGGCGCGTCGCATCCTGGATTCGGTTCAGGATCGTCGTGTCTCTCATCTTATGATTAGTGCTCGGAAGATAATCTCACCTAATGGAATGGAGCAAGCACGGATCGAACGAATGGGGGAGGCTCGGCCTTGATCCAAGCAACCGTTGTGGGTGCAGGTGGTCGGATGGGTAGTTGTAATATTCGTGCAATTTGTGAGTCAGATGATTTTGAACTTGCGGGTGCTTGTGAGATTTCTGGGCATCCCTCTATTGGTAAGGATGTAGGTACGGTTGCCGGTGTCGGTTCATTGGGCGTTCTTGTTTCCGAGAATGTAGCAGACGCAATTGAGAAATGTGAGGTTGTCTTGGATTTTACGGCTCCAGGTCCTTCTTTAGAGAATGCAAGCTGTGCTGCTTCGCTAGGGAAGGCATCCGTGATTGGGACAACGGGATTTGAACCGGAACAGAAGCAAGCGATGTTGAATCTGGGAGACCAGTTACGGGCTGTGGTGGCTCCAAACATGAGTGTAGGAGTGAATGTAGCTATTGAATTGGTCAAAGTGGCCGCTCAACTGCTAGGAGAGGATTTTGATGTAGAACTGGTGGAGGCTCATCATCACTTTAAAAAGGATGCTCCCAGTGGCACAGCCCTAGCACTTGCGGAGGCGGCATCAACAGCATTAGGACGGGAACTGGCTGAGGTAGGAGTTTACGGAAGGCATGGCCAAGTAGGGGAGAGAAGCAAATCTGAAATTGGTGTGATGACCCTTCGGGCGGGTGATCTTGTAGGTGAACATACTGTTATGTTTGGTGGAATAGGAGAGCGGATCGAGATCATTCACCGTGCTCATAGCCGAGACAATTTTGCTCGTGGTGCTTTGCGCGCTGCGAGATGGGTTCTGGATAAACCCGCAGGTATCTACTCCATGGCAGACGTTCTTGGATTGACTACTTGAGTCACTTTTTAAGTCGTTTTGCTCCTTAGCTCTACTTGATGTTTTGTGAACTAGAACTCTTTTGTTTCTCCCGGTTGAAAATCTACTATTTCGAGGTTTGTTTCCTCCATCGTTAGCTGAGTGAATTCTTCCACCGTCCCCGTTAGCAGTGGAAAAGTTCCGAAGTGGCATGGGATGACAATGCGGGGTTTCAGCAGCTGGCATGCATAGGCGGCTTCTTTGGGATCCATTGTGAAGTGACTTCCAATAGGGAGTACGGCTATGGTTGGGTTATATAGTTCACGAATAATGCTCATGTCTCCGAAGACGTTGGTGTCACCGGCGAAGTAAACTTTGTAGGAGTTTTCGAATTCCACCACATAGCCTGCGGATTCGCCAAGGTATATAGGCTTGCCATTGTCATCTGCCGATGAACTGTGTTGGGCATGTGTCATGGTAAACTTGATCTCTCCTACCTTTTGGGCACCCCCCTTATTCATCCCACTAGCATTCTCCACTCCCTGTCCGGCTAGCCAGATTGCCAACTCGTTCTGAGCAACGAGGGTTGGCTTGTGAGCCTTCGATATTTCGACTGTATCACCAACGTGGTCGAAGTGGCCGTGAGTGAGAAGAATAATGTCACAATCCTCA
>CAYTIB010000049.1:0-9736 GCA_964437725.1 uncultured bacterium | reverse complement strand
AAGAAAAACATGAAGACTACCAGTAGGAAGTTAAAAAGACTCAGAGGCGGGCCCGCACGTATATAGAGTTTGAGAGAATAATTTGGAGGAAGAGCGGGTGATCACCTAGGGGAAAATAGCCTCTTGGCGATGAGTTGCCTTTATGGTTTCTCGATCGGTAGTTCTTCCCGCTCTCCCCACTCAGCCCAGGAAGAGACATAATTCCGAACTTTTTCATATCCTAAAAGACGGAGGGCTAAGTAGGTATGTGCAGATCGGTAGCCACCTTGGCAGTAGGCAGACACTTCCTTGTCGGTTGAGATGCCGCTCCCCTCGTAAAGTGCCGTTAGTTCGTCGGCGTTTTTGTAAGCCCCATTTTCTATGCTGTGTTTCCATTCGATGTGAATAGCTCCCGGGACTGCTCCGCCTCGTCTGGCACGAACTTCTGTTCCGTCATGCTCACCATCGGTTCTGGTGTCTATGATGACACTGAGATCATCCTCCAGACTCTTTAAGATGCTTTCAGCTGTGGCAAGACGCTCGGGGACGGGGCGGGCCTTGAAGCTTACGCTTTTTGGCTTAATCGGTTCTTGACTGACTGGGTGGGCGGCCATCTCCCATGCGTCAAATCCGCCGTCTAAGACGTGTGTGTCTTCATGCCCGAAATATTCCAGAAACCAAAACGCCCTCGCTGCTCTGACACCAGTTTGTGCATCGTAGATAACAACTGTTACATTGTGATCTACACCCCGATTTCCAAAAAGACCTTCCATCATCCACAAGAATGAGTCCAGAGACTCGGGTCCTGTGTGACGTACGTTTAAGCCAAAAAGATCGAAGTGCACAGCCCCCGGAATGTGTCCCTCCACGTACTCATGCGTTGTCCGGGTATCAATGATGAGGGGCGGGCTACTATCCAAGGTTTGACGTAATCCCTCAGGAGTCCAGAGCAGTTCTGGGTTCTTATAGCCACGCATGATCTTCTCCATTCATAGGTAGCTCGGCGAGGTCTCCAAGCCATTCCGAATACTCGACGGAAAAGCGTAGTTCTGGTCTTTCCCATCTAAAATGAGACTATCTAAAAAACTCTCGTTTGATCAGGGTCTGTAGTGAATAACACGCAGGGGTTTCAGGATGCCCGCGTTACAAAGATTCCTTTCCTGAGGGCAGTTGGACAAGGCAGCGAGAACGTCCATATCTGCTTGGAAATCGATGTGATCCCCTGCTTTTGATTTGGGCTCTTGGATGCTAAAGCTGCCGTCCGATTCAACGGGGCAGTTCATAAATACATTCATGTTATAAGGCACGTCCTTCCATCCGAGCCCCCAGGGTTCCACAGCCGCAGCGAAATTGTCTCGACAGTTTGGGGTATCCTTGACACCGTAGCGGTATTCGTTAGTGAAACGGGAACATGCACCCGCAAGCATGTCGTGAACGCCACATGTATCCTCAGTGATGGTCATTAGCTTGCTAGCTTCATCAGAAAATAAGGTATAGCCAACGGTAGGATAGATATGCCCATTGAGATTGATCGTGTTTTCGGGGGAGAGCCTTTCTTCCAGTCGATTGAGGTTGAAAGCGAGAAAGTCTGCAACTTGTTGACCTTCGATATCTATAAGGCGGAGAACCTCTCCGGCCCGGATTTCCTGCGCGTAATGCCCGCGGGGTTCAATTATTTTATCTTCGAGGATTTCTCCCTCAACTCTTTCAGCGCCCGTTGTCATGGCGAACTTCCCCCAATTGATTACTAGGATGGATACCAAACCAGAAAGTTCGCTCATTCTAAAGTGCGTTCCAAATCAGATCAACCGTTGGGAATAGCATCGCAGAGCTTTTGTTTCCCTCTTTACTTTTATACCTACTGGAATTTCTCTTGTGTCACTGTGGGAAGTTCACCTAGACTGGGTGCAGGTTCCCCGACGGAAAGATGGAGATGTCTGTAGGGTGCCTTTCGATTTTCGTAGAAAGGAGACTTCAGTGAAAGACGTAACTAATTTGGCTGAATGGGTGGATCCCACTAAATCAGCACTAATAGTGATAGATATGCAAAACGATTTTTGTCACTCGGAAGGAGCTTTCGGAAAACTTGGAACAGACATGGAGCCAATCCAGACAATCATGCCACGCCTACTCTCCCTTATGGACAATGCAAGGGAGGCAGGTTGCCAGGTTGTTATCTTTCGTGTAGCGCGCTCCCCCCATGACGATTGGCCTGCTAAGCGACGATTAGATGAGTTGCTTTCTGGCCCTGATTCCACCCCC
The DNA here is from genome assembly GCA_964437725.1 of uncultured bacterium. Classification (GTDB taxonomy): domain Bacteria; phylum UBA8248; class UBA8248; order JACPRG01; genus CAYTIB01. The sequence goes on along the minus strand of CAYTIB010000049.1, from coordinate 7,495 downwards.
ATTGTAGACGAAGGGTCTTGGGGGGCGGAACTCTGTGAAGGATTTGATCCGAAGGAAGGTGATATTCTTTTAACGAAAAATCGTTTCGGAGGTTTTACAGCAACTAACCTTGACCTAATACTGCGCAACCTGGAAATTGACAATATCGTCATGACCGGAGTGGCCACGAATATTTGTGTTGAAAGTACTGCGCGGGAGGGTTTCATGTTGGATTACAATGTTGTTTTGGTTGAGGACTGCTGTGCGACGACATCCAGGGAGTTTCATAACGGTACTGTGGAAAATATCCGAAGCTGTTTTGGTCGAGTGGTGAAAGCGGATGAAGTTGCTGCCGTTTGGGCAGAAAATGGAGCACCATTGAAGAAATAGGTAATACAGTGCCTTCGGAATTGTTGAGTCTCTGGTATTTGGGCGGCTGCATAGGCCGCCTTTTTCATTCGAGATAAAGTGCTTTCAAAGTTCCGGGATTCAGGAGATGGGTGATGAGTGGTGAAGAGATATATCAGGATCCGAAAACTCACCAAAAAGATGATGAACTTTATCGCCAACTAATGGAGAAGGCAGAAAAAAGGGAACTCCTTCAGGAGTTTTTCATTCCGAAGGAAAGTGGAAGAGCATTCGTTGTCGAGAAGGGGCAGATCCTACGAATCGCAGACTTTGAGGGGCCGCAGGTTGCAGACTTCAACGCATTTTCGAAGGAAAATCCCCGTGAGATGTTTTGGTCCGGACGGACGAGAATCTTTCTTGGGTCTCATCTTACGATTGGAGGACAGCTTTGGAGCACCCCTCCGAATATGCGGCCAATGTTCACTATTATTTCGGATACGGTTGACCATCAACCTCTTGCGCATGGCGCTGCATCGCACGATCTGCTTTTCTCAAGGTGCAACGAACGATATTTCGAGATGCTGACAGGGGAGAGGGGACGTCCGAACTGTCAAGACAACCTGGCGCAGGCTATTGCCGATTTTGATCTGACACCAGATTATGTCCATGATGCCTTCAATATTTTCATGACCACTGGTGTTGATGACCAGGGCCGACTTTTCTTCCTCGAACCGGATGCAAAGAAAGGGGATTACGTTGAACTATATGCGGAGATAGACTCCATTGTTGCGGTGTCCGCGTGCCCAGGCGGCTGCAGTGGCCCCCAGAACAAATCACTAGAGATCCAGATTTATCGTCCATCAGATTGAAGTGAATATGGCAGGCTAATTTTTGGAAGTCTTAGCAATTTTAGGATTAGAAGTTTTAACTTTTTTTGAAGTCTGAAAGCGAAGTAACTATGCACGAGAGTGATCTATGGCCTGCATTAAGAACCTACTGGCATCCGGTTGCTTTTTCTGAAGACATTAAGGCAAAACCGGTTGCTTTAAGGCTCCTGGACGAACCAATAATCGTATGCCGATTGGATAACTCCCTTGCGGCCTATCACGATCTTTGCATCCACCGTGGAACCCCTTTGTCTCTGGGGTGGGTAGAGGGAAAAAATCTTATTTGCGCTTATCATGGTTGGGCCTATAGTGCTGATGGCAAGTGTGTTCGGATTCCCTCAATTCCAGAGGATCATCCTATCCCTAAGAAAGCTTGTTTGACCACTTACCAAGTTCAAGAGCGTTATGGAGTGATTTGGGTTTGTATGTCTGATGATCCTAGTACTCCAATCCCTGAATTTCCGCTGCTTGAGAATCAGACGTTCAAGGTTGTATTGCGTGACCGGAGGGTATGGCATTGCAGCGCAGCCCGAGCAATCGAAAATTTTGTTGACCTAGCACACTTCCCTTGGGTCCATGAAGGAATTCTTGGTAATCGCAGTCACCCTCGAACACCCGACATCGATGTGAAACGACATGGCGAAGAACTGCGATTTCACTACTTTAGCCTCCCGGATAAAACCCATGCGGTCTCATTCAAGAGAACATATCGACTATATCGACCTTTTTCCATATACCTGGAAAAAGAGGAATCTGATGGCAGAAATGAGGTGTTGGCCTTTGTCTGTACGCCGCATTCGGCTGGAGAGTGCACGCGATACTTTTTAGCGGCGAGAAACTACGAACCTAAACTCTCGGACGGGGGAAAACAAGAGGACGTTTATGCTCTTTTGACGGAGCAAGACCGCATGATAGTCGAGAACCAACGGCCTGAGGAGCTACCTCTAGATTTGACCGAGGAGCTGCATCTGAAGGGACCAGATGGTGTCTCACTTGCTTACAGGAAATTTATAAGGGAGCTAGGAGTTTTTTAAATTCGAGACCCATGTTTCTAAACTTCGCCTACTAGGCAATGTTTAGAGAATTACAATTTCTGCAGAAAATTACAGAAGAACCAATAGCGAATTGACAGTTATGATCTAATCAGTAACTCTTCACAATATGGTGCCCGGCTCATATATTCCGGTCCGTCTTGACGTACCCAAATCATATCTTCTACGCGAACACCTCCTCCCCCACGGACGTTTGGTACCCAGATTAGTGGCTCGACTGCAAAGACCATGTTCGGTTCGAACTCGACTTCCATTGCACCAGTGGCTGCCTCACCGATATATGGTGGTTCGTTCGGACTGATTCCGCACCCATGGCCAATATATAGATTGATGAAGTCATTTCCTAAGCCGTGCTCCGCTGCTTTATCTATAAATGCCCGAGTTGCCTCCATGTTCGTATGCCCTGGTTTCATGAGAGCGATCCCGGCGTGAAGGCATTCATAGGTAGCGGTGTAAATTTCTTGTTGTTGCCGTGAGGGTTTGCCACAGATCACAGTTCTACCCACGTCACCAAAGTAGCCGCCCCACATTGCTCCAATGTCTATAAAAACTATATCACCGTGTCGTATAATCTTATCCGTAGCGAAGCGTGTAGGCGGGGACATTCGTTCTCCTGACGCAACAAAAGGACTAGCGAGATGGGCAAATTCACCGCCATACCGGAATAATGTTCGCATAGCTTCAGCTGCGACCTCGCACTCCCTCACCCCTGCTTTGACATGATCAATAGCCGTTTGGGTGACTGCATCTGCAATGGCAGTAGCTTCTTGAAGAACTTTGATTTCGTCAGGTAATTTTCGAACCCGAGACATGTACATAAACTGCTCTCCGTCCACCCATTCCACGCCGGATAGCTCCTGTTCGAATATTCTGCGCATCGTAAACGTGGCTGCATCGGTGCCGACTTTTCCTTCGTCAACGCCGAATTCCTTGAGATAGGGGAGGATTTGGTTTTGCGTCACATTGTTTACCAAGCCAGGCTCAGTCATGTGCGGGATTGCCTCGACATGTGAAATCCATGGCATGGTCTCCCTAACTCGAGCAATTTCACCGCCTGAGGTTAATAGGACAGGACCTGCTTCCTGCGTCAACAGGACCCCATAGTGGGTGACCGAACGGTACTGAAGCATAATTGCCCGTTGGCTGGTCAGGTATCGGACGTTTTCGTCCTGCCAAAGTAGAAGGGCGTCAATCCCTTCTTCCTTCATGTGAGTTTGAGTTTTTTTGACACGTTCATCTCGGAGGTGGTCCCAATTGATCCGGGTTTCATAGTCGACGTTGTAGTGTCCACGGGCAAAGGTATCCATGAATATTCTCCAAGAGACAGGAGGTCAAACTCCCGCTTATTCTAGCCTTACGTGGAAAGGCGTTTCCCGAGGCGATCTAAAATGAGATGTTGAGAATGGAGAATTCGGACTGGCGACCGAAGACGAGTTAGTCGGCGTTTCAATGCTGAGGTCGAGGAAGAAGGGCCCCTTCCTTGCAGGAGACTCTTAATTTGTTCGACCTGTTTCATCTCCAATCGAACCTGAGGGTCCGTCCAAAGCGCTCGCAGGAAGGGCCAAGCACTCTCCGTGTGTTCCCAAAGATCACCACATCGTTCGGCATAGGCAGTGCAACTGTTGGATTCTGCATCGCTCGGAACGGTTTCATCCTGTACGGGTTCTTTTGGGCTTTTCCTCCCAGTGAAATTTGTTCCGACCTCTGCTCTTTCTCCCAGAAGTGCAGTTACTTCATCGGGGGATTGGAAAAAGGCACGTCGTAGCGTTGAGACAGAAGCCTCCAAGTCTCCGTTGGCGAAAAGCGCCAGGCCGTAATTCATTAATCCATCCTTATTCCAAGGGATTTTTTCGTACTCCTGAATTGCTTCTTTTAGACGACCAAGACGTAGTTCACACTCGCCCATAAGATGACGTATGAACTCGGAAGGCTCATAACCTTCCGAGACAGCCTGTTGGAATTCTTTTCCAGCGCTTTCCCAGGCTTTTGACTGCCAGGATGTGATTCCCCTGAGGACCCGGGTTCCACGAACCACATCACGAATAGCCCGAATACCCTTCCTGCCAGGAGCCTCCGCCGCTTCTAGTGCGCGGTCGTACCATTTAGCTGCTGCAGGAAGATTCCCCAGGGTTTGTTGAACCCGGCCTTTTTCAAAGTAGGCTTCAGGGCAGTTGGGATCGGTTTCTGATGCCTTGGTGAATTGAATCCATGCTTTTCTGCGAGATCCAATTGCCCAAAAGTCAACACCCCTTTGGACATGTTCCAAAGCCTGGTGTCTTTTATCTCCGGGTGCCTTAGGACTTGCAACTGCGGTTCGTGCCGAAGGCATGATGAAAGAGTTCCTGATTAAGGAGTACGTACCAAGCGACCTCCACCGGAACCACAAACAGCACCGCCCCAATGGAACCCATCAGACACATCTACTTTATCGATTGTGTGATTATAACACGGAGGGACGGAAGAAAACCGATGCTCAGAAGGAGGCTAAATTTTTTAGCTTGAAAGAAGGATTATTGCGGTTGATCTCGTGTTGTTAGCCAGAACGAAACTTTGGGACGACCTCTTTAGCGAATCGACGGAAAGATACGAAGTCCCAGTGAGGAGCCATCCCAAAGATGACGTGCGATACTCCCACCTCGTGATACTGACGAACTTTTTCAGTGACAGCATCGGCATTACCCGAGATCAGGCTTTGGCGGAGATCGTTAGCTGTTTCCTGTGAGGGGGCCGTTGCCACTCCAGCGCTGATTCTTTTTGCGGTTTCCTCAACCAACTGATCTGCCTCTAGCGGGTCGTCACCCACGTGAATCATGGCGAGGACAGATTTTTCAATCTCGGTAAAGTCGCGCCCTTCCTCTCTGCAGTGTTCGTTTAGTGCTTCGATTTTGTGACGGAATACATCAGGCGTACCGAAGGTATTCCAGAGGTTTGCGTGGCGGGCAACCGTCCGGAGAGTTTTCTTCTCTCCCCCGCCACCCACCATGATTGGTGGGTGAGGTTTTTGAAAATTACCGGGATTGCAATGCGCTTCGTTCAGCTGGTAGTACGCCCCTTTGTAGCTTACTTGGCCCTCTTGACCCTTTGTCCAGAACAGCCGGATGAGTTGAAGAGCCTCCTCCAGCCGCTCCAGCCGCTCTCTTACGGGAGGGAAGTTAATTCCCAAGGCGTTATGTTCAAATTCGAACCATGATCCACCTAGTCCGAATTCCAATCGTCCCCCGCTGATTATGTCCACCGTTGTCGCCATCTTGGCTAAGACCGAAGGATGGCGATATGTGTTTCCGGACACTAAGATACCCAGGCGAATTTTTTTTGTAATAGCTGCGATCGCAGAGAGGACCGTCCACCCTTCTAGGCAGGGACCTTCGGGGCTGCCGAAGATAGGGAAGAAATGATCAAATAACCAGACCGAATCGTATCCTAACTTTTCTGCTTCCAAAGCGGTATTCAATACCTGTTGGTAGGAAATATTTTGAGGAGGGATCTGAACACTAAAACGAGGAGAGCGACTCGTAGGCCAACCGGGAGCCGGTTTTGAGGTAGGGGCATTCATCGGATAAATCCTTAGTGATTTGGTTCAGTTCTATTTTCTTTATGGATTAAAAACTATGACTACTCAGATCAGGTGAATATGTCTGAAGTAATTGAGAAAGATCCTTCGGGCTCTTTCGTGAAGAGGAGTGATTCGCCCCTGACATTCGACACACCCCACGGGGATGGACGCCTCCGAGAAATGCATAGCTTTTAAATCATCGGGATATGTCGCACACCATTCTTGAATCATAGTTTCGGTTACCTCGATGTGAAATTGAAATGCGTAGCAGTTCTGGTTTAAGCAGAAGGCTTGATTGGCGTACATCTCTGAGCTAGCGAGAAGAGTTGCTCCGTCCGGTAGGTCAAAAGTGTCACCATGCCAGTGAAAAACAGAGAATTCCTCCTCCATCCCAGCGAAAACAGGATCCGCCTCTGCCGACTGATCCAAACGGATTGGTCGCCACCCGATTTCCTTAGCATGTCCGGCCTTAACCTTGGAGTTTGCTGCCTTGGCTAGCAGTTGAGAACCTAAACAGATCCCGAGGATAGGCACCCTTTCTTCAAGGCAGTTCCTGATCAGAATGTCCTCATCCAGAAGCCAGGGGTAAGCTGTGTGCTCGTAGACATTCATCGGGCCACCCATGAGGATTAGACAATCAATTCCGAAGTGTGTCTGAGGGATGGGATCACCTAGGTACGGATGAAGGTTCCGATAAAGGAGTCCCTGTTCTTTTAGGATGTCCTCAAGTAAGCCCATAGGCTCGCACCCAACATGCTGGATAGCCAGAATGGTCATGGCCAACTCCCCACTTTCAGTTTTGTCCGAGGCCGAATAATCGTTACTGACTCCCAGGTAAAGCAGACCTTATGGACTGTCAAGGGTTACTCCGGATGATAGCAGAAAAAAGCGTTTCTCTTCAATGACAACAACGAAAGGGTGCTAAAGTTTGGATCATTTGTTCGGGGATAACCGAATCGATGCCATGGTCTTCTTTTTAATTTTCGCCAGAACTTTTCTGAGTCGGGGCAAAACAATAATACGGTCGATAGCTCGCCGGATAGCTTCCGAATCAAAAGTGCTTCCCGCTTTTAGAAATACATCCGCTTTTTCTGCGGTGAACTGGACATTAACCGATTCGACATCAGGAAGCCCTTCCAGGGCCCGCTTAACCCGTCTCGCTCAGAGGCCACATAGCATTCCCGAGACCTGAATCGTTTTTCGGTCAAGATTACCGGACGATTCCTTCGGATTGGCTCCTGGTTCTACAAAAAGATTCTTTAGTTTGAGTTTCATGGTAAATTGTCGCCTACTGTTTTTACATTTCCGACACTATGGGTTGAGGCCAAAACAGTGAATTTACTAATAGATGGCTCCATTTTTTGACTAATTTACAATTAGGAAGAAGTTTATACCTGACAATCACGTAAATAGAAATTCCTACTTTGTCTGGTCAGAGTGTCACAGGGATGACCGTAGACCTTCGGTGGTCTTATAAGGAAAAGGATTCTCTCCGCGGTTGGGGCTTTTAAACTTTGTGGTTATCGAAAACTACTATAGGGGCGGAAAACCATGGAACAACCTGAAATGGCACAAAAAGGACCCTTCAAACATACCCCAGATGAGGATGGGGAAGTTTGGTGGTGTGCGTGCGGGCTCAGCAAGAACCAGCCGTTTTGTGACGGCTCTCACAAACC
>CAYTIB010000048.1:0-107727 GCA_964437725.1 uncultured bacterium | reverse complement strand
CGTTACCATAGATCCGGCTACCTGTGAGCGAAACATGGGTGTCAATCGTAAAATGATACTCAAAGACATCCGGACAGTTATCAATCTCCGACCCGAAGCGCACATCGGAATGCACTTCCGAAAGGCCAAAGAGCGAAATGAGCCGTTTCCCGTTGCACTTATCTTTGGTATGGACGCTGAGATTTATCTGTCTGCTGTCACAAAGTTGCCGTTTGGACAAGAAGAATTTGCCCTAGCTGGTTCGCTGAAGGGAAGTCCTATTGAACTCGTCAAGTGTAAGACTATCGATCTGGAGGTGCCAGCCTCGGCTAACATCGTCTTGGAAGGTGTCGTTGAACCTCCTTACGACGAGGAATGGGAGGGCCCTTGGCCCGAATTCCTGAAGTACTTGAGTATTCCTCAGCGTAAACCAATTTTCCGGATTACGGGTGTAACACACTGTTCTCAACCCATGAGCTACAATATTGTCCCCGGCACGAAAGAAAACTACAACATACGGATATCCAACGACGTGGCTTTTTATCAATATGTTAAGGCCATTGAGCCCACGTTTGTTTTGGATGTTGCGCTTACACGCGGTTCTGCCCACTGGCATCACGGCGTTATACAGCTCAGGAAAGACACGCCAGATCGAGAAGGGCAGCAGATTCAAGTGGCTTTGGCTGCGTTTGGGTTTTCTGTCTACCTGGAGACGATTACTCTTGTAGATGAGGATGTAGATCTGAATGACATGGACGCGATCGACTGGGCTGTCACAACTCGCTGTAATCCGAAAGAGCAGGTTCACGTTTTACCCGAGGCCAAGACCCACCGGAACAATCCCATCGCCGGAGTTCGCTCTCTTATCCCAGGAGATTCTGTTGTAAAGGCGAAGATGATTGTTGATGCCACGATTCCCTGGAAGTACAAGACTATTGAAAAAGAGGGCATCCCCCCACTTTTTATGCGGGCGAGATTTAAGGAGACCCCCTTGGAAGATTATCTCTCACCTGAAGATTTCAAGCGTTGGGTTGACTGACATTTTATTGGTGGTGGCTGCTTTTGTAGGGGTGGCTTGATTTTCCCATGTAATGGTTAAACTCTCGATCGTGCTTTGCACCTTTCGAACACATTGCTCTTAGCCAAAAGAACTTTTGTCAGTTGCCGTTATCGTTAAAGATGTTTCCTGAACTAGAACCGGTGATTTGATCTAAGGTTACTTCAGGTTTGGCAGATTGGGAGGACGACCGAAATGGATGGATCCAATTTGAAAGGAAAAGTGGCTATTGTAACTGGAGGCGCACAGGGAATCGGTAAGGTACTGGCTGCCGGCCTTTCGGATGCAGGGGCAGCCGTGGCTTTGGTTGATGTACAAGATCCTGGTCTCGCCGCCGAGGAGATCAACCAGTCAGGGGGGCAAGCGAAGGCCTATTTAACTGATGTGTCCGATGAGTTTGCGGTGGGAACGCTCATGAAAGACGTGGAGGAGAGTTTTGGTCGACTCGACATCTTAGTGAACAATGCAGCTCTTTTCAGCAACCTCAAGAGAGATCAGCGCTTCGAAGACATCCCGGTTGAGGAATGGGATTCGGTAATGGCTGTCAATGTTCGGGGGGTCTTTCTTTGTATGAAGGCGGCCGCTCCTATTATGCGCAAGATTGGAGGAGGATCTATCATCAATTTTGCCTCTGACACTGCCCATAATGGTGTTCCTGGTTTTCTTCATTACGTGTCATCTAAGGGAGCTGTGATAGGAATGACTCGGGCGGCAGCCCGGGAATTGGGCGAGTCCAGAATTCGAGTAAATTCCATTGGCCCCGGATTCACGATGAGTGAAGCAAACGTTCGTCTAATGGAGGATCCGGACAAAGCCGACTGGTGGAAGGGTATGGAAGCTCGGATCATTGGTACTCGATCATTACAACGTCACCAACAGCCAGAGGATTTGGTGGGCACTGTGGTTTTTCTGGCTTCGGATGCGAGCGAATTCATGACGGGTCAAACCTTACTAGTTAATGGCGGTGATGTATTTGTTTGATTCAGAGACCCATAGCCTCGGAGCCAAGCAACTACAAAGGGGAAGTCTTTGACCGATTATGACATTATTGTTATAGGCGCTGGCCATGCTGGCATGATGACCGCAACCTATCTTGCACGAGCGGGGTTGGACGTGGTGATTCTCGAAAAAGGTTTGGAAGTTGGCGGTGACATGTCCACGGAGTCGTTTGCTCACCCTGGCTATTGGCACAACCTGCATTCTTATTACCACTTGGGTGCGGATCGGTTAGCCCCGTTTAAAGATCTCGAATTTGACCGGTTCCATGCGGACTACATAACTCCTGATCCCCAAAATGTGCTTTTGCTTGAGGATGGTCGAACTATAGTTGGCTGGTTGGATCTCCAAAAAACAGTCGAGTCAATTGCTACAGTTTCAACAAAGGATGCCCAGACAGTACAGGATGTAAACCGACGTTTAGGGAGATTTCTCCGCGAGGAATTGGTGCCGGCGCTTTACGAAAGACCGCAAAATGGTTCAGATCCACTGGCCAACTGCATAGATTCCCCTGAGGCTAGGGAGGTTGAGGAGTTTATTAACCTAACAGCGCGAGAAGCGGCAAATCGACTCTTTAAAGATCCGGCGATCGAAGCCTTCTATCTTAATCAGCTTCCCATAACGCGAGGTCTTCGGGATGACGTCCCCGGGCTTGGCCATGTTGTCCTTTTGGCCGTAGCACAGGCTGAATCGATGATGCTTTTGGTGGATGGTGGCCCACATGTTATGGCTCACGCTTTGTGGCGGGCGATGGTAGCTGCCGAAGGAGAAACTAAAACTGTTTACGATTATCGCCGGATTATTCTCGAGAGTGGACGGGCAGTGGGAGTAGAGCTAGCCGATGGGACCCGGCTAAATGCTCGAAAATGCGTAATTGGTGCTCTGGGACTAGAAGAGGTGTTTCTCGAGTTGATCGGAAAGAACCACCTGCCTCCGGGTGTAGCTGAAAATATCGGTGCGTTTCATTCTGCTCCATTTGGGATTCTTAGTGTACACCTTGCCTTAGAGGGGTCGGTTTCCTATAAGGACCGCCCGATAGAATTAAACCGGGCGTTTAAAGTGGACTTTGGGCCGGAGTCTCCAGATGGATGGGCGGATTTGTGGACTGCCGTGGATTCAGATCACGTGCCGGAGCCTGTCTGTATATCAGCTAGTATCCCCACAGTTTACGATCCGCTTCATGCGCCCGATGGTGGTAATACCGTGGTTTTGTGGGCACCGGTTCCATATCGGGTAGGCGAAAGCGGGGTTGACGGATGGGATGGCGTTAAGGATTCATTCCGTGATTTAGCAGTCGATCGGTTTAAGGAATTGGTGGATTTGAGTAATGGAGAAATTCTTGACGCCCAGGTAATATCGCCCGCAGATATCGAGCGGCAAGTTGGCAATCTCGATAAAGGTGCTGTTCATATGGGGGAAATTATTTATCAAAGAGGTAAATACTTTTCTTCCGTTCCTGAACTCGCAGAGTACAGGACACCGATTGAGGGGCTTTACTATTGTGGCTCCTGTGTGCACCCAGGGGGGGGGGTGGTTGGCGCGACAGCCTTTCACGCAGCCAACATCATCGCTGAAGATTTAGATATCCCCAAATGGTGGGTATGATGGATTAACCCTAGTAAAATGTTCTGCATTTGATTTCTCAGAATTTTAGATGCAAGGGAAAATGGTGTGGCGTTAAGAAGCGAATATGACGCGATCGTATTAGGGACTGGGCATAATGGCTTTACCCTTGTTGGGACCCGATTGATTTTGAATATTCCCTTAGTGGGTTGAAATAAACCGGAAAAGATTCCCCATTGTGCCACAGGTTGATGTAATGCTTTCGGCGTGTCTTCGATCATTAGGAATGGGCGAATGAAACAAAATCGATTTAGTGAAATTATTGATCTGAGGAATTGGCTAGGAGTTGTGGGAAATCTAGGGGAGTTGAAGACCGTTCGGGGCGCGCATTGGAATTTAGAAATCGGGTCATTATCTGAGGCAAACTACAGACAGTCCAAAAGCCCGGCCTTGCTCTTCGACGAAATTCCGGATTATCCGAAAGGATTTAGGGTCCTTACAGGCGCTTCCAATTCCCCACGACGTTTAGGTGTAGCTCTTCGAATGGGAAGTGAATTCACTAATGCAAGCCTAGTGGAAGCCTTACGCGGGAAGCCGATAGATTGGGAGGCCCATGCACAGGAACTTCCTCCCAAATTGCTTTCGGATGGCCCCGTTATGGAAAACGTGTTGTTAGGGAATCAGGTCAATCTTGATCTCTTTCCTGCTCCTTTTTGGCACAAGCATGACGGTGGACGTTTTATCGGAACCGGAGATGCAGTAATGATTCGTGACCCCGAGACAGGGGTTGTAAACTTGGGCGCTTATCGTGTCCAGGTGGTTGATAGCCAGCACATCTCGGTGATGGTAATACCAGGAAAGCACGGAGTCCAGTTTGCGAAGAAGTATTTTGCGCAAGGTGAGCGGTGCCCGGTTGCTGTCTCTGTTGGTCACGACCCCTTATTGGCTATCCTGTCTGGAATTGAGGTTCCCACTGGTGTGAGCGAGTTGAATTATGCCGGAGCCATTTCCGGTGATCGTTATCCGGTGGTGGAAGGAAAAGTGACAGGGCTTCCCATTCCCGCTTATGGGGAGATCGTTCTTGAAGGGTTTCTGGATGAAAACGAGCGTGTTACCGATGGACCCTTTGGTGAGTGGCACGGTTACTACTCAGGGAGTGAGTACCCAGCGTTTCTCGTGAAGGTCGAAGCCGTCCTACACCGAAATAACCCGATTATTCTTGGTTCGCCTCCCGGAAAACCGCCGCACGATTATTCCTACTTTCGTTCGGTGATGAAGTCTGCACTAATCTTTGACGCACTAGTCAAGGCGGGAGTTCCGGCGGTTCAAGGAGTTTGGTGTGATGAGTCGGGTGGTGGGCGGCTTTGGATAACTGTTTCCATAAAACAGCAGTTTTTGGGACATGCACGAATGGCAGGTTTTGTGGCTTCACAATGTCATGCTGGGGCATACATGGGTCGCTACGTTATCGTAGTAGATGAGGACATAGATCCCACCGACCTAAAAGAAGTGGTATGGGCAATGTGCACTCGGTCAGACCCGTCTGAAGATATTGATTTTGTACGGCGGGCCTGGGGAAGTCCGGCTGATCCCTTGAATCCCGACAAAAAACTTCCAAAAGCCTCCCGAGCGATTATCGATGCTTGTCGCCCCTTTGAGTGGATTGACAAATTTCCTGCTGTGGCTGTATCCGATCCAGAAGATTTGCAAGCCATCCGCGAAAAATTCCCGGATGTGTTTCGAGATTAACCATTACTTTTTATCACCTACTAGTTAAAAGAAAAGATTGCGGAATTGGTATATTCGCTAATGTCCCTATTTTCAGAACACTTTATAGAAGACAAGCTAGTGAATCCCGATTTGATCCCGGAGTCTTCTGGACTCGGTGGCACGAGGTCTTCCTGGAATTTCCGCCGTGGTTATCAAGGTGTGAGGCCGATCTGGTTTCCTGATTAATGAACAACAGAATTCTTTAAATTTCTTCTGTAATGCCTCCTTCAGCCAATCTTTTCCCTGTTTCGTAATATTGCCCCTCGACCGCACGTTGGGCGTCTTCATCGTACTCATCAGACCAGTCACCTAGAGGATAGCCGAACCAGGGAATGCGAGGGGATAGCGGTGGCAAGCCGATCCGTTCCCAAAGTTCCTTGGCTTTTTCCATGTGCTCCTGCTTGGGTAGAGAGACAGACGGATACGGATGCTTTCGGGTTGCGTCGATCAGAACGGCGGAGAGACCTGTGGTTCCTGGATAGAAACGTTCGGCAGCAGACGCTTCTGGGGGTGCACTGGCTGGGTCCAAGTTACTACCCTTACCCGAGACAAAACGGATGTCACGTTCAGGTATTAATCGAAAACTCATTGCCCACAAGATGGATTCTGCATCCGCAGGATCAATGTCGTCATCAACTGCCACAATAATCTTTCCGTAGGTGGGAGAATAGGAGGATGCGGCGTAGAGGGCCTGCCATGCTTGCGCTGGATTTTCTTTGTCCACGCGGATAGCAATGAACTGGTGAGAACCGCCCATCTCGTGAAAGGAGACCTGTTTAACGGCTATGTTGTGGCAGTCGTAACGGAGAAATTTATAGTAATTCGACTCGTAAGCAATCTGACGCAACTTACTGGACTCGCTTGGTGGCATCTGACTGATGAAGACTTGAGTAATCGGATCTTTACGGTGGGTGATAGCTTTAACGTTAAAAACTGGCGCCATCCCTCGAAGGCCGAAGAAGCCGGTATATTCCCCAAAGGGTGCTTCCGGTTCTAAGTAGTCGATGGGGATTTCTCCCTCGATAACTATTTCCGCAGTGGCGGGGACCTCCAGGTCACATGTTTTGCATGTCACCAGCTGAAGTGGTTCTCGAGAGATTCCTCCTGCGACGGCTAGCTCGTCCACTTCCATCGGTAGCTTCGCAGCGCTGGCCATGCAAATATTGGGTGTGCATCCTAGGATCGCAGCTATGGGCAGTGCCTTCATCCCCAATTTTTTGGCCCTTCGGATGAGGACGATCAAGTCGGATTGCTCGTATGCTAGAAGTCCGGTTTTGTCAGGGGCCTTGAGGTGCGCACGGTATGTTCCAAGGTTCCGGATACCCGTTTCGGGATCTTTCGCGACCCAGCATGCAGCTGTAATAAACGGAGCTGGGTCAAGGCCAGGGGAAGAAATCGGGATGGGAAATTCGTCCAATCCACCGTGCTCACGATCGAAATTGGAGGCAAAGTGGACTTCCTCCTGAACAGGTGCTTTTACGACAATCTCGGGGGGTACAGGTGTTTTACGGGCCTCTACCCATCGGTCTGCTGTTTCGTGTTCCTCACAGCCCATTCCGAGAGCATACATTTTTCGGGAAATGGCCGTTACGGCCACAGCGACAGGAGTATAAAATTTTTGGCCGCGACTATCCGTAACGTTTTCGAATAAAAAAGCTTTGCGTTGGCTCTCGGGAAGTCCCCGGAATTGCCAACGGACAAGAGGCATAAGTTCAGTGTCTTTGTTAACTGGTTCGGTTATACGATGTAAGAGGTCGCATTTTTCTAATGTTACGATATATTCACGAAGATCTTGGTAGTAGGTTGTAGATCGGAGCGACTGGCTCATGTCCACCTCCGGCGTAAATTGTAATTTTCTGTAAGTGTCCCAAGAATCATAACATGGGCCTTCGCGAACGCCCATCTTTGCCTTAGTACCTTATCTAAACGATTTTCGCTGCGGTGTAGAACACCTATTTCCCGTTCTCTCTTTGCGGAGGAGAGGCAAACGTGGTCAAATTGCTTTTTGAAGATTGTCTTTTGAAGTGTTGAGAAAGAACCGAATATTTTCAAGAAAACCGTTACCACGCTGCTATTCTCGGTAGGGTTTTTCTATTGTTTTCCCTTTGCGCTGTTTTTGGGTGCATTTGCTGTGAGTGAAATAAAGGAAGCCGGTTTGGCAAGAACAGCATTCATATCCCACCCAGACTTTGTCTTACACGATCCCGGGGCCACGCACCCCGAGTGTCCCGACCGTGTTCGAGCCTTACTTTCCCATCTAGAGAAAGCAGATTTCTCGAAAAATTTTTTGAGGATTATGCCCGAACCGGCCGATGAAAAATGGATTGAACTTGTTCATCCTTCTGAATATGTCCGACTCATTGAACAGGCTGCAGTTGAAGCTCCTTCGGCGTTGGATCAGGACACACGCCTTTCTTCAAATAGCTATTACGTTGCTAAGCTAGCTGTTGGCGGCGCCCTCGCTGCAGTGGATGTTGTCATGGGGGGTGGAGTCAAAAATGCCTTCGCAGCTGTACGTCCACCAGGTCATCATGCTCTTGCAGGGCGCGCAATGGGTTTTTGTCTATTCAATAATGTCGCCATTGCCGCTCGGTATCTTCAGGAAAAATTTGACTTGAAGCGCATTCTCGTCGTCGACTGGGACGTGCACCACGGTAATGGAACACAAGACATTTTCTATTCAGATCCCTCTGTCCTATTTTTTAGTATGCACCAGTATCCATTTTATCCAGGAACAGGTTCGGCTGAGGAAACCGGAGCGAATGCAGGAGAAGGATTTACGGTTAATATTCCGATACCTTCAATGGCGGGGAACAAGGAAGTTGTTTTTGCCTTTCGTGAAAAACTTGTACCGGTTGCTGATTTGTTTCAGCCTGAGTTTGTTCTTATCTCAGCGGGTTTTGACGGGCACCAGCGTGACCCGCTAGCTCAGCTTCAGCTTACCGAAGAGGGGTTTGTCGAGCTAACCCGGGTTGTTATGGAGGTTGCTGAGAAGTATGCGCACGGTCGTGTCGTTTCCCTCCTGGAAGGAGGCTACGATTTAGAGGGCCTTATGGGATCCGTTGAAGCTCATCTCAAGATTTTAGCAAAGCTACAGTAATGTAGTGGGTTTGTGTTTCTCTATGAGTCTACATCCTCTGATTTTGGTAAGCTCACCGAGGCAAATTTAAATCAAGGGCTTATGTTCTCCGCAGGTTTGAATGGGCGGGTAATCGGACCGGCGAGGTAGTTAAGAAAATATAGATTCAATTAGCATTGTAGGCCTTAGAATTAAGCCATGGAGTTCATCGGTTTGAAAGGGAGAAGATCTCTTGGGATTTTCCGTTCGTTTTTTGAGGGTATGTATTGTTGTTTCTTTTTTTATGTTTGCTTTCCCTGGCCTGAACTTTTCCGCAGGTGACCCTGATAAGAAGCTGTTTTCAGATTTCAGAGTTGCCCGTTTCCCGAAACCCATTGCCATCCCAGATTTTAAGCTTCCGACGATAGTTGGCCACGAAGTCAGCTTATCTCAGTTCAAGGGAAAAATCGTTTTGGTAAATTTTTGGACGACTTGGTGAACATTTTGTGTGCGGGAGCGGCCGGCTCTCGAAGTGCTTCATAAAAAATACAGTGACAGAGGTTTGTCAGTTGTTGCGATTGCCATGGACCGAAAGGGAAAAGCCGCAGTTGAGCCTTTTTTAAAAAAGTATGGTGCTTCGTTTACCGTGTTACTGGACCCAGGCCTTCAAGTGTCTGGAATGTTTTCAATACGTGGTACCCCCACGAACTTTCTAGTCAACCGTAAGGGAGAAGCAATTGGGCGTGCAGTTGGTTTCCGTGATTGGTCCAGTGAGAAAGCTTATGCACTTATCGAAGCACTGCTATAAGGGAATGGATCGGTCTGGCTGGTTCAGACGTAACAATATGTGACAAAGGTGAAGGGTCATTTTCTATGGATTCTAGCTACAGTGTTTCTATCTTTGTTGCGTTCGTAGGGGGCGTTTTATCCTTTCTCTCACCCTGCATACTGCCATTGATACCATCTTACCTTTCGGTTGTTTCAGGTGTTTCCTATGAAGAGTTGGGAGGATCAGGAGCGCGAGATTGGTGTCTCAGAAAAAGAATTTTTCTCAGTGCTTTTCTCTTTGTAAGTGGTTTTTCCCTAATCTTTATACTGTTGGGTGCCTCGGTAACCGCGTTAACAAAAAGCTTAATGGGGATTCGTGATGGGCTGAACTATTTTGGTGGGACACTTGTCCTATTGTTCGGTTTGTTCCTTACAGGATTACTTAAAATTGGAATTTTGAAGCGATATTTTCAGCCCCTGGATGGGAATATCGGGACTCGCGCTGTGGGTTATACGGGTGCATTTTTGGTGGGGCTCTCTTTCGGAATTGGTTGGACCCCGTGCATTGGACCGATCCTTGGGTCTATCCTGACATTAGCAGCTATTGAGGCCGAAAAGGGTGTTTTTTTATTGACCACTTATTCTGTTGGGCTTGCTATACCTTTCCTTTTAGCAGCTGTTGCCTTCAACGGTTTTCTAGGTTTCTTTCAGAGATTCAAACGATTGCTCCCGGCCGTGCAGAAGTCCGGTGGAATAATTTTAATTCTTATGGGTGTTCTGATTTTGACGGGACAACTCACGGCTCTTAATAGCTATGCACTGAGATTTACGCCTGAATGGTTGATCAAGTGGCTGTAAGTGCCCGGCAATTTAGGCGGTTTTTTTCGACGTTCAATTGCAATTTTCCATGGGGTTCTATTGACGGTGAAACACTTCGTTTTTCGCATGATTTCGGAGGCAAAAGTAATCTTTTTGTGTGGGTCCTTAAAGTAACTATTCTAAAGGAGAAGAGTGGTCATGGTTGAAAGGACGAACATTACGATTCCAGAAGTTGTTGACATGTACAAAGAGTCGGTTATGACCGTTGCACCCAATTTCGGATTCGGTAATAACGTTGGCATTGGCCACGCGGTAGTCACAGAGGGAGGCAAGACTTTACGGATGTCAGGCTATCCAGCCATTTCGACCGAGGGGATTGTTGGAAAGGGAGATATGGGGGCGCAGATGACCCAAGCCCTAGAGAACGTGCGTATGACGGTGGAAGAAGCGGGGGCCACCGTCGATGACATTGTTCATTTTATTTTTTATTTCACCGACCGAGATCAATTTTGGAATAAAGGAGTGCCCGCCCGGGGAACGTTTTTCCAAAAGTACTCCAAAACGAAGGAGCTACCCTGCGTGACTTCAATCATGGTGGCGGGCCTGATGACGCCTGATATGATGATTGAGGTAGAAGCCACGGCTGTTTTCGACTAGGGGGGGATATAAAGATTCTTTTCCACCCTTTTATTCGTAATTCTTGCCTTCGATGATGCTTAGAACACGCTCAGGCCGGAAAGGGATGACTCTGATCTGAATTCCAAGCGCATCGTAAATGGCGCTCGCAATGCATGGGGCAGTCGGGGCCAGTCCAGGTTCGCCCACACCCTTTGCTCCCCATGGACCTTCTGGATGGGGCTCTTCGACCACCATGGGAACCATATTCGGGAGGTCGAGCGTGCATGGGATCTTGTAATCCATCAGTGTTGGGTTTGTGACGATTCCATCTTCGACAATCATTTCTTCGAACATGGACTGACCGATTCCTTGACCGAGCGCGCCCTCGATCTGTCCCGTACATCCATCCATGTTGATTGCCTTACCCACGTCATGTGCAGCAGTCAAGTTGAGAATGGTCACTTGACCGGTTGCCTCGTCGATTTCGACCTCGGCGCCTTGGGCGGCAAACATCCAAAATGCACCCGGTTGTTTCCCTTGGCCAGTCTGGGGATCAAGGCCGGTTTGCTCTAGGGGGGTGAAATGCCCTGTTCCTAGAATTGGTCCGCCGACAAACTGGCCATCAGGGCCGGGCATACCCATAGCGCAGTCTTCAAAAGAGACAGAGCGCTCCGAAGACCCCTTCACGAACACCTGTCCGTCATTCGTTTCCAGGTCCGCCGGATCTGCTTCAAGTTTAAGTGCGGCTACTTCGAAGAGTTGTCGTTTGCAATCTGCTGCAGCGTCCTGAATGGCGTTTCCATCATAGTAAATCGACTTACTGGAAGAAGTTTCCCATCCGTAAGGGCTAACACCTGTGTCAGGATGGGCAATGCCAATCTTGTCTGGACTTATTCCTAGAGCTTCCCCCGCCATCTGCCGCAAAGCAGTATGGGCACCCTGTCCGTGCTCCACAGAACTTGTTAGCAGTACGGCGCTCCCGTCCTCATTGATCTTGAGGCCGGCTGAAACGTGAGCATAGCCGTTTGTAAACTTCCACATACACGACACCCCCCGTCCTCGCCGTTTTCCTGGAGTAGGCGAGTCAAGAGGCTTAAGATGCAAGGCATCGTGGGCCTTCTGGATGCATTCCTTCAATCCACACCCTTTAAGAACCTGCCCTGTTGAAGTTTGGTCCCCCGTTTCGACACCATTCTTCATACGTAGCTCGATGGGGTCTATCCCAAGCTCTTGAGCGATGACGTCGAGTTGCCCTTCGTAGGCGAAACAGGTTTCCGGTACACCAAATCCTCTATAAGCTCCGGCAACGGGCTTGTTGGTATAAACACAATAGGAGTCGATCCAGACGTTAGGAATCCGATAAGGCCCGCTTGAGGAGATTCCCGCGGCCCGCGAGACCAAAATCTCATAATCTCCGTAGGCCCCCGTATCCCAGATGAGCCGGAGCTTTCGAGCAACGAAAGTGCCATCGTCCATTACGCCAGTTTTGATTTCCGTGGTCATAGGCTGACGGACAAAGGTTGAAATAAATTCCTCATCTCTTGTCATTTCCAACCTGACAGGGCGGCAGTCTGTTTTTAAAGTGAGCGATCCGGCTAACCCCTCTGTGAGTCCGCTAATTTTTCCGCCGAATGCCCCACCCACGTACATCGTAATGACCCGGACGTCGCTTTGTGGGAGTTTTAGCCCGCTTGCAACATGCTCACGGGCAAGGTAGAGCCCCTGAGTACTACTCCAGATATTCAGCTTTTTCTGGGCGTTGAATTCTGCAATGCAGACATGAGGTTCCATGCAGACGTGTTGAACCATAGGGATTGTATAAGTTCCCTCAAAAACGTGGTCTGCCTTGCGGAGTCCCTCGTCGATGTCTCCCTTACGGACACGGGTTAGATTAGCAATGTTCGTACCCGGTTGTTTAACGAGGACGTGTTCGTTGAAATGGTATTTATCCAAATCAGGGTGGATGAGAGTCGCATCGGGTTTCATGGCTTCTTCTGGGTCGAAGATGGCGGGAAGATCTTCGTATTCGACTTCAATAAGCCCAATTGCCTCTGCTGCTGTGTCCTCATCAATAGCAGCGACCCCTGCGACGGCTTCTCCTACAAAGCGGACGCGATCAATCCCGTAAATAGTTTGGTCTGCGAGATGGGCTCCCCATTGAGAATCCGGATAATCCTTCCCTGTAACAACAGCATGGACTCCTTTTAGGCGCTCAGCCTTTTCCGTATTGATGTTTCGAATGAGGGCATGAGCTTTGGGACTCCGAAGTATTTTTCCATGGAGCATGCCAGGGCGGCTCAAGTCCGTACCATATGTGGCCATCCCTCTGGCTTTTTCATGACCATCTCCCCTCTCGTAGGAGGCGCCAAGGTAGTCATAATGGGCCGCTTCTTGGCTAGTAGCCTTACTCATTCCGGTCATCCTTTCAAGATGAGGTCATAAACTATTGCATTTGGATTCTGACGGCATTTTATCAAGTATTAATGTAAACTCCTAGCAGAATACTCAGGTGGAACATCTCATGCAAGATAAAGTTATCGGGTGTCCCAGGGGGCGATTAGTTTCGTACTTTGTGTGTTGGTGATAGACATCAAAAGGTTCATCCAGTATACAAAGGAGCACCGGTATTGTACGAGATTATCCCCCCAAGGGGTGTCTACGCGGAGAAAACCATTGGGTTTCTGGACGAGTAACTTGAGGAGGACGCATCATGCCATTTGATGACCCACGTGATTTTTGTGGATATTTGGAGGAGAGGAAGGAACTTATCCGAATTAACAATGAGGTAGATCCTGCCTACGAGGTCGGCTCTTATATTCGTAAGACATCTGATCAGCAAGGACCCGCTATTTTCTTCGAGAACGTTAAGGGTTCGGATATGACAATGGTCGGAGGGATTTTCGCGAGTCGGAGACGAGTTCTAATGGCCCTGGAAGAAGACTCAGACAGTATATATGACAGCTTCGGGTATGGCCTCGAGCATCCGTTACAACCTTCCCTTGTGGATACGGGTCCGTGTAAGGAGGTTATCCTGACAGGGGAAGAAATCGATCTCGGTCGACTGCCTATACCAATCTACTCAGAGCAAGATGGCGGTGCTTTTGTTACCCATGGGATTCAGATTAGTAAAGATCCGGAGGACGGCACTAAAAATGCTTCAATTTATCGAATGCATCACTGCGGTAAACGTGAGTTTTCCATACATGCGGAAAAACATCACCACTTAACGCTTCAGCACAATAAGGCGAGAGCAAAAGGTGAGCCGCTAGAAGTGGCCGTTGCTATGGGTTGCGATCCGGTGGTTATGCTGGCAACTCAGATAGGCGCTCCCTATGGTGTCGATGAAGTAGAGATAGCGGGTGGCCTTCGGGGTAAGCCGGTGGACGTAGTTAAATGTGAGACGGTCGATCTGGAAGTCCCCGCGACGACAGAAATCGTCTTCGAGGGCCTTCTCCATCCCGAGCATAGGGAGGACCATGGTCCCTTTGGAGAATACAGCGGATATTACGGAGATATTACTCATTCACCCATAATGGAAGTAACGGCTATTACCCATCGCCGGAATCCTGTCTACCACGCTGGTTTGACGGGGATGCCGATGACGGAAAATCATTTTCTGAAGCAGATCCCCCACGAGGTTACAATGTATCAGGATCTTAAAAGAAACTTCCCGGGGGTGCAGAAGGTACATTACACCGCGGCGGGATGTGTGGATTTCATGGTTTTTATTAGTATCAACCGCCAGAGCTATCCAGCGGAGGCCCGAGGCGTGATTCTTGCGGCCATGGCGAGCCCGAAGCGCCCAAAATTCGTGGTTGTTCTGGATGATGATATCGATATTTTTGATCACGTCCAGGTTCTCTGGGCGATTTCGACGAGGGTCCGTCCTGCGGATGATGTGATTATTGTTCCGGGATACAACACTCCTGCACTGGATCCAGCCTACCCCCAGCAGGAGATCGGTTCTGCAATGGGAATTGATGCTGCGCGTCCTTTTGACAAACCCTTTGCAGATACCCCTGCTTTCCGGGGGATGGAAAAAATTCCTGATCTCTTGGCCATGATGCATGGATTAGATAATAAATCAGGGTAGGAAAAATTAGGTGAAAGTGGACGTTTTTTTATCCGAGTTTCTGAATTGCCGAATAGATCTTTTCAGAAGTCATAGGCAGGTCACGAAGACGGACACCACATGCATCGTAAATGGCATTAGCGATGGCTGCCGCAGTTGGGGCAAGTCCCGGTTCGCCGAGTCCTTTTGCCCCGTAGGGCCCTTCTGCGTGGGGAACCTCTATAACAAGAGGTGTAAATCTAGGGCAGTCGAGAATGGTTGGAATCTTGTAGTCGGCCATCGTTCCGTTGACGCACTCCCCACCATCGAATTGAAGCTCCTCGGAAAGTGCATATCCTAGGCCTGTCGCTAGTGCCCCTTCGATTTGTGCCTCACACGCGATGGGGTTGAGTGCTTTTCCCACATCGTGCGCCCCAACTAGCTTTGTGACGACTACGTCCCCCGTGTTGATGTCCACCTCTACCTCTGCCGCCTGAGCCGCATGTAGCCAAAAGGGTGTTGGCTTGGTACCGTGACCATTCTCATCCAGGTGAGTAACTTCGTAGGTGTGGGTGCCTGTTCCCATTATAGGAGTCCCTTTCCCACCCTGGCGATGGTTTCCCATATAGATATCTGAAATCGGCATCCCCCCTTCGGGGTCACTTTTGAGCCGAATCATCCCGTCACGAATAAACAGATCTTCTGGTCGTGCTTCCATTTGATCAGCAGCGCGTTCGATTAACTGGTTCCTAGCATCGATGGCGGCCCTACGAACAGCCGTTCCCATGATGAAGGTTACGCGACTAGCTGCGGTTCCCCAGTCGAAAGGACCAACATCGGTGTCCGCACTTGCCATTACCACATCCTCTGGGCGAACTCCCAATTCCTCCGCTACGATTTGACCTAGCATTGTATTCGACCCTTGACCACAATCTACGGCGGCCACGTGGACGTTGACCGTTCCATCCTCGTTGATTTTTAAAGTGCTTCCAGAGGCGAACGTCGTCACGGATTTTTGCATGATGGCGATACCGCGCCCTCGTCGGATATTACCGCTGTGATTTCTCTTTCGAGGCCAGTCGATAGACTTAAATGCAGCCTCCAGGCATGCTTCTACACCGACACTTTCCAACTTTTCTCCCGACCAATTTACGTCGCCCTCGCGAAAATAGTTTTTCCTGCGGAACTCGACGGGATCCATGTCGAGTTGCTCGGTTAGTTCCTCGGTATGGACCTCGTGTGCCCAGCAAACCTGTGGGACACCAAATCCTCGGAATGCCCCACTGACAGGTTTGTTCGTATAAACAGTGTAGCCGTCGATCCAAACGTTTGGAATTCTGTAAGGACCTGGCGAGGCATAACTTCCATTTTTGGTGACCATGATTCCCCGCTCATTGAAAGCTCCAGTATCCATTACCACTGTGCACTTTCGAGCCACTAGGGTACCGTCCTTTTTGACTCCTGTTCGAATTGTGATTACGGATGGATGCCGGAGCGAAGTTGCCTGAAAGGATTCCTCTCGGGTGAACTGAACCTTTACAGGCGCACCGTTTGCTTTCATGGCCAGGGCCACAGTTTCGGGTTGCCCCTGGAAGTGTTTTCCTCCGAACCCCCCCCCTACATAGGTAGCGTGGACTCGAATTTTACTCATCGGAAGGCCCAGGCTTTCCGAAAGTTTTAGCCTTGAAAGGTAAGTGGTTTGAGTATTAGCCCAAAGATTGAGACGGCCGTCCTTAGTATATTGAGCCACATGGGCGTTGGGCTCCATGTAGACGTGGTGGACCGCGGGTGTCCGGTATGTACCTTCGTGCACGTGATCACTTTCTAAAAAACCCTTGTCTACATCGCCCGTCCTGGTTTTGAAGTGATACGCTTTGTTAGTGCCCGGGATAGTTTTAAAGCCATCGGAGCAGACGTAATTCCCCATCTCTGGATGAATGAGGAACTTGTCCTCTTGCATTGATTCCAGTGGGTCGAAATGTGCTGGTAAGGGTTCGTAGTCGACGTGGATTAACTCGAGTGCCTCCATGGCCGTATCCAGATCGACGGCAGCAACCCCAACTACCGGTTCGCCAACGTATCGAACCCGGTCTAGGGCCATATAAGTTTGATCCCTTAGCAAAATACCGAAGCGTACCGGGTAATCCTGCCCAGTTGCAACGGCTCTTACGCCTCGCATGCGTTCTGCCCGTGAGGTGTCTATATTTAATATTTTTGCATGAGGGTGCCGACTCCGTAGGTATTTTCCAACTAGCATACCCGGCAGTGCAAAGTCAGCCCCGTAGACAGCTTGTCCCGTTGATTTCAGGTAACCATCCACATTGGAGTGGTCGGCTCCAACGATAGTCAAATCTCCATTTTCATCCATTCCCGAACTCCTGAAAAATCATAGTTGCCTTACGTAAACAATCCATGAATATCAGATTATACATGTTTGGTATAAAGATTCTGTTCTGTAACTATTTATATTACAATAACTTACATATATGCTTCTCAGGAAACACACAAAAACACACACAGCAGGGTTTTTTCATGGCTTTATTTTGCCGTGCAAACGGGCCTCAGGTCTACTTTTCTCCTTGCTTCCGATTCTTGCAGACCTTCTTGAACACCGGAATTTACTTTCTCATTCATCTCGGAACCCTTCTTCCGTGAGATTCCTCATGCCCAAATATGTGACGATGCTACAAGTTTTTTTCTACGTAATCGCAGATTTTATTTCGGGTGTACTCCTCAGCGGAGCTAAAAGGGTGGTTAAGCCTGTTCTTTTCGAATGTTGAATGGGAATAGGAAATAGGTCCTTTCCCATCTGGCTCCATGTACCAATAGGTAGTAAGTTTCTTCTTTCTCATCGTATTACAATCAAGTTTGAAATGGACTTTTTTCGACAGGTGTCCATCTTTGCATCTTCCGGAAAGAAGATTAATCAACATCCAGTAATACACATAACCTTGCTTTTTCTCTATCAAATCAAAATCTAAATACCAAGAAGCAAAGGCGTGCTCACCCTCATACGCCCACTCGGCAAAGCTAGGAGACGAGAATGCCAGAAGGAATGCAAGCGTGGTGAACGGGATAATTTTTTTCATGGGTCAGTTCCGTTGCCTTGATCCCCAGTTAGCAGCCTTTATACTTTTTCTTTACACACCTACGGGTAAGCCTTAGTGCTTTCTTGACTTCCCCACGGTCCATTTTCTTTTCTAATTTATCCCGGCCATCACTGCTTTTTCAGATCCATTTCTGGCGGCAAGGGCAAACCACATATATGCCTTAATGTAGCTTTGAAATACTCCCATCCTTTTTGCATATCCAGAACCGATCCAGTACTAGGCCTCAGCGTATCCTTTTACCCTACGCGTGAAATTGAAACTAGCACGACTCCGATAAAAACGGCAATGGCTCCTAAAATCAGCCAGCGGTTAACCTGCTCCAAATTTTGTACGAACAGACGGGAGATTAGAATAGAGAAAAAAGGCGAGGTGTAGACTAAGGGCATTACAAAGCTGACTGAATGGTCGCTAAGGGCTTGGTAATAAGTGAGATAGGCTGCGGCATATGCAAGCCCAGCCAGAAAAAACATCCACAGCGCGCGTCTATCAAATTCCAACCGTGAGGCTCTCGGAACCACTAGTTTATAAAGCAATAAAGCTGCCAAGGCAGACCCCGTTAGGATGACACTCCCGAACATTACGTCTGGAAGGTTTTGAATTCCCAATCGCATGAAGACAGGCATTAGTGTGAAGAAAATGGCAGGGATGAAGCCGAATAATGCGTCTGATGGGGGAACCCGGGTAGCTGAGCGATCAGCCATCAACGCAACCACGCCTCCAAAGATGAAGAGGGCTCCCAGTGGAATATGCCACTTGGGCGTTTCTCCCAGAAGAGTTACTCCAATCAGAATGCCAAAGAACGGCGCTACAGAATTTAGAACAGCTGCCCTTGAGACGCCGAGACGTCGGATGCTTGTGTAATAGAATAGCTTTCCTGGGGCTAACCCGGCTATGCCCGTTAAGCAAAACCAACCCACAGCTGGCCATAGAGGACCTGGTTCAATCCCTCGAATCCATAAAACGAAAATTAAAGGCAAGAGAGTGCCTACCGAACTGACTATAGCTCCAGTATGGGGGGTTCCAGATCTGACCCCCAACCGGGTCAACACATCAGCTAAACCGAAGCTGAACCCACTGAGAAGAGCCCAAAAGACGATCATTAACTTTAATCTAGCCCCAATTCGTTAGTGGTTTTAGAGGAAGAGATCAGCTAGTGCGAAAAAGCGAAATGACTACGACGCCGAGAAATACAGACACCCCTCCAACAATCAGTCGCCATGTAACCTGTTCCAAATTTTGCAAAAACATTCGGGCAATTAAAACAGACAAGAGTGGAGAAAGATAAACTAAGGGAGCAACAATACTAACTTCGCCCTGTTCCAATGCTCCGTAATACGTTGCGAATGCGATTGCGTGAACGAAACCTGAAATCACAAAAATTTTCATGGCTTTGCGATTCGCTTTCCAACGGTCGTCCCGGGGTATGGCAGGCTGAAAGGCCAGTAAGAAAACGATTCCCCCCATTGCAGAGATAAATGATCCCAGAATCGGATCAGGAAGCGATTGCATTCCGATACGCATAAAAAGAGGCGTTAAGGCGAAGAACAGAGTAGGCAGGATGCCCCAGAAAAGATCCCTGGGTGAGATGCGTATGCCTCCGGGATCCTTTACCATGCCCATTAATCCCCCTACAATTAAAAAAGCACCAATTATTATCCAAAGAGAAGGCCTTTCCCCTATGAAGATCACTGCGGATAGCATACCCACAAGGGGAGAGACATTAATAAGAAGTGTGGCCCTTGCAACGCCGATTCGTCGAACACTGTTGTAATAAAGGATCCTTCCGGGTCCAGTTAATAGTACCCCCACCGCAAAGAACCATGCAGCGCCGGGCCAAAGCGGTTGGTTTATGGAATCCGCTAAAAAAACTGGAATTGCAAAAACAAAGAGCATTACTATCCCGGAAGTCAAGGCGCCCACAAGCGGCGTTCCAGAACGAACGCCAAGCCTAGTGAGTACGTCGCCGATACCAAAAGCAAGCGCAGAGATGAGTGCGTATACAACAGCCACTAGATTTCCTCATTTTGCAAGCTGATTAATAGTTAAGAGCTAATCAGTTAAGATTTCGAAATCAGAATCACCCCTAAGAAGACGATAATCGCACTGAGGGCTAGCCGCCCCGTTACCTGTTCTAGGTCTTGGAATAGTATGCGGGAGATAAGTGCTGAAAAAAGTCCCATAGTATGAATCAGTGGCGTTGAGAAACTTACCGAAGATAGTGCAATGGTGGTGTAAAAAGCGTAGAACGCCATAGCATAGACAATTCCCCCGACAGGGAAAATCCATAGCTTGTAGGGGTTCACCTTCCATCGGTTTTCCTTAGGAATCAGCGGTGGTGAGGAAAACATGAATATCAATACCCCCAAAGCGGTCAAGGCATTTCCCAATAATCGATCCGGAATAGCTTCGATGCCCAAACGACTGAACACGGGCGATAGGCTGTAAAAAAGAGCCGGAATGAGGCCCAGGACGGCTGCTCGTAGCTCGACTCTGATTCCAGAGCGGTCCCCTATGACGTTCATAATGCCCAAGACAATTAGCATAGCTCCCGCCACCAGGGGCCACCCCGGGCGTTCTCCGAGAAAAACAACGGCGATCATCATGCTGAATAAAGGTGTGACGGTCAGCAGAACCGAAGCTCGAGAGACACCGATTCGCTTGATACTAAATTGAAACAGGAGACGGCCGGGACCGGTAGCGCAGACTCCAGCCAGGAGGAACCATATTGCCCCAGCCCAGTTGGGGTTTGGTCCCAATCCACGAAGTAGAATCATCGTCGTAAACAAAGTGAAAACGGTTGAGGATACTAAAATACCCCCGACAAGTGGTGTACTTGTCCGCAACCCCAAGCGCGTGAAAACATCAGCTAGGCCGAACAGAAATCCAGACGATAGTCCCCAAATTAGCGCAACGCTCATTTTCTAACTACTCTACTGTGTAAGACGGGGTTAGCCTCCCTTTGAGATGGAAACAAGATAGATTCCAGCAACCACGATAGTCGCCCCGATTGCAAGGCGCCATGTAACCCGTTCGAGAGACTGAAGGAAAACTCGAGAGAATGCAATGGTAATAAGCGGCGACATGAATACAAGTGGAGCCGCGAAGTTGACCTCTCCGAACTCCAGAGCCTTATGGTAAGTATAAAAAGCAGCGCAGTAGCAGGTACCGCCGATTAGGAAAAACTTCATGCCGTCCCATTTAGCACCCCAGCGGTCTTTTGATGCGATAGACTTTTGCATCGCTAAAAGGGCAAGGAGAGCTGAGAGGGAGGAAACACTGCCTCCGAGAATAGCGTCCGGTAGGGCCTGCATCCCCAATCGGATAAATATGACAGTGAACCCCATGAACAGATTAGGGAGCATGCCGAGCCCAAAGTCTTTTGGGCTCATACGAAACCCTTTTGGATCTGCGACAACACTGGCAACGCCCCCGACGACAACAAAAGCCCCGAGAATGGCGGTCGACGAAGGTCGCTCGCCTAGCAAGACGACCGCGTACAGCAAACTGAGTAGAGGGCTGATGAGAATGAGTACTGTGGCTCTAGAAGCCCCGATTCGACGAATACTGTAATAAAATGAAATTCGGGCGGGGGCTGTTGCCGCCACGCCAGTCAAGACGAACCAGCCTACAGCTGGCCATAGCGGACCAGGTCTAATACCTCCAGCCAACAGAAGAGTGATGAAAAGAATACAGAGGATAGACGAACTCGTAATAGCGCCAGTGTAAGGTGTACCGTTTCGCACACCCAGGCGGATTATGAAATCTCCGATACCGAATGAAAATCCGGCTAGCAGTCCCCACACAAGTGCAGTGCTCAATGTGTTTTACCTTTTCACGGTGGAACAAATTTTGGGAGAACGGTATCTGGATTTGACGCCCGATTACTTCCCAACGAAGGTGCATTATGACATGTTGTTCGGAATTAAATTAGGTTAACCGTCGGGTGGCCGGCGGACCTGTGTTTTTTCATCAAAAACTTTAGGGCTTCCGGAGGTGAGGTGAGGTGAAAGAGGGTAGAGTGAAATTATTCGAAGATTATCGGATTGGCGAGATTTTTAAGACTAATGGCCGAACAGTTACAGAGTTCGATGTTATGACTTATGTAACCTTGGTTGGTTATCTTGAGCCGCTTTTTATTGACGAAGAGTACATACGAGAGGAGAGTGGTTTCGGAAGCCGAATTGCCCCAGGTCTCCTAACCACCTCGATTGCGGATGCATTGATCGCACAAACCGGAATTCTTCATGGAACCGGTATGGCCCTTTTAGGAATTGACGAATTAAAAATGAAAATGCCGGTCCGAGTGGGAGACACAATTCACGTCAATGTGGAGATTACCGAAAAGCGGGAGACTAAGCAGCCCGACCGGGGAATTGTCACCTCCAAGCAGGTTGTGTGCAATCAACGAAATGAAGCCGTTGTGGAATATATGGTTAGCCGACTTGTTCGCATGCGGAAGGCCATGCAGTAGAGTCGACCTGTCGAATGATGTTCCTAGGTGGTTGGCTAGTATGCTGCTCGAAGGACGTTTTCAATTTGGCTCGGTTTTGTGATTGGCTTTGGATTGTTTTTGACCGCTCGGCTATGCATAGCCTCCTCCGCTAGGGAGGGAATGTCCCCCTCTGGTATGCCCACCGCACGAAGGTGCTCGGGGAGACCACACTCTTTCCTGAGCGTTCGGATAAAGTTAATGCCTCCCAAAGCCGCTTCTCTGTCAGAGTCCCCTGGTTTTGTTGCCTCCATGCTGTGTGCCAGTTCGGCCTGACTAACGATTGTCGCGTCCAGATTGAAATCAAGTGCGTATGGGAGGATGATCGAATTGGCAATGCCGTGATCCAACCCGTATCGCCCTCCAAGAACATGGCAAATCCCATGATGAAGTCCAATTCCACAATGATGGACAGTGAACCCTGCTAGAAACCCTGCTTTGAGCATCTTCGTTCTTGCTTCTAGGTTATTTCCATCATGAACGCAGTGAAGTAAATTTTTGGCAATGATGTGCGCGGCGTCTTTAGCGGCTGCCAGTCCCAGAGGATCTGTGACAACGGCATAGAGTCCTTCTGCACAGTGAGCGAGGGCGTTCATGGCGGAGGCGGCGGTAACCTGAGAGGGCAGGCTGAGGGTGAGTTCTGGATCGTAAAGAATGCCAGTTGGCAGGATCCGTTGGTCCCGGCCGGGCCGTTTGAGCCGGCGTTCTTTGTCTCGCTGGCCAGCGATAATCGTCATCTCAGTGCCGGAGTAAGTAGTCGGGATGCATAGATGAGGAATTCGACCGACCTCCACTCCTTTTTCCTCGGCCTGCCGGATCCACCAAAGTCCTATGGCCTTCCCCGTCCCTATGGCACTCCCGCCGCCGAAGCTAACAAGAAAGTCTGCATCCGAAGCCTGAAAGGATTGAAAGGCAGCGTCTACTGTGTTGGTGACTACATGGGTTTGGATGCCTGTGAAGTTTCCTACGATCTGATTTTCGAGAATCTTCTGAAGACGCATTCCCTCAGGAGACTCTCGGGCGCGGTCCGTGCAGACGAACAAAATTTTTGTTCCACCGAGCTGGCTAACTATCTCTCCTACACGCTCAACAACGCCATTCCCGAAGTGGACCGACTGTTCCTGTGTATGGAGTTCAAACGAGTCTTTGTTGAAGATAACTTGAGACCTCCTCCGTTTGTGTGCAGGCAAGAGGACCATCTTAGCAGGTTCGGCAGAGTTTTACTTGGAGATCAAACTTGAATCCACCCCGCTCCCTTGTGGTCGAATTGGAATTTTTCAGGATATAAAATTTCAGCCAAAATTTCGAGAGATTCCACTAGGCGAGGACCGGGCCGGTTGAAATACTGATTGCCGTCGGTAAAGTACACTCGGCCTGACTTAACCGCCCCTAGATCGGCCCATTGGGGGTTACTTGTCAAAGCTGACATTTCGTTCCGTGTTTTTTCGATGTCGTAACCACAAGGCATAGTAATGATAATGTCAGGGTTCGCTCCTTGAAGTTCTTCCCAGGTTATCCATGGGGCATGCTCGTTTTCCTTTCCGAGAA
Organism: uncultured bacterium; assembly: GCA_964437725.1. Classification (GTDB taxonomy): domain Bacteria; phylum UBA8248; class UBA8248; order JACPRG01; genus CAYTIB01. Next base: position 83,901 of record CAYTIB010000048.1, on the reverse strand, counting down.
GGTCGATCCCACCCGCTAGCTTAACTAAGGTTGGAACCCAATTTCCCGCGGCCATCAAGGGTTCTATCCATTCAATGCAGACAACGGTTGGCTTCACGGTAATCTGTGAAACGTTGTTGGCTATTTTCTCTATGCGCCCTTGTAGGTTTTCGAGTAATTTTTTCGCTTGCCTTTCGGCGTCGAGTGCTCTGGCCACCCTCCGGATGTCTGCCCAAATATCCTCCAGACCGTTGGGCTCTAGGGACACTACAGTTGGGCTTGATTTTCCGGTAAACAGCGTTATGGCTTCCTCCAAGTCTTTTAAGCTCACCGCACACACCTCACACTGCGTCTGTGTCAGGATGACATTGGGTTGCAGACTTTCAAGTTGATCGGCATCAACTCGGTAGACTGAAAGGGCGTTCTGAACGATAGTTTTGACCCGCTGGTCAATTTCAAATGATGTGCCCTCAGGGTTAAACTTTGATTCTGTTAGGACGGGAAGATTTCTTACAAACCGGGGAAAATCACACTCGTGAGAGCGACCGATTAGTTCCCCCCCACACCCCAGTGCACAAACGATTTCTGTGCTGCTAGGAATCAAAGAGACAATGCGCATCATGATTTTTTCCCAAAAAGTCAAAGTTGCTGTCTTTTCAGACGAATACCCAACTACAAGAGACGGATTTTTATTTTGTCATAAATGAATTGATCTCTCCATTATTCCAAATAATGGAGAGAGTGGTTAAAAATTCCCCCTAGATATGTTAAAGTTAGCGGCTAATCCTACATAGAGAAAGTTCGATTTGAATACGCCCGCGGTTTTTGGGGGATCGATGAATGACTTTGTCACCTTTGGAACAAAGGGTGCTCTCCGTTGTTGCAGAGAAACGGGCTGCCCATGAGGAATACCTGCGTAGTCTGATCCGTATAAAAAGCCATACGGGAATGGAAGGGGCCGGCCAAAAGGAGATAGGACGAAAATTCACAGAAATGGGTCTGGAAGTGGAAGAGTTTATTCCGGACCTGGATAGTCTTAAGGACCATCCGGAATATTTGCCCCCGATGGAAGAGTTTGGTAACTACGAAGACAGGCCCAATATTATCGGTACGCTCAAAGGTGAAGGTGGGGGCCGCTCTCTACTTCTTTTCGGTCATATCGATACCGTTCCCGAAGGCCCACTGGAGGATTGGAAGTTTGATCCGTTTGGCGGCGATGTTGCAGACGGAAAAATGTACGGTAGAGGGACACAAGACATGAAAGCCGGTCTCGCGGCCGTCACGCTTGCCACAGAGGTCCTTATCGATGCTGGTGTGAAGCTTAAGGGGGATGTCATCCTCATGAGCAACATTGAAGAGGAAATTGGCGGGAGTGGCGGAATACTTGCGTGTATCGAGAAGGGTGTCCGAGCGGACGGTTGCATTTATCCACATCCCGGATGGGGAAAGCCTGATCTTCTTCAGGTAGCCTCATCCGGCGCTATCGCTTTTCGTGTTCGTGTTCGTGGCCGGGCGGTTCATGGATTGATGGCTCACTTAGGAGTGAACGCCATCGAAAAAGCCATGAGAGTAGTCCAGGCTTTGCGGGATTTTGATGACCATCGTGCCATTCATGTTCGGGATGAACTAACTGAGCGCGCATTCACAACTAGCGGACGTCCTCCACGTGCCACAACCTTGTGTATATCGAAGATTGAAGGTGGTGACTGGATCTATCAGGTACCTAGTCAATGCACGATTGAATGTATTTTGACTTATCCTCACGCGGAGAAGGAGGATGAGATCCGGGCGGCTATCTCGGAGACAATCAAGGGTGCCGGAGATGCCGATCCTTTCCTGAGAGAAAATCCTCCAGAACTTGAATGGCTTCCCCTTCGATTTTCTTCATCTTCAATGGATTTGGACGAGCCCTTCCTCACGGAAGTTAATCACTGCATGACCGAAGTCCTTGGAAGGGATCCTGTGATCGCTGCAAATCCCGTTGGCAGTGACACCAGAGTGACCGTATTGTATGGAAACATTCCCACTGTAAATATCGGTCCGGACGGGGCAGGCGGGCATGCACTAAACGAGTGGGTAGGGCTTGACTCCTACAATCAAACTATAGAGATGACCGCTTTAATCATGATGCGTTGGTGTGGAATCGCTTCATAAACCTGAAACTAGGAGGGTATAGAAAAGTGAACTGGAGAGTTCTAATCAGCAACAATGATAAATGGATGAAGTTTTTCACGTGTATGGCAGTTGTTTTAAGCCTTATGGTAGCGCCTGTCTTAGTCCAAAACGTGAGTGCTGCAAAGAAAGTTAACTTCCGTTTGGCTTGGATCCCGTCCGGCCAATACTGTTACGCTATTGTGGCACAGAAGCTTGGGTTCTGGAAAAAAGGCGGGCTAGACGTGAAGATTCATCGAGGATTCGGCTCGAGTAAGACTTCTCAAGACATTTCAACAGGACAGTTCGACGTAGGAGAGGCTAGCTTTGGCCCAGCAGCTTTCGTTATCTCGAAGGGTGGGTCTTTAATCGCGATGGGAGCCCGGTATCAGAAATCACCTATGGGTATAGCTACCTTGGCTAAGCGTAACCTCAGGACACCCAAAGATATAGAAGGGCTGACAATGGCGACATCTGCTGGGAGCGGGTCTCATACCCTATTCCCTGCCTATGCCTCCGCAGCAGGAATTGATGGAAAGTCAATCAAATGGCAATTGATCTCACCTGGTGCTTATCATTCTTCGCTTCTGGCAGGGAAGGTCGATGGTGTCTCGACGTATATTGTTTCCTTCGCCCCTGGCCTCATCGCCCGTGGTATAGGATTCAACTTTCTTTTCTATGCCGAGGCCGGACTCGATATGCTGGACCAGGTTTTCATTGCCCGGCCTGATCGCCTCAAGAAAGATCGGGACCTTTACCGGAAATTTGTGCACGGAGCACTAGAGGGTATCAAGCACAGCTTCCTCAAGCCTGATGAGTCTGTCGCTATTACCATGAAAGAGCTCCCACTTTACGGAAAAGGAAAGCAGTCCCAAAAAATTATCTCAGCCGGCTTGGGAGTGGCTTCGGCCATTAGTTCTTCTCCGTACACGGAAAAGAACGGAATCGGCTGGATGGAACGCTCTTTGGTAAAGGACAGCGTAGATCGGCTTGTGAAGTATATGAAAATGAAACCACTCAAAAACATCGATAGCCTCTACACCAATGAGTTTATTGGTGCACAAAAGCTTACATCTGCTCAATGGAAAGAGGTAAGTGAGCGGAGTTCGAAGTACATGCCGAAAAAGTAAGGGAATTTAGGGTGGACTGCTACTAGCACCAGATAGAGAGGGCCTAAGCCCCCTAGGTACTTCGGAATCGCCCCCCAAATGGGGGGCGATTCTCTTTGATATGCAAGTTGAAATATAAACTGATATTTTTAGCTGAAACTTTGGCTTCTAGGTTTTCATCTTTTCTTTGGTATTCAAGCCATTTAGTATCTTTTCTGAGGTAATTGGAAGGTCGTGAATTCTTACCCCAACTGCGTTGTAGACTGCATTTGCAATCGCAGCAGCAGTGGGAACTAACACAGCTTCTGAGAACCCCTTCGCGCCGTAAGGTCCGGTTGGCTCCGGTTCCTCAACGAAATCATGAACAATCTCTGGTGCATCCAAAATATTTGGTATCTTGTAATCCACAAGACTAGGGTTCTCGATGACCCCTCCCGAATAGCGGACTTCCTCTGTTAGTGCATAGCCGAAGCCCTGAATCACACCACCTTGAAGCTGGCCGATTATTCCGCCCAAATTGATGACCTGTCCCACATCATGTGAGCAGACCAAGCGGGTAACCTCTACTTCCCCGGTTTCCTCATCAACTTCCACCTCAGCGATTTGGGTGCAAAAGCTCATTGACGAGATACCAGGGCGGGGGTTTCCGTCCATGCAATCCACGTTTAATGGGGGGCCCTCGGCTTGAAAAACGCCACGCCCTAAAATGGGTCCGCTTTTTTTCGGAACTTTGGCCTTGGTGAGCTGAGCGAAGCTGAGGGACCGTTCGGGCGCACCCGGCATGAAGACTTTTTTATCGGCGACGGCCAGATCATCGACTGGTACCTCCATGGCGTGAGCAGCTCGCTCAAGGAGCTGTTGTTTTGCATCTGCGGCCGCTAAAAGGACGACATTTCCGACATTAAAGGTGACACGACTGGCGGCTGTGTAGTATTCGAAGGGCGTTCCGTCAGTGTCGGCCGAAACAACTCGGATGTCATCCACAGATACTCCGAGCTCTTCGGCCGCAACCATAGCGGCCATTGTTACCTGTCCCGCACCTATTTCGATAACACCGGAACTAACCTGCACAGTTCCATCATCCATAATCTTAATGTTTGCCGAAGAGCTGAGACCACCCGAGACGTGCATTCCAGAAGCAATGCCCCGGCCCTTTTTCCTGCCGTTGCTGGAAACTGCAAGAGGGGTTTTCCAGTCAGCATGCCGAGCTGCGTTGTCCAAGGTTTTCTTTAGCCAGACTTCGTCTAACTTTTGTCCATTTATCAAGGAATCTCCGTGGTCCATTCCATTTATTTGACGGAGTTCCATTGGTTCAATACCAAGCTCGTTCGCGATGATGTCCATATGCGATTCGACAGCGTAAGCAGCCTGAGGATTCCCGTATCCGCGATATGCGCCGCTTATAGTTTTGTTGGTGTAGATCGTGTAGGCCTTGATATCTGCGTTTGGGATTCTGTAAACCCCTTTGGCATAAAATGCACCGCCTGCCGCGATAGTAGGACCGTGGTCCGTATAAGCACCGGTGTCGTAGTACATCCTGGCTTGCCGGGCAATAATACGGCCGTTACGCATGACGCCGCTCTTAATCTGGGTCACAGTCGGATGGCGGGGAAGACCCGCGATGAAATCCTCATCTCGCGTGAACTGCACAAGGACGGGTTTCTCTGCCTCAATTGCCAACGCAGCGGAGTACATGTCAGTCCTTGGTTTTTTGCCGCCAAATCCTCCACCAACGGTTGACCCCGTGACCTGGATTTTGGTCATTGGGATTTTCAAAACCTTGGCAAGCAAAGTTTGAACTGCGAAAACCCCTTGTGTGCTAGACCACACACGTAGTCCGCCTTGGCCATCGGGTTGGGCGAGTGAGGCGTGGGGTTCAAGATAGGTCTGGTGGTTTTGGTGTGTTGAAAAATCATGATCGAAGACTTCGTCGGATTCTGCAAATCCCTTATCTACGTCACCGTGACCGAACCAGGTTGTACAGCCAACATTCCCCTCACGTCCTACCACCTCGAAAGAGGACTCGTATTGGCTCGAGTCTTCGTGGACCAAAGGTGCATTTGGTTCAAGAGCCTCAAGGGGATCAAAAACGGCGGGAAGTTCTTCATACTCTACTTCGATGAGGGAGAGCGCCTCCTCTGCGATGTCTGGATCCGTGGCTGCGACGGCGGCCACTTCGTCTCCCAGATAGCGGACCTTGTTTGGGTCGAAGAGCATCTGGTCGAAGATTGTGGTTCCATAAAGAACATGTGGGATATTGTTTGAAGAAATTACTGCTTTCACGCCGGGAAGCCGTTCGGCTCTGGACGTATCAATTTTAAGAATGCGTGCGTGGGGATAGCGGCTTCGAAGGATCTGGCCGACGAGTGTGCCGTGAATATTCATATCTGCGGTGTAAGTAGCGTCTCCCGAGGCTTTAGGTAGACCGTCGATTCTTGGAATGTCTTTGCCTAGGACCTTGTAGTTGGACATACTGAGAACAGCCCTCCCTTTGACTTCATCCCTATTTATTATTTTAGAAACAATTTGTACGCTTACAGTGTAGCATGATCGCCGTGTTGCTTATGGGCATGAAGGTGAAAGTTTACCAAACTTTGTGCAGTTTTCTGGTGAAGCAAATATTAAAGTGTCTGGCCTATGAAACATTGCGGATTGGAACGTGAATTTTGATACTTTAAGGTCAAAGGAGTACGGGTTTGTCCAGACTATTCGCTGTTGGCGACATTCACGGTTGTTACAAACATCTCAGAGGCATGATGGAAACTATCCAATTGGATCCTAAAGACCAAATTGTTTTTGTGGGGGACTATATTGACCGGGGCCCCAGTTCTCGAAATGTCGTGGATTTTTTGCTGGATTTTCGAGAAGAATTCCCGCGCTCTGTTTTTCTTCGTGGTAACCATGAAGAAATGTTTGAGGACTATCTCCAAGGATCGTCAAAATTTGGGTTGGGGACGTATCTGTGGAATGGGGGGCGGGAAAACCTAATTTCCTATGAGGTGGAACCTATGGAAACGGTAGAACAATCCAACTTTCCAGAGTCCCATTTAAGCTTTCTTTTCAATACGAGGTTGATGTTTCAGGAAGGAGAGTTTCTGTTCGTCCATGCTGGTATTAGACCGGGTGTCCCACTGGAAGAACAGTCCCGTGAGGATCTACTATGGATTCGTGACGAATTTTTTACGTGTGAACACGACCTGGGACTAACAATTGTCTTTGGTCATACACCCCTCCGAGACGTTTTTCAAAATCTCCCTTTTTGCATTGGTATCGACACGGGCGCCGCCTATGGAGGCCGGCTTACTTGCTTGGAATTGGCCAACGGTAAAGTTCAAAATACCTATCAGGTGTGACAGTTTTATGCCTGGGTTCTTATGAGGAAGCTGTGATTCCCGACTTTGAAGATATTCGTCTTTACCTCTCAAACCGTACCGGTAAAAAAGCTGCGGTGCGCGAGATCATTAGGCATTTTGGCGTACCGGAGTCCAATCGACCGGCTTTTCGGCGAATGATGAAAAATTTGTCATTAGAAGGTTTTTTGGTTCGGATCCGGGGCGGACGCTATGCTTTGCCTGAATCTCTAAATGTCATTGAGGGAGTTTTCCATGCTCATCCGGACGGTTATGGTTTTGTAAACTTCTCAAATGGAAAGGAATCTTTAGGCAAGAATCACACTTTGGAAGATACCTTCATTCCAGCCACGAGGCGGGGGACTGCGTTGCATGGCGACCGAGTTCTAATCAAGGGGGGGCCTAGTTCACGAGGGGTATGGGAAGGGGAAGTCATCCGTGTTCTGGAGCGGGGAGCGGACCAAATAATTGGCCGGATTGAAACGAAGGCGGGATCTCGATGGTTCGTCCCGTTGGACCATCGATTTGGGAAAGTGATGGCTTTTGAGAGGGAGGGAGATAATCCTGAGGCCCGTCGAGGAATGGTTGTTTTGTTACAGATTACTGGTTATCCGACCGGTCGAAGGGCGCCACGACGAATAGGTAGGATTACCGTCCCTTCGCACCCTGTCGCATCGGGAAGAATTGTTCGTATTATCGGTTACCCCGAAGATCCACAGGTTGCCATTGATATGATCTGTGCAGAATTTGGTATCCGGACGGAATTTCCAGAAAAGGTCCTTGAAGAAGCAAATGCACTTCATGTGCCGGATTTCCGTGACCTCAACGTTCGAGAAGATTTGCGAGGGTTACTAACTGTCACCATTGATGACGAAACGGCACATGATTTTGATGACGCGGTGTCGCTGGAAATCCTGGCAGATGGAGCACGACGACTCGGTGTCCATATTGCGGATGTCAGCCACTATGTGACAGAAGGATCGAGCCTGGACGAAGAGGCACTGCTTAGGGGAACAAGTACTTACTTTCCGGGGGCTGCCGTCCATATGCTCCCGGCCCATCTAAGCAGGGATCTGTGTAGCCTCCTACCCGAACAAGACCGACTTGCCCTGACGGTGTGGATGGATTTCGACAAGAGGGGTCACCGGATTGCTTCTCGCACCGCACATTCGGTAATTCGTAGCCGCGCCCGCCTGACCTATTCTGATGTATCCAAATTTCTAGGAGATGAAGTTGCAGACCAAAGCGCTGGTAATGTCCCGCCCAACGTTACGCCAATGGAGGAGTACTCTAAAGTTCTGGGTCTGGAGGAAACTCTTCGGGCAATGGCCGCGCTTGCCAAGCAACTGCGAGATACCCGCTTGTCCGAGGGAGGTCTCGACCTGGACATCCCTGAATCTGAGGTCCTGGTTGACGATGCGGGGCAGGTTTCGGAAGTTCGTTGTGCCTTACGACTAATTGCACACAAAATGATTGAAGATTTTATGCTCGCCGCAAATCGTGTGGTTGGGGAACTGCTGACCGGTTTATCGAAAACAAATCAGGTGGGTAAGCTAGATGGAACTGCACAAAAGGAAAAACCCGAGGCGGGGATGTTCCGAGTTCATGAGCCGCCTGATTCTTCAAAATTGGAAAAGGTTGCACTTTTGTTGCGGAATTTTCACCATCATGTTCCCAGTCTTTCATCCACCTCTCCAGAGGGACTTCGGTTGATCCTGAAGGCCACCCGTGGGCTTCCCGAAGAGACTCTGGTCAATATGGGTATCCTTCGAGCAATGAAGCTAGCTCGGTATGATTCTGAAAATCTTGGCCACTATGGCCTAGGGTTTACCCACTACACTCATTTTACTTCGCCCATCCGAAGATATCCTGACCTTCTCGTTCATCGGCTTCTTCGTGCACGGGGTTTGATTGGCTCAGATAAGGTGGGTCGCCGCCGCCTTCAAAGCTTCGAAGACAGGCTACCTTCTCTAGCAGAAAAAGCTTCGTCTCTTGAACGCAGTTCTGGGGATGCAGAGAGGGCGATGTTGGATTACAAGCGAGCACAGTTCATGCAAGACCGAGTTGGTGAAGTCTACGATGGGAAGGTTAGTGGAATTATTCCAGCTGGATTCTTTGTTACTCTGGATGTGCATTTTGTTGACGGGTTTGTACCACTAGCCGACTTGTCCGATGATTATTACAAATTCATAGAAGAAGACTACGAATTGATCGGACGACGAACGAAGCGGACTATCCGGTTTGGGGATCCGGTTACGGTTTATGTGGCCCAAGCCGATCTGGATCAACGACGCATTAGTTTCTCGTTGGTTGATCCAACCAATCAAAGGAAAAAGCGAACGTCCACAAAGGCTGACAAGACAACAAGAAACCGTAAAAGGTTAGCGTTGCGCAAATCCAACAGAAGGACTTAGACCTCCTAGTTGTCTGGAAGGGTAGAGTGATAACGTAGCTATTTGTCTTAGGGTAAGAGACTCGTGAGATTAAGGCGTAGTTCGTGAAATGAAAGGAGCAGTGGATAATGAGTTCGAATCCCACATATACAATTGTGGACGTAGATATCAAGGATCCGGAATTATTTGAACAATATCTTGATGGGTATATGCCAACAGTTGAGCAATACGGAGGCCAGTTTCTTGTTTCGCCGCGGGGCAGTGAATGCAAAATATATGCAGGGGATTGGGAACCGAAGAGACTGTTCATTGTTAAATGGCCCGATGGGGAAAGTTATGACCGATGGCACAATTCAGAAGAGTATCGGCCCTGGAGTGAGTTTCGCCGAAAAGCAGCAGAACCGAATGTGATTTTGGTTGAGGGATTACCGTCCGCCTAATGCTTAAGGAGATAGGGGAATGACAACTTTCCTACTTGCGACGGCAGACGGTGTTTGGTTAACGAATAAATCGCGAAGTGAACTTGTTGGCTTGAAAGATGAGCGCATTACAGCCTTAGCTCTCTCGCCGGAACCGGGTGTAATTTTTGCCTCAACCGCTTCAGGGCGTATCTTTCGTACCGAGGATAACGGAAATAATTGGGAACTTCGATTTGCGCTCGATTTACCAAAACGGATTCAATCACTTGCAATTTCGCCATTACCTCCGCACCCGGTTTATGCAGGAACATGGCCAGTGGATTTGTTACGATCGCATGATGGGGAGGTGTGGGAATTAGTTGAATCCTTTCGGAGAATCGAAGGAGCAGGATCCTGGGTGTTTCCACCTCCACCACATGTCGCGCGGGCCACGTCTTTTGCCTTTGACCCCATCGACCCGTCCATTTTGTACGTAACGGTGGAAGTGGGGGGTGTTATGAAGAGTGAGAATGGCGGGGAGTCTTGGAGGCCGTTGACAACGGATGTGAACCGCGACACACATGACATTCTAGTCAACCCCGAAGACCCGGAGACGCTCTATGTGAGCACAGGGTTCGGTTCCACGCACCAACCGGGTGTCTATCGATCCCTGAATCGAGGAGAAACCTGGGAGCACTGCTATGGCAACATGTTTCCCATCTACACCCTTCGGATGTGTATTGATCCTCAGAAGACGAATGTTCTCCACGCGATTGCTTATCCATATGCTCCCGGCGACTGGCATAATCCGCCGGGGACAGGCGGGATGCTAGTTAGGACGGAGGATGGCGCTAAAACCTGGACAAAGCCTCACGCTGGCGTTCACTTACCGACTGTAAATTACATTCCGATGCTTCGCCCTGATCCAGAAGCACCGGGTGGGGTTTTTTTCGCCATCAGCCCATATCTTCCTCCGACAAAGGCCCCGATAAATGGTACACCCGAACGTTTCTACAATGACGACGGATACAATCCGCCCCTCCCATATGTGGACTTAGGAGGTGACATACATCCCTCGGTTGACCCTCCGGCCCAAGAGACACGGATCATTCGTTCCGGACCGAATGGGGAAAGTTGGGAGGTGATAGCTTCCGGTCTTCCGCCCGTGCAAGATTTCCTGGTCTTGAATTAGGAGATTTGAACTTCGGTAAGTGAACTGTTATTGCGTAATGGTCTTGGAGTACCTATCTTTCATGGGGAAGAGCCCCCCTGGTGTTTTGAGCGATTGATCACTTTTACCAGGAGGACAGGAGTGGTCAGATGTCCGGCGGAATTAAGATAATTTGTGAAAATCGAAAAGCCCGACACGACTATCTCATAGAGGATACGTTTGAGGCTGGTCTGGTCTTGCAAGGGTCCGAGGTGAAGTCCTTGCGGGCGGGGCGGGCTAACTTGAAGGACAGTTACGCGGATATTCGAGGTCAAGAGGTCTATCTAATTGGGACACATATCAGTCCCTATGACCCCGCTAGCCACCTAAACCATGACCCGGAACGGGAGCGCAAACTCCTTTTGAATAAGAAAGAGATTGGCAAGCTGATTGGAAAGGTGAATGAGCGCGGATTGACCCTTATTCCGCTAAAGATTTACTTCAAGCGAGGTAAGGCTAAGGTGGAGTTGGCCCTGGCTAAGGGAAAAAGGAATTACGATAAGCGCGAAACGCTCAAGCGAAAAGAAGCCCAACGAGAAATGGATCGGGCTATCAAATCGTCCGGTTCTAATCAGGTCTAGATAGGGGTTGCGATTTCATGCAATCTAAGGTTTAAGGAAAGATTTTGGATTTCTAGCGGAAAAGGAGGTGAGCGCATAAGAAGTAGATCCATCTCGCGTTCGAAAAATGGTGTTCCCATTGGGGGTGACATGGATTCGACGGGGGTATATGACGTTCGGGTTGCATGCCGAGGTGCCGTTGGCCTCGTTAAACCACGGCAAACTAACATCTGCCAATCAAGAGTTGGCCCTCGCCGCTTAATTAGCTGGTGAGCGCCCTTCCGGGCCGTGCCCGTAGGCCTGGGTCAGGGTGTCAGAAAATCGGGATAGCCTCTTGCGTTGTGCCTCAGGGCAGCGATGGGCGAAAATGAACTGAGGCTGGCGTTCTCTCGTCCCGGCTAGGGGGATTCGGAGGACGCGAGATTGAAAACCCTGGCTAAGCATGTAGAAGCTCGTTTCGAAAGGCCTTCGGACGGGGGTTCGATTCCCCCCGCCTCCACCATAGATTCCAAAGCCCCGTGTTAGAGACGCGGGGCTTTTTCTGTTTTGGTTGCACAAGGTGCGTAATTGATTTTGATGATCTTGATGTAGGATAAAAAAACATACGGCTAAAAGGGGAATGAGATGACTGACGAAAAATATGATGAAAAAGGATTGAATCGGTGTGCTGCTCAATACGGTGAGGACTATGCGAAACGGTTGTTTGATCGAGTGTCAAATCATGACGAAGAATATTCGCTGGAGTTACAGAAGTTTGTTTTTGGTTTCCTTTATGACCGAAAGGTATTGGATCAAAAGACCAGGGAGCTTTGTGCACTAGCGGCTCTTATGATGGCTGGTTTACCAGGGCAACTCCGCGTTCACTTCACCGGGTGCAAGAGCTACGGTGCAACGGACCCAGAGATCCGAGAGGTGATTTTACAGACGGTTGTTTACGGAGGTATTGCCCGGGGTATGTGGGCTCTCGCGGAATTTGAAAAATGGAAGAAGGAGGACCTCCTCGGCTTTGGAGATCCAAGAACGGAATCTTCTGAGGAATGAAAATATTTTTGTTTCGCCCTGAACCGTTCTTGATAGGGCAATTTATCGGGTCGGGCAAGTGCATAGGTTGGCAAGGGAACCTTCCAACTGCACATCTAGAAGGGGTAATTTGTAAATGAAACTTACGGTTTTAATGCTAGTTGGGTAATCTGTATTAGCAGATCTGTTTTCGAATTCAAGATTCTCCAGATAGATTTGACAAGTTGACGTATTTATTATTTGGCTTTAACGTAGCGATGACGTATCCGCTTGGATTCCTATATGGGACCGAGACGAGACATGGTAGAGGGTTTTGAGAGCGGTAGCAGCTGGGCTTAGCCGGTTGCATCGATTTTCAGGGTATTTGGCCCCGGGACTATGTTCCGGGGTTTCTCTTATTGGGGGGATGTCATGGACACCGCCACAAACAAAGTCACAGCCGCAGAAATTTTTTCCCGGAAGAAATCCCGAGAACCAGGGAAGGATAGTAGTTACGCGCATTCCAAGCCGGATATGCTGAATGGGAAAAACGAGTGTCACCCGCGCAAAATCGCGGCAATTACAGCGTACGATTACTCTTTCGCACGCTTGGTGGATGCAGCCGGGGTAGATGTGATTTTGGTTGGGGACTCTTTGGGCATGGTGATGATGGGTTTACCTAACACATTGGGCGTTACCATGGATGATATGCTTCACTACACCAAATCCGTTGCGAGAGCCAAGCCCCGTGCGTTGTTAGTAGCGGACCTACCCTTCCTTTCCTATCATGGAAATATGGATAAGGCTTTATCAAATGCCGGTCGATTTCTTCAAGAAGCCGGGGCTGAAGCTGTGAAGCTAGAGGGTGGCGTCCAGGTGGCCGATACCGTGCGATCCCTTGTAGAGGCTAACATCCCGGTTGTGGGTCATGTGGGTCTGACTCCCCAGGCCGTCCATCGTTTTGGCGGGTTCAAAGTTCAGGGTCGTGGCCGAGATGCGGAGCAAGTATTTGAAGATGCTGTGGCCATAGCTGAGGCGGGTGCGTTCTCGATTGTCCTTGAAGGGATTCCCGCAAAGCTTGCAAGACGGATTACTGAGGACGTTCACATCCCAACCATTGGTATCGGTGCGGGACCTCACTGCGATGGGCAAATTCTCGTTTTACAAGATTTGCTAGGCCTTTATGAAGATATTACACCCAAGTTTGCGAAGGTATATGCGCCGCTTGGGGGAAAAATTCGGGAGGCCGTTTCGCAATACGTGGACGAAGTTGCTAGCGGGGCATTTCCCACAGATGTGCACTCATTCTCCTAAACTTCGGAGGTCTTTATCCCGAAGGAAGTTCTAACCGATAAGAGGGAAATTTTATCTGATTTCTTCCTGATTATTGGGAATTCTGCTGACATATTTTGTACTCCAATGATTACTAGGGACTTCCATTGAACGTCTTGATCACCGCCAGTACATATCCCCCCGCCGCAGGCGGTGTCGAAACCTATGCATTCGAAATGGCTCGGCACCTAACTTCTTTTGGCGAGGACGTTAACGTCCTCGCCCGTTCTCGGGTCCGGGGATGGTCCGGTGACCGAGACATCAGTAACGGTAAGGTCCAACGGGCTCATTTTAAACCGTTATTATGGACAAAATTTCGCCATTGTATGCATTTGGCTCCCGATGTTTTGTTTCTCACCCACCGCTCGAATTTCCTGACCTGGGCCTTGGCAGAGAGGTCGAATCGGGGGATACCGGTTGCGCTCACAGTGCACGGAAATGAGGTCTATGGTCACCGAGATCTAGAGCGCATAATTCACCAAATGAACCGGACCGACGCTGTTTTTGCAGTCAGCCGCTACGCGGAAGGCCGATGGCGTGATTTGGGTATTCGACCAGGGATATTGCACACAATTCCGCATGGAGTGGCGTTGGACAAATTTTCTTCTCTCGGGCCGAATGATTCTCGGAATTTGCCAACCGGGTGGGAGGGGCTCGGTGATGGTCCGATCATTCTCTCTGCAGGAAGGTTTCGTGCAGTCAAGGGTTACGATCGTATGATTCGGGCTTTGCCCGCTGTGGTCGGTCAAATACCTGGAGTCCGTTATGTCATTATCGGAAGTGGCCCGGAGGAATCGCGTTGGAAGTCTCTTGCCCTTGATCTGGGAATGGAAAACCGTATTCTTTGGCTACCTCCCGTTTCCTATGATCAATGGGGTGGTTCGAACCACGATTGTTACAACGCATGTGATGTTTTCGTCGGTCCGAGTGTTCGGGACCCGAAGACAGGAGATGTGGAGGCTCTAGGGATCGCCACTCTTGAGGCTTCAGCTTGTGAGCGACCCGTTGTTGTGGGACGATGCGGCGGTGCAGCGGAGACAGTAAAAGATGGAGAGACCGGTTGGGTGGTGGACGCGGAAGATTCGGATGCTCTGGCGAATGCCGTAGTTCGGTTGCTTAAGAATCCCGATTTAAGATCAAAGATGGGGAAGGCCGGACGTCAGCGGGTAGAGCAAGAATTTGATTGGAGGATTTCCGCACATCGTGTGCAAAAAGTTTTACAAAATCTTGTTAAGTTTCGGTTTTGACGGAATTTCCCGATGAAAAAAATGCTCTTGGTGCTGTGCGCGGGTCTCCTCGCTTTCCTCTTGGGAGAAGGTGCAGCCCGGTTATTTTTCCGACACAAAAATTTCCTGCAATGGCAGGCTGCAACCCTTCGTTATCAGGCCGATGCTTGTTTTAGTTGGAAACTAGTTCCGGGGGAGTATCATCGTTCCTTAGAGACGGTTCGAATTAATTCGATGGGTCTACGAGGCCCTGAAATCCCGCATAGAAAAGCACCCGGAGAATTCCGAATTTTCATATTAGGTGGGTCAGCTGCGTTCAACGTGAATTCCGAGGGGGGGCGAACGTGGCCTCGTATGCTGGAACGTAGACTTCAGGGCAAATTTGGTCCCAAGATACGAGTTGTTAATGGTAGCACCCCGGGCTATACGTCCTATCAGTCTGCCAGGCGACTGGAATGCCAGTTGCTATCTCTCTCGCCGGATTTGGTATTGGTCTATCATTTGTGGAACGATGTGAAATTTTTTTCGGAGTCCGATCAAGGGGCGCTCATCAGCTACCTTGACGCGCATGGCCGTTTCAACGAGGGGTCGACGATGAATTTTTTGACTGGCCGAATACCGCTTTTTGACGAGTTGACCCGTTGGTCCCAGCTTATAACAAGGTTGCGATTTGCCATGATCAAACTTGTCCGGCACTTCAGGAAGGTTAGTGATGAGGGGCGAGAAAAAGATAACCTAGATCTGAAGATACATAAGAGTGGCGTTGGATTTTACCGAAATAATCTTTTGAAAATACAATTATTACTGGCTAAAAGGAAAATCCCTTTGTTAATTGCCAAACAACCATTGCTTGTCCGGTCCGACAACACGTCCAAGGAAAGAAGAAGGATTCGATATGGGTACTCCGGGTTCCGGCATGAGATCTTGATGAAGGCTATTCAGCTCGGTTGGGATGTTAATGATGAAGTTTGTCGTCTAGGGGGAGTCCATTGTATTCCGGTCCACCAAAATGTTCCGTCGACACTGGAGTACTTCCATGATCATGTTCACCCGACGCCGAAAGGACGACAGGCGATTGCCGATGCAGTTTATTTAAGAGTTGCTAGGGCGGTGACCGATAATTGGTCCTCAAACACCACTTTATCCCCCACTAGGCGCTGATCCGTTTTAAAGGGATTAACTCCAGACGGGTAAGTGCAAGTTCGAAGAACTATGAAGACAAGTATTACAGGAGGAGAAATTTTGAAAGAGGCTTCCCCCGGAGAGGGCATTTTGCTCTGGGCCCACCGCATCAGTCGGTGGGCGTTGGTGGGGTTTGTTGTCCTCGATTTAGTCACCATTTCCGGTGCTCAGTTATGTGTTGCCGTTGGAGTACTCGCTGCCATAACGGCATGGATAATAGGTTGGAGGAAGGGAAGGACACGGAACGAGTTTCCCCTTTTGGCCCCGCTTGTCGTTTTTACTCTCTTGACGTTACTGTCTGCTTTTTTTTCGAATGATATTCCGCGCAGTCTTTTAGATTCTAAACAGTTATTACAGTTTTTGATTCTCTATTGGACCCTAGGTGCGATTCCAGATACACCATGGGCCAGAAAGCTTCTACACCTTTTTATCCTGGTAGCTGCTGTCCTGTCTCTTGTGGGTATTGGACAGTTTTTTCTCAGTGAGGGGCGCGTATTAGCACGGCGGCCCCATGGGATGTTGAGCCATTTTCAGACTTTCGCTGGTGTGCTGCTCCTAGGGACACTTCCAGCAATCTCCTTAGCAACAGCAAGGTATGTACATCGTCGGGAAAGGATCTTTGGCATACTAACCACTCTCGTTCTGGTTTTTGGTTTACTGGTTTCTTTGACCCGGGGTGCATGGATTGGGCTGGTTGTTGGAATTGTAGTTTTGCTAATTATTCAGGGTCGTGTGAGGTGGCTTTTGCTTCTTCCGGTGATTGTCATTTTTCTTTATGTGAGTGGTCCACCAGATTTTAGGCAGAGACTTCTTTACACTGTTCAGTTTCGTGGCGAAGCATCGGCAGGAGAGCGTATTCGAATGTGGCAGGCAGGGTATAAGATCATTCGTTTACATCCGATTTTTGGGGTTGGTGTTGATATGATCCGGTGGGAATATGAACGATTTCGTGTGAAGGGCGCAATTCGACCTGGGACGGGTCATCTTCATTCGAATCCTATTCATCTGGCTGCAGAGCGGGGCCTGCCTGCACTGGCGGCCTGGATCTGGATTTGGCTAGCTTTCTTTTGTCAGGGGGTTAAAAGGTTGCGACTGCAACTTTCTAAAGAGGGATGGACAGACCGGGCGGAAATGGCTTCAGCCGGAATAGCTGCAGTAGCAGCGTTCTTGACGGCGGGATTGTTTGAATACAACTTTGGAGACTCTGAAGTTGTAATGATGGTTTATTGGCTAATGGCGTTTCCATTGATCACGGGCTGTGAAGTTCGACGTTCCTGAAGCGTTTGCCTTTGGAACTTCGGTAATGTGAAAAGATTTGTTCCGAGATTCTCTCTTGTGTTGTCTCCGGGTTGAACCTGTGTCGCAGGAATAGGATTGATTGAGAATGATGATTGGAATCGAAAGGGATCGAAATTGAGCCAAATTTTAATTACCGGGGGTACAGGTTTTATTGGATGCATCACGGCCAAACGATTTATGGACCGTGGCGATAGTGTAGTGGTGGTCGATAACCTTTCTCGAAAGGGAACGAACTGGAATCTTGAGTGGTTAAAAGCCCAAGGGTCGTTTGAGTTTGTTCAAGCGGATATCCGTAATTCCACGGAGATTCGAGAAACCATCGGACGCTATTCGGATCTGAAGGCTGTGTTACACCTTGCGGCTCAGGTTGCCGTCACAACATCGGTTTCTGATCCTCGGGAAGATTTTGACATTAATGCTCTTGGCACGTTCAATGTTCTTGAAGCAGTGAGGGAAGAAGCCAAATGTGACCCTCTTGTTCTCTACGCTTCCACCAATAAGGTATATGGCGGAATGGAAGATGTGGAGGTGGTCGAAACGGACGGACGGTATGCTTATAAGGATTTGGCAGGAGGTGTTTCAGAATCGCGAATTTTGGATTTTCACTCCCCGTATGGATGCTCCAAGGGTGCGGCAGATCAGTATGTGAGAGATTACGAGCGGATATACGGACTAAAGACGACAGTTTTCCGCCAGTCTTGCATCTACGGATACCGGCAGTTAGGGGTCGAAGATCAGGGTTGGGTGGCCTGGTTCACTATCGCATCAGTTTTGGGACAGCCTCTTACGATATATGGTGATGGGAAACAGGTCCGCGATGTACTATTTGTCGACGACCTTGTTGATGCCTATGTCCTTGCTGTGGAAAATCCGGATCGTGTCTCTGGGAAAGTTTTCAATATCGGTGGAGGCCCTGAAAACGTTATGTCCCTCCTAAATCTCTTGGACATTCTCAAAGATTTGTCCGGCCAGGAGATTCAAACGTCCTTTGATAATTGGAGACCAGGAGATCAACGAGTATTCGTTTGCAATATTGACTACGCCCGTGAGGTGATGGGCTGGATTCCCAAGGTGTCACCTGCTGAGGGAGTCAAAAGACTTCATGGATGGGTGATAGATCAGAAAAAGATACTGGAGAGCATTTTCTGATCTTATATTTTTCCTTCGGGTTTTGTTCCCAATTTCAATACTGCGCGTATTATGACCAATTTTACTCGGACTTTGTCGCGAACGAAAATGAGTCGCCGTTGGGTGTGGTGTATTGTCACCTTGGCGTTGGTCTTGCGACTCTTAGTGGTCATTGATGCTGGGAATACTCCCCCGGTTTCGGATGGCATCGAATATGACGGATATGCTGTAAACCTTCTTTCTGGCAAGGGTTATCAGTATTTTCACGAGGGAACCCTTCGCCAGTCCGACAGACTTCCCCTTTATCCTCTACTTCTGGCTTTTTTCTATTCGATTTTCGGAAAGTGGTTCTTTCTTATCCGAGTTTTTCAGGCTCTTTTGGGAGCACTCACTATATGGTTCCTGATTCAACTGGGAAAGCGTATTTTACCTGATTCGATCTCGCTCCTGGGCGGCTTTCTAGCAGCAGTGTATCCAGCTTTTCTATGGTACTACGGGCCCAGTTTTATTCTCACGGAGACAGTTTTTATTTTTACGGTTGTTTTGTCGATCGAACGGGCCTCAGCCTTACGAGAGAACGCCAAATTAAGCCGCGCAATCGGTCTGGGGATTGCACTGGCAGCTTGTTCGTTAACCAAAGGTATGGGCAATTTTCTAGTTGTTTTTATCCTTGGATACCTGGCTTTTTTTTGTTCCTGGTCCTGGCGAATAAAAGGGGCGAGGTTAGGGGTATCTTTTTTGATCTTGCTAGTTTGCCTTGGACCCTGGTTGGTCCGTAATTACGGTCTTTATGGTCGCTGGATATACAGCACAAAGGGCGGGCATGTTTTCTGGGAATCTAATAACCCGACGGCCCGTGGCGGGTGGTCCCCAGTCAATCCTCAAAATGAAGACGAACGCGCCGATTTGACCGATCGACGGAAGATTTATCTTGCGGAGCGCCTGGAACGTGTTCGCGCAGTGGCTCATGAGACCCGAGGCATTGAAAATCGACATCCATCCGGGAATTTATCAGAGTTAGAGGGAAACAGAGTAGCTTTGTCAAAAGGCTTGGATTTTTTGTCAAGTTACCCTTCGCGGATTCCCAAGCTGTTGTTCCGGAAACTGGTTTTGCTGTGGAACCCGATCGGAGCGGATTTCTCCTTGGGTTATTTTCTTCTTCTTCCTTATGCCCTT
The DNA here is from genome assembly GCA_964437725.1 of uncultured bacterium. GTDB lineage: Bacteria > UBA8248 > UBA8248 > JACPRG01 > CAYTIB01. The sequence goes on along the minus strand of CAYTIB010000048.1, from coordinate 64,409 downwards.
TTGGGCATGTGGGGGACACGCCGAGTTTCTGGTGTAGGTATTTTGTGGACCGGGATTTTATATTTTAACGCAATGGCTTTGATCTTTTATGGCCACCCTAGGTTTCGTCTCTATTTTGAACCGTTTTTGATCCTTATGGCCGCGTCCGGCTTGTGGGCGACAGCGGGGAGATGTGTAAAAAGACCGACATTTCTGGTATTTCCTGTCGGACTATTAATTTTTACATTTTGGATTGCATCGGATGTTGACCGTTTTCTGGTTATTCTCCGAAGTGTATTTCATGTTGTGGGTTTGAGATGACCGATCAGCGAAAACCATCTGATTCTCCAGAGGATCAGATGGGCGAATTTCGAGAAGTTGGAGAGGGAACTCCAGTAAGACCATGGCGGGCGGCACAATCTTTCAGTGGTGTTACCCTTATCTCAGGTTTGGGTGCCGTGGTTGGTTTGGTATCCAATGCGTTCATTGCTTTTCACTTTGGGGCAAGTTGGAAGACCGACGCCTTCTTTTTAGCCCAGTCTATTCCTCTCGTTTTGGCGCACCTTCTCCAGAGTGGTCCTCTACCAAGCGTGTTCCTGCCGATTTTTATCAGAATTCGAACTGAACGGTCCCCTGAGGCAGCGTGGCGGTTCCTTAATAATCTACTGAATCTTATTCTGGTTCTGAGCCTATTCCTCGCTGTTCTGGGTTACTTTCTGGCTCCATGGATTATCCATTTTGTTGGTGCGGGATTTGACCAGTCAACATGGGCCACCAGTGTACGTGTGCTACGTTTCCTCATTATCACAGTTTTATCCCATACAATTTCAGGATTGTTGGTCATTGCCTTAAATGCGCTCAATCTGTTCGTTCTCCCAGCTACCTTTAGCCTTTTGCCTGCTCTGGGTGTTGTAGTTTGTGTGGCGGTTTTTGCACCTACAATGGGGCTAGATGCATGGATCCTAGGGAATTTAATTGGCCCGACTTTATTCCTTTCGGCTCTCCTAGGAGCACTTTGGAGTCAGGGTTATCGTTACCGCCCTGTTTTAGATTTTCGCCAAAAGGAATTGCGGGAAGTGCTCCGTCGAGTTTCTCAGTTCTTTATCAGTTCATTGTTCACTCAAGGACAGACTTTGAGCACGAGATTTATAGCTTCCCTGCTGGCGCCAGGGAGTCTTTCAGCAATTGCATATGCGGAACGGTTATTTCTGGCGGCCTCCGCTTTGTTCACTATTCCATTACCGAATGTGGTGTTCCCAGAATTGGTGCGGATGAAGGTGGCCGACCGTTTGGTGGAATTGAAAAGTTTGTTATACAAGGCCTCAAAGGTTCTGGTTCTTCTTCTCGTTCCAATTTCATTTGGAATGATGGCCATTAGTGGCCTTGTGATTGATGTGTTGCTTCAGCGTGGTGAGTTCGGATCTCAGGAGACATTCCGAACGAGTTGGTCTTTGGTCTTGTATTTCGTTGCTCTCGTGCCGTTAGGGTACAAGATGCTCTTCACTAACTTACACCATGCATTAGGAAAGACTCGAGTGGTAGTAATTGGTTTGTGTGCGGCACAAGGAACCATAATTGTCGGTAATTTTCTTTTCGTTTGGTGGTTCGATTACCTTGGCATTCCCATCGCACACGTTTTGGGTCAAATGGTGCTTGTGGGAGTTCATGTTTATTTTTTAAAGCAGTCTTTTGAACTGAAAGGGATATTCTGGAACTCTTCAAATGGTCGGTCTTTTTTAGCAGCAGTTTTAATGGGTATTGTTGCCGTTATTTTTCAATGGTTCTGGCCAAACGTTTTCTCTGGGACCTTTGTTGGGAGAGGGGCAATGTTAGGGACGGTGCTATTCGTTTCGATCCTCACATATTCGGTTCTTGTTCTGAGATTTGGAGTTCCGGAGACAAAGAAAGTTATCGTGCAGTTGCGGCAACGATTTTGGGGGAAGCGTAAGTGATTTGGTATTTCTGACGGCGATTGCCATTAACGTATGTAATTCTGATTTCGAAAGTAACCGCCTTCCGTTGGATTACGTTTCTTTAGGGGGTACCTGGAGAAAAGTAGAAATCTTTGATATTTTCAGATAATTGATAACCTGGTTTTGGTATACGTTTGGGTCCGGTTGGCCAGTGGAGATAGTTCCACTGGTGGTTGTGGTTTCGCAAGTGCCAAATTGGATATTGAATAATTAGATAATCATTCCGAAGGCCAATGCCGAAATTCCAATACACCGCAGGGCTCATGTCGGCGATAAAATTGTCTTTTGTGAGAAAGTACACAATCTGATCAGGAGGGATTCGCGCCGGTAAGTTTTCAGGCCCCCCTTTTAACTCAACTCCACCTTGCGAATAAAAACTCTTTATCGTATCTAAAGCGATTCGAAAAACTGCGTTACTAGTTCCCGCGCTTTGATTAATCACTTCATTCACTTCAGGATAGTAGTAACTGGGTTTGCGTCCAAACCTTGAATCGAATCTCCGTCCAGTTTTTGTGTAGAATTTTTCCCTCAACTCACGAAAGCTTAAAGGGGTTCCTTTGTATTCGTAATGTGCATTGTAGAGAGGATCCATCACTACCCACTTTTTATGTTTGTACGACCAGGCTTCTGCTGTTATATGGTGAAAACCGAATACCTCTCGGGCTGGAATTCCGGCCACCCCGGCTATCTGTACAAAAAGGGCCGCAGCCTCTCCGCACAGCATTCTCGCGTTTCTTTTTACCCCTTGCATGATCGCAAAGCCAGACTTCCCCTCACGGAAACCCGAAAAGGGGATATATTTTTTTGATCGGAATGAATCATGTATTGTGAGAGGCCAGATTTTTTCGTGTGTCCAGTTTCGAAGAAGAATAATTTTCTCGAAACTGGACGAAGAGGTTGCAATTAAAGCATCGAGATTGTTCTGTTTACGAAAAGTGATGGCGGACGAATGTTTTGGATCAAGTAAGTCAAAGCCTGTTCTTGGGCTGGCTTTGATAGGACGAACTCCTTCCCTCCAGTCGAATAAATAACTCATCAGAATATTTTTTCGGAATGTCAGATACGGTTTCAAAGGGTTTTTAGGAAAGTTGTAAGAGAAATATCCGTAGGAAATATTAGGATAATTTCCCCGGTAGTCAATTCCGAAAAATAGGAAAAATCCGATCAACAGAAGAAGTGAAATAGCAAAGAAACTAACTCTATGACGTGGTTTTATCATGGGCTATCCCGCAGAAGCTAAATAGAAATTTATCCCGTGCCTTGTTTATGAAGCTTCCAATGCTGAAAGCATCCAGACAGGCCAGTGACTTACTGAGTTTTGATATCGGCATAAGCTCCGGCCTAAGTGATTTAATCTAAAGTTGGGGATTCTCTCAATTTTCCACGATCAACCAGAGAAGAACAATGACGATGATAAGAAACACCACCCCAACATGAAAATTTTAACATTTGGGGACCGGCCCAGAAGAACCCATTTGAACGCAGATCCCACATTTGATCGGACTTTGGAAAGGAGTAGGTAACCGTTTTTCAACTTGAGGTGCTGGGGATGGATTAACCGAAATATGGTTCAATTGGCTTCTCAGCGTCTTATAGGTTTGGCCCCTTGCATGCACTATTATACGGGTTGAGTTTATAATTTGTCCTGTCCCTGTCTCAAATGGTTGAGAACACTTGTTAACTCCCCGGAATCTGCCTTGACAGCGTGGGCAGTCGGAATTAAGGTTTTCGGGCAGGTACGTGGGCTTTTGTGACTCATCAGCTGAACAGACAGTTAAGGGGTAAGTACGGAGCGGTCGATTCCCCGAGGAGGATTTATTTCTTCCTGTGCCCCTTCTGATGACGATAAGGGCGAAGTCGCCCTCTCACTATCCCGCCTAATAAGGCGCGGTTCCCTTGACTGAGTCAAAATCAACCCTGCTAGCGAAATGAGGAAAATGTCGGTCGAACCCATTCGTTGTGTTCTTGCAGCGGAAGTAGGGATCAATCATAACGGCGATCTTGAGCGCGCCAGAAGGCTGATGGAAATAGCCATTGATTGTGGCTGTGATGCGGTGAACTTCCACAAACGGTCTCCTGATGCAACTTCGAGTCAAGAGGTTTTGTGGCGAGCCAACGCTGCATTTCCTGAATTGGGTTCGAACGCCCGAGAGATGGCTCACCGGTTAGATTTGGACGCTGATGCGTTTCGGGATCTCCGTAATATGGCCCGAGGCAAAATTGCTTTCTGGGGTACACCCATGGATGTTGAATCCCTGGATTTTTTGGAACCGATGGAGGTCGATGGATTTTATGTTCCTGCGGGCTGCAATACTGATTTTCCGCTTCTCGAATTGGTCTATAGTCGGAATCGGCCGGTGTATGTATCCACCGGGGCCTGTGATGAGGAGGAGGTTTCCGAAATCGTTCGTTTGGCCCAGAAATGCAATGTTTTTCTCTTGCATGGGGTAGCATGTTTTCCTACCCCTGCAGAGGAAAGTCAACTGCAAATGCTTGACTGGTTGAAGAAATTTGAAAGACCACTGGGATTTGACGATCATGAAGATGGGATCCTCGCGGCTCCAGTGGCCGTGGCTAAAGGAGCACGGATTCTTCAAAAGCGGCTTACGCTTGATCGCAGGCTCCCTGGGGCAGACCATGCTTACAGTTGTGAGCCAGATCAATTGAGGCGATGGGTCGGAGACATACGACACATTGAACAGGCTTTGTCGGGTGAAACTGAAAAAAGATTGCTACCTATGGAGCTAGAGTCGTTTGATGATGATCGCCGAGCCATAGTAGCTGCAGTCGATATTCCGCAGGGATCGGTATTAACTCGTGAGATGCTTTCCACTAAATCTCCTCTTCGCGGTCTTACTCCGCGATTACTTCCCAAGCTGCTAGGCCGAAAGGCCTTGTACACTATCCGCAAGAATGAACCTATCACCTTTGGTTTGGTGGAGGTGGAATGAGCGGGCAGCCTTTGATTTCGATTGTCGTTCGTGCGAGGAATGAGTCGGAATGGATTCGTCGCTGCCTCAAGGCTACTTCTTTACAAGATTACCCCCGGCGGGAAATCATCGTGGTGGACAACGAGTCGGCTGACGAAACGGCCGAAATTGCCCGTGGTTTCGATTGTAGGTTGATTACGATTGTCGAGCAGGATTTCAGCTACGGGCGTGCACTAAATATGGGTGTGCAAGCATCAAAAGGAGATTTAATCGTTTGCCTGTCTGCACATTGTGTTCCCGTCCATAACAAGTGGTTGGACCGTATGCTAGTCAATTTTGATCAACCACAAGTTGCTGCAGTTTATGGTCGTCAGGAACCTTTGCCGGATTCGCATACCTTTGATAAGCGAGATCTCTGGAATACATTTGGTTTGGACAGGAAGATTCAGGTGAAAGATTCTTTTTTCCACAACGCAAACGCTATGCTTCGTCGAAGTGTTTGGAAGCGAATTCCCTTCGACGAGGGGCTGAATGGTGTTGAAGACCGTGACTGGGCTAAAAAGGTTATTGCGTCTGGCCATCACATAGTTTATGAGCCTCAAGCTAGCGTTTATCACCACCACGGGATCCATCAAACAATGGATGTGGCCCGAGCGGAGCGGGTTGTTAAGATGATTGAGCTGATCAATGGTCGCGAGCCCCTGTACGATGATTGAACAAGGATGGATGTGTACAGGTGCAACTTCCTGGTTTCGGCCGATAATCCAATCTGTCCCATCTTGGGTGAGTATTTTCTTTTCTCCGGTAAAACGACTGCACAAACTGATTTTTTAAGGTGGCTTGGAGGGGGAGTGTGGGAAAAAGTCCCGTGGTTGCTGTTATCCCCGCTCGTGGCGGGTCGAAAGGTCTTCCGAGAAAAAATCTTCTGCTCTTAGCTGGGCAGCCTCTAATCGCTCATACCATTCAGGCTGCTGTTCGGGCGGAGACGGTGGAACGAGTCATTGTCACTACAGATGATGAGGAGATTGCCCAAGTTGCGAGAGATTGGGGAGCCGAAACCCCGTTTCTAAGACCGGAAACCTACACCACTTCCTCTGGACAGACTGTCGAACTCGCGTCTGACCGCGCCACGACAGAGGATACCCTTGCTCACGCCTGTCATTGGTTTTTGAAAAACGAAGGTGTCCCCATTGATATTTTGGTATATCTCCAAACAACCGATGTGTTTCGTCGTCCTGGATGGATAGACGAGGTTGTTTGCCGGCTCCGAGAGCGCTCAGAGCTTGAGACTGCTTTTGTAGCCATGAAGACTCATAAGAATTTTTGGCGTGATGTAGAGTCGGGGGGGTTTGAGCCAATAGGACAATATACGGGTCATGGATCACGGCAAAGCAAGAGCCCGGTGTACCGAGAGGACACCGGATTGGCTTGTGCCACGCGCGCACGATTGCTTATGGAGGACCCGCCGCGGCGGGTCGGAGGAGTAGTGGATATTCTTTGGTATGACGATCCTGCCGCTAACATTGACATTCACGGAGAATTTGATTTGTGGTTGGCCGAAAAAGTTCTAACCGAATGGAAAGGAAACGAGGTATATGACATCGCCCGCTGAGGTTGCTTCACAGCAGGTAATTGCGCTCGTTCCTGTTCGGGGGAGGCCGCTATTCCGTGAGTCTCTGGGTAAGAAACCCTTGCTGGTTCACACGCTAGATGCCGTGAAGGAAAGTCACAGTGTTCAAAGAATTCTGGTTACAACCGAAGATCAAGAAATCGCAGATTTAGCACGCCAAGAAGGCGCTGAAGTACCCTTCCTCCGTCCTTTAGAACTGGCCGAACCAGGTGTTCCTTTGGAGCGCGTATTCCAACATGCTATTACATGGTTAGAAAGCAATGAAGGCTATAAAGTTGATGTGGCCGTTCTTCTGGAGGTGTCGCATCCCTTCAGGCCTCCTGGTTTGATAGATCGGATAGTCAACAGCCTTGTGGAACAGAAGCTAGATTCAGTTTTCGTAGCGGTTGAGGAGACTGCGAGTTTCTGGTTCCAGGGTAATCAAGGGCTAACACCTATTGGAGAGGATGGGCATGCTCCCAGATCGGAGCGAAAACCTATCTATCGCGAAATCAGCGGTATGGTTTGTGCAACAAGAGGTGAGGTGATTAAGCGTGGAGATCGGCTTGGCAGGCTTGTGGGAATGGTTCCTATTAGAGGAATGACGGGACGCGTCGATGTTCGTTCCCCGATGGATTTAGAGATTGCCAAGACGCTTCTCCCCACATGGGAGGCCGCGCTGGAACGGGAAGCAGGCGAAGAACCCTCCCATGGAGCGTAGCAAGATTGGGTATCCACGAACTCAAACGAGAAATCTTATTTATTCTTAAGGCTTACGCATATTTACCCGTCACTTTTTTCCGACGCGTGGTTTTCGGTAGAGATCCTTATTTGCGACGTTTTTTCTGGTACCGGTGGGGGTTTTTGCCCAGGGAGTTGAAGGGGCTGGCAAAAAGCCGGTCTACTATCTGGATCGAAGCTTTGTCCGGAGGGGAAAATACGCAAATTGTTACATTCGTCAGACGGTTAAGGGAACTTTATCCCGACGTGAATTTGGTTTTGTCCACCAATAACCGTTATTCCTTCGAATTCTCTAGCAGACAGAAGGAACTGGACTTTGTTTTTGATAGCCCTTGGGATTTAAGGCATGTTGCTAAAAGGGTGATTCGAACACTACGTCCTGCGGCACTTCTCTTTGTTGAAAATTGTAGTTACCCAGTCCTTTGTCGCGAGGCTCAAAAATCAGGTGTTCGGACCATACTCCTTAGTGGATTTATGAGTCACGGTTACGAACAGCATGAAATCCTTGCCCGTTCAATTCCACGAAGATTCTATCAGTATTTGGACGACATTGGTGTGAAGTCGAAGTCTGATATGGAGGGATATTGCCGTCTTGGCGCCCAACCCGAAAAAATCCGGTTAGTTGGTGAGATGAAGTATGATCGGGATTTTCTGTTACTCTCCAAAGAGGAAGAACTGACAATGCGGGCCAATTTAGGGATTTCGTCAGATGCTCCTGTATTTGTGGCGGGGAGTGTGCGAGCAGGAGAGGATAAGATTATTCTCAAGGCCTTTCGTAACATACGAGAAACGTTCCCGAAATTTCGTCTACTCATTGCCCCTAGCTATTACAGCAACACTATAAAGCTGAACGATGTTTTTTCAGAAGCTGGATTAGACTATCAGCGGAAAACCGACCTGGACGCAGGTGAGCATCCGAGAGATGTTGTCTTAATTATCGATACCTTCGGAGAGTTGGCACGTCTTTATGGCCTCGGAACAATTAATTTTGTCGGAGCAAGTATCATACCCAAGGGGAAGTTGGCTTTTGGTCATAACCCTATTGAGCCTTTGATACATGGACGCCCCCTTTTATTTGGGCCACACATGAACCATTGGAGGGAGATTACCGATGTTCTCCTCACGGCCTACAAGGGTCTTCAGGTTTCTACGGATGAAGAGATGACGAGAGCGATCCTTCATATTTTACAGGACCCAAGTGTTGTGAAACGGATTTGTCAGGTTGCAGAACAGGTGGTAACTTCAAATGCCGGAGCTGTGGAAACCAATCTTGCATTTGCGATCGAAAAAATCACCAAAGCTGGAATACTAGCTCAACCTGATAAATCGGTTGCCGGATCATTTTCTCCATGATGTCTGAATAGCCCCCCGCTCGCGGGGTTTAACCCTCTTTTTGGATATGGACTAACAGCACAGTGTGTGGGATTGCAGGAATTTTCCAATTTGATGGCAAATCGGTGGATGTGGGTGGGTTGGTTCGCATGAACGACGCCATAGCCCATCGAGGACCGGATGGAGAGGGATTTGTCTTCTTAGATCCATTTGGGTCTAAATCACCAATTTTTATGGCCCGGCCCTCCCGCGCTGAAGACCCCTTACGATCGTTGGGCCTTGCCAACCGACGTCTCAGCATCATTGATCTCTCAGAACACGGTGCACAACCCATGTGCAATGAAGATGGTTCGATCTGGGTTGTTTTTAATGGTGAAATCTACAACCACGAAGAACTTGCGGAGCAACTCAAAACCCAGGGGCATAAGTTTCGTAGCCGTTGTGACACTGAGGTGATTCTCCACGCCTATGAGGAATGGGGAGAGGGATGTCTCGATCGCTTTAACGGGATGTGGGGTTTTGCCCTTTGGGATGGACGTTCAAAGAAACTTTTCTGCGCGCGCGATCGCTTGGGTATTAAGCCTTTCTATTACTTTGACGACGGTATGCGTTTCATATTTGCTTCGGAGATAAAATCTATTCTGTTGCACCCGGAAGTTCCCCGGGAGCCGCATGGTCCTACCATATATCGTTATTTGGCCACCGGGTCCGGATTGATGGATTATACAGATGCCACATTTTTTGATGGGATCTCTCAGATTCCACCTTCACATTATCTGGTTTTGCAAAACGGGAAGAAGCAAGTTCGTCGGTATTGGGATATTGAATTGCCTCAAAATGGCTTTGTTCCGGAATCGGACACTGAGGTGGCCGAACAATTTCGCGAATTATTTTTTGACGCAATCCGTCTCCGCTTACGCAGCGATGTGCCCTTAGGCGTTTGCCTCAGCGGGGGCCTTGATTCCTCATCAATAGCTTGTGTCGTTGCGGAGAAGATTCAACCCTCCCGGATCAAAACGTTTTCCTCATGTTTTGATGATCCTCAATATGACGAGCGAGATTTCATTCAGCCGGTTGTGGAGCGCACGGGTGCGGATGCACACTACGTATTTCCGCAGGTGAATGAATTGTTCGATTTGCTTTCTGATCTAATTTGGTTTCAAGACGAGCCCTTCCACAACCTGAATCAATTTGCTCAATGGTATGTTATGCGTTCAGTTCGTGCTCAAGGGGTCAAAGTTGTTCTAAGTGGGCACGGGGGAGATGAGCTTCTAAATGGCTATCCGCAGGATTTCGTTTATTACTTCTCTGATCTTATCGCTGCAGGCAAATGGGGTTTGTTAGCGAAGGAGTTGAAGGCCTATCAATTAATGGGGTGGGGTGGTGTTGCTTCCTCCTTGCTGTCGGCCATTCGGGTTTTGGCTAGCTTAAGAGCACCTGAGAGCTTGAAGCTGTCTCTTAAACGAAGAGGGACCGGATTTCGTGGAATTCTCCACCCCGATTTTGTCGACAAGTTTGCCACGCCGGAGACCATAGGGTTCCGGGGAGAATCTGGCCTAAGGACCTGCTCCTATATGGGGTTGCGAATGTATCCTGTTCCTGGGTGGCTTCATTTCGAAGATAGAAATAGCATGGCTTTTTCCGTAGAGTCTCGGATACCTTTCTTGGACCACCGACTTGTCGAGTATGCGTATGGCCTGCCAGGGAAACAGAAGATACGGGGGGGGCGCACGAAGGTAGTTCTTCGCAACGCAATGCAAGGAATTTTACCTGAATTGATTCGCAACCGAGTTGACAAGAAAGGTTTTCTTGCCCCGACCGATCTTTGGATGAAAAAAGATATGAAGGAAACTGTCCGGAGTTTGTTCCACTCTGAATCCTTTCGCTCAAGGGGTATCTTTGACACGAAAGCAGTTATTCGGGAGTATGATAGACATTGCCGGGGAGAACAGAACATCCGTCTAGCGCTCTGGAGTTGGGTGAATCTTGAACTCTGGATGCAGAGGATGACGGATGGCCCCCTTCTCCCGTCCTCCACTCCTGCTGGTGTTTGAGACAAAATCGTATCGCTGATGTTCAAACAAAGAACGGATTCACAGCTCAGCTCTTGGCCGGATCGAACATTCCGTGTTCTTCAGGTGGTGGAATCGCTTGCGCGTGGTGGCGCGGAGCGGCGGCTGGTTAACGACCTTACTTACTTAAGAAAATTGGGCGTTGACAGCCGTATCATTCACGTTTTGCCAGCGGACAATCTACGCGGTGAGATAGAATCCTTGGGCTACAGAGTAGAGTGGCTTGGTGTTTCCGGGCCCAGAGGTCTACCCAGAGGGATTGTTCGCCTGAAACGCTTGATCCGGTCTTATCAACCCGACATCATCCACTCCCAACTTTTTTTTGCCAATATATGTGCGCGTTTTGCCGGAATGCTGGCGAAAGATGTTCCCGTCATGACATCGATCCAGAACACCATGTATGAGCCAGATTGGAAGGGTTTTTATGACCAAAGAAAGCGGCTTGTCCTGGATCGGTTCACGTCTAAAAGATATTGCCATCACGCTGTTGCCGTTTCACACCATGCCAAGGAATCCGCCGTTCGTTTTCTAGGTTTTAACAAGGAGAGAGTTACAGTTATCCATAACACCGTAGATACAGCTCTTTTTAAAACACCTATTCCAGAGGCCCGGAAAACTGCACGGACTCTGCTGGGAGTATCTCCAAATGAATTTGCCATCGTTAGTGCTGCCCGATTTGTTCCGCAGAAAGGATTTCATATTGCGGTGATGGCCATGCCATCGTTGCTGAGACAAGTTCCCGGTGCACGTTTATTCCTAGCGGGTGGGGGGGAAGAGGAGCCACGTTTACGTAGTCTTTGCAGGGAATTGAAACTGGATAGCTGTGTCCAGTTCTTGGGTGTTAGGAACGATATACACCAACTTTTTCAGGGGGCTGATGCTTTTGTATTTACTTCCTTGGCTTCAGAGGGATTTCCATTGGTTCCACTGGAGGCAATGGCCCTAAACGTTCCCGTTGTTGCAAGCCGAATCGAACCAATGAGAGAAATGATTAACCACGGAGAAAGTGGTCTGCTTTTCTCTCCCGGTGATCCAGACGACTTGGCCTTGGCTATAACTGAGCTTGCTGCAGACGAGAGTCGTAAGTCCCAGATCGCTGAGGCTGGTCGTAGACGAGCCGAAAACGATTTCGATGCAGAAAGAGGGGCTTCCCGCTTAGCGGTGTGTTACCGAATGGTGGCTGATCAAAACAGGGGGCGTATTTGAGCAAGTGACAAGTTATGATTGTTCCGCTTTGAGGTCCAAAGGGTTGCCAGATTTGATCGACCGGATGTAGAGTTGGTGTTGTTCTGAAAAGACGAAAACTATCGTTTAGACCCGGATGTTCTGTTTTATTTGAATGAGATCGTTATGAAACTTTCTATTGTGATGCCTGTGTATAACGAACGACAAACAATTGAGGAGATTCTCCTCCAGGTCAAAGCTTTGGATGTAGAGAAGGAAATAATTGTGGTAGATGATTGTTCCACCGATGGAACACGCGATTGGTTAAGGGAGCAAGACGGGCAGGGCATTCGCGTTTTTTTGCATGAAAGAAACCTTGGCAAAGGTGCTGCATTACGTACAGGTTTTTCCGAAGTAACGGGTGATGTTGCTGTACCACAGGACGCGGACCTGGAATACGATCCACAGGATCTTTTACGCCTGCTTGTTCCCATCAAGCGCGGAGTGGCGGATGCAGTTTATGGTTCCCGGCTGATCGGCGGTGCTCCCCAACGTGTTCACCTGTTTTGGCATCGGGTTGGAAACAACTTTTTATCCTTTCTAACTAACTTGATGTACAACTCCACCCTCAGTGATATGGAGACCTGCTACAAAATGATTCGGGTTGAAATCCTGAGGGGTCTAAATCTTTCCTCCGACGGGTTTTCGATTGAGCCGGAGATCACGGCAAAGATTCTTAAGAAAAAATTGAGAGTTTATGAGATGCCTATTGCTTATTACGGTAGAACTTATGAGGAAGGTAAAAAAATCAACTGGAAACACGGTTTTGGAGCAATTTGGACGTTATTGAAATACCGTTTTTCCGATTGAGGAAACGATTTGGTTTCTTTGTCACAAGATTTTAGACCGGTTGGCCTCCCGTCGAGATATCGATCTGGGCGAGTGCTGTTCTTAGATCTCTTTTTTTTGGCATTACTCGTCCGCCTTATTTTTCTAGTACCGGTTTTGTTGGCTTTTGCCCGAGGTGAGCCACCTTACCTCGGAGGTGACTGGGGGGCATTTCATGATTGGGGAGAGAAAATTCTCTCAGGAGCGGGGATGGTTACGGATGGTCAACCGACGGCCGAATATACTCCTCTTTACCCCCTGTTTATTGCGAGCATCTACGCACTTGCCGGGCCTGTCCCGTGGCTCGTTCTTGTAGCACAAACGATCTTGGGAGCCTTAACCTGTCTAATTGTAGCTGCGGCCGCAAAAGGCTTGGTGGCTCATCCGGTTGGAGGTCGATGCGCTGCTCTAGTTGCAGGAATTTTTTACGCTTTATACCCACCATTGATCAAATCTGAGCATCTTATCATGACAGAGTCTTTGTTTGTTTTCTGGGTGGCTATATGTCTTTTTATTCTCGTTCTATTAGAGCGTCGGATGGTGTTGATTGGAATGGTATGGTTGGGTTTGGCTGGGGCTTTAGGCTCTCTAACGAAGCCCTCCCTGGCCATACTACCCTTTGTAACTGGAGGGTCTTTGGTATTGAAGGAATGGATCCAGACTCGACGCTTTGTCCCTCCGGCGGTCAAGGCGGTAGTTTTAGTTCTGGTTTTTGCATCCGTACTTTCACCATGGGTTGTGCGAAACTACAGGTCTTTCGGACAATTTGTTCCACTTGGAACGGAAGGCGGGATCGTTTTTTACGACGGCTTGAATCTAAAGGATGGATGGAAACCAGGGTTTCGGACACACGATGAGATTACGGCAAAGGCGTCTAAGATCGAGTCTGAGTTGGATCGGAACGCCTTTTTGCTGCGTGCCGGTTGGAAGAAACTAACAGATAACCCGAGCCGTGTACCCTTTCTTGTTGGTATCAAAACAATCTTTTTCTGGAGTCCATTTGACTGGGAGATCTTTCTAAATGGCACATATAGCTTTGGATTTGTATTTCTTTTGCCTCTGGCTGTATGTGCTTTCCTTCGGTTTAAATCTCCAGACTTGAAGAGTCGTGTGGATGTTTGGAACAGTTTGGCCCTTTGGCCCGCATGGGGGCTGGTAGCCTACTTTTTTGTTCTAGGAATTGCTTTTATTGGCTCGCCTCGTTTGCGTTTGCCCTCTGAGATCGGAATTCTAATTATGGCTGCTCTGGGTATGGTTAGACTCATGCAGGTAAAGAAGGGACTGAATTTTTGGATAGTGCTGGGATTATGGTTGATGGTAAACGTTCTGATATTCTTTTTTTCTGATACTATTCGTGCATTGTTGAAGGTTGCCTTTTAATACCTCCTAGGGCAGGGTAAATAGTGCTATGGAAAATGGGAATGGGTTGCTGAGTTGGAAAGACAAAAACGTTTTGGTGACAGGGGCAGGCGGGTTTGTGGGGAGCCACCTGGTAGAACTGTTGCTAGAAAAAGGGGCTCAGGTTCGAGGGCTTGTCCGATATAATTCGAGAAACTCATCGGGATTTTTATCCGAATTTGCCGCAAACTACTCAGATTCACTGGAAATTGTGGTTGGAGACTTGAACACCAGTGAAACGATACGTTTGGCAACAAGAGGTCAGGAGGTGATTTTTCATCTGGCGGCCCTGATTGGTATTCCGTACTCATACATCCATCCTGAGGAGGTAGTTCAGACCAATGTGGTTGGCACGCTGAATGTCCTTCAGGCAGCCAGGGATGAGGGGGTAGAGCGTGTTATCCATACATCGACCAGTGAGGTTTACGGGTCCGCGATTTCGGTTCCGATTGCAGAAAGCCACCCCCTTCAGCCACAGTCTCCTTACTCTGCAACCAAGATTGGTGCAGATGCGATCGCTTTAAGTTTTCATAATGCATTCGGTTTGCCCGTTTCTGTGATACGCCCGTTTAATGTTTATGGACCCCGTCAGTCAGCGCGTGCAGTAATCCCGACAATTGTCGTTCAGGCTTTGGCTAAAGATGTTATTCGTTTAGGTGCAACGTATCCTCGGAGAGATCTGACGTTCGTAGAGGACACAGCACGCGGATTTTTGGCTGTGGGGGAATCAGCTGAGGCTATCGGTCAGGTCACAAATATAGGCTCAGGATTCGAGATAACTATCGGCGAACTGGCGGGTAAGATCATCAATCGGGTAGGCCGTGGCGTGGAATTAGTGTCCGAAGAATCCCGTTTGCGACCTGAGAAGAGTGAAGTCACTCGCTTGTGGGCGTACACTAAGAAGGCCAAAGATATACTGGGTTGGGAGCCACAAATTTCCTTAGACCAGGGACTTGACCGAACTATAGAATATATAAAGCAGCATTTGTCCGACTATGATCCCGACGAATATGTTGTCTAGGAGGTCAAATGGCTTCTTTTCCCAACGTTGATACTCCACTAGGAAGTGCGGGTAGTCTTATTTGGTTATTTTGATATGAGGTTTCTTGAATCTGAAAACTTGTTGTTATTAGGTTATATTTATAATAACGCAAAGTATTAGTTAGATTATGGTGTGCCCACGTGGGCGAAGTAATTGAGGTCGGCCGGGCAATCGGACACGATGGTTATCGATTGTGTTGCAAGGCGGACGATCTGGCGCCTTCTATCAGGGGTCAGAGGTTGCTCCTTTAGGTTATTTCCGTGGAAATCTCAAAATGCGTGCGGTAATACTGGCGGGCGGGCTCGGTACTAGGCTCCGTCCCTTGACCTTTTCTATCCCTAAACCTCTCCTTCCGGTGGGTGAACACCCTATACTTGAGCTCATAGTAAGGCGCCTTATGGAGTGTGGTTTTGAGGATTTCATTTTTTCCGTTGGGTATCGGGCAGAACTGATTGAAACCTATTTTGGTGATGGCTCTCGGTTCGGTACACGGATCCAATACCTCAAAGAGGAACAACCCACCGGAACCGCTGGTTGTCTCGATATGATGAGACAAAAACTGGATGTGCCACCAGACGAAACCTTCCTTCTCATGAATGGGGACATTTTAACTGAGCTTGATTTCGGCCGGTTTATTCAACACCATGTTAAAGGAAAGTTTGAGCTGACAGTGGGGGTGAAAGAAATCGAGAGACAGATTCCCTACGGAATTTTGGAAGAAGAGGATGGTCTGGTTCGTCGAATTATTGAAAAGCCCGTATCGCACTACCCTATCTCCGCAGGTATCTATCTCCTCCAAGGTAGTACCCTGCCGCTTATCCCCAGTAACACTTATTTCACAATCCCGGATCTTGTGGATAGCCTGGTGTCTAAAAACCGACGTGTGGGCAGTTACGTTATTAAAGAATATTGGCTCGCCGTCGAGCATCAGGAAGACATGGAAAAGGCAAGAGCTCGCATTGAGGTTGATTCTGGATGACTTTTGTGCCGAAGAAGCTTTCCATCATCATTCCTGTTTACAATGAGCAAAAAACGATCGAAGAAGTTATCAACCGAGTATTGGCGGTAGAAATTGGTATGGATCGGGAATTAATCGTTTTGGATGGGAACTCGACAGACGGGACGCGGGAGTATCTGCAGTCCTTAAGGGACCCTAGGATCCGCGAAATCCTAGAAGAAAGGCGTGGGGGAAAGGGCGCAGCTGTCCGCTTGGGTTACGAGCATGCTACCGGAGATGTTGTGATCATCCAAGACGCTGATCTCGAACTGGATCCCGCCGAGTTTCCCAGGCTATTGGAGCCCATATTGAATGGACAAACCCAAGTTGTGTATGGAAGCCGATTCGCACGTGGAAGAGGGAATACTCCCTTTGGTAGTTTTATGGGGAATAAGATTATCACTTGGGTAACCAATCTTCTTTTCTTTTCCCGCCTGACTGATATCGCCACAGCCTATAAAGTTATTCGTAAAGACATTCTTGACACGATGAACTTGTCCTGTAATGGATTTGATTTTGATGCGGAGGTTACCAACAAGTTACTTAGGAGTGGTGTTCGGATCCAAGAAGTTCCTGTCGCTTATTCCCCTAGGGATCACGAAGCCGGGAAAAAGCTTCACTGGTCGACTGGATTCCGGGTTCTACTTGCCATCCTGCGGAATCGGCTGTTTGGCTGACTCTCTAGATTTTCTCAGGCTATAGGGACGAAACGAACAGTGACTTTTGAAACGGAAAATTCGTCCAAAGAAAATAGACAAGTGGATGAACAGTTTCGCGAATCTTGGATGTTTCGGTGGTTATCAGAAAGCTTCATTGTCTCCTCACTTTCTCTTCTAGTTCAAAATTCCCTTACTTGGTTTGGTAAAAAAGCGAATGGAGGTCTATGGGGGTGGGGATGGAACACGTTATGTTCCGAGTTTACGGTTAATCCACAGCGAACACTGGCGGCTTTCTTTTTTTCGGGGATTGGGGTTAACGGTACGCTACTTCTGATTATGGGCACCCCGATACAGTTCGAGGGACTACTGGTTCGCGGTGTTTTACTAGCCCTTGGGTTATCAGCTTTCTATTTCGAAGAAGGAACTTTGATTCGAGCATGGCAGAGTTGGGGGGTGCGACGCCTATTTTTTTCAAAAGATGATGAGCAAAAAGTTCCAATAGTAAATTCGCAAGTCCCCTATCAGAAGGAATTGAGGTCATCCTCTTTACCAATTTTCTCCGGAGTGTTAATCGGTTTTTTCTGGTGGCATTCCCCGGGGACCACGTTTTTTGGAATTTTATCAATAGCGTTGGCAATAGGATTGAAAAACAGGAGTTCTCTGGATAATCGAAGGTATTTGATACGTTTGTTCTGGGTGTCCCTTGGATTGCGAGTAGCCTTGGTTGCAGCTTCAAGCTTTTGGGTTACTCTGACTAGCCGTTATTATCCACATCCGGATGTCATTGATTTTCAGCTTCAAATACCGATGCTCTTTGGTGACGGAGGATATTTTGCGGCCCGGGCTTGGGCAACGAGTCAGCTTTGGCGAGCGGTAGAGGTTTGGCCCCATGCTTTGTTCGAGGTTCGCCAAGTGTATGGGTCTTCCTCGTACCTTTATGTTCCAACAATTTTCTTCTATGTTTTCGGAGAAGAAGCTCTTGTTTCTGTGCGGCTGATCAATGCTTTTGCTGGTGCCTGTCTACCACTTGTGATTTTTGGATTGACTAGGGATTTGTTTGGATCCCGGGCCTCTCGTCTCGCATCTGGAATGGCGTGTGTTTACCCTTCACTAATATTATGGAGTCTAGATTTACTCAAGGATTCTCTCTTTATCTTGATTTTCGCCCTTGTTATTTGGTGTTTGATTCGTTTTCAAAAAGAACGTAAGGCCAAATATTATTTGATTGCACTAGCTGGATCAGCAATCTTAATGTCCGTCCGGTTTAATCTCGGTGCCATTGTGCTAGCGATAGCGTTTTTAGCATGGGTTCCGCTACTATGGAAGTTAGTTGCGCGCCGTAGCCAGATTCGTCGATGGATTGCCCTTGCACTTTTGGTCGGTATAATCTTTTCCTCTCCCGTCCAGCGAGCAGTGAGCCAGGTCCTCTACGATGTCTTTTCGGTGCAACGGGGTGCGACGGAGACACCGGGTCGGTCGATGTACACTTTATGGGATAGAAGACTTTACACGCATTTGGCTCCCGAACCTTGGATGAAAGAGGTTCGATTCGGCGATATTATTCGTGCCTATACCCTTAGCCAGTACCATTTCTGGTTCGAACCGGTTTTGTGGAGTAAGCGTTCCCTATCGCTACAGCTAGTTTTCCCACAAATGGTTCTCTGGTATGGGATCTTATTGCTCGGTTTAGTTGGATTCCGACGACTATGGCGAGACCCTTATCCCCTTTGGACATTGTTGACATCTATTATTCTGATAAGCTTTTTTATTGGTATGACTAGCGGAAACGCGGGAACAGTTTTTCGACATAGAGATTTATTGACTCCAATTTGGCTTCTTTTGGCTGCTGGCGGACTTTCCGGAGGAATTATGCCAAGCACTCGACATGATTCCTCCAGAAACACCAAGACACCTTTAAGCGGAGCAGCAGACTGAACTACATAGACACAGAGCATCTGGCCCGAGAAGAACCTACTGACCATCCGGGAGAGATTTCTTTGGACTCCCCTCCCACCCTAATGTTTTTGTCATATAACGGTGTTCTTGAACCATTGATGAAGTCACAAGGCTTGCCTTATTTGCGTGGCCTTGCTCGGTCAGGGGTGAAGGTTCATCTTCTCACATTTGAGAAATCTCTCCCTTCTGGTTTTCCCTCGAGGGATGCACTACGTCGGGATCTGATGAGTGAGGGTGTAACCTGGACATGCATGCGGTATCACAAATGGCCACCTTTTATCTCAACTCTGATTGATGTAATAGGAGCCTGGATTGTCGCTGCCAGAATTATTCTCCGCTTTGGAGTCGATGTAATTGAGGCGCGCGGGACTATTCCTGCAGGAATAGGGTATCCGTTGGCCCGTCTTTTTCGCCGCCGGTTCCTTTTTAACGTGCGAGGAATGTTGGCTGAGGAGAATATTGATGCAGGAAGATGGCGGCGAAATCATCCCTTGGTTCGATTGGTTCGTTGGTTAGAAAAACGGTGGATTTTACGAGCTGATGCCGTTATCGTTCTCACCGACGCCATGAAATTTTTGCTCGCAGGTAGAGATTTTCTTTCTCGGCCCCGACGTGATTGTGTAACGGTCATTCCTTGTTGTGTGGATACGGACCGCTTCCTGCCGCAGTCAAGAAGTGGGGTTGAGATGGAAGACTCACCTGTATTCGTCTACGCAGGATCCTTGGGGGGGTATTATTTGGTACGGGAGATGTTCGAATTTTTTGCGGTAGCTTCCAATCGGTGGCCGCGTTCTCGGTTTCGTCTTTTGGCTAATGGTTTTGACGATATAGCTAGATATGCATTAGACGCGAACAACGTAGACCCCGAACGAGTCGAAGTAGAAACAGTTCAACATGAAACCGTTCCTGCTCGATTGGCTGCCTCCAGTGTTGGGCTAATTTTTGTTCGTCCTTCATTTGCGAGAATTGGGATGTCACCAACAAAGTTGGCAGAATATCTAGCATGTGGGTTGCCTGTTGTTGCAACTCATCAAATTGGTGATACCGAGAGCATTTTGGAGGAAGACCGGACTGGAGTTGTAATTCAGGATCTAAGCCGTAGGGCTTATGAGCAAGCATGTGAATCACTTGCCGGATTACTTCAAGAAAGAGAGGTGCTGTCTAGGCGATGCCGGGATTCGGCTGTGCACAGATTTGGTATCCGAAGAGGCTTGGAAGGGTACCAGGAGGTCTTCAAAAACTTGGGGTTTTCCTAGCATAATTATTAAGTGGACCAAAATTCCAGAGTTCTTCGTGGATCATGGGTTACGAAAATATCATTGGAAGCAGCCCTATAATAGCGCTGCTTCCGGCAAGTTGTTAAAGCCTATCGAGGATAGGTTTGCTTGACCTCGCCTTTTCTAAACATTAAATTGGGCTATGGTTGAACCGCTAGGGGTGGCTTGGACTGAGAGTCAGTTACCTGACAACCCTTAGAACCTGATCTGGTCAATACCAGCGTAGGGAAGCGGCCAAAAGAGTGTAAAGTTCGGTTGGGAGGCCTGAATAGCTGGTCGGCTCCGGACGTTCACATTGACGGCCGTTTCCTCAATAAGGGGAGACGGTTTTTTTGTTGTGGTAGAACGTTTTAACCCGACTGAGCAAGAACGAGAAAGGATAGTTAGATTGGTATTGGTTCAATGAAAGATGGCCATGATCGAAATCATGTGGGTTTCACTGATTCAGTCAACCGGCCTGCGTTCGATGTCGGTGGAAAAAAGCTAGTTAGCCGGGCTGTAGCTGTGTTCCGGAACTACGCTCCGCCCCTCTTTCTTTTTTCAACCTTTCTCGTTGTTTGGTACTTGGTTGTTCTTGTTTTCAACCTACCTCACTACATATTACCTTCTCCGGTGCAAGTACTTCTGACAATTGTACAAACGTGGGACATTCTTCTCCTTCACACAGCTCGCACCGCACTTGAGGTATTGGTGGGTTTGACCTTAGCGATGATTACAGGTTTAGGTCTTGCTGTGTGCATTGTTTCATCCTTAACTTTACGCAGAGCGCTCTATCCTTTAGTCATTGCCTCACAAACCATTCCTGTTATTGCTATTGCTCCATTATTGATCGTTTGGTTCGGGTATGACCTTTTACCGAAGGTGATAATGACTACCTTAATTGCTTTTTTCCCGATCGTTGTTAACTCGGTGGATGGTCTGGAGATGACAGATCCAGATCTTATAGATCTTATGCGCCTTTTGCGTGCTGGATGGTGGCAGAGTCTATGGAAAATTCGGTTCCCTGGTGCACTACCATTTATATTTTCTGGGATGAAAGTTGCAGCAGCGGTTAGCGTTATTGGGGCTGTTGTCGGAGAATGGGTTGGCGCGGATGAGGGGCTTGGGTTTTTGATGATTCGGGCTAATGCTCAGCTTAGGACAGATCTAATATTTGCGTCAATCGTTGTACTTTCGACAATGGGAATTTTGTTATTTCTTGGAGTTTGTGTTTTGGAACGAATCAGTATGCCATGGGAGAGAAATGGCTAGGCGTGATGGTTTCTCAGATTGCATGGAAGGGACCCCTAAGGCATCGGCATAATCTTTGAAAACAGAAAGAGGTCTCAATATGATAGGGATTCGAGGTCGTGTAATTGCATTGTGTTTCATGGCTTTTCTTGGATTTGCTGGTTTGCAAGGATTTTTTAGTCCGTGTTCGGCAGCTGCTACCGACCGTATTAGTCTTCGCCTAGACTGGACACCTTGGTCATTACACACCTTCCTATTTGTAGCCAAGGAGAAAGGATTTTTCCGGTCTGAGAACCTAGATGTTCGACTTTATACACCTGCTAAGCCACAGGACACGCTGAAGCTGGTCGGTGTAGGAAAGGATCATTTTGGTTTGAGCTATCAGACTGACACGATCATTGGGCGATCGGAAGGGCTTCCCGTAGTTTCGGTTGCGGCAGTTGTGCAGCATCCCTTGAATGTTATGTTAACAATGAGGGAATCAGGTTTAATCCATCCTAAACAGTTGAAGGGGAAGAAAATCGGGTCTCCGATGATTCCTTCCGATGATGCTTTTCTTAAGACCATTGCCCAGACTCATGGAATGTCTGTGAAGGATTTTCGGGTAATAAATGTAGGATTTAACCTGGTTCCCCCGTTGATGGCTGGTAAGGTAGATGCGGTTATAGGGACCTACTGGGTCTGGGAGAAGGTGCAGATTGAGCTTGAGGGAAAGGAGGTCAACGTTATCCGGCTGACTGACCATGGCGTTCCAGATTTTTATGAATCGGTTTTGATTTCTAGTGAAAGCTTAATTCGGAAGAATCCAAGCCTCATTCGACGATTCCTCCGGGCTGCAGATCGGGGGTGGCAATTTGTCATACACAATCCCGAAGCGGGTTTGAAAATCCTTTTGGAAAAGAACAAGGACCTCCGTCCCAGGTTGGCTCGGAAGGCCATTCAATTATTGATTCCATTGGTGCGTGACGGTGTCCCGAAGATTGGTTGGCAGACAGAAGCGAAGTGGAGGGAGTTGCGCGATTACATGCTAGACAGTAAGTTGGTTCGAAAGAGTGTTCCTGTAAAGTCTCTGTTTACAACTTCCTTCCTCCCGTAGGTTTCCGGGAGGTTCTTTGACAGATAGGAAATTTACTATGAGTTGTTCTCTTGGATTATCTGACGAATCTTTGACGTTTGGTTTGGCTACCCCTGAGGGAACGGTTGCCTATCGGGATCGGTTTGCCGACCTGACAGCTGAGGGGCACTTCCGGGTATATCAGGACCTATGTGTGTCCTCTATCGGGATGGGAACTTATCTTGGCGATGAGAACGATGAAACCGATCGCTTATACCGGGAATCGGTGGCCCTTTGTCTAAATCTCGGTTGTAATGTAATCGATACCGCGGTGAACTATCGTTGTCAGCGAAGCGAGCAGGCAATCGGAGAAAGTTTGCGAGAGGTGTTTGCCGAGGGCGAAGTTTGTCGGGAAGAAATTGTGGTGACCACTAAGGGCGGATTTATTCCTTTTGACAGAGAGCAGCCTTCCAACCAAGAAGAATTTCTAAACTACATACGGAACACCTTTCTTGATCCAGGTATTGTTCAAAAAGAGGATATCGTTGCGGGCTGTCATTGCATGAGCCCGGCTTATATTCAGCACCAGCTTGATGTTAGCCGAAAAAATCTTGGCCTGAGCGGCCTGGATGTTTACTACATACATAATCCGGAGACCCAGCTTCAAGAAATTCCAAGGGAAAAATTCATTTCTCGTTTGCGTGCAGCCTTCGAGGTTCTCGAAAAGAATGTTGGTGATGGAAAAATTCACTATTATGGGACCGCCACTTGGGCAGGTTATCGGCAAAAGCCCGACGAACAGGAATATCTGTCTCTAGAAGAGATAGTTAATATCGCGGAAGATGTTGCAGGAGAGAATCATCACTTCAAATCTATCCAGTTACCACTGAACCTAGGAATGCCAGAGGCCGTATCAATGGCTAACCAACCTGTTAATGGCACGATGACCTCTCTTGTGAATGCCGCGCATGAATTTGATATTTCTTTAATGGCAAGTGCATCAATCTTTCAGGGTCGTGTGGCACAAAACCTACCCGATTTTGTTGGGGATGCCTTTCCAGGGTTACAGTCTGACGCCCAACGCGCACTCCAATTTGTTCGCTCAACACCCGGGATGACGGTTGCCCTAGTTGGTATGAGGCAGTCGATTCACGTAGATGAAAACCTTGCTCTTACTAACGTCCCCCCGGCTTCTGTGGAAGATTATCAAAAGCTTTTCAAACCGCCGGAAGATTAACTTTGTCGGGTAATTTTGTTTGGATTTTCTGGTTTGGTTTAATCCACTTAACGATTCTTAATCGAAATGTCTCGCGAAGAGTTTGATTCCTCTAATGAGCTTCGTCCCAGTTGTTACCAATTTTGGTCTCAACGATTAGAGGAATAGACAATGTTTCCGCGCCTTCCATCTCTTCTTGGACAAGTATCACGAGTTTATCTATTTCCCCAGGTGGCCCTTCAAAAACCAGCTCGTCATGAACCTGTAGAATCATACGACTCTTGAGTTTTTCTTTCTTTAATCGAGAGTGTATTTTGAGCATGGCTTTTTTGATAATGTCCGCGGCGGTCCCCTGCATAAGAGTATTTACTGCTGTCCGCTCTGCAAAGCTCCTGAGGTTCTTATTGGTTTGGCTTATGTCAGGAATTGGCCGCCGCCGCCCTCGGAGTGTCTCCACATAACCCTTTTTTCGGGCGTCGTCCAACGTATCATTTATGAATTCTCTCACTCCCTCATATCGTTCAAAATAACTCTCAATGAAGCGTCGCGCCTCGTCAACGGGGACCCCAATATTCTGGGATAACCCGAAGGGACTGATTCCGTATATCACACCGTAGTTGACGGCTTTAGCCATTCGTCGCATCTCTGATGTAATAGTCCCAGGAAGAACCCCTGTAACCTCTAGTGCTGTGCGTTCATGTATGTCTTCGTTCTCAGTGAATGCTTTGCGTAAGACTTTGTCATCGGATAGGTGAGCTAGAATCCGCAGTTCCACCTGTGAGTAGTCGGCAGAAAGCATTTTCCACCCTGATTTTGGAATGAATGCTTTGCGAATTTGGCGGCCCATATCTGTTCGTACGGGAATGTTTTGCAGGTTAGGATCGGCAGAACTTAGACGGCCTGTTGCTGCAACTGTTTGGTTGAAGGAGGTATGGATACGACCGGTCTCGGGGTGGACGAGTTTTGGTAGTGCTTGTACATACGTGGACTGAAGCTTGGAGAGTTCTCGATATTCTAAGATTTCTTTCGGAAGTGGATGGAGGAGGGCGAGCTTTTCCAGGACTTCAGCATTTGTAGACATTCCGGTTTTGGTTTTTCTAATGGCACTGGGTGGCGCCTGCTCATGAAGTCTCAGTTTGTCAAAAAGAATTTCTCGAAGCTGAACTGGCGAGTTTGGGTTTAGCTCCCGGCCTGCAATCTCGTGGATACGTTGGAGGGCTGTCTCTAATTGAGTTTTCAGTTTTTTCTCGAGTGTGCTCATAAGCTTAAGATCAATGAGAACACCCGTCTTTTCCATATCTACCAAGACGGGAATTAGGGGTACCTCCAGGTTGTCGAAAGTCGATCTTGTCCCGCACGTGTCTAGTTTGGTACTCAAGATATCCACTAGTGACCATGTTATATCAGCATCTTCGGCTGAATAGCGGGTGGCTGTTTTGATCTCGACTTGATTGAAGGTTCTTTCGTTGCCCCCTGAACCGACTACGTCTTTGTACGATATTGGTTGGTGATCGAGATGCTCACGTGAGAGTTCGTCCATGCTGTGTCCGCGGCGTGCGGGGTTTGAAACGTAGCTTGCTAGCATGGTGTCAAACGCAATCCCTTCCATTTGCACACCGGCTTGATCCATTACGAGCATGTCGTACTTGATGTTTTGTCCGTATTTGGGGAGTTTAGAGTTTTTCAAAAGCGGGCTTAATTTTTCTAATACGGTTTCAATCGACAACTGTTTTGGAGCACCTTCGTAGTCGTGTTTCACAGGTACGTAATAACCTTCGTTTGATTTGCAAGACAAAGCGAAGCCAACAATTTTGGCCCACATTGGTTTCTTGTCTGTAGTCTCCAAGTCGATTGCGAAACCGTCTGATTTTTTTAACTTCTTGATAAGAGTATCAAGGTCTTTTCCATCTAAAATGGTGGTATATTTTTTGTCTGGAACTGATTCCTGTCGAAATCCACCAAGGATTTCTTCAGCCAGGCCTCGGAACTCTAATTCCTTAAGTAGGGTGGTCATTCGATCGCGATCTAGCCCCCCAATCTCAAGGTCGTCAATACCAAGTCGAATGGCTACTTCCGTGTCGATTGTAACTAGCTTGACACTTAACCGTGCGAGCTCCACATTTTCTTTGAGGCGATCTCGTTGTTTTCCTGGTTTTAGCTCTTCCAAGCGCCCAAGCAGAGCTTCTACGTCGCCGAACTCTTGTACTAGTAATTTCGCTGTTTTTTCCCCAATCCCTGGTACGCCTGGAACATTATCAACACTATCCCCCATTAGACCCAACACATCTACGACGTGATCGGGGAAGACGCCGAACCGTTCTTCGACCTCTGAAACTCCGATTCGTCGGTCTTTCATGGTGTCCCACAAGTCGATGTGTTGTCCAACAAGTTGGTAGAAGTCTTTGTCAGACGTCACAATGGTAACATCGAAACCTTTGGACTCAGCTTTGCGAGCGATCGTACCGATCAGGTCATCAGCTTCGATCCCTGCCTTTTCGATAATTGTGACTCCTAGGGCTTCGGTCAGATCTCGGCAGTAGGGCCATTGAATCTTAATCTCTTCGGGCGTTTCCGGTCGGTTGGCCTTGTACATGGGATACATTTCCAACCGCTTTGTCGGGGGTCCCAAATCGAAGGCAACAGCGCAATGGGTGGGTTTTTGACTCTTTAAAATTTTTCGAAGCATCTGAGTGTAGCCGTAGATGGCATTTGTAGGCATCCCCTTCGAGTTGGAGAGGCTTGATCTGATGGCGTGGTATGCCCGAAAGATGTAATTTGAGCCGTCGATTAAATAAAGACGCTGGCGTTTTTTGTCTTGCTTTTTTACCATGACAGATGGCGACCCCAAGATGTTTATGGTGATATGATCGGACCCACTTGAAAAATCATTTGACTATCAAATCATCCATTTTATCTTACCTAAGGAACCGGCTGCCCTCATGGTGTTTAATGGGGAGCAGAGTGCTTATAAGTCTCGATAGTCTTGCGTCTGGCGAATCTCCATTTCGCGTTCAAGGTCGAGCTCAGTCCGTATGCCTTTTCGGGAATGTAGGAGGTCGTTGGCCTCCTCTTGGGAGGAAGCCTCCATCACAGTGTGGGCAATCGATGTATTTCGGTCCACGACGGTTCGTGGATCGAGATAAATTGTTACAGCACAAACAGGGCTGAGTTGGACGGAGCATGTCCCGTTTCGGATTGCCCGTTGACCCTGTGAACCTTTGAAGCATTCAATTGGCAATGCGCTTGCTTCGGTGCCTACCGCTTTTGCGAGGGTATCCATTTCTTTTGCCACGTTGGCAGTGATACCCCATGCCCCCAAAAACCCGCCCGCTGCAGCTAGTTCGCTCACATTCTGGTCAATTTCCTGGGGACTCAGTTCGGCGTCACTTCCATACCCGAGAATGCCCAGTGCGGATGGTACCTTGAGGCCTGCCTCAGCTAATGCGGCGACCAGAATTGAATCACAGAGTGGACTCCGAAGACCGGGCTCCTTCCCCGTGGCAATGGCGTCTCCTCCCACGTCAATGCCAATGATGCGGTCAGCATTCAATTGATGAGCGGTCTCTACGAGCCCTTCTGCTAATGCCTTAGGGCCCTTGCGGACGGTTACGAGAAGAGTGTCTCGTTCTCTCAACTCAGCTACCTTGGCTTCAGTGAAACGAACACCCGTCCTTGTGCGAGTGTCCCCTCCTGCCCACCAGACCGTTTCATGGACTGGGCGGGCCCCTTCTACTTCTTCAAGTGTTCGAGCTCCAGGTTGGGGGTCGAAAACGACCCGTTCCCAGGCAACGCCTCCGATGATCGCCTCCTCACCAAATAATTCCATCAAACGGGCTGTTGGGAGCGTCCCAACGATATCTCCACCTCCCCCAATGCCAAGGACTATTGCCCGTTTATTACGGAGGAAATCAGAAAAATCGATAGTTGAGTAGAGTTCCATCTGTCGAATCCAGCGATTGAAAGGTGAGCATAAGTCAGAGGACTCTTGCTCTAGTTTGTCTATCAACCCCTACGGGGTCGGCGAATTTTACTAGGCGCAGCGAGCGAGACAAACCAACAAGCCCCTGCGGCTGTAATTCCTACCACGACAAAAGCCCACAGATAACTTTGCGTTGTGTCAAATATCCAGCCACCGAGCCACGGACCAACTGCACCTCCTATACCAAACCCCGCTGCGAGTGCTCCCATAATTGCTCCAAAGCCTTGTCCCTGAAATATATCGGCAGCCACAGCAAGAAAGAGTGGTGCCCGAGACCCAAAACCGAAACCATAAAGGACTACAAAACCATAAATTGGCCAGAAGGTATGACTTTTAAGCATCATCAACATACAGAGACCAGCCAGTATGAGAAACGTTCCATACAAGAACATCTTTTCCCGTCCCAAGCGGTCTGACGCAGTACCCCAAAAAAACATGCCTGCGATGGAAGAGAAATAAACAAACCCAAATACAGATGCAGCTATGGTTTTTGAATATCCCAAGTCAGTGACGTGCGCGACTTGGTGTACGATCATCAACTCCCCTGAGATGGATTGTAGGAAGCAGGCGATTAATAAGTACCAAAACACCCGTGTTTTTATCGCTTTGCTAAGCGTCCAGGGGATCTTCACCCAAGCCGTATCGATAACTTCCAAAACGACTCGATGACTTTTTATTAAAAGACGGGGACCGTCATAACCCATGTCCTGCGGTCGCTGACGTTGAAAGATCAGGATGATCGGGGTTAAAAGAAAAAAGCTCCCAACGCCGATTATAATGAAAGCTTCCCTCCACCCGAAAGCTGAAATCAGATATTGGGCCAGGGGCGTGATGAAAAGGGCTCCGGTTCCCATCCCCATAAAGGCGATTCCTGAGGCAAATCCACGTCCCCCTTCGAACCATCTTGCTACGATGGCAGAGTGAGGGACATATTCGATCATAACTATTCCTATAGCCAGGACTACACCCAATAGTAAATAGAGTTCCCAAAGATTATTGATAATTGAGGCGAAACTGAATCCGATTGCTACGACCGCGAGAGCGATTGGCATGAGACGTCTAGGTCCCCAGCGGTCCACAAGCCAACCAGAAACTGGAGCCAAAGATGCATAGACCAAACGATGAACAGAATAGATCCCTGCTGTTTCTGCACGCCCCCATCCGAAGTCCTCGAAAAGCGCAACATAGAAAACGCTGAAACAGTAGCGAAGCCCGAATCCAAACGTGAGGGTCAGCAAACAAACCCCCACTACGACCCAACCATAATAAAACCGCGGTTCTGTCTGGTCAGATGTGTCCAAGAAATCCCTCTCTTGTTGCTGATAAACTTCCAATTGCACGAGAACAAACCTTGATCCTTGCTGAAGGATCTGGCTGTTCTGCGCGATTCGGATTCGTAATCTGAAACTAAAACAGATCTTTTTGAGCGAAGGATTTTGGAAATTTTACTCAAAAAGATTATAAGAATTTTTCGGTAAAGGCGCCCGGATTCAGTCCAAGAGTTCGGACATGTCAATTATTCTACCTTCGGAGGAGGACATTACGATGGCTTCCACCGCGGCAACCGCCTGGATCCCTTCCGTTCCTCCAACTTCCGGTTGATCCCCGCTCCGAACACAGCGGCCAAACTCATCCATTTCTTCCACGAGGATGTCTACAATTTCGCCTAACTCTAATGATTCGCGTTCCTCGCTCCCCTTTTTTTGAAGAAAAAGCCTAGCGCCTTCGGCTTCGGAAAAGACGTTGGCTTCTGTTCCGTAGACGTTGAGGTAAAAGATCCTAGGCGTTGCAAAATTTGAACCCACATAACCCAGTGCCCCTGATTCAAACTCAGCGATAGCTGTTACGGTATCGTCAATATCTACCGGAGAGATCAGCTTTTTGGAAAATGCTGAGATCCGTTGTATCGGACCTAGTAGATAGGCAAGAGTGTCCAGGTGGTGGATACCTAGGCTAGTAAGGGGACCACCGGGGCTATCAGTTCGGTTGGAGCGCCACTTGGTGTTATCAAGGATAAGAGCCATACCATAGGATAAATTTGCTTCTGCTGTGATCACGGTTCCGAGTGTTCCGTCGTCGATCAGGGATTTGATCTTTCTAGTTGCTGTCTGGTGCCGGCGACTGTGACCGACGGATAGAACCACTCCACTCTTTTCGCATATTGCCGCAGCTGCCTTAGCATCCTTCACCGTATGTGCCAGAGGCTTTTCGACAAACACGTGCTTTCCCGCCTGTGCTGCGTCTTCAATGTTCCCACGATGTGTAGTATGGGGTGTGGTTAGCAGGACACCTTCTACCTCAGGGTCGGATAGAATTTCTTTATAACTGTCCACCTGCCGGCAGCCATACTTCTCAGCAAAACCTGCTCGTTTTTCGGGGTTTCGGGTAAAGCAGGACACAATTTCGATGGCATCTGTTTTCGCAACCGCATCTGCCAGCATCCCTGACCACCAACCAATTCCAATACTTGCTACCTTTACAGGATTTTTCATTGGTGCTGTCCTCCGTTTTTTGTATTCCTTTATGCGGTCCTAATTCAACTCAATCGGATAGCCTTTTTTTCAGTATCTCTTGAACAGCCTGCGGGTTGGCCTTTCCACCGGTAGTTTTCATGATTTGTCCCATAAAGAACCCGAGCAACTTAGTTTTTCCTGATTTGTATTGTTCACACTCTTTTGGGTATGCGGCGATTACTTCGTTTACAGCCGACTCGAGTGTTCCCTCATCGGTGACTTGTTTGAGACCTTTCGATTTGATAATGTTTTCGGGCTTGTCACCCGAAGTGAACATTTCTTCAAATACCGTTTTCGCGATTTTCCCACTGATGGTTTCATCTTCAATTAGTTTAACAAGGGCCGCCAGTTCCTCTGGTTTGACCGGTGATTCGTTAATGCTTTTTCTTGATTCGTTCAAAGCACCTAGAAGATCGCCCATGACCCAGTTACCAATTGTCTTGGGCGATGGATGGGCCCCAACGGCGGATTCAAAATAGTTTGCTAATTCTCGGGATGATGTCAGGATGCCCGCATCGTAAGAGGGTACTCCGTATTTTTCTATGAATCGCGTTTTTTTTGCGTCGGGGAGCTCTGGCATATCCTCTCGGATTTTATCCAACCACGTCTGTTTGATAACGAGGGGAACGAGATCAGGATCGGGGAAGTAGCGATAATCATGTGCGTGCTCTTTTGTTCGTATGGAATGGGTAACCCCCTCCCTTTGATCCCAGAGGCGAGTTTCTTGAATGATCTGTTCACCCTTTTCTAATTTTGAGATCTGTCGATCTCGCTCATATTCCAGAGCTCGTTGAAGAAAACGAAAAGAGTTGATGTTTTTGAGCTCGGTTTTAGTCCCAAGCTCTTTGCTCCCTTGTGGGCGGATAGATAGGTTGGCGTCCACTCGCAGACTGCCCTCTTCCATATTCCCATCACAGATTTCCAAGTATTGAACCAGGGTTCGAAGTTTTTGGACATACTCTCGAGCCTCTGCCGGATTCGTTAGTTCTGGTTCGCTAACGATCTCGAGTAAAGGAGTGCCAGCACGGTTAAGATCAACATAGCTTGCTTTTAGGTCATCTAAGTTTTCTCCGTGAATCAGCTTTCCCGCATCTTCCTCAATATGGAGGCGGACCAGGTGGATTCGCCTTTTCCCTCCGTCTATATCAAGATCCACGTGACCACCAGTTGCCAGAGGAAGCTCGTACTGGGATATCTGATAGTTCTTAGGGAGATCTGGATAAAAATAATTTTTCCGGGCAAAACGACTGTGAGACGCGATCTGGCTCTCCGTTGCCAAAGCGAGGCGAATGAGAAACTCAATTGCTCGCTCGTTCAGGACGGGGAGTACACCTGGCATCCCCAGGCAGATCGGGCATGTATTGGCGTTGGGATCGGCCCCGAATGTAGTGCTGCAACCGCAGAAAATTTTCGTTTGGGTTTTTAGCTGGGCATGAACCTCAAGTCCGATGACGGTTTCGTAGTTTCCCATGCATATGTCCTCAAAGATCCGGATGCATTCGGTGAAAATTTGTTTCCCGAAGGTAGGCATCTGATGCTCGAAGGACCACCTCCTCCTCGAAGGTTTGGCCGAGAAGCTGAAGCCCAACTGGAAGTCCTGCCGATGTAAACCCGCATGGAATACTAATACCTGGAAGACCCGCCATGTTGCAAGGTATGGTGAATATATCGGAAAGGTACATCGCTAGGGGATCTCCCAAGCGCTCGCCGATTTTAAATGCGGCAGTTGGTGCGGTTGCCGAAAGAATAATGTCTACGTCCTGGAAAGCTCGGTCAAAGTCTTCACGAATGAGAGCGCGAACTTTCAGTGCCTTTTGATAAAAGGCGTCATAGTATCCGGAGCTCAGAACATATGTGCCAATCATGATGCGTCGTTTTACCTCGGTTCCGAAGCCTTCGGCTCGTGTCTGTCGGTAAGTTTTGATCAACTCCCCCTTCTCGTCAGTTCTGTAACCGTAACGAACCCCATCGTACCTGGCTAGGTTACTTGAGGCCTCAGCCGGGGCGACGATGTGGTAGGTAGCCACGCCGTATTGGCTGGTGGGAAGAGAAATCTCTTTTAACTCAGCTCCCATTCGCTGGAAGATAGTGGTGGCCTCGTCGACTCGGGACTGAACGTCTGGGTCCATTCCCTTTATATTGAATTCTTTGGGCAGGCCGATCTTCAGTCCCTTGACTTTTCCTGTTAGAGATTTTGTGAAGTCCGGAACTGGTACACTGGCAGAGGTGGAATCAAGGGGGTCTTTTCCGCTAATAAAATTAAGTAGGAGCGCCGCGTCGTTCACATCGCGTGTCATTGGCCCAATCTGATCCAATGAAGATGCAAAGGCAACCAAGCCAAAACGTGATACCCGTCCATAGGTTGGTTTCAAACCAACAATGCCGCAACACGCGGCAGGTTGACGAATGGAACCACCTGTGTCTGATCCAAGGGCAGCGACACATAATCCCGCACCGACAGCCGCAGCGCTGCCGCCGCTTGATCCACCTGGAGTGGTTTCGAGATTCCAAGGATTCTTAACAGCTCCAAACCACGAGGTTTCGTTCGAAGAACCCATGGCAAATTCGTCCATGTTGGTTTTTCCAAGGAAGACAGCGCCAGCTTCCCTTAAGCGACTTACCACCGTAGCATCGAAAGGGGAAACAAAATTACTGAGAATTTTCGAGCCACATGTCGTTTTCATCCCATTTGTGCAAAGTAAATCTTTGATTGCAATTGGTACGCCCGTCAGGGGGGTTACCTCCTCATCCTTCCGGCGACGATCGTCTGCCTGGCGTGCCATGCGCAAAACATCCTCTTCATCTACCGTGATGTAGGAATTGATGTTTGGATCTACTTCCTGAATGCGATTCAGAAAGACTCTGGCGAGCTCCTCGGAAGAATATTCACCCTTCTCAAGGCCGGTAGACAGCTCGTGCAGTGGGGCAAAATAAATTGACTCGCTCATAGGCCATTTCCGAGACGGTCTAAACAAGGATCCGTCGTTTTCCTGGTAGCAGTTAAGAGTTAATTTGGGAGAAGATCAAACACCTCAGATTGTAGCACCAACATCAGATCGGTGATCATGGTTTCCCCTCCGGAGTCAATTTGGATCATTAGGGTATCTCCTTTACGGTCTGAGAGTATTCGGATTCCCGGACGATCAGACAGCCTTTCTTCGATTAGAGCCAGAAGGTTTTCAGAGCGAAAAGAGGAGGCACCTGCGAACAAACGGTCTAGACTCAACTCTAGCTCAAGGCCTCCCGGTCGCTCTCGAATTTCAGCTATTCGTATCCTCTGTAAACCGGAGGTTAGCCAAAGGTCAGCTCGCCCTGCAGAAGGCCTATCAACTGAGAAATCATGTCGGATTCGTGTCAATTTCCTTAAAAGGTTCTCAAATGCCCCTCCCCCGAGTGTTCCAGACTGCTCCTCGGAGGGCAGAATTAGTGAGGCGCTTCGTTGCTGGTCCTCGAGGAGATCGATGACTCGGTCCAGTCGCTTCTTAACCCCAAAAACACCAAAAGGGAGAGCAATCCAAAGCAGGATCCAAACCACCAATATCACCCAGAAGAGTGGAAAAAAGATAGTGATAGGACCTGCGTCGAACAAGGAATAACTGGTCATTTTTCTCCTGACCGAGAATTCGAGATGCTCTTGGGTATAAAGTTTTGGTTTTGCTGGTTACACTATCGCGTTCAAGGAGTTTAGTTCTTGAACAAGTGCTCCAGAAATTCGGATTGGGAAGGCAGCAGGAGGGTCGTGCCGGTTTTGAGCGATGCCTTATAAGCCTCCAAAGTTCTAAGGAAGCCGTAAAACTCCGGATCCTTTTGAAACGCTTCAGCGTAAATTGTAATAGCTTTGGCGTCTCCCTCTCCGCGGATTTGTTGTTCAGCCTGGTAGGCGTCAGCTAACAGAATGGTCTTCTCCTTGTCAGTTTCAGCCCGAATTTTCAAGGCTTGTTCTTGGCCTTCGGAGCGGTACCTCCTGGCGATTCTCTGTCGTTCTGCCTGCATACGACCGAACACGGCCTTCTCATTTTCCGGAGGAAGATCTGCCCTTTTAATTCGGACGTCCACAATTGAAATCCCGTAATCTTGTGCTTTTGTATTAGCTCGCTTGGTAACCTGTTCCATAATAAATCCCCGATCTTTTGAGACGATATCAACGAGGACTTTTCGAGCCAAATCAACGCGAAGTTCGGAATAAATAATGTCGTCCAACCGGGCCTGTGCACCACCCTCGGTCCTGACTGTTTGCAGGTACTTGAGAGGGTTGGTGATACGCCATTTTGCAAAATTGTCCACCACGAGAGTTTTCTTGTCTTTGGTTATAATTGGTCGGGCGCTGGCATCGTATTCTAGAACCCGTTTATCGAAAACCTTTACCTGGTGGATAAAGGGAGTTTTCCAATGTAGGCCTGGTTGTTTCACCCCTGAGATAGGTTTTCCCAACTGAAGGACTATAGCCTGCTCACCTTCCTGCACAGTGAAAAACGTTGCCCGTGCCCCGATGATTATCACCAGAAGGGCGATTAATGGAAGGAATTGTTTCTTTTGCATTTAATTTTTCCTCAACAGTAGCTTAGCGAATTCCATTTCCTTGACCAAGGTTAAGAAGGGGTAGGACGCCGCTCTTCTGTTGGTCAAGGATAACTTTCTTGATTCCAGGGAGAATCTCTTCCATTGTTTCTAAGTAAAGACGTTTCCGGGTCACGTCCTTCGCTTTTAAGTATTCAGTTAAGATTTGCTTGAACCGATCCGCATCACCTGTTGCCCTGCGTACTTTCTCAGCTCGATAGGCTTCCGACTCATTTCTGATTTGGGACACCTTTCCTCTAGTTTCAGGAATTATTGAGTTTCGATATCCCTGGGCTTCGTTGATAATCCTGTTCTTGTCTTCCCGAGCGCTAGCTACGTCGATGAAGGAATCACGGACCTCTTTAGGTGGATTAACGTCCTGGAGTTGGACCGCAACCACGCGAATCCCGGAATCATAAAGATCTAATATTTTCTGAAGTTGAACCATTGTTTCTGACGAAATTTGTGCTTTTCCTGTGGTAAGTGCTTCGTCAATTACCTTGCTACCAACCACTTCTCGTAAGGCGGCTTCCGCCGCGTCCCTCACGGTTCCATTAGGGTCTCGGACCTGAAAAAGATACTTAGCTGGATCGGAGATAAGATATTGGACGATCAAGTCGCAGTCCACAATGTTCTCATCTCCGGTTAGCATTAGAGATTCATGGGGTCGGTCCGCATAGCGTGCGGGTGGCCCTGGATCAATGGTCCGAAAACCGATTTCCACTCGTTTTACTTCAGTTACTTTTGGTGTGTACACGGATTCGATGGGGAAGGGTAGATGGTAATTTAACCCAGAATCAGAAGTTCCGATCATCTTTCCGAATCGGAGAACGACGCCCTTTTGATCTGGACCTACAGTGTAGATTCCGCTAGCGAGCCAAATGAGGGCCACTATGACAATTACATACAGATACCCCTTTTTGCCGAAATTGGGCATCTTTATGTTCGGTACTTGAAATTGCTGACCCTGCCCCCGCCCAGAACTTCGCCGATTTCTAAATTCATCCCAGTCCAATATTCACTCTCCGGATTATCGTAAATGGTATCCAATGTCCCAAGCATATATATCTATTGTTAGGAAGTCAAAGTTTGGCTGTAACCTGCAACAGCTAAAAAGCAATTCGCTTTAAAAGCAATAGATTCAAAATCCTTCAGGCTTACCTTGGCGATAATGCCGATTTGGTTTGTGAGAATGGGAAAATCCAGTTTTACTTTGTAAAGGAAGTTCCTTTTCATCTATCCTCAATTTTGCGAAAAACTTTCCTTTGGCCGGTTGAAATAGCCCACATCTAAGCTAGGAAACCTTTCCCGTAGCCACTCCAAAAAACTTACTATACCAACGATTTCCCCCCCAGTGGAGGGTACCGTTTCCATGTAGATCTGAGGATCAATACAAAGATTTTTTGTCTGCACCATGTGCAGCCCAGTCTCCTCGATTAGGTTTTCTAAAGCCTCCATCTCCTCAACCTGATCGCTGACCCCGGGAAAAATCAAATAGTTTAAAGCAACAAACAGCCCCTCATTTGCTCCGCGGTGAATAGACTCACGCACATCGGCAAAGCGGTAGTCTTTCGGTCGATAGTAGGGAGTGTACAATTCCTCCCTTGCGCTGTTAAGGCTAATGCGCATACTGTCGAGTCCTGCCTTTGCGAGCTTTTCTACCGCCTGTGGTATGCTTCCGTTGGTATTGAGGTGGATGGTTCCGCAGTCAGTTTCTGATCTTATGCGTTCAATTGTTTCTTTCAACAAAGCGGTTTGAACAAGTGGATCTCCGTCGCAACCCTGTCCGAAGCTTACAATAGCGTCCTTTGCTTCGTTCAAATGTCGGACCGCGATAGAAACAAGTTCACCGATTTCAGGGGTAAATGTAATCCGGTTATGAGAAGCCGGAAACTCCCCGTTTGGTTGAAATGATATGCACCCAACACAATCTGCATTACAAATGGCTGTTGTTGGTAAAGGCGCTTCCCATCGGCCATAAAAAAGGTTTTTTGCGGCGAAACAGTGGTATTTTGTCGCGCAATGTGCAATGTGTTTTAATAAGCGGTTCTCGGGTTCTTCCGAAATTCGGCGTTGGACCAGAACATCAAGTTTTTGGTCGTCATAGTTTGCGGGGTCTTGCTTGGGGCTCGGGTCCACTCGGACTGCAGCGGTCACGAATCCACTCTCCTTCCAACCTACAGCCGTATATGCCCACAGAGGAAGAGGGGTTCGGGTTTCGGAAAAAATTGCGGCAGGGAGAAGGGTACGGGCGAAACCAGGTGCTGGGAATGCGGCCACCGCCGTAAGACCAGAACCGGTGGGAACGAAAGTCTGGTGGTTTGAATCCCATCCGATGGGCTCTCCATCTGGCAAGAAGAAGAGTTTGCTTCCCTCGGGAATTGGTGACAAATCGTTGGGGTCAGGAACAATCAAGTTGTCGCCCGAGAGCCCAGCCATTCCCAGATTGGGAGAATCGATTATTTGCCCTTTGGTGTCCGCAAATACTGTGGTAGGTGATTTTGATTCTATATCCATAGCGCCTAATTCAAGCCTTTCTCAAAAGCACTGTCTTGAGAGCCACTAAAGTCGATCTCTCGTATTTTTCGAATACCATTTTAGTGCTATCTGAATAAGATGACTGTGTCGCGGGTTATTTTTAAACCCACGCAGATGTAACATTGCCTAATTCTTGCCAGAAGAATTGGCGAGCAGAAAGCTAAACCTCACCTCTGAACTCCGGTGATTGATCACATAAAGTATTTTTCATTGCTTCCCTTTGAGTACAGTTTTGTTACCCACTTTTCATAGCCATTGAAGATTTTAGTGGGATACCGCTTATTTGTTCCGAGCATTCGCTCCGAGGCTTGCGACCAGCGAGGGTGTGGAACTTTGGGGTTGACGTTTGCCCAGAACCCGTACTCATCGGGCGCTACTTCTTCCCAAAAGCTTACTGGACGTTTGTCGGTGAACTCAATGTCAACGATGGACTTTATACTTTTGAATCCATATTTCCATGGGATGATTAGCCTAATGGGTGCTCCATGCTGCTTGGGCAAGGGTTTTCCGTAAACGCCCGTAGCAAACATTGCCATTTCGTTCATCCCTTCCGCAATTGTCAAGCCCTCGACGTATGGCCATGGATACCAGACCTGAAGTTGGCCAAGTGCTACTTTTCGGTTTAGAAATGCTGTCATCTTTATATACTTGGCCTTGCTCTCCGGTTCCACAGCTTTAATGAGCTTGGAAATGGGAAATCCTGTCCAGGGGACCGCCATAGCCCACGTTTCGACGCATCGAAAACGATAAAGTCGCTCTTCAAGCGGCATAGACTGAATCAATGTGTCTATATCGTAGGTCCTAGGCTTTCTTACCAAACCGTGTATTTTTACTTTCCAAGGCCGAATTTCTAGCCGCCGAGATAACCAGTGAATAGTTTTCGTTCCGCCGAATTCATAGAAATTGTTGTACTTGTTTGCTATGGATTCCTCAGTTAGCGGACGATCCAACATGAATGCTAAATTTTGCTTGGCGGGGTAAAGCTCTAGGGTTGGGTCATTCGGCACCCGTGTCTTGGATTTCACTATCTTTGGTAGGCCCAAAGCTCCAAGGATTCCTCCACCTACTATTCCTGCACTGCCGGTTAAGAATTTTCTTCGGTTTATAAAAGTGGATTCTGGCGTCGCCTCTCGCTCCGGTATCAACCACTCGGGTTTTCGATGATGATACACAGCTTCCTCCCCAGGTCTGTCCCACTTTGTACTTTGCAAAACATGCCGGAACCTCAATCCAACAGCGAAAAAACAAAAAGTATTGAATTGCCAGATACTAAATCATTTTACAGGACGAAATTAGATGTGTTCGCTTGTGTCCTTTACAACCAATAACTGAATTTTAAGTTAGACACCAACTGTGAACAAGTAGATGTTTAGCCTTGAAACTGGCGTCCGATGCTACGCGCACTTAGTGGGTGATAGGGGTTGCAAAGATTTTGACTCCAACTAGTCCTCTCAGTCTGCTTGTGAACCAATTTTATGATCAATCTCAATTTTCCTATAAAATGAAAGATAAGTTGGAAGTTTTTCCAAAAAATTGAGGATTACCCCTTGGGAAGTGGAGGAATTAGAGCTTGGGTATTATTGGGATCGGGGCCGATTTGGTCGAAATCAGCCGGTTTTCTGAGGCAGGTGAAAAATATGGTGGTCGGTTTTTTCGTCGACTTTTCACTACAGAGGAGATTGCTTATTGTGAATCTCGAGGACGCCCCAGTGAGCACTACGCTGCACGCTTTGCAGCTAAGGAGGCTGCTTTGAAAGCCCTTGGCCTGGGTTGGTCGGGTGGGGTGACTTGGGTAGATGTTGAAGTGATCCGAGGTGAGCAGGGGCCGCCGACGATTAAGTTTAAAGGCATTGCAAAGAAAAGGGCCGAAGTTCTTGGTGTGCGCCGTTCGTTTCTCAGTCTCAGCCACTCCAGGAATTTGGCACAAGCAAGTGTGGTTCTGGAAGGTGATTAACCTGTCTGTTCAGGGGTATCGTTCAAGTCAACTCCAACATTCAAGTTCCCGAAACTTATCTCTGGAAGATCAGATGACATGGTGCCGCTGGCATTTTTAAAGTTTTAGAGGGAAGCATCGGACCTGTTCGATATTGTCAAACCCTGTCAATAGCATAATGAGGCGATCTACCCCCACAGCCACACCGGTTGCAGGCGGCATGCCCACTTCCAGAGCCAGTAAAAAGTCTCTGTCTAGCGGAGGCTGATCATCTGAGTTTCGGTTATGCCGAAAGTTTAATTCGGTTTTCCACCGCTTGCGTTGTTCTTCCGGATCATTGAGTTCGGTAAATCCATTGGCGATTTCCAGGCCACCAATGTAGACTTCAAACCGCTCAGCGATCGACGGATCCTTCGCATTTTTTTTCGAAAGTAGGGCCATCGGCCTGGGGTAGTCATGCAGAAGGGTAGGCCGAAAGCGGCCCAAGTGGGGCTCAATCCGGTCGATTAAAATCTTAAAGACGAGATCTTCCCAGGTATCGTTTTTGCTGAGAAAAATTCCTAGGTTTTTAGCCGTACAAAATAAACTCGGGTAATCTAGGCAGGTCCACAGATCGAATCCAGCATAACGATGGAAGGCTTCTTTTACGGTTAGCCGCTCCCATGGAGCACTCAAATCAATGTTGTTTCCTTGGTAGGTTATGTTCGTTTTTCCGAGTGCTTCGAATGCAATGGTTTCAATTAATTTTTCGGTTTCATTCATGGCCGACCGATAGTCTGCGTAGGCTTCATACCATTCGAGCCCAGTAAATTCCGGATTGTGGGACATTGTTTTCTCGCCATTTCTGAAGAACTTGCAAATCTGAAAAATTCGCTCATGCCCCGCTACAAGAAGACGTTTCATGTAGAGCTCTGGTGATGTTGGCAGAAAAAGCCGGGTCCGTTTTTGACCGCAGAAATAATTCGTTGTGAACGAGGCTAGATGGGGAGCTGGATCGGGAGCGAGTGAAAGTGCGGGTGTTTCTACTTCAAGATAGTTGCGATCTTCAAAGAACTTTCTGATGCTTTTTGTGACATGGGAGCGGAACTGTAGAGTTCTGTCGCTGGGGATTTTGTCCTCCGAATCTAATCCAGCAGTGTGATTGGGTGCGAGAATGCGTATGTCGTCAGACTGAAATTCCCCGCCAACATTTTGGATGCAGACTTCAAGAATGTCGCCCGTCTGAAGAATATCCAATAGGAGTTGACTATTGGGTTGGGTTGGATCCCGATGGGCCCGGAATTTGATTTTCCCAGTAACATCCGAAAGCCAGAAAAACTGATTTCCCTCTTCCCATTGGATTTGTAAAATTCTACCCGCAATCCACACCGTCTCTTTCCGATGTTTCATTTCCTTTGTGTGTAGGACATCACAAATGGAGGTCTTGACGTGGCAGCGACTGGGGTATGGGTCCGTGTTTAAGTCTCGAATTCGTTCCACGCGATCGATGGTTCTAGGACCTGGCTTGATATTTTTTGTTCCCTCATTCATCTGTCAGATTCTTCCCGCCGGATGCAGGGCTTTCACTAGGGCGGTTACAGTAGTATTCATCGGTACGGGAAGATTTCGCAATTTTCCAATCCGGGCTACGTAACCGTTTAGGTAATCGATTTCCGTTATCCTACCCGTTTCCAGATCGTTCAACATGGAGTTCTTGTTCTCCGCAGTTTGTGATGTTGC
Source organism: uncultured bacterium (assembly GCA_964437725.1). Lineage (GTDB taxonomy): Bacteria > UBA8248 > UBA8248 > JACPRG01 > CAYTIB01. Next base: position 23,653 of record CAYTIB010000048.1, on the reverse strand, counting down.
TGCATGAAAAATTTTTTCTGCCTCTGTTGCTTCAATCGCAATCCCATCAGAGGTCGCTACTTGACATGCTTCAGATAGAAGCCCCACTGCGACAGAGCGGAGGTATGGGTTGGTTCCTACGATTCCGTTTCGGACACGTGCGAGAGCTCCTAAAGGATTGATAGCCAGGTTGGCCATCGTTTTTTCCCATACGGAACGCTCTGAATTGATGGAGACCTCTGTCTCTAAACTAGCTTCCTGTAGGGTCGCTACTGCAATTTCAAAAGGTTTGTTCACAAGATCGTTACGCAACGCCTTCTGTCCCCAAATTGATAGGACGATTTTCCCTTCTCCTTTTGAACGAACAAGTCCCGGTGATTCAAGAGACGCACCTCCATACACAAGACCGCGAATCAGGGTGTTTTTGGGAAGGTGCTTAGCAACATCTTTCTCCAATCCCAGACCGTTGGAGAGCAAGATGACCACCCCTCCTTCAACGAGAGCCGGTGCTAACTGCTCGGCCGCGCGACTGGCGTCGTGGGCCTTGGTTGTCAAGAGAATTAAATCAGCAGGAGGAAGATCGGTTGGTCCTGCGAGACGAACCGGTACTACCTGGTCAGAATTTGGAGTCGATCCAACTAATCGAAGGATAGGCGACCCTTGCTGTGTCGGCCAGTGTTTGGGCGACATTTTGGTAAGGTTTTTTCTGAGCCCTAAGGTTACCTCGTGGCCGGAAGTAGCAAGGTGAAATCCGAGTAGAGAGCCGATTGCGCCGGCTCCTTGAATTAGTATTTTCAAAAAATGCCCCTGTGAAGTCGGAGTTCGGCCGTCTATTCCACTTTGCTTGCAACGCGACGACGAGTTTTTTTAGTGCCGTTGGTTTCGCGTTTTTTGGCCGGCCGGCCGTTTTTGGATTTCAGCGAGGCTTTCGTTTTTCCGGTGGCTATTCCCTTTGTGATGTTCTGCTCTCGTTTGAATTCGGAACTCCCTGTCGTTTCCGTTTTTTTGTTAACCGATGGTTTACGAGTAAAGTCGGTGTAGGCGTAAGCCTGGTGATTGTGGATACTTTCAAAGTTCTCGCACTCGACGCTGAACCACGTCAGGTTAGGTTCGGAGTGAAGGGCTCCATATACTTCGCGAACTACGTCTTCTACGAACATAGGATTATCATATGCCTTCTGGGTGACAAATTGTTCGTCGGAGCGTTTCAAAAGCGCGTAGATACGGTTGACAGCCTTTTCCTCAATTATTTCGATTAGATCTTCGATCCAGAGTGCTCCCTTAAAACGAGCCTGGACTGTGATCAGCCCTCGCTGGTTGTGTGCTCCGTATGCACTGATAGCTTTCGAGCACGGACAGAGAGTTGTTATGGGAACAGTAACGCCGAGAACAAAATCTTGTTCCTCGCCAGGTCCTGCCGTCCCGGAGAAAGTACACTCAAAATCCATAATGCTAGTGATACCTGAAACGGGAGCTTGCTTTTCGATAAAATACGGAAATGCTATTTCCAAATGTGCAGCTTCAGCGTTTAGGCGCTGTCGGATGGCCACAAGAATTTCATGGAACCGCTCGATACTTACACCGTTTTTGAACTTGTTCAAAATCTCGACGAAACGGCTCATGTGAGTCCCCTTGAAATGCTGGGGTACTTCCACGTACATGTTAAACATTGCAGTTGTATGCTGTTCCCCTTTGGCTTTGTCGCGCACAGTGATGGGGTAGCGGATATCCTTTACCCCCACTCTTTTGAGTAGGACTTTCCGATTGTCTGTTTGGCTTTGGATATCAATCATGAATGCCTTCCGAATTTGTGGATTAGTGGCATGCTAGGCAACCAGGTGACATTTCAACCTCATCGCATTGCGTTTTGAGTATCTGCCCAATTTTTAGTCATTCTCATCTTACACGAAAACCATTTTAGACCTAAAACGTCAAGGTTGTCGGGGCCGTTTCCTGACAAGAGACGTGCCTTGTAAAGGTAAAATTATAGGAAGCTAAATTCACATTATTTGATTTTTACTGGATTTGTAAGTTCTGCCGTATCTTTTTGCCACACGTTCGCTCGAATCGTAAGCCATTCTTTCATTAATTTCCACCACTATATGCCGTTACCATCTGGACGGTCCGGACTGCCGCCGTCACGTCATGTACGCGAAGAATCTTCGCACCCCCCAAGAGGCCAAGTACGTTTGCTGCGATGGTTCCTTCCAACCGGTCCATTTGGTCTGAAGCATCGGTGATCCGCCCAATAAAAGCCTTCCGGCTGACCCCGAGGCAAATAGGGTATCCCAGTTCTCCGATGGAAGAAAGGTTTCGTAAAATTTCCAAATTGTGTGCAACTGTTTTTCCGAAACCAATCCCGGGATCAACGATGACCTGTTGAATTCCGGCTTTGATTGCAAGTTTGGATTGCTGAGCAAGGTAGGCCTTAACTTCCTCGACTACGTTGTCATATTGAGGGTTGTCCTGCATGGTAGTGGGCTCGCCTAGCATGTGCATCACAATAGCGGTGGCTCTATGTTTTCCAATCACTTCACGGAGGTCTGGATTTCTAAGTCCTCGCACGTCATTAACTAAAGAAACACCCCGCCGAAGAGCCTCCTCTGCAACTTGAGGAGATGAGGTATCTACAGACAGGATCCCCCGACCATCATCGAGTAATGAATCTAAAACGGGAAGAAGTCGACGGAGTTCTTCTTCAGGTGGGACGGGGGTTGCACCTGGTCTGGTGGACTCAGCTCCTAAGTCGACGATGTCTGCGCCTTCGTCAAGCATCCGGTTTCCCTGAGCTATGGCGGTTTGTGAGTCGAAAAACCTACCTCCGTCAGAGAAAGAATCTGGTGTGACGTTTAAAACCCCCATTATAAGAGGGCGATCGAGGGTAAAATTTTTGTTGCCGAGAAACATGGCCTGTTCCAATTTCAGATTTGACTCGCTACCTGCATTAGGTATTCACGATTCCACTCGGGATGGCGAGGATTCAGGACTCTCCACAGAAGCGGCTGGTTTTGTGACGAGTGATTGGAAAGAATGGTCCCCCTGACTCGGAAAAGACGTTTTTTCGGTCAGAATATGCGCTAACGGATACCAACGGGCTCTGACCTCTCCAGCTAGAAACAAAGAACCGGTTACACAGATCCAATCTTGCGGATGGGCTTCCCGAAGGGCTGCTATTAAGGCATCGATAGGATCGAGAAAGATACCTTGTACTGGTGCATGATGTCGTGCGATTTCGGCGAGATGCGGTAGTAAGCAAGCTGGACGAGGGGGGTTTGTTGGCCGGGTAACAAACACACCAGCACTCCCAGGGAGGAGGGCCTCACAAAGGGTTTCGGCGTCCTTGTCCCCGAGGATTCCCAGCACAAAGAAGAGCCTTCCGTCAGACTGGAGGTTTAGAACGTTCTGAAGTGCCCGAGCTTTGTCCGGGTTGTGTGCACCATCGAGTACGACTGTAGGTTCACCCGGAATTACCTCGGAGCGAGCGGGAAGCCTAGTTTTTTGGATACCTGAGCGTATTGCTCCCTCGCTTATCCTTAAGAGTTGGGCGGCAGCGGCTGCGAGGCAGGCGTTTTGGACTTGATGACTGCCTGCCATACGATTTTCAAGACCGCGAATGGATCGTAGCCCAGTTACAGGGTCGGGCAGAAAATCGAATGTGCTTCCACTTCTGTCCCATTTTCGGAGGGCAGAAGCTGCCCCCAACGGCGTATCGTTCAGGGAAATAAGTCTTGCTTTTTGTTTTTTGCAAACCTCCTGAATGACATGCTGAGCACTCGGAATCTGAACTCCGGAGAGTACGAGTCCGCCAGGTTTGATGATGCCGGATTTTTCAGAAGCGATTTCCTCGATTGTATTACCGAGAATATCTGTGTGATCCATCCCTATTTTTGTGATGATGGAAAGGGTAGTGTCCTGAAAGACATTGGTGGCATCGTAGGTACCACCAAGTCCGACTTCGAGGACGATTCGTTGGCACTTCGCAGCCCGAAACTGTAGAAGAGCCAAGGCTAAAGTGATCTCAAAGAAAGAGGGGATTCCGTAGCGTCCCTTCAGGTAAGCGTTGTGGAGGTGAATTTTGATGTTATCTATAATGCGAACCAGTTCTTTATGATCGATTAGGCTTCCTTTAACCCATATTCGTTCTGTCAGAGATGTAACGTGCGGGGAGAAAAATGCTCCAACTCCACGTGGGTTTTCCTGCCTACTCTCCTCCTCGTGGAGAATAGAAGCGAGGTAAGCAGAAACGGATCCTTTCCCGCTAGTTCCAGCGACGTGGACCAACTCTAGGTCTTCGGTATTTTTGATAGGGATCTCGAGGGTTTCGAGAAAATCTACGAACCTTCGTAAGCCCAGAATAAAGGGTTCACCTTTATCTGATGGAAAATCTCTGTGGTCGTAGATCGGCAGCCCAATTAGCGACTCTAGCCATCGTGTGGCGTGATGGTAGCCTGTAATAGATTCTGTGATTTCAACTTGATTTTGGATTTTGTTCATTGAAATGGAACTCTTTCCGAATTCGATGTCAGTGACGGAAGTGCCGTGTGCGGGTCAAAATCATAGCAATTCCAGCCTCGTCGGCTGCGCCAATTACCTCTTCGTCGCGCTTAGATCCCCCGGGTTGGACTATGGCTTTTACCCCGGCCGCCGCCGCCGCATCTACGCCGTCTCGAAATGGGAAAAATGCATCTGATGCCAGAACCGATCCTGCTAAATTATTTTCAGAGTTTGTATCCTGGGCCTTCCAAACGGCTAGCTTGACGGCGTCCACTCGGCTCATCTGTCCTGCTCCGACACCTAGTGTGACCATAAGGTTTTCTGATTCGTTAGCATATCCAGCTAGCAAAATAGCATTTGATTTCACGTACTTTACAACCTTCCAAGCAAATGCAAGAAGTTCAAATTCTCTTGAAGAGGGCTTTCTTTCGCTAGGCACCTGGCATGAGGATAAATTTAGCCGAAATTGATCAGCTTGCTGAACTAGTATTCCACCCGAAACGGACCTAAGGTCTAGTACCGATTGGTTTTTCGGTTCATTGGCCAATTCAGGCCAACGAAGTACCCGAAGGTCCTTTTTTCTCCTAAGTACATTGAGAGCTTCAGGAGTGTAATTTGGTGCGGCCAACACTTCTATAAACCGACCAGAGAGAATTTCAGCATCCTCAGCATCCAGTGGCCGGTTAAGAACAACAACTCCACCAAAAGCTGACATTTTGTCTGCGTCAAATGCGGAGACTAGTATGTTTGATACTTTGTCTCCTGCTGCCACACCACACGGATTGTTGTGCTTTACGACTACAGCAGCTGTCTCTGAAAACTCCATGACCATTCCTGCTGCGGAGCTCAGGTCAAGTAGGTTATTGTAGGAAAGTTCCTTGCCCTGGAGTTGTTCTGAGTCAAAGAGGGATAGACCATCCGTTTGTTTTTCTCGGTAGAGTGCAGCCTGCTGATGTGGGTTTTCACCGTACCTGAGGTCCAGGGTTCGTTCGAGGTGCAAGGGCAAGGCGATAGGAAGAGAATCTTTTTTCTTTTCGGTTTCTGCCGAGGTGAGAGTTTCGCTTCCAATGGAAAGATATTGCCGAATGGCGGAATCATATTCGGATGTGTGTTGAAAAGCCTTTACCGCGAAACGTCGGCGGGTATCCTCGGGTACGTTTCCCGTAAGATCTAAATATCTGACGACTTCTTCATAGTCTGAAGGGTCTGAAAGAACAATTACCTTCTGGAAGTTTTTTGCCGATGCTCGTAGTAAAGCCACTCCACCGATATCAATGTTCTCCAAGGCGTCGGCTAATGTAACATCCGGATGTGTCACCGTTTGTTGAAAGGGGTACAGATTGACAGCGACTAAATCTATTGTGGGTACGTTTGCTTCGGGGACATCAGGCTCTTCCCCTCTTCGGTGAAGGATGCCGCCGAAGATTTTCGGATGGAGCGTCTTTACGCGTCCACCGAGAATTTCCTCCTGCCCAGTGTATTTAGAAACGGCTACGACCGGTAACCCCTCTCCTTCTAGTAGGTTTGCAGTTCCCCCTGTAGAAAGAATTTCAACCCCGTTCTGGGCCAGTTTGTTGGCGAACTCAACAACCTCCGATTTATCGTAGACACTGATCAATGCTCTTCGAATGGAATTCATGCACTATCTTTCGGTAAGGTAAAGCGGCGAGTACCCATCCAATCCGAATTGCCCCATTAGTTCCCGGAGAATTTCGGCGGGCGTTTTTCAAGGAAGGCTCGGACACCCTCCATGAAATCTTCACTTTGAAAACCACCAATGCGCATCCGCAGCATTTCTTTCCCTTCTTCCTCTGTGGCATCCCCCAGACAGGTTTTGACGGCGAGCTTGGCGCCACGTACTGTCATCGGTGCATTTTGGGCTATTTGGTTGGCGAGTTCGTATGTAAAGTCTTGCAGATTGGAAGCCGGAAGAACATGATTTACCAACCCGATCCGAAGTGCCTCGCTCGCCTCGATAGAACGGGCTGACATGAGAATTTCTTTCGTTTTGGCCACCCCGATCAGCCGAACAAGCCGATTTGTCCCGGACACGCTATAGACGACACCCAATCGTCCCGCCGGGATCCCCATGATTGCGGTGTCAGCAGCGATCCTTAGATCACATGCTGTAGCCAAACCACAACCACCACCCATGGCGTAGCCGAAGATCATTGCGAGAACCGGTTTGGATGTCTGTTCGACACTTGCTAGGGCCGCTTCGTAAGCGTCGTTTTGTTGCGTTGCCGCTACTGGCGTTGTCATGGTGGATTCGAACTCGCTGATGTCAGCGCCTGCGGCGAATGCCTTCTCTCCCGCTCCACGAATGACGATGACCCGGACTGTCGAATTATTGTCGAGCGCGAGCAATTGGTCAGGTAGTTCCTGCCACATAGAGAGCGAAAATGCATTGCGTACCTTTGGCCGGTTTATGGTGAAGGTAGCGATTGGCCCATTGTGCTCGATTAAAAAATGGTCAGTCATAGGAGCCCTTCTGTGATTTCTTCGCCCGTTTCTAGTTACTCCTTAATGGTGTCGAAGATTACTCCGATACTTCTTTTTTTTATTCGCTCGGCATGCTCTTCAAACCATTTAGGAATTTCATAACTAAAGGGATACTGAACTTCTTCCATCGTTTCATCCCGGTTTTTTCCGTTGTTGATCGCATCTCGGACTTGATATCGGAGGTCGGACAGGATATCTCGGACATTCAAAGCAAAGGAGGCATCACAGACTGGTCCATGACCAGGGATCAGTACATGTGGATGAATCTCCGAGTAGATGTGATTCAAGGTATCGTGCCAATGGTTGGGGACACCTTGGTGGCACATCGGAGGCCATTGGTTGACGACGTTGTCGCCGGTGAACAAGACATGTTCATCAGGTAACCAAACCATCGTGTGGTTGCGAGTGTGACCGTCAGCGCTGAGGAAATCGATCTGACGATGTCCTAATATTAGGCTGAAACGGTCAGTGTAGGTTATCAGTGGCTCCTGACCATGGTAGCCGTCAAAGTTCATATCATCGTCTTTCCCTACCGCGGCCATGAATTCTTTGAAATGTTCCGGATAACGACTGAATTCCTCTCTGATGGAGGTATGGGAAATAATTTTTGCCTCTGGGAAGAAGCCGTATCCGCCGATGTGATCGGGGTGGGCATGAGTACATACGAAATATCTCAATTCGCCCTTCGATCGAGCAATATTTCCCCATTCCTTGGCTTGGGAGGGGACAAAAGGGGCGTCCACCAGGACAACACCGTCGTCGGTAACAATACATCCAACATTGGCGAGGTCATATTCCGTTTCAGCAAATACTCCCGGAGCAACTTCTTCGATGGACATTCATAATTCCTTTCTGTGTTGCGTGCCTGTAAGAAAATGTGTTGACTGTAACTTTTTTGTCTTTACACAAGGCTGTAGTGATGCGCAGTGTTATCCATCCTTTTGAGTGGTCTCCACCTCGCCCTTGTTGACCAATTTGGGTCGCTTCTTTTTTGGTTTCTCCGGGGGAGGTGGTGGATTCAGGATGTTGTAATATCGACCAATTCCCTTAGCTGCCAGAACCTGATAGAAATCGGGAGCTTTCCTTGTAATAGGTTCCCATTTGAGAACATAGTCCTTCATTGATTCCGTTTGCTCTCTGGACTTCCCTTCATTGACGGCTCCCTTTACCATGGCGATGAATTCCTCGATAGAATCACGAAGGATCGGAATCACGGATTTGTCGCAGATTGCGCCGTGGCCAGGGCAGATATGATCGAGATCCATGGTTTCGATAAAACTTAAGGTTTCGACCCAGGCTTCGGGTATGCCGTTATGTAAAAGGGGGGGCCAGTTCTCGACTATGTTGTCCCCAGGGATCAGCGTTTTGACGTCGGCTATGTGAACCATCGCCTGGTTCTCGGTATGGCCTACCTTATGAATTAGCTCGATTTCACGTCCCCCAAATCCCAGAGCCATTCGGTCACTGAAAAGGTGGTCCGGTTTTCTGAAATCGAATCCGTCCATTTTAGCTTTCTCTACTCCCTCTTTGTCGAGGTGTAGAATTCGGTCAAGCCATGCCTCAGGAGTTCCGACGGTCTCTTCGAATCGTTCTAATGTGCCTTCATGAGCGATAACGACTGCGTCTCGGAAGAACCAATTTCCCATGATGTGGTCGGCGTGGTGTTCAGTATTGACCTGGTATCGGACCGGCCCAATTTTTTCCACTCGTGCCCGCCAGTCGAGGGCGTCCGATGGGTTTTGCGGACTGTCTACTAAGAGAACACCATCATCAGTTTTCACACAAGAAACGTTGCACCCGTAATACTTAGTTTCGGAAAAAACGCCATCAGCAATCTCTTGCACGATGTTTCCCTTTCCAGTTTCGTTTAGCCTAGCCTATGACTTCGTTATCTTTTGTTACCTTAGATGGATTCTGCAATTTTATTTTTGCGACTTCGAGGCAGTAAACAGTAATCCTTTAACCCTAGCCAAGAAAGCCCACCGACCTAGCTATATCAGAGCCGGCAACAGGCGCCGCCGGTCAGGAACATTTTACTTTTACTCTCTGCTTTCCCTCGACGTTGAGGTAATGAGACCGAGAGTCCTTTCAAATTTCCTGGCCACGCAGAAGTCGGGTTAGTTGAAGACACCCAGAAGCCTCCTTTATGCCTCTCATGAAATAAACTGACCACTGTAATTGTTGGCAACCCACGGATTTTCTCACACGAGAGATTCTATGAAAAGGGGGGCAATGGATTGCCGGTAACGGAAAAATATGGACGGATCTCCATCAAAGCTTATGCTGGAAAGGGAATGCGCTCCAGAAAGACCAAATCCGGGACAGGCGGTACTTCGTTTTCTAAAAGGACTGAAGCACAAAGGACCACACGACCACCAGCTTTTTCAATAAGTTTCCGGGATGCAATAAGAGTTCCACCCGTGGAGACCACGTCGTCAACAAGCAGAACATTTTTCCCGCGCACCATGTGGATGTCCAAACCGTCCAGGACAAGGTTTTGCTCCCCGGCCGTGGTAATACTGGCAAAACTAACGGTGAGCGGATTTTGCATGTAATTTTTAACTCCTTTCCGCATGACAACGTATCGTTTTTGCCCGAACCTTTTCGCAACCGTTTGGAGTAATGCGATGCTCTTTGCTTCTGAACCAGCGATTGTGTCGAAATGGAGATCCTGATGTTTTAGGGTTTCCTCTATTCGGTTTTGGAGGAGTTCTGCACAAGCTTCATTGAGCTCTGTGTCACCGAGCATGACGAATGAGGCGATTTGTAGGTCTGTGCCGGGTAGTGTGACAAGGGGGAGGTCGCGGGTAATGCGTCCGCCGATACTGAGGCGATAGGTCTCTTCCCCACGAGGTTCTTTTTGCATGTCTTTGTGGCCCCCCATCACGTTCTTTGCATTAGGTTTTTTCACTACTGAATTTATTCCTCACCTCAAAAAAGCCTGTAAACCCAATCGGGCGATCTGTCGGACTCGGAAAGGAATGATTACATAAAATACAAGCAAGGTGAAAGGTTTCATAGTACAATTCCAGCTGTTCCCCTCAGGACGGGTGCGCTCAGGTGACAATTTAGCGACATTGTGACAAGGGGATGCTTGTGGCTAAAGAATTATGTAGGAGGATAGCATGGACCCGACAGCAATCGAATCTGTTTTGAATGAAGGGCGGGTTTTGGACCCGTCTCAGGCTTTTTCTAAGAGTGCTCACATCAAGTCGATAGAGGAGTACAAGCAGCTTCACGACGAAGCTGTTAACTCCCCCGAGACTTTTTGGGGGCGGTATGCCGAAGAATTGCACTGGTTCAAGAAATGGGACAAGGTATTAAAATGGGATTTGCCTTTCGCGGAGTGGTTCGTTGGAGGGCAAACCAACCTTTCGTACAATTGTCTTGACCGTCACTTAGAGACCCATAGGAAAGACAAAATAGCTATCCTTTGGGAAGGTGAGCCTGGTGATAGCAGGGAGTTAACCTATGCCGAGCTTCACAAGGAAGTTTGCAAGTTTGCCAACGTGCTCAAAAAGCTCGGTATAGGAAAGGGGGATCGTGTTTGCATTTACATGCCGCAAACGCCCGAATCGGCGATTGCCATGCTTGCTTGTGCACGGATTGGAGCCCCTCATACAGTTGTTTTTGCAGGATTTAGTGCGCCTTCCTTGCGAGATCGGATCAATGATGCCCAAGCCAAAGCTGTCTTGACTGCGGATGCTGGGTGGCGTCGAGGCAAGGAGGTCCCTCTCAAGCTAAATACCGATGAGGCAGTTTTGGATTGCCCGAGTGTGGAACATGTTGTCGTGCTCAAGCGAGTCGGAAATGACATTGACTTTAAGGAAGGACGTGACCATTGGTGGCATGATCTGATGGAAAATATCTCAGAGGATTGCCCCGCTGAACCCCTTGATGCTGAGCATCCTCTTTACATCCTCTACACCAGTGGCACCACGGGGAAACCCAAAGGAATTCTTCATACAACAGGTGGTTACATGGTTGGAACCTACCTCACGTGCAAATGGGTTTTTGATCTTAAAGATGACGACATATATTGGTGCACAGCAGACATCGGATGGGTCACCGGCCACAGTTACATCGTTTATGGTCCCCTCGCTAATGGAGCGACTAGCGTTATGTACGAGGGTGCGCCTAACCACCCTGATCCAGGTCGTTTCTGGTCTATCGTTGAAAAGTTTAAAGTCAACACCTTCTATACAGCCCCCACAGCGATTCGTGCGTTCATAAAGTGGGGAAATGAGTGGCCGGAAAAGCATGATTTAACGAGCCTTCGATTACTCGGTACTGTGGGTGAGCCAATAAACCCGGAGGTTTGGATGTGGTACCGAGAAAAAATTGGGAACAACCTTTGTCCCATTGTGGACACATGGTGGCAAACAGAGACGGGAATGATATTAATCACGCCGTTACCGGGGGCTACTCCCGCCAAGCCTGGTTCTGCTACATTACCCTTCCCCGGAGTTGTCCCAGACGTTATGACAAAAGATGGGCAGTCTGTTGGTCCCGAGGGGGGTGGATTTCTTGTCCTCAAGCGTCCGTGGCCGGCTATGCTCCGAACCATCTACGGGGATGATGAACGTTTCAGACAACAATATTGGTCGGATATTGAGGGCGTTTATTTTACCGGGGATGGTGCCCGGCGAGATAAGGATGGATATTTTTGGATTATGGGTCGTGTGGATGACGTTATAAATATTTCGGGTCATCGATTGGGAACCATGGAGGTGGAAAGTGCTATGGTTTCTCATCCCGATGTGGCGGAGGCGGCTGTTGTGGGTATTCCTCACGAACTCAAGGGGCAGGGAATTGCTTGTTTTGTTACGCTTGCCGGTGACGCAGAACGTTCTGATGGTATGGAAGACGTTCTGCGAGAACATGTAGTCAAGGAGATTGGTGCCATCGCGCGGCCGGATATGGTTCGATTCACTGATGCTCTGCCAAAAACGCGAAGTGGCAAAATCATGAGGCGTTTGCTTCGGGATATTGCGTCCGGAAAGCCAGAGCTTGGAGATACGACCACCTTGGAGGATATATCCGTTCTTACGTCACTCCAGCACTACGAAGATGAGGGATAGTTGCCATGCTTCTGAGTTTAGGATTGGGTTACGGGCTATCTGTGGAGGTTGGAGGTTGACAACGCGGGCGCACCCGCTAACATGAATCCCGGTCGAAGCTGCTTTGCAACGGAAAGGGCAATAACTATACGCATGTCATCTCCATCCCCCACTCCCAAAACCCAGATTCTATATTCGGACGTCCTAGAGAATCTTCAACCCGATCTTGATTTGGTGGAGGAGGCTCTGACTACCCACCTTAATTCGGATGTTCCCCTAATCCCATCCATTGGTCATTATTTGGCACGCGGAGGCGGAAAACGTATTCGTCCTTCCTTGGTCCTCCTTTCGTCTAAGCTATGTGGTTACGAGGGAGAGCGGTCTATTACACACTCTTGCTTGGTTGAGTTTATCCACACTGCCACTTTGCTTCACGATGATGTTGTTGATGCCTCAGAAATGCGCCGCGGGTCTCCATCTGCTAATGCTAAATGGGGAAACGAAGCCAGCGTTCTTGTGGGAGATTATCTCTTCGCTAAGTCGCTGTGGTTGATGGCAAACGACAATGACCCCAACCTTATTCGCGTAGTTTCTGATGCCACGGTCTATCTCTCAGAGGGGGAGGTTCTTCAACTTCTAAACGAGTATAACCTTGCGTCTACCGAAGAAAGCTACCTTGAAGTTATCTATCGTAAAACAGCGGCCTTGATTGCTACCTGCTGCCGTATCGGGGCCATCTTAGGTAATATGCCTCAAGATGTTGAAGATCGCTTGGGTGAATTCGGTGCCAATCTTGGCTATGCTTTTCAGTTGGTGGACGATGCTCTTGACTACATTGCGAGGGTTGACCGAATTGGTAAACCGATCGGTCAAGATCTTTCAGATGGCAATGTCACCCTTCCCCTAATTCACCTTTATCGATCGGCGGGAGAGGAAGAAAAACAGCTTATTCGACAAGTATTCTTTGAGTCGAATGGAACACCGGACGGAAAGCTTGATAGTATTCTTGCCTTGATGGAAAAGCATAGGGCCATCGAGTACACCATTGCCCGCGCCCGCGAGTATGTCGAAAGTGCGCAGGCGATTCTTCAAGAACTGCCGGAAACTCTCAATCCATTTTATCGGAATGCCCTTCACGCCTTTGCCAACTATATCGTGGAGCGGGATCAATAATAGGGCGGTCCTCCTGTTCGCGCAAAAGCGCTGTAAGCAAAAGAATTTGATTCCTGTCGGAGGAGTTCCATGGCCGGGAAGTCAGTTGGGTCTTTGATACTCTTCATGGTGGTTGGTGGTTTGGTTGGTACCGTGCTGGGTGAAATACTTGGTCAGTTGTTTAGCGGGGGCTTTATTAGAACATTGTTGATCGGGAGTGTCCCCTTTGGTTTGAAACCGCCGGTGACCATTGACCTTCGAGTGTTGGCGCTGTCCTTCGGGTTCGTATTCGAAATCACTCTTCTTGGCGTCGTCGGACTCGTACTAGGCGTTTATCTTTATCGGAAGCTTTAAGTCCTATGGTGTCACCTCCGTTAGTTTTGGCCTCAGCTTCACCCCGACGAAAAGAGCTACTCGAACAAATTGATTTGATGTTTGAAGTTCTCCCGGTGTTTGTCGACGAGAGTTTTCACGGTGGATCGGCAGGGGCGTTCGCTTGCGCGACCTCGGCCCGAAAAGCCGAAGCTGCCAGTCGCTGTAGACCTGACGCAGTTGTGATAGCAGCTGATACTGTTGTCGTGCTCCAGGATGAGAATTTAGGAGTTGAGAGGGTGCTTGGCAAACCGGGAGATCCGGACGAGGCACGGCAAGTGCTGGCCGACTTGAGTGGACGAGAGCACCGTGTCATCAGTGGGGTCACGGTGCGTTGGAAAGATAAAGTGAAAACGGAGGCCCAAGAGACGCGAGTTTGGTTCAGAACCTTGTCCTCGGATGAAATCAGCAAATATGTCGCTACAGGAGAGCCCCTGGATAAGGCAGGTTCTTATGGTATTCAGGGTAAGGGAATCCTGTTGGTTGATCGTCTGGAAGGTTGTTACACTAACGTTGTTGGTCTTCCTCTCGGTCTCTTAAGAAAGTTGTTCTATCACTTGAATTTAAACTGGCCCTAGGCCCTTCCCTTTGTTGATGTGGAGGGAAACGAAAGATGCGCGCATCCGATACGGCTCTTCTGATCGTGGATATGCAGAACGATCTTGCTGCGGAAGGTGGTGTCCGTTTTCATGCTCGGGCCCTTTCGATTATACATCCAATCCTCCGCCTAAGAGAGCAAGCTCGTAAGCTCGGATGGCCTGTCCTCTATACTCGCCAGGTCCATGAGGCGTCAGTTTTTGAAAATGAACAAGGTTCAACACCTTGGTGCGTTCGTGGCACAGAGGGGGTTTCATTCATTGACGAGTTGAAGCCAGATCCCAGTGAGTTGGTAATACGAAAGCGGACATGGGATGGTTTTTTCGACACGGAACTGGATTCAATGCTCCGTGCTCAGAATGTGCGCAGTTTAGTCTTGGTGGGCAACTTCGCTAACGAGAGTGTCCTTTTTACGGCTGGGGAAGCGGCCTTGCGCTGGTACGATGTTGTTCTACCCGTTGACGCTGTAGCCGGGAGAACGGAATTTGATGAGCAGGCGACTTTTCGCGAGGTCTCATTTCTCTACCAGGGAACACTCACGACAACGGATTCATTAATTTCCGGCCAATCGATGAAAGTTCAGCCGAATCTTAAAGTAGCAGCCCCGGAGCAGGCAAGAAAAGATTCACTGGAATTAAAAGCATCTGAGACGGCCGTAATTGTAGTGGACATGCAAAATGATTTTGCCAAGGAGGGGGGTGCGCTTTTTGTCCAAGATGCCCTCCAAACCATCGATCCTATTCGAGGTCTTCTTGCGAATGCGAGAGGGGAAGGTGTGCTGACCGTTTTCACTCAAGATTGGCATCGCCCGGATGATTTCGAATTCAGAATTTGGCCAGTCCATGCAGTAGCTGGTACAACCGGGGCGGAGATAATTGATTCTCTGGAGGTTCGGGATGGCGATCTTCAAATTCGAAAACTGCGATACGATGGTTTCTTCGGTACTCCACTACATCATCTCCTCAGGCTTCGGGACATCAAAAATGTTTTAGTAGTGGGGACCGTCACGAATATATGTGTGCTCCATACGGTTGGAAAGGCATCTTTGTATGGCTATCAGGTGGCTGTTGCAGAGGATGGTACATCGTCCCTGGATCCCTTTGACCAAGCTTTGGGACTGCGCCAAGTTACCGAGGTCTTTTCTGGGGATGTATGTCGTACGGAAGGCATTATATTTTGTAAGGATGCTTAATTTTCGTTGTCGACTGTATATTCAAAGACTAGAATGAAGGGGATAGATTTGCACCCGAAAAAAACTATTCGCGCGGAATGAGAAGAGTTCTTCTGCGTGAGTCCGTGAAAGTATAACTAGGGGGTAAAACAATGGATTTTGACAGTGCAAAGGACGAAGGACGTTTTCGTATCGGTCTAATTGTTCCGTCTTCAAATACAACAATGGAGGTGGATTTTTATAACCATCTCCAGTCGAAGGCGAGTGTGCATATCGCTCGAATGTACCTGGATACTACTACGAAAGAAGCAGAAGAGATTATGGTGCGAGAATCTACTCCAGAAGCAGCCGATATGATCCGCACACTTTACCCTCACGTGACGGTATTCGGATGTACTTCCGGGGGCTCTCTTTTCGGGATGGATTACGATAGAAAAATTGCCGACGACCTTAGTGAATGGACGGGGGCGGCAAAAACAGTGACAGTTCTAGGTGCCGTCAGCGAAAAACTTGCTGAAGTTGGTGCGAAGCGGATTGCCGTATTCACTCCATACATTGATGAGCTTAACAAAACTATCAAGGACTGTTTGGAGGAAGACGGGATCGAGGTTCTTTCTATTCAGGGTATGGGGATCACGGTGAATTATGATATTGGTGTCCTTACGCCCGAGGACATTATGGCTTTTGCCAAGGAGCGGTATCAGGATTCGGATGCCGATGCCCTTTTCTTTTCCTGCACCAATATGCGGGCCATGGATGCGGTGCCGATGTTGGAAAAGGAGTTTGGCAAGCCTATCGTTACGAGTAACCAAGCTGCCGTTGAAGCGGTTGACCGATTCTACCATGCAGCCATGAATTAAAACGAATTTAGACTCTTGAGACATCCTCTTGTTACAGGGGCAGGTTGTTTTTTTGACTCCAGGCGGAGGTTGAAATGAGCCTGGGTGTCGACCGTCTTTGTTTATGCCGGAGTTTGCGTAAGTCGGGTTTTGGGAAAGGAAGGGAACTTCAACTATGAGACTTTCTAAACGAATGAGTTATTTGGGGACAGAGTCAGCATTCGAGGTTCTGGCCCAGGCCAAAGCGCTGGAGGCCCAGGGCAGAGAAATTATTCACATGGAAATTGGCGAACCGGATTTCGATACTCCCACCCATATTGGGGAGGCAGCCTACCAAGCGATCAAAGATGGGTACACACATTACGGTCCGTCTGCTGGATTAATGGAATGCCGTGAGGCCATTGCCAATTATTTCAACGATCGATACGAACAGAACTACGGGCCAGAGCATATAGTTGTTGCGCCTGGAGCAAAACCTTTTTTGTTTTATGCCATTCTTGCACTGGCCGGGGAGGGGGACGAGGTTATTTATCCTAACCCTGGATTTCCTGTTTATGAATCTGTTGCAGACTTTGTGGGTGCCAAGGCTATACCGCTACCGCTTCTTGAGGAAAACGACTTTGCATTCTCGTTGGAGGATGTTGCTGAACGGGTTACCGCCAACACCCGTCTCCTCATCTTGAATTACCCTCACAACCCGACGGGCGGAATTCTTGGTCAGGAATTGTTGGAGGGAATCGCGAAGCTAGCCATAGACAATGATTTTGTTGTTCTGGCTGACGAGGTGTATTCACGTATGGTCTATGATGGAGAGCACTTCAGTATCGTCCAGGTTCCAGGGATGAAAGAGCGGACGATTTTGTTGGATGGATTTTCAAAGACCTACGCTATGACCGGGTGGCGGCTGGGTTTTATCGCGGCCCCTGAAGAGTTGGCTGAGCCGATCACTAAACTTATCACCAACAGTATTTCTTGTACCGCAAGTTTTGAGCAAATCGCTGGTATTACAGCATTAACAGGCCCGCAACGTGATGTCGACATTATGGTCGAGGAGTTTCATCGGCGTCGTGACATGATCGTCAAGGGATTGAACGAGATCAAGGGGGTCAGTTGTAAAAATCCAGGTGGTGCATTCTATGTTTTTCCTAACGTTCGAGAAGTTCCAATGGCACCCGAGGAGTTAGCCCCCTATTTGATGAAAGAGGCGGGTGTTGCTTGCCTTCCCGGCACGTCGTTTGGAGAATACGGTAAAGGGCATCTCAGACTTTCTTATGCTGTATCCTATGAAGAAATCGAAAAAGCATTGACAAATATTGACAAAGCCATCAGTCATATTTAGGTGTTAGGGGGGAAATAGAATGGCCAGAAAAAAACCTAAGGTTTTGGTAACTCGTCTCCTACCAAAGGCGGCGATGGAGATGATAAAAAAGGCGGTCAATGCGGAAGTCAACCCCCATGATCGCCCTATGACGCGAAGGGAACTGTTGCGGGGCATAAAGGGAAAGGACGGGGTCTTGTCTCTCCTCAACGATCGGATGGATGGGGAAGCCATGGACATTGCAGGCTCCAACCTTAGAATCATTGCCAATTACGCTGTTGGTTTCAACAACATCATAGTTCCCGAGGCAACCGAACGCGGTATCGTCGTGCCCAATACGCCCGAAGTCCTCACGGAAACGACAGCTGATATGGCTTGGACATTGATCATGGATACTTGTCGGCGAGCTGCTGAAGGAGATGCCTTCCTCCGGTCCGGAAAGGTTTGGGATTGGGCGCCTATGATGATGCTTGGTGCGGATGTAAGTGGAAAAACTTTGGGGATACTTGGACTCGGGCGAATTGGTCAGGCAGTGGCACGACGCGCCCAAGGTTTCAATATGAAGGTTATTTATTACGACGCTTTTCGACAAAAACCCCGGGTTGAGAAGGATTTGAAAGTTCAGTTCAAGTCTTTCAATACAGTGATTCGGCAGGCTGATATCATTTCTGTCCACACACCTTTGATGAAAGAGACAGTGCACCTCATAGGCTCGAAAGTATTCAAGGCTATGAAAAAAACGGCCTATGTGGTGAACACTTCCCGAGGACCGGTTGTAGACGAGGGTGCTCTTGCCCGCGCACTCCAGCGTGGTGATATCGCGGGAGCAGGAATTGATGTCTTTGAGGAAGAGCCCAAAGTGCACCCAGAACTTCTGAAATGCCGTAATGCGGTTCTCACCCCGCATATTGCATCTGCCACCATCGAGACCAGAACGGCTATGGGAACTTTGGCTGCATCAAATCTAATTGCAACGCTCAATGGCCGTAAACCCAAGACACCCGTAAACCCGGAGGTCTGGCCGAAACGACGGAAGTAATAAGCCCAGGAATGGAACTTCGATTAAATTTTTTCTTGGGGTTAGCTTTTGCTAGTAACGAAAGCATTTTGTTTCGAAAAGTTTATTTGAAATGAGTGAACTACCTATTCCTTTTCGGATTCAGACGAAAATTGGGTAGTCTCGTAGTGTGGCCTTTTTAATCCTGCATTTCCGAAAAAGGCAAGTCTGTTTTGATGGTTGTGGTATTACTGACGCAGTTTACGTTTCTTTCTGGTTAGACATTTTGCCGTGGGCTCTGACCGTTATTGAAGCGTTCAGTTTTTGGATTTTTCGGTCAACTGATTCAAAAAGTTTGAATCTTTTTTTGAGGAGATCGGACGTGGAGCCCAGGTGAGTAGTGCTTGAAAGGGCTAATTGGCAAGCTTGAACCGGATGGGGATCCTAGCCCAGGAACTCTGGTTGGGTTTCTCGCTATTGAATCCGAAACGCCAGGTAGTCGCGGACTTTAAGGCTGCGTGATCTAACATCTCATGCCCCGATGATTTGACGATATTCACCCTTCCGACCTGACCAGTAGTGAGGATTTCGATTCGCAAGGTCACGATTCCCTCTTCTCCACGATCCCTAGATATTAGTGGGTAAGTTGGTGGCGTTTGACTCAGAAAACGTATTAGAGTCGGACTAGCAGATTTGTGCACCTCTACTACGTTTTGAGGTAACGTGTTGGTAGTGATGCCCAGATTTGTTTTCGTAGAGAATTTTCTGCTGCGTATCTGACCCTTTGATTTTCCCAAGACTACTGGACGTAATTGAACCAGGGCTTGGTTCTTGTTTTGGTTTCCCTTCATTGGATAGAGACGTATTGGAGAAACCGATGGTCGATTAGTCTGGACTTGCTTATTAAAAACAAGTTGAGAAGTATTTGCTTTTTTGGTGACTAAAGACTCGGAAAGATAAGGTAGGCGAGAGTTTCTGTACTTATGAGGGGTAGTGGATTTCTGTTTTCGAACGGCTCCAGATAGGGGCCACTTTCTAGGACTCGGGGCCTTGTGTTTTTCTGCCCCTTCCTTTTTTGCTCGCGGAGGACGAAGAGGATCGGTTTGTGAATCCGGATTGAAAACTCTGTTCGAAGATTTTGCCACGTTTGGTATAGCCTGTATTCTCCTGTTTCTTTCGGGATGTTTCAGAGCCATTTGGGCAACGGGGAAAAAAGCCTTAGTGGCTGGCAATGCGGGTGGCACCTGAAGCGATACCATAAGAATACGATCGTTAATGGGACGTATGGTTAGCCAGCTAGCTGCACAGAAGAGGGCTAAAGCATGAATGCCAACTGATACGCCGATCATCTTCCAAATGACCCGGCTTTGTCCTCGCAGAGTAGACAATCCCATAGTTGAAATCCGCTACGCTACCGCGTTTGGATTACTCCCTTTGTGTAGAGCCGAACTCTAAGTGTAGGCCTCCGAGAACTTCAGTTCCTGGAGTACTAAAACCAAACACCTCTTCATAATTCTGATTCGATAAATTTTTTGTAATGAACTTGAGATAAACATTCCGAACGGTATTGATTTTCCAGGGAAGCCGGTAGGAAAGGTTAAGGTCCAATCGATGATAGTTTTTCACCGTAACCCGAGTTGCAGGAGACTCAGAAAAATTAACATCTCTTGAATCCCCTACTATCTGGGCCGATATGTTTCCGGTGAAATTCTTGTGCCTGTAACCAAGGCGGAGAGTGCCACGATGTTTAGGTCTTCGAATTACTTCCTTCCCCTTTTTGAAGGCGGCTCCACCCTGCGAACCGGCTTTGACCGCCTCGGTTTTCGTGTAAGTGTAGTTTCCATCGACGGTTACTCTGTGGCCCAGTTGAAGAGCTGCGGTTGCCTCCACCCCCTTGGCCACGACCTCCTGAATATTGAAATAATTAGGACTTGATCCGCTAAGGTACGAAATCAGGTCCTCAAAGCGATTATGAAAAAATATTGCTTCAACCCGAATTCTTTTCTCAATAAATTCCTGACTAACTCCTACCTCGAAACCCCTAGATTTTTCAGGGCGCAAGTTGGGATTGCCCACCGTACCACTTCCACCAAAAACCTCTAGGAAGCTAGGTGATTTAATTCCTTCTGAGTATCCTGCTCGAAGCTTTGTACCCCACCTCCGGAGCCGGTAAGTTGCCGAGACTTTAGGATCTATAGAGTCACCAAATTTCTCATTTTCTGTAAATCTGACACCCGGGGTGATAAAAAACTGATTGAAAAGTTTGATCTGGATTTGGCTGAAAACCGAGTAGTTTGTACGGTTGAAATCCATTCTGGTTATTGTAGTAACACCGAGATACTTTGATACAGCTTTGCTTATATAAGATTCGTGCTCGACTGCAAACTCCATTGTGGGGAGTATTTCAGCAAAGGCTGTTCGCCAAGGGCCGAAATGTGAAAGAAAGTTTGCAGTGATACGCTCCTCAAGAGTATTCGAATCATAAGAGCCGAAATTATCAATTCCCACATCGGCTGGATCGGCAGAGATCCGTTTCTCACGGTTGTAGCCGATCTGAAGAACCTGTTTCCACCAGGGAAAAAGTTGTCCCTCAACCCGCGGGCTTGCCATGACCCGCTCGGTTTCAGCGTATTGGTTTGGGTCAAGAGGATCGAATCGATCGCCGGAACTCCCTGTGGGATAAGAAAATCGAGAATCTGAACAGCGGACTGAAAACTGCGCTTTGAGCCATTCCCCCACTCCATAGTCGGCCATCATCGAGAATGCAGCGTTGCGATAATCATTGTTAACGTCTAAAAAGCCGTGAGTGTATATCCCTCCGAAAGCTGCTGAGAGGCCAAAATTTTTGTAGCCGAACTGGATACCTACCCCCCCCTCGGTAGTCGCGAAACTTCCCCCGCGAATATAAGCATTCCCAGTAGGGGGCCCTCTTCCTTTTCGAGTGAATATTTGAATAACGGAGGCCATGGCGTCGGCTCCATAAAGGGCGCTTTGTGGTCCTCTGAGGATTTCGATTCGTTCGATGTTGTCGGTGGACATGTCAGCGAAGTTGAAAAAGCCCCCGGCATTGTTAACCTTGATCCCATCAATAAGGACAAGATTATGATCCGATTCACTCCCACGAGTAAATACGGAGGTGCTTGAACCTCGGCCCCCTGATTGGATAACTGTAAACCCGGGTACTAGGCGAAGAGCCTCCAGGATGTCCTGTCCCCTTTCTCGGAGTTCTTCCCCCATGATGACTGTGATGGAGGAACTGATCGTTTCAATGTTTTCGGGTGTTCGAGTAGCAGTAACGATCATCTCTGGTAATGCTGTTTCTTGTTGTGCCATCACGACGGGGGTCCAGCTGAAAAGGAAAAATGCAAGAAGGGCAACTAAGCTTAAGTTTCTTAGGCGGTGTTGCAGGTTAAAAAGCTCTTCCCCTTTGTGGGAAAAATGTAACTTTGGCAGACTCCTCATCTTTTCCCCTCGGAAATAGACATAGGGCTTGAGACGGCAAGGTCTCCTGGCTCCCGGATCGTCCTACTTCCCGCGCCTTCCTACCTGTTTCAGATAGTGACACTATGCGGGTTTCGTCCTCGGTTACAGTTGCGGGGCAGCCGCGGAATTGCCAATATTTGACTCACCGCGTTCCCTTTTTCCGTCTCTGGAAATCGTTTTAACTTGAAAACTAAACTCTGATTTCGGATAGTTCCTCGGTAGTGTCGATATACTCCATTAACAAATTTTTTCCATCTGCTGGCACAGCAGACCGTTAGATATTTAGTTGAAGCAGAAAAGAGATTTACCCGTTTGTTCTTAGGGAGGGCGAACCACAAAGAATTCTATTTCTCTCCCTGCTTCTTCCCCTCGGAAGACAGTTCGCAGGTATTGCCGACGAGGTTTCCTGACTCACGGATCGCCCTACTTCCCGCCCCTTCCCACCCAATAACGGGCAGTGGTAGCACGCGGGTTTCGTCCCCGTTCACAGTTGCGGGGCAGTCGCGGATTCGCCAGAATTCTGGATCACCGCGTTCCTTCATAACGGCACACTAGCTTGATTCAATTCTAGCAATGTTGTTCGAATCAAGCAATCTAAGAGTGGCCAAGATCTCTCTTGTTTTGGTCAATCACCCGTTGAGACAAGGGGATGACAAAGCTACAGGATTCACGAAGGCCGCTTGCGTAGTGCTTCGGTAACGGTGTATTGGAAACTTAGACCAGTGGAGAAACAATGGATAAAGTTTAGAAGTTAATTGTCTACTATCGTATCACCTAAAGAATTAAAGGTTCTAAAAAGGCAAGTGAGGATCCCTGTTTCATCCAACTAAGTGTGATTTTGATTTTCGATTCGGATTGTTTGTGCGCTCGTTTTTCAAAAACTTTCCGGAACAATCACACGATGCTTGTCATCTTCGAGAATCGAGATAGCGACTCGATAGACTGGGTTTAAAACTTCCGGACGAAGAATTTCTGATGGTGAGCCTTCGGCAATCAGACGTCCTTCATCCATCAGTAGAATTTTATTTGCAAATCTACCTGCTAGGTTCAGATCGTGGAGGACTGTAATTACTGAGACATCCGGTTGGTTGCGCACTTGTTCCAGAAGCCTAAGTGCATGCTGTAGGTCTTGATCTGCTGTTGGCTCATCCAGGAGGAGAACGCTTGCTTCTTGGGCCAGGGTGCGCGCGAAGAACACCCGACGACGTTCTCCTCCGGAAAGTTCTGTCACGGGACGATCGACTAAATTTCCGGCGTCAGCATTTTCCAATGCCGATAATGCGATATCTAAATCCCCTGAGGATTCCGTGTCCAACCAGTGAAGATGGGGGTGCCGGCCCATTAGAACCACGTCGAGAGCAGTAAAGGGAAAATCGACATGGGCTTCCTGGGGCAAATAAGCAATTCGTAATGCCCTTTCTCTGGGTTGGAATGAGAAAATATCCTTGCCGTCCATGTAGATGCTACCCGTCAACGGTTTGAGCAGGCCAGCTAGACAGCGAAGGAGGGTAGTTTTTCCCGATCCATTGGGACCGACTACTGCTACCATCTGGCCTGGAGGTGCCACGAGATCGATCTTTTGCAGTACAACGCGATTGCCAAGCATGGCGGAGGTTCCAACGGAGACTAGTCCGGCTAAAGTGCTCACGCGCGGACCTCCTTTCGTCGCAGAAGTAGCACCAGAAAAGC
>CAYTIB010000047.1:0-3254 GCA_964437725.1 uncultured bacterium | reverse complement strand
TATTTTTCACTATACCAATCACCTTCAAAATTCTCCTTTTGCCAAGATTCCACTACCGTTTCTTAAAACGGTTCTTATATAAAATAGGTACTTCTAACTATCATAGTGTGATGGTACCACGGTTATTTCGTCAAAACAAAGAGCAATGTACGGCCACTTTAGTTTAAGTACTGCAAAACCTGTTCTGTAAATTTGCCAAATTGCTGCATATGGGCAGGTCCTGTGAACAAAACTACAAAAATATTTATTCCAGCCTCAAATAAACGCCTCCATCCGTTCACTGATGTGTTTCGCATTTCCGCAAGGCCCCCAGCAGATATGATGCCCATTTACTTCTTTCCAGAACCTCACATTCTGGCAATACCCGAATTGCTTAGGTGGATACCGACCTGAATCCTACCAGTGATCACAAACCCTCCGCCCCTGCCTTCATAAACTCAGGAATCTTTTTTATTTTAGGCCTAAGATCAAAAATTTTGTTCTGGAAAAACTATTCATCGGGCTTTGGTTATGACGTCCACAAGGGCCGGTCTCCGCTCAGTTTTGACAATCTCGATAGCCTTTTCAAGCTGCGGAGCTAAATCATCCGGGTCCTCCACAGGACCAAATGCAGCAACTCCAAACGACCTTGCGAGCATGGTAAAATCAACATCCGGACGCTCAATCCGAGTACCTATCCCCGCTCTCTCAGTTGGGCGATCCCGTTGTCCGGCCATAGCTAGAGCATGTTCCTCGGAGTTGTAGTAAGTCCGATTATTCACCACAACCGTCAGAAGAGGTATCTCGTGATGAGCAGCCGTCCATAGCGCAGATGGCGTGTAGAGGAAGTCTCCATCGGCCTGAAGGTTGACACAAAGCCGTTCACTTCCACGATGCGCGAGGGCAGCACCAATTGAGGCGCCCATTCCATATCCTAGCCCGGCTCCTCCGCTATGGCCAATGTTCTGGTGCGGGGCGGTGAAGTCCCACATCTTCCGCTCCCAACCAAAGAGTGTCCCATTGGTGAGAACCCAGTCCTCCTTTTTAAGAAAATGCCATAGCTCGCCGGCCAGACGCGGAAGGGAGATGGGAGTAGTCGTCCAATCCTCTCGCGCCGAACTCACCCACTCACGACGAACCTCTAGCCTCTCTAACTGAGTCTTCTCGAAACGATCCTTCGCGACTTTGTTTCTTGTAGGGTTATTTTTCAGCTTTTCCCGAACCATTCTGCCAAGTGGAATTACAGCACGCGCAGCACTACCCGCCAGTGGCAGATCAACTGGAGATAGACGCTGGTAATCTGCAGACCAGGCGCGAATTGACAAATCAAAATTAGAAATATGGGCAATTTCACATCCGTCCCCGGGCCGGAAAGCAACCTCTCGAGTCGCCTTATCCTGAGTTGTTAAGGCGCGATACAAATCAGGAGTATCCAATCCAAGGATGAAATCGGCTTTTGGGAGAACACGTTCAGCAGCACCCGTAAAATCCATGGGATGATTGGAAGGAAAGTTAAAACGGCTACCATGGTCTAGTACCGGTGCTCCGAGGGCTTCTGAAAGCTCGACAAGTGCCGATATCGAATCAGGCTCGCGGCCGAGAAACTCGGCTACCAAAACTGGATACTCAGATTGCACCAACCGTTCCGCCAGTTTCTCTAGTCCATCTTCATCCGGTAAGGGGGGCTCGGGAGGCACATATCGATTGACATTGGGAAGATCGGGTAGGTCTACGATTACTTCCTCCTGCACATCGGCATCAAAACAAACGTAAACAGGTCCAGGTGGATCTGTGAGCATCACGCGGTGGGCTCGCAATAAAGATTCTGGAACACTGGCAAGGTTCACGGGCTGATCGTCCCACTTAACATAGTCGCGAACCAGGTTGCCCTGGACTAAAGCGGTATGAATCCAATCGATCCATGGCCTCCGCCGCGTCAGATCCATTGGGCCACCTCCACCAAGCAGTAGAATCGGCGCACGATCGCACCAGGCGTTAAAGATCCCCATGCTGCCGTGCTGAAGACCTACGATATTGTGCAGGCAGGCAGCCATGGGCTTACCCGATGCCTTCGCGTAACCATGTGCGATAGCGACGGAGATCTCCTCGTGAAGGCATTGAATCAGTTCGGGGGGCCGACAGCCATCCCCAATACTGGACGGAAAATTGACCAATGAGTCTTGTAGACCACGAAAGGTAGCCCCAGGATTTAGTACCGCATATTCGATACCAAGGCGACGCAATAGTTCTACGATGACATCCGAGCCGTACAGGGTAGAAGTCATAACCGCTCGTTGCTCCTTAGTGAAATCTTGTCGCCCAAAAGCTAAAGACACCTTTATTTCTCGATACATAATTATACCCCGAGAAAATGTCTTGTACTCTCAGTGCTTAAAAAAAAGCCCCGCCTCCCTGAAGGGGGACGGGGCTTCAATAAATCCCGGCGATGACCTACTCTCCCACGCAGTCACCCACGCAGTACCATCGGCGCAGAGAGGCTTAACTTCCGTGTTCGGGATGGGAACGGGTGGAACACTCTCGCTATAACCACCGGGAAAAAGGAATTCCCCGGAGGAATCACCCTCCGAGGAACATTGAATAGCGCAACAGCTTACATCGGCAAATGCCTGCGACCAGTAATAAAGTTATGAAGGCATCATGATCAAGCCTCCCGGCCAATTAGTACAGGTTAGCTTCACACGTTACCGCGCTTCCACCTCCTGCCTATCAACCTGGTAGTCTTCCAGGGGCCTTTGGGGGTCTTACGACCCGGGAGATCTAATCTTGGGGTGGGCTTCCCGCTTAGATGCTTTCAGCGGTTATCCCGTCCGAACATAGCTACCGAGCAATGCGGCTGGCGCCACAACTCGTACACTAGCGGTTCGTCCATCCCGGTCCTCTCGTACTAGGGACAGAGCCCCTCAAATCTCCTACGCCCACGACAGATAGGGACCGAACTGTCTCACGACGTTCTAAACCCAGCTCGCGTTCCGCTTTAATTGGCGAACAGACAAACCCTTGGGACCTGCTTCAGCCCCAGGATGCGGAGAGCCGACATCGAGGTGCCAAACCTCCCCGTCGATGTGAACTCTTGGGGGAGATAAGCCTGTTATCCCCGGCGTACCTTTTATCCGTTGAGCGACGGCCTTTCCACACAGAACCGCCGGATCACTAAGCCCTGGTTTCCCACCTGCTCGACTTGTAGGTCTCGCAGTCAAGCCCTCTTATGCCTTTACACTCGACGGCTGGATTCCATTCAGCCTGTGAGGACCTTC
>CAYTIB010000046.1:0-4998 GCA_964437725.1 uncultured bacterium | reverse complement strand
CATGGACTAAAGGTGCGCCTTTTTCCAGAGCTTGGATCGGGTGATGGGCTACCGGGAGAATTTCATACTCAACCTGGATCGCTTCCAGTGCGTCTTCAGCTGCAGCCCGGCTTTCTGCGACGGTTACCGCTATAGGTTCTCCAACAAACCTAACCTTGTCTTTGGCGAGGGGGCTCCAATTGTTCCCTCTCAGATCCGGGTGCGGGACGGGCGTGGGAAACGGCCTCCAAAGAGCACCGAGGTCTTCGGCTTTGTAAGCGAAAACGATGTTAGATTCCTCGCAACCGCTTAGATCAAGCTTTACGATTCGCGCGTGAGCATAGGGAGACCGGAGGAACGCAGCATGCAGTAAATCGGGGCAGGGAAGATCGTCTACGTATCGTCCCCTGCCGGTCAAAAGACGTTGATCCTCCTTTCGGATCATCCTTGTCCCAAACCAACTAGTTTTTTGATGCATCACGCCTCCGTGGGTGTATTCTGAGCATGAGTTTTTCCAAGAGCACGTTTTTTCAGGTATGGGATATTGATTGCAGAGGGATACTCTGCTTTTCCTGCGCCCCCAACCAAAACAAGAATGGTCAAAACATATGGAATCATAAGAAGAAACTCATGTGAAACTGGGAAATTTAATGCTTGTAGACGTAATTGAAGTGCTTCGGCGAATCCGAAGAGTAGGCAAGCCCCCATTACGCGTAAAGGATTCCAGCCTCCGAATACTACGACAGCAAGGGCGATAAATCCGCGGCCTGCTGTCATGTTGTCCATGAAGATGTTCAATTGGCCAATGGACAGAGTTGCACCCCCTAATGCGGCCATTCCTCCGGCGATTCCTATGGCTATATATCGTACTCTCCAGACGTTAACTCCGGCCGTGTCGGCGGCCTCGGGATGTTCGCCTACTGCTCGAACTTTTAGGCCCCAAGACATCTTGTAAATCAAGACCCAAAAAACAGGAACAAGGAGGAAAGCAAAATAGACAAGGGAAATATGGCTAAAAAGCATCCGGCCGAGATAGGGGATGTCACTCAGGAAGGGTATTGAAAATGGCTCAAATGATTCGACCTCTGGTAAATCATCCATTTTGTCGAAGGTTACTTTATACGTTAGACTCGTAATGCCCAGACAAAAAATATTGATGATGATTCCTGTAATTATTTGGTCCGCTCCTCGACCTATGCAGAGCCATCCAGCCAACATCCCGATTAAAAATCCTAATGCAATTCCTGTGATGATTCCGACCCAGAGTCCACCGAAGAAATAGGCCCCCATGAATCCGCCCCAGGCACCTATCGTCATCATCCCCTCAATGCCGATATTCAAAAAACCCGAATCCTCAGCCACAATTTCACCCAGAGCAGCATACAAAATAGGCGTACCTATCCGGATCATTGCAGCACCCATGGAGATCCAAAAGAAGTGATCGAGAAAAATGTCCAAAGTCCCGACTCCTTCAATACCTAATCATGAAGATGAAGTGTATTTAGCCAACAAACGACTGGCTAAAATGAAAATCACGATTAATCCCTGAAGTACCCAAACCAACGCCACAGGGATCCCCACGACTCGCTGCATGGATTCAGCTCCTACGAGAAGAGCAGAAAAAAACAAGGAGGAGAAAATGATCCAAATTGGATGCAGTCCTCCAAGGAGTGCAACGACAATCCCAACAAAACCGTAACCTGGAGAAATTTGCTCTGGCATATTTCCGTGAATTCCGGCTACCTCACCTAGCCCCGCGAGACCGGCAAGGCCCCCGCCAATGGCCAGGGTTAACATCATCCGGTTTCCGACTGATATGCCTGCATACCGTGCAGCATTGGAGTTATTTCCTATGGCACGGATTTGATATCCAAACACGGTCCGGTACATCAGAAATGCCAATAGTATCGACATGATCAGACCGAGGATAAATCCACCATGCAGCCGTGTTCCTGGGATAAGCATTGGAAGGCGCGCCGCATCATCGATGGACATGGTAACGGGTGTAAATCCGGAGGCCCAAGGGCCACTGATCAGGTATGTCGAGAAAATGATGGCGATGTAATTCATCATGATTGTCACGATAACCTCATTTACTCCAAAACGGACCTTCAGCCATCCTGGTAATAATCCCCAAAGCCCTCCAGCGATGAAGGATCCGATAATGCAGGCTGGCAACAGTAGGTAAGTGGGGAGACCGATAAAATTAACACCGATCCCAACTGTCGCTATAGCGCCGATATATAGCTGTCCCTCTGCGCCTACGTTCCAGACTCCACACTGAAAGCAAATAGCAATTCCTAATGCTGTAAGCAGTAACGGGGAGGCTTGAATTAACGTTTCGGCAAAGTTGTTTACCGTTCCGAATGCACCAGCAAACAGCAGCCCATACGCTTTTAAAGGATTTACATTGAAGTAGGCGAGTAGTATTCCACAAACAACAAAAGCGCCCAGTAAGGCAGCGAGACCCATCAAAAGCTCCCTGGATTGGGAGAGGAATCCAGGTCCAGGTTCTCCACGGATAATGGCTTTTGTTCCGTCCAAAAGATTCAAGGTTTACTGGCCTCCAAAGTGCTTCGTTGGCCGGCCATCATGAAGCCTACTTCTTCGACCGATACTTGGTTGGCGGGGCTCTCTCCCATGAATTCCCCTTTGTAGGTAACGGCAAGTGTGTCGCTTAAGGCGAAGAGCTCCTCTAGTTCAACTGATATGAGAAGAATTGCAACGCCCTCATCGCGTTGACGTAACAATTGGCTATGAACAAATTCAATGGCTCCGACGTCAAGTCCACGTGTTGGTTGGACGGCTACTAGCAACTTTGGTTTTCTTGAAATCTCTCGTCCGAGGATGAGTTTTTGTTGGTTTCCCCCCGAGAGCGAATTTGCCAACATTTCCCGTCCACTAGTGCGAACGTCGAAAGTCTGAATCACGTTATCAACAAAATTCTGAATCTCCTGTCGCTGAAGGACACCATTGCGTGAGAATGGTAAAAAATGATGATTAATGAGAATAGAATTTTCTTCGAGGGTGAATCGGAGAATTAGGCCACTTTTGTGACGGTCTTCCGGTATGTGTCCGAGTCCCATTTCCAACAGATGTTTTGGGGAGTGACCGGTGACGTTTTGTCCCATTAAGGAGACGGTTCCGCTTTGGACTTGCCTTAAGCCTGTGATCGCCTCTACGAGTTCCCGCTGTCCGTTTCCATCCACTCCAGCGACCCCGTAAATCTCCCCCTCATGGACTTGAAACTCTACCCCACGAACCGCGGGAAGATTCCGGTCGTCCAGTACATCTAAATTTTTTACTTCTAGAACGATTTCTCCTTGAACCCTTTCCTTTTTGTCTAGGCGAAACATGACGTCACGTCCGACCATCATGCGAACGAGCTCTTGCGCGTTAGTGGTTTTTGTTTCAACAGTACCTACTGCTTTGCCAAGGCGCATAACCATTACTCTCTGGCTGATTTCCATTACTTCATCCAGCTTGTGAGAGATGAAGATTACTGAGTGGCCTTCGTTCGTTAGGGCACGCAGTGTGGTGAACAGCTCGCCGACCTCTTGTGGGGTTAGCACTGCTGTTGGCTCATCGAGGATTAAAATTTCTGTACCGCGATAAATTGCCTTAATTATCTCAACCCTTTGTTGCTCCCCAACAGACAATTGCCAAACCTTTGACCGAGGTTCAACATCAAGTCGATACTGCGAGGCTATTTCACGGATCTTCTTCTCTGCTTTCTTAAGGTTTGTGAAAGGTTCTCGGCCCGAAGACAAACCCAAGGCAATGTTCTCAACCACCGTGAGTGTGGGGACCAACATGAAATGCTGATGGACCATGCCGATTCCTGCGCGAATAGCATCCTTTGGAGACTCCAAAAGGAGGTTTTTATCCCTAAGCTTGATTTGTCCTCCTTCGGGGATCTCCAGTCCATAGAGGATCTTCATTAGAGTACTTTTCCCTGCGCCGTTTTCGCCAAGGAGCGCTAGGATTTCTCCTTGATGTAATTCGAGCGAAACTGCGTCATTTGCGATTACACCGGGATATGCTTTGGTGATTTCTTCCATCCGCAGAACGGGATTCATGGACACCCTTTCAATCCAGACGCAATGAATCCTTCTTTGTCATCACGTACGGCATGGTTCTTGAACATTTTCAACCGAGAAACCCCCGAAAAAGATTGAGTGCTAGAACTCCGATGGGAGCAACCCAAATGATATTTTTAAGGTAATAGGCAGCGACAAGCGTGACTAAAGCTGCATACACAGCGGGATTCGAGCTAACCCCGGAAAAATCTCCCCCAGGATAAACGACGAACGAAATGGTCAGAACGGCTAAAGCGGCGCTAGGAGCAACCTCCAGACAATGACGGATGTAGGCAGGTAGACGAAAACGGCCCGCAAGTGCCAAAATTGGTCCCCGGGTCAAATATGTTACCGCGGCCATTCCAAGAATTAGTCCAAAGACGGCTGGCGCAACCATCTAATATACCCCCCTGTGAGGATAAGCAGAATCATCGAGACAAGAACCGCATGAACGTGCGGAAGAAACGATGAGGCTAAAATAATTACCGGTACAGCGAGGATAGCTATAACTACTTCAACCCAACTTTTCATGAGAGGAATTAACAAAGTAATGTACACGGCAGGATTGATGAATTCGAGGCCCAGGTTCCGTATCTCGGGAAGAGCAGTAATCACCATTCCCCCTAGTATGCTTGCGGGGATCCAAGTGAGGTAGACGAAAGCGGATGCCCCGAGGTAATACATGTCTTTGCGCGGACGACTCGGATTTCGAAGGCAATCGGCGATGGAGAGTGCATAGACCGCATCCACGAGGCCGAAGCCAATCAGTGAGAGCCAACCGGGAGACCTGTCCTTAAGATGTTGCCCTAGTGAGGATGCATAAAGGACGTATCGAAGGTTGACGATGAAGGTGGTAAATACGATGGACGAATATACCGCACCTTGCTGAAGCATGCCGATCGCAACGAATTGAGAAGGACCCGCATAAACCAGGGTAGAC
>CAYTIB010000045.1:0-8893 GCA_964437725.1 uncultured bacterium | reverse complement strand
AAAGGATCCCCGTACCCCCCCCCCTCCCCCCGAACGCATGACAAGAGTATCTCCATAACGATTAGATAGACCATGGGGCGTACCGGGGGGCGGGACATGGACCTCTTTTGAACCACGAAGGATCCCAGCGGCTGTGGGTTTACCAAAATGCCCGCCTTTAAGCCCATAGCTAGGCAGAACAGCCCGATCAGCCAACAGGGAATATGTCCCTTCACTTAGGATGCGGACTTGACGTTTAGCGCCAAGTCCACCCCGACGCCAACCCGCCCCACCAGAGTCAGTCCGAAGAGTAGAGCATTCCATGCGAACCGGAAATTCGTTTTCCAAGGCCTCAGCGGAGTGTATACAACGCGTGTCTCCCTCGTCGAAAGCGGCCAACACGCTCTGGCCGTCGGACTCAGCGTAACCCCCACTTCCGCCTTTTGGCCACTCGTAGTAAACGAAGCGGCGACCGGTCACCGGGTCAGTTCCTCCTACCATGTTGTGAAAAACGGTTCCGTACTGATCCGCCGGAACGAGTTCGGGAATGGCCTGAGCGAGTGCCCCTAAAACCAAACCGGTTGCCCTCTTCTCTACTTCACAACAACCCCCCACAGGCGCTGGATGCTGTGCATTAAAGACTGTTCCTTCCGGAACTATAATCTTGATCGGTCGGAAGCTCCCGTGATTAACCGGATAGTTAGGATCTAGAAGCGTCTTAATTGGAATAAAAACTCCACTAGCAGTAACAGCATAAGAACAATTAATAGGGTGATCCACCTGGCGGGCGGTACCCGTAAAATCGGCAACAATGGACCGATTTTTGACCTCCAAGCGAACGCAACAGCGCACCGGAACAAAATTTTTCCCTTCAAAGCCCTCCAAGTAATCCTCATAGAAATATTCACCCGAAGGAATCTCTGCAATTTGCGCCCGGGTGCGTTCTTCTGCCCGGTCTATGGATTGCTTTATACAGGCAGTAAGCGTGTCAGAACCGTATCGAATGATGAGTTCTCCGATGCTCCGATCCGCCATCTTGCACGCCGAAAGGCTTGCACGGAAATCTCCCCGACGATCTTCTGATAAACGACAATTTGCAAATAGCAAGTCAAGGGCCGAATCATTGGGTTGCTCCCCGTCGTAAACCCGGATCGGTGGAATAACAATTCCCTCCTGGAAGATCTCGCATGCCGCGCCAGAAAGGCTTCCCGGAACCATTCCTCCAACATCTAACCAGTGCGCCCGGACCGCGGCAAAAAGAAATAACTTCTTCCCGGCAAATATAGGCATGGTCACCATCACATCGTTGAGATGTGTCCCACCATGAACCGGGTCGTTCACTAAAAAAACATCTCCGGGATGGATGTCACTCCCATATTTTTTCATAACATCCTTCACCGACCATGACATGGGAAGAACATGCATTGGAAGATCTTCAGACTGGGCAACCAATTCTCCCTTAGGATCAAACAACCCACACGAAAAATCATGGCCTTGGCACACCACAGACGAATAAGCTGTTCGAATAACCGTCACTCTCATTTCACGAACAACACTCAGAAAAGCTTCGATAATAACTTCCAGAGTGATGGGATCCGTTTTCGTATTTCGGTTAGGACTCACCGTCGCCCTCTCTCCAGAACCAAATTGCCAATCCGGTCGACTGTCCCTCGCCAGCCTGGCGGAATAACCGTGGTTGACCCCTCTTCTTCGACGATAGCCGGACCCTTAATCCGAGTGGTAGCCCCCAATCGGTCGCGCCTATAGATTGCCGTAGGTAAAAACCGATCCGTAAAATACACATCGCGCTTCCCTTGGGGTCGGACAACACTTTTTTGCCCGGGAGGCAAAAAATTGGGTTTGGGAAGCGACACTGAGACCGTCAAACGGTAATTCACCACTTCTGTCAATTCTCCCGTGTCACAATGACCATAGCGCTCGAGGTGTAAACGGTGGAAATCTTCTTCAATATCTTCTGGTTTTTTCCATTTATCGTTAAAAGGAACATCAATCTCATACCACTGTCCGACATAGCGTAATCCCACCCACCGATGGCATTGGATCTCCTTAAACGATTCGTGCCCGTAAGCCCTCAGTTCGCTCCGACCTTCTTGTTCCAACCCCTTGAATGTTTCTAATATAAGGGAAGGTGGTGTTTCCTTTGTCGGCGAGAGCCATGTCCGCACCAAATTTCGGCTGTGATCCGCAAAAAGAAGACCAAGGGCAGAAAAGTTTCCGGGCACCGCAGGAATAATGATCCGCTTGATAGATAATTCATCGGCAATAAATGCTGCATGCATTGGACCTGCTCCACCGTACACCAGAAGCGCAAAATCTCGCGGGTCAAGTCCTTTCCCAACCGTAACCTCTTTGATCGCACTCACCATTCGAGCAACTGCAATTGCGACGATCCCTGCAGCGAGTCGAACTTCGTCCAGTGATGAAATCTGCTGACACACTTTCCGGATCGATCCTTGGGACAACTTTCGATCGAGTGTCATCCCTCCCGACTGGAGTGAGTCTTGACTGAGACGATTCAGAAAAAGGTTCGCATCCGTCACAGTGGGTTCCATACCGCCCCGCCCGTAGCACACAGGTCCCGGATCGGCTCCGGCGCTTTTCGGACCAACTGCTAGAACTCCACCACGGTCTACCCAAGCAATGCTGCCGCCACCCGCACCAATAGTCTTAATCTCCATCTGTAGTGTCTTATTCGGGTATCCCTGGACCTCACTCTCCGTTGTCATGGCAGGTTTCCCATCACGAACGAGGCAAACGTCGGTACTAGTCCCACCCATATCGCATGTAATGAGATGACTCTCGTCCGTCATTTGACCGAGTTGAGAGGCTGCGGTTACACCACCGGCCGGACCGGACAACAAGAGATTAACGGGTAGCTTTGCAGCTTCACCGGGGGAAATAACACCACCGCTGGACGTCATAACATGTATTGGGCCCGTCACTCCTTCTTCTTCTAGTGTATTCCGAAGTAACTCTAGATACCTCTGGATAGACGGCGCAACATAGGCGTTCAAGACATTGGTTGAAAAGCGTTCGTACTCTCTAAACTCCCGGACAACCTCAGACGATGTGGAAACAAAAACTTCGGGGTACTGTGCTTGAATCAACGCCCGGGCACGGTCCTCATTCTTTGGATTTGCATAGGAGTGAAGGAAGCAAACAGCCACGGCTTCTATCCCATCCCTTTTAATTCGGTCAAAAAGTGGCCCAAGCTTAGCGGGCGTCACTGCTTTAGCAATCCGGCCACCTGCAAAGATCCGTTCATCCACCTCCAAACGAAGAGGGCGTGCAACCAGCGGAGGCGTTTTTTTGTAGTCCAAGCGATATAGAACCATTCGATTGGCCAAACCAAGTTCGAGAACGTCTCGAAATCCCTCGGTTGTCAAAATTGCCGTCCGGGCTCCTTTATTTTCCAAAAGAATGTTTGTGGCTATCGTCGTCCCGTGTGTAAAACGCGATATAGAGGTTGCTTCGACCGTGGCCTTGAGCAACCCTTCAAGAATTCCCATTGTCAAATTACTGTGAATCGTTGGTGTCTTCACGGAATGCAGACTATGATTTCGTTCGTCATAGACAACAACATCTGTGAAGGTGCCTCCGATATCCACCCCAATAGCAAGACTATTCATTTCAAAACTCTCACTCTAATCAAGACACCAGCTTCCGCACCCGAACAGAACCACCGCCCCGCACATCTAAAACAGATCGGCCAATAGGATCCAACACTACCCTGTCGCCCTCAAGATTCGAGTCGATAGAAATCCATAAACGAAGAGGAACTCCGTTTCTTGACTGAAGCTCTACCGTTTCCCCTTTTTTGACTTTCCAACGCGCCGCCAGAGTTGGGCTGACAACGCAGATTCGTTTCCCGTCCACAAGTCCTTCTGAAAAACTTTTTATCTCTTTACTAACAAGGACGGACCATGAATTACGGAGTTCTCGACGTTTTTCTACTGTCCGCGCAGAGTCGATACTTCCATATCGATCCAAGATAACACCATAATTGTCTTCAGCCTCTCGACGGGAGATGTATCCCGAGGTGAGGTCCGCTTCCACGTCACCAACGGATCGTTTCAAGGGATCACCATAGCCCGCCCCACCTCCGGATTGCATTACCAAGCAATCTCCCGGCAGAAGATGTAGGTTCTGTTCCTTACCAGGCGTGGACAAACGAATTACACGACCTTTGCGCAGAATATGCGCCTCCGTGGTCCGACCGGGGCCCCCACCTTGGAGTCCGTAACTTGGAAGAATTGCCCGATCGCTCAAAAGCGAATAGGTTCCCGGACAAAGTAAGCGTACTCGCCGCTTCAACCCAAGTCCACCCCTCCAACGTCCCGCACCTCCTGAATCACATCGCAAGACAGACTCTTCCATTCGAACAGGAAATTCCGTCTCTAATGCCTCTGCCGAATGAATGCATCGAGTGTCGCCTTCGTCAAAGGCAGCCATTGCGCTCTGTCCATCCGATCCCTGGTAAGCACCATTACCCCCTTTAGGCCATTCATAGTAAACAAAAGGTCGTTCCGTACGAGGATTCCTTCCTCCAATCATGTTGTGGAATGTCGTCCCGTACTGATCTGCTGCTATTCGTTCAGGAATCGCTTGAGCGAGTGCGCCCATTACCAAGGAAATGACCCGTTTCCGAAGCTCCACAAATCCGCCGACTGGTGCGGGATAAGTGGCATTCATAATAGTTCCCTCCGGTACTATTAGCTCAACCGGTCGGATAACACCGTGGTTCACAGGAAAATCAGGATCGAAGATTGCTTTCATTGGAATAAATACTCCACTAGCTGTCACGCTGAGTGAGGCATTTATGGGGTGGGAAACCTGTGGAGAGGTTCCCGTGAAATCGGCCGTCACCGAACGACCTTTGATTTCAAGAGTGAGGCATCCTCGAACGGGGACAAATTGTCCATTTTCGAAGGTCTCAAGGTAGTCTTCGTAAAAATATGTCCCTTGGGGAATCGCTTCGATTTGCTCTTGGACACGTTCCTCAGCACGGTCAAGAGATCTTTCGATACAGCCTGAGATCACGCTGACAGAATAACGTTCTAAGAGCTCATGTATACGTAACTCTGCCTGCCTGCAACCCGCCAGGCAGGCCCGAAAATCCCCCTTACGGTCTTCCGGCAAACGGACATTAGAGAATAGCAGGTCTAAAGCAGCCTGGTTTGGCTTGCCCTTGCTATGCACCCGGATAGGAGGGATAACTACCCCCTCTTGGTGGATCTCCGTCGCTCCACCAGAAAGGCTTCCTGGCACCATTCCTCCAACATCCACCCAGTGAACCCGAATCGCCGGGATGAGAAATAACTGATCCTCCCTAAAAACTGGCATCGCGACCATAACGTCGTTCAGGTGCGTACCACCGGAGGTAGGATCATTCAAAATAAACACATCTCCCGGTTGCATACCTTCCCGAAATTTCTTCATAAGTGCCTGGATGGACCAAGACATAGGAAGGACATGTCCGGGAAGGTCTTCGGACTGTGCTACGAGTTGTCCATCGGGGTCAAATAAGCAGCATGAAAAATCGTGCCCCTGACACACAACGGAGGAATGTGCCGTCCGAATGATCGTCACGCGCATCTCCCGAACGATACTCAGGAGTGCTTCAACAACAACCTCAAGGGTGATGGGGTCAATTTTTATGCTTCTAGCTTTTGCCATATCCAGTGCCTTGTCCCCACGAGAAAACAAATCGGTTATTAACTTAATCGTCTAGGAAAGCAATCACCCGACTTATACACCCATCTCCACCAATCAGTTTCCAAGGGAAAACACCAATGTTACATCTCTGGCCCAAAACTTGGTCCACATCCCCCCCAATGTTCTCAACGTGGGTAATCTTTTCGGTAAATGGAATCCGATGCATGCAAAAGCGGTTCTTTGTGGGAAATATTTCATCTATAGATCTCCCCATTTTCTTTTCAAACGCCTCCACGAGATCGGGGCGCCGCTTGAGGATGGCCCCATTGTTCATGGGGTGGTCAGGTGATCCACAGTCGACACCAATCCACTTAAGGCCCATTTCTACCACCCACTCAGCCAGCTCAATTCCCCCACCTGGTTGGCGATAAAGATACGTCTCTAGATTAGGTCGGGCACCGTGAACAAAATAGTCATGCCATCCTGTGTGAAAAATTACGATGTCTCCGCGGCGAACTTCTACTTTCCCGCAAAGGTGCTCAGGCTGAATTATGTCCCACTCACCCACAACGTCGCTCACGTCCACGATAACTCCATCACCAAAAAGCGTGTTCAGTGGGATAGACGCCAGATCATCTCCTCCTACGATTGCATGGTTTTGCGCATCGAAGTGAGTCCCAGAATGCATACTCATTTCATACCGCTGCATGAATGTCTGGTTCCCCGACACTCCTATTTCATGCGTTGTGCGAACAATAGCCGGATCCTGTCCGGGAAACGGCGGTGTATCCGGACCCCATGGGTGACTGAGATCAACGAGTCTCACCATTTAATTTTGCCTCCTTTAAAGCGGCGAACCATCGGCAAAATCCCATCCATTTTACTGCTCCAAAAATCTACGCTTTGGATAGAGTTGTTGTAGTTCTGTAAGAGATTATTACATCAAATAAGTGTACGGCAATCAGTGCAAAAGCACCCAAAAATGCTTGGGTCTTATGTACACGCTAACAAGCTAGCCGTTATTTAGACAAGAAAATTCTCTGGAGGTTGTCCAAAATTTTTCCATCTCAGCTAAGGGTAGCTATAACTTATTGTAATTATATGAGTTCGAAGAGTTGACTGACAAATGAACTGTTTGTTAATTTGTCCCTAACGTTCTCTTTTGCAATTAGGGGGGCTCACGTGATGCTCCCTCGACTTCGCTGAACAACCAACGGGGTAATTCCCGAAAATGTCGTTTTCCGATTTAAGGACATTTCTCGATTCCGTAGATGATCAGGGCGCTCTAAAAAAAATCAACGGAGCTCATTGGGATCTAGAAATCGGGACCCTCTCTGAGCTTATTATCGAGCGTTCGGACCACCCAGCACTTATTTTTGACAATATCCCCGGTTACCCAAAGGGCTTTCGCGTACTAAGTAATTCGCTTTCAACAATCTCCCGCACCGCCATTGCACTCGGCCTGCCTGCCGAAACCCGAGGTCTTGAAGTTCTAGATTACTGGCGGAAAAAAATGCGGACTTTTGAACCCGTTACCCCCAAAACTGTCCATGAAGGACCCATTCTGGAAAATATCAAGCACAATGACAACGTTGATTTGTGGGAATTTCCGGCTCCCAAATGGCATGAGTCTGACGGAGACCGGATGTTGGGCACTGGCAGCGCCGTCATTCTTCGAGACCCCGACACCGGCCACCTTAATGTTGGCACATATCGTCTCGCTGTTCATGATGAAAGGACCCTCGGTATTCTGATCATCCCCGGGAAGGACGGAGATCTTATAATCCGAAAATATCACGAGAAGGGCCAAAACGCACCCGTGGCTATCACCTTTGGTCACGAACCCATGCTTTTCTTGGCAGCTGGGACATTTCTCCCTCCAGCCTTGGGAGAGCTAGAATTCGCCGGGTGGCTAAAAGGAGAACCCATCCCAGTCATCCAGGGAGAGATAACGGGGCTTCCGATTCCCGCAACTGCTGAAATCGCGGTAGAGGGGGAGATTCCTCCTTGGGAACTTGAGCAGCGCGATGAGGGTCCATTCGGTGAATGGACAGGATACTATGCGGGAGACAGATTACCCCGTCTAGTCGTCAAGGTTAATGCTGTGATGCACCGGAATGACCCTATCATTTATGGTGCGCCTCCTTTCCGTCCTCCCCTGGCCGAGCTAAGCGCAGTTCCCTTTTGGGCAGGATCGGTCTGGGAAACACTGGATGCAGCAGGAGTTCCGGATGTCAAAGGTGTCTGGCAGTACGGGACATCGACTTTCATCACAGTTGTGGCAATCCGCCAACGCTACGGTGGTCATGCAAAAACAGCGGGACTGATCGCCGCGGGAGCAAAGGGAGCGGAGTATTGTGGTCGCTGGATTATTGTTGTGGACGATGATGTGAACATCCTGGACATGGGTGAGGTCATGTGGGCGACAGCTACACGGGCCAAAATCCCAGACGATTATGATCTTATACGGGATGGATACAGTTCCAGCGTGGATCCCGCTCATCATCCGGAGGTCCGTCGAAGTAGCAACCCCCGAGAGTTAACTGTAAATCGGTACATCATTAACGCCTGTCGTCCTTTCAGCTGGAAAGACGAATTCCCAATAGTTAACAAAGCCTCAGATCAAATACGAAAGAAAATTTCTGAAAAATTCAAGGATGTACTTGGAAGCTGAGGGTGGATCGAACCGAAAGGAGACCAACGGATGACCGAATTGGATCAGACTGATTCGGAAATTGGGGATCAAGAACTCCGTGAAAAGCTGATCCTAGCACACAAGATCCTGCTCGCATCAGGTGTTTTACAACAAAATCTGGGGCACGCTAGCATTCGTTTGCAGGGTGGAAAACAGATTCTAATTATGGGACACCTTCATGATGTAGGAAAAACTTTCGAGATGGCGAACACCGAAGATCTGAGTGTCATGGATCTTGATGGGAACCACATCGGAGGCCAACTCGAACCTCCCGGTGAGCGTTATAATCACACCGGTATTTACAATGTCCGATCCGAGATCAATGCTGTCGTCCACTGTCACCCTATCATCTCCACCGCTTTTACCATTGCAAATCGCGACATAATCCCGGTTGGTCGATTTGGAGGGTGCTTTTATCCAAAGGTCCCCGTCTACCAGAAATCCATTCAAGTTGAAACCCCGAAGATCGGAGCTGAGATTGCTAAAACCCTCGGGAATGCACCTGCCGTAATGCTCAAACATCATGGCGCTACCTGTGTGGGA
>CAYTIB010000044.1:0-40504 GCA_964437725.1 uncultured bacterium | reverse complement strand
AGCAAAAGCATTTTTAGCTGAGTACCCGCAGGCAACACGGGAGGAGATTAAAGTAGGGATCTCGGGGAACCTTTGCCGATGCACAGGTTATGTGAAAATTGTTGACGCAATTGATGCTGTCATCCAAGGGAA
The DNA here is from genome assembly GCA_964437725.1 of uncultured bacterium. GTDB lineage: Bacteria > UBA8248 > UBA8248 > JACPRG01 > CAYTIB01. The sequence continues at coordinate 40,372 of CAYTIB010000044.1, read as the reverse complement.
GTATTGACGGTGTCCCGAGAACCCCGTCGCTTGAAAGGAGATTAGGCGCATGGATGCGCTGAAGGTTGTCGGAAAAGGCTTACCATTGAAGGACGCTGTCGATAAAGCTGCTGGTACGGGTGTGTACACGGTTGATATGTCTTTGCCGGGCATGCTTTACGGTAAGATCCTGCGGAGTCCTCATGCTCATGCCCGAATCGTTAGCGTCGATGTTTCTAAGGCACGTGCACTGCCTGGTGTGAAGTCCGTTGTTACGATAGATGATGTTCCTCGAAATCCGTTTACCTCGGCTGGGCATCCGCCCCCTGATTGTACGCCTGATGACCAATTCATACTCGATCACAAAGTGAGGTATGTGGGAGATAAGGTGGCCGCTGTGGCCGCCGTTTCCAACGAAGTTGCTTTGGAAGCTTTGGACCTTATCAAGGTCGAGTATGAGATTCTCGCACCGTATTTTGATCCTCGGAACAGCTTGGCGGAAGATGCAATTGATATCCATGAGGACTTAGAGAACGGTAAAAACACAGCAGGATATATTCGCATGGAAGAGGGGGATATTGAGAAGGGTTTTGCTGAAGCCGATTATGTGGTAGAGACCATGTGCGAGGTTCCTGGACAGGCCCACTCTATGTTGGAACCCGTTGTGTCATTAGCCCATTGGGAGGCCGGGGGCAAGATCAATGTTTGGTCTTCCACTCAGATACCCTTTACTCTTCGTCGACTGATGCATGACGCCTTGGGTGTTCCAGTCCGGAAGATTCGGGTGTTTAAGCCGATCGTTGGTGGCGGTTTTGGCTGTAAACAGGATATGCAAGAGGAGCCTTTGTGTGCGCTTTTGTCAAAAGCTGCTGATTATCGTCCCGTCAAGCTAGAGTACACCCGTGAAGAGACCTTCTGTGCTTCACGGATCCGTCATCCGTACATTATGAAATCCAAGACGGGTCTGAAAAAAGATGGGACTATCACCTCTCGCTATCTGCATGCTCTCGCCAATACGGGTGCGTACAGTAGTCATGGGCCTATTGTTACAGCGTACATGGGAGCGATGTGGGTAGCGTTGTATCGGTCACCCCATTTTCTCTTTGAAGGGCAGACGGTTTATACGAATCTGACGACTGCTGGGGCTTTCCGTGGTTATGGAGTTCCGCAGGGAACGTATGCCTCCGAGTTACATATGGATCAAGTGGCGGCGGCGCTAGGAATTGATCCACTGGATCTTCGGCGGCTGAATCATATTCAGTCTGGGGATGTGCACCCTGCGACCAAGTGGAAGATAGAATCATGTGAGCTACGAAAGTGTATCGATATGGGAGCGGCTGCCATAGGTTGGCACGAAAAACGTAACCAAAACGGGGGGGGCAACGGGAAGCTGTATGGGGTTGGAGTAGCCATATTCACGATTGCCAGTGGTGCGGCCCCCTTTGCATTGGAAGCCTCTTCCGCCACCACTCGCGTGCTCGAAGATGGAGGAATTCACCTGAATATGGGGATTGCCGACACGGGTCAAGGTGTGGAGACTACGACAGCTCAAGTTGCAGCTGAGGCGTTTGGTGTCTCATTGGATCAGGTTGAAACCACACGGGTAGTGGATACGGATACCTCTCCTTACGACAATGGAGCTTATGCGACCCGTCAGGCATATGTTTCTGGAATGGCGGCTAAACTGGCAGCAACGGATGCCCGTGCGATGTTGCTGAAGCATGCATCGAAGATGCTAGAGTTGTCCATAGAAGATTTGGATATAGTAGATGGCCAGGTTGTGGTTCAAGGCTCACCTGACAAGTCTGTTGGTGTTGGAGAGGTAGTTTTTGATGCACAATATGGGGATACTCCGCATGAGATAGTTGGTCGTAGTGACTACACACCCCCGACAAATGCACCGCCTTTTGGTGCCCAGTTTGCTGAAGTTGAGGTGGATTCGGGTACTGGTGAGGTTCGGCTATTAAATTTTGTTGCTGCTCACGACGTAGGTCGGGCACTTAACCCTGTGGTTGTACAAGGCCAGGTTGAGGGGGGTGTGGCTCAGGGTATTGGATACGGAATAATGGAAGAAATGGTGTTCGATGGTAAAACTGGAAGAACTCTGACCTCCGATTTTGCCCAATACGAAATTCCGACGTCGATGGATACACCGGAGATAGAACCACTTTTGATCGAAGAAGGCGAGCCAACAGGTCCATATGGTGCTAAGGGCGTTGGTGAACCAGGTATTGTTCCAACTGCCCCGGCTATTGCTAACGCTGTCTTTAATGCTATCGGAGTTCCAGTGAATGAACTACCGGTGACGGCGGAGCGTGTGCTTGGAGCGCTTCGTACCAAGAGTGGGTGATTTTGGTCGTATAGGTTATGCAGGGGTCGCACAAAGCGGCCCCTGTTTTTTTGTGAAATATGCACCTTTAGACAAAAGGAGTAAAGAGCATGGCAGAAGCGACCGTTAATGGTGTGAAGCTTTGGTACGAGGTACTAGGAGAAGAAGGCGATCCTATGCTTACTATTCATGGGTCTGGTTTTGGGCACGACAACTTTGCTCCCATTGTTCCTTACTGGGAAAAAGACTTTCAGGTAATTTGGTATGACATGAGAGGTTATGGTTTGTCTGAGCAGCCGATACAGAAATACAGCATGGAAGTATGGGCGGATGATGCTGTAGGGCTATTGGATCATCTAGGGATTGAAAAGGCCCACATAAATGGAACTTCTATGGGTGGAATGGTTGCACTGAAACTGGCTGCCAAATACCCAGACCGAGTATTGGGACTAGTAGCTAACTGCGCCATGGCTAAGATGGATTATGCCTCGAAAATTAATTTTCGTACTCATTCCTCGATAGCTGAGCGAGAGGGAATGGGTTCACTGGCGCTAGCTTCGCTATGCGCTGTTCAGGCCTGTTCATACAATCACCTTGATGGTCCGGAAGGAGAGGAAACCGTCGAATTCATCCGAACGATTCTAGAGAAAAACAATAAGGTGGAAATCTTTCAAAGTGCTTGTCAGGCTATGATTGAAATGGACTTAACGGATGATCTTGCGAAGATAATAGCTCCGACTCTTATTTACACTGGAGACAAGGACATTATGACGCCTGTGGATCCAGGTCCAAGCGGGATAGGATCCCGTGGTATAGCCGAGCTAATCAATGGTGCCGAATTAGTTCTGATGCCTGGTCTTTCCCATACTACGATGGTCGAAGCCCCAGAGGAATGTGCCAAATTGGTGACAGACTTCCTTAAGGGGATCCCGAAGTGATCCAGGATCCGATTGGGTGCATTACAGCCTAACCTGCCATTTGAATAATTTTTTCGGCGCAAGCCTCTGGCTTGGAAAACATGACCTCGTGGCAGGTGTCGATTTCCGCGTAGGCATGTTTGATTCGGCTTGACATCTTCGGGTGCCACCAGCCGTCCGGTAGCGCCTTGTCTTGCTTACAAAAAATGTAGGACATAGGAAGATCCATCGAATAGAATTTCTTTAGGTCGAGTTTCTGAATGTAGGGATGGTATGGGGTAGGTGTGAGTTTTCGATAGGCCTTCTTGGCCTCGTCTATATCCATTCCGTTGGCAAAGAACTCGAGGAATACTTCTTCGGGGAACATAACGGTGTTGTCCGGGCTTTCTGAAGCTAACTGACCAAACAGCCCCTGTTGTTCTTCGGGACAATTGTCCAAGAGTGATTCACCATCTTTCAGGATGAATGCAGATAGAAAAACCAAGTGTGCTAACCGTTCTGGGATTTTTTCAGCCACCTTGGGGATGACAATACCTGCCATGCTGTGTCCAACCAAAACGACGTTGTTCAGATCGTTAGCCTCGATGAATTCTACGACCGCATTGGGATAATCGTCGTAGCGGACGTTGGGGCGATCGGGGATCCTTTCCCCGTGGCCAGGGAGATCGAGGGCGTACGCATTTTTACCTGACTGTATTAGGTGGTTAATTACTTTCTCCCAGCAAAATTTTCCATGACACGAACCGTGAACCAGGACGTAATTTTTTTTGCCACTGCTCTCATCCATGGAAGACCTCCGTAGTGTGGGTATAACTATCCATTTTTGTCAGAGGGAATATGACGTTGCCCTGCTTGGTTAGGTTGATTTTGGTTAAGCAAGTTTCCTTTGGCAGGCAAACATAACAAAGAAAAGCGTTACTTTTTCTCCAGGTTGTGTAATGCCTGAAAGACTCTAACATTTGTCTCAATGGGATGAGAAACCAATATGTCGTCCGTTACAGCGAGAAAAATTGGGTGGGGACGTGATTCCAGTATCGACTTGAACCTTTGAAGACTTTCGGATGACTTGAAACATTCAGGGGGGATGAAAGTACCCATCCGGGCTTCGTTGTCGAGGGTTTCCCAAAGGTTGGCTTCTGGTGGGAATAGAAGAGCATCAGATCTGTTCCCTACACTTGCAGAATCAGCTTGAAGGAGTGAGTAGGCATTGTAGTAGTTGATGGTATTGAAGATTGGTTCTGCAATGTTAGCTATGTCTACTCCTTTTGCGGTTTCTTCCAGAAGCACAATTTCAGCTCCAGCCTTACAGGCCTCTTCTGAAAGCGAGCGTATCAAAGCCACGGTTTCAGTTAATAAGTCAGGTTGGTCTAGGCAGTCCTTACCGCATATACCAACTGGTCCGGGAACTACAGCTAGGATCGGTATTTGCCTGCGTAGCTCGATCTTTAATCTAGTTATTGTTTCTAGTAGAACGGTGATTGGATTGTTCGATAGTGCGTTCGGTGGCCATGGCTTTTCTTTTACGGAATCCCATTGAATTGCTGGACCTGAGGGGGACCAGTTCACCAGAGTTTCAGAAGAATCAACTAGGTAGGCAGTGTCGAATCGAAGACAGATACAGTCTGCGTTTAGGAGGTTTTGCTGATCCCTTAGCAAGCGGGTCAAGGATGTGGGATCTTGTGTAAGGAGGTTTGGTTGTATCCCTTCCAAGCACGCAGCGTGGTAAAAGGCCAGAGGGAAAAGGAGAGGACGAGAGCAAGGCGCATCCCGAAAGAAGGCCCTGACCAACTGTCTGGAAGACACTACGGAACCTCAGTGAAGGGTTGTTGGCTTTTGAAATTGATTTCGAAGCATACAAAAGACCCCTCGTACGATCTGATTACGAGAAATCTTTCTAGTTTCATTAAACTTTTCGACGTCCTGTAAATACCAACTGTTGAGCGTAGTCGGATGTTCTCATATCAGGGCTAGATTATTTCCTAAATACGGATGACCTCGCGGTTTTTTTCTGCATCCGGCCAAGTTCCGTAATATTTCAATGCTTGAGGGTGGGGGCGCTTTTCCGACCACTCTTTGATGAATTCGACGTATGGTTTCCCCCGGCTGAGCCGAGCTTCTCGCTCTTCTCTGCGCAGTTGCTCGGTTTCTTTTAGGTTTGCCTTGAAGGTGTCTCGATCGTATGCGACCTTATAAACACGCTCTGCTGTCCAATGTGTGATGGCTTTTTTCTCCAAATCTTCCATTACTTTTTCAGGTGGGCGCTCCAGTACATCACCGTAACCCCCTCCCCCTTGGGTGCTCGAGGTGATAACCTCCCCTCGTCTGACAATGCGGGCCGGTCGGGTCTGATGTTCTTGGATGATTTCACCTCCGAAGGGATTGTTTTCGAGGATATCGTGGTCGTTCTCGGGTAGAGCAAGCTTTCCCTTCTCAAGCTGGGGCAGGACATCAGTATTGACTACACGAATGGCCGGTACCACTGTTTCCGAATACCCGCCAAATAATCCGCAAGTGGTGGGTAACTTAGATTCCTTAGCTGTTGCAGTAAACACGGCATGTGGAGCCTGGTGGACGGTATATGCTACCGCTAGTCCAACTCCTCCTCTGTACTTCCCAAATCCACCACTATCAGGCATGGTCTTTTGGTAGAGGTGTAAGACCGGAAATGCCCGTTCGATATCCTCCACGTCCGGTCCTTTCCCCCATGGGGCATGGGGGAACCCAAAAACGTCTACGCCATCTTCCCCGTATCTTGCAGCGAGACCCCAGGCGTTCAAGGGGAAAGCCATGAAGTCTACGAGTTTAGCTCCGTGTTGGTTAACGCATGTGATCATGGGAGCTGCCGAGTTAGAGGAGGCAAAGCCACAGACTAAACTTCTTTGCGGGCTATCAAACATCATCTTGGAGAAAACGACTGCTAAAAGGGGAAAGACCGCCGATGCTGTTATGGGTGAGCACGAGATGGCGGCTTCTGGATCTGGATCCATTATTGTTCCCTTCGGGATGATATAGTCGATGGGATCCATTGACCCAGCCGAAATGGGAAAGTCGTGGAAAGGAAACTCATACAAGTAATGGGCGCAGTGGGCGCGGACGCTTGGGGCCAGTGATTGAAAGCTCCCCTCGTGCTCCGGTGAGGTACCCGTCAAGTCGATAACGATACGATCACCCTTCTTGTGAATTGCCAGGGGGACCCGTAATAATGCAGCCTCTGAACCAGTGGTGTCTATGAATACGGTATGACGATACGTTCCGTCATTCCACTCACTGATTCGTTTGTGAGCACCATCTGCGGATTCCTTAATCTGTTTCAGGAAGAGAGTTTCTAATACCCGGTTGCCTTTCTTTTTTGCGAGATTTTGCATTCGTATTCGGATTCTGTCGCAGGCTGCCACGCGGGCTTTCACGTCAGTTACCTGCATTCTCGGCGCTCGCGACATGAAGTTCTCCATCATTTTTAGCAAATCAGCCTTGAGTTGATACCCCTCACCGATTTTAATTGGAGTAAGCTTCATTCCCTCGTCGTGCCGGGTGATGGCGGTAGTGATTTCCCCGCCAGGTTCTTTGCCTCCTGTCTCTGACTGATGGGCACCAACGACGGTCCATGCGATAAGCTCTTCATCGTTGAAGATAGGCATAATGGCAAACTGGTCGGGATTGTGGATTCCCCCATAAATTGCTTCATTGCAGTAATAAACATCTCCCTCGTTCACTTGTACAGTCGGATCATCCTTAAAGTATTTCAAGATGAACTTTACTGGAATTTGTCCGGTAACAGTGTGAAGGTAGGTGCCGCAGACGGAAGTGACTAGGTCCCCTTGAGCTGTATAGATTCCCGCCATGGAATCCCCTGAGTGAAGCATGCTGGAGATCCCCATTTTTGTCATCACAGCTTTGCCTTCTTCGACAATTAAAACCAGGTTTTCAGAGTAAATTTCGTAATCACCTGGCGCCAGGTCTTCGATAGATTTCATTGCCTCTCTTGTCGCATCCGAAGGCTTTAGACCCTGCTCTATGAGATCTATGTCAAAGGACATTCTGTCCTCCTCTCTTAGACTTACCCTTGATTTGTCTTAAGAAGACCATTTTTAAACTCGTCTACAATGAATTTCCATCCGGGTTCCACGACTACAGTGGTATCATCGGCCTCTATGATAGCCGGTCCATCAAATGTGTGGCCAACTTCAAGCTTTTGCCGTCCATAGATGTGTTTTTCCTGAAGGCCTATCTCCGTCCAGTAGGCCGGTCGGGTGCCTATCTGGGCAACGGCTGCGTCTGTTTTTGCTGGTTTCAGTCTCTTTACTTCCGGTTTGGAACCGGGCACGGTGGCCCTGAGTACAAAGTTTTCTATCTCAACCCCGGCCTCCGGTGTTAGCCCCATCGGGCTATAAGCCTCACTGTATTCTTTTTCAAAAGCTGCGTAAATTACTTTTATATCGTCTGGGGTGTTGACTTTCATTACCGGAGAGATCGCGCGCTTTACGTTAAGTTGACCCCCGAATTTCATGTCTATCTCGAGCATCCATTGAACCTGGTCAATATCGAGTCCCTCGCCGCGGAGGTCCTGTTTGGCTCTTTCCATTAATCCATCTACCACACGATTATAGGTGGCATAGTCTTCGAATAGATTCCCCTTGAAATCCATAAGATGAAGATGCAGGGATTTTTCGTAAAGGTGGACCATGTCCATGGTGGCAGACCCGTAGGCGCAAAATGTCGAGGCGAAGGGAAACACTACAATTGTTTCCAGTTGGGCGAACGAGGCAAACCCAGTGGCATGGACCGGCCCTGCACCCCCAACGGCAAACAAGATAAACTCGCGCGGATCAAAGCCTTTTAGAACTGTTTCTTTGTGAATCTCCCCTCCCATGTTGGCATCGACCACTCGCTTGGCCAAAAGGGCTGCATCTTCCACACTAACCCCAAGAGGAGAGGCCACATGGTCCTGAATGGCCTTAGTCGCCAAGTCTTTGTTCAACCTAATCCGTCCCCCGTGAAAAGTGTCGGGATTAATATAGCCAAGTACCACGTCTGCATCCGTGACAGTCGGTTCCGTTCCACCCTGGTTGTAGCAGGCGGGGCCGGGGTGAGACCCTGCACTTTCTGGGCCTACATTCACTTGGTTACCCAGTAGCGGATTCACGCTGATTACTGAACCACCGCCGGCTCCGATTGAACGTACGTCCAACATCGTTGCGTCTACGACCCAACGATCGATAATTGGTTGGAACTGATAGAATCGGGTGCTACCCTCTGCAACCATTCCGATGTCGAAACTGGTTCCCCCCATGTCGGCGCTGATGACATTGTTATAGCCGTAATGGGGAGCTAGGTAAAAACTACCCATTACGCCGGCCACCGGGCCCCCGTTGTAAGTGTTTATGGCCGACGTTTTGAAAACTGAAGCCATTCCTCCCGTGTTATGGATCATCATAAGAGGTCGTTTGTACTGACGTTCACGCAACTCTTCGGTTATTCCAATCAACTCTGCGTACATGGATTGGTGAAGGTAAGCGCTAAGGATAGTCATCATTGTACGGGGGTACTCGTAAATACGCGGAGCTATTTCGACAGATAGGAACACGGGCATGTTCCCTAGATAGGAGTCATTGTATTCCTGACTAATTAACTCTTTGATCCGTTCTTCGTGCCCAGGATTTACAAATGACCAGAGAAGAGAAACTACAAATGCACGAGCCCCCCGATCAACAAGACCACGTAATTGTTCGAGAAAAACTTCTTCGTCAAGGGGATAGATAACATCGCCATTAGAATCGACACGCTCTTTGACTCCAACAACCATAGATTTTTCGATGAGTGGTTCAGGCCGCCGGACTCGAGCAATGTTCCTTGCGTACTTAAATGGGATGCCGTCTGCCCACTGGCTACAACGACCGATGTATACTGTGTCTTCGAAACCGTGGGTTGTAATAAGAGCTAACTTTGGACCTACACGCTCAATTAGCTTGTTCATCGCCAGGGTGGTTGAGTACCGAATGATTTCCGTTTCGGATAATAGATCTTCAACAGGCATATTCAGCCTATCGGCACTTTCCTCTATGGCCTCCATCATGCAGACGGATAAATCATAGGCCGTCGTTCTAGCCTTGCACCAGACCTGGTTTCCGTTGCGGGTTACATAGCAATCCGTAAAAGTTCCACCGATGTCTATGTCAATGGCAGTTTGCGCCATGCTTTTCTCCCTCTATTGCTGGTCAAAGGCTGTTTTTTTCTTCAGGGCGTCTATGTCTAGCTCAATATCGAATGTAATCGGATGACCCGGAGGAAGATATTCTACCTCGAGCATCGTTGCGCAACCCGGACAATAGAACTCGACAATTCGACACCACTCTGGATCTGGGGCAAATCCGTACTCTCCCTCGACTACTGGGCGATGGATATCTCGAGGGTCTCGATCAGCCAGTAGGCATCCTTCCTTGTAATTCCCTCTGGCCGGTCCCAGGTCATGCTTGCAGACCCTACAACACCAAATTTCTTTTTCTAAATCGATCTCGAGGTATTCTGTAATTTGAGGTCTGCTGCTCATAGTTTGATCTCCATTAACCCGTTCCCGGTCTGATCTATTTCGAAGGTGGTCTCATCCGGGACGAGTATAGAGGTGTACTCATTTTCGACGATAACCGGTCCAGCTACCTTGAATCCTATCGGGAGCCGGTCTAGTGCGTACACGGGTACCTCAGATCCCTCGGCTAGTTGTTGGATCATTCGTGTTCCGTGCTGCGCCTCCTTGATTTCGCTAGCTCGTTTACTCCCTTGCACTGTGACATCCGGGTGTGCTATCGAGCAGGTTGCGGTGAGCCGAACAATGACGTACTGAGTGTTTCTTGGGAGATCGGAGACAAACTGTTCTAGTTTGGAAGGAACCTGGTTGCCTTCGAACGGAGCAGTTTCCCGGGCGACAGACTCCATTTCAGCAAGGCAATCTACATCGAGAGAACAACTCATTTCCTCGTCAGAGAATCCCTCCCCTCGCATATCGCGAGAGGCCTTTGATTTCAGATCTGATATGATTTCGCTCATAATAGATCTGTCTGCTGTTCCGTTAGCTATGGGACAGATTTCTTCGTAGACGTGAGTTACATCTAGCGTACTAGCCCCAAATGCTGAAAATACCGCACCGAACGCCGGAACATATACTTGGGGGAGTTCCAATTTTTTTGCTAGGCCTGCTGCCAGAAGTCCGGCCCCACCACCAAAGGCGTACAAGGTGGCTCCTTGGAGCGAAACGCCCGAAGGGAGAGGTACCTGATCGGATATTTGTTTTCCGAGTTCTTGTTCGATGGCTTCCTTTGCCAAGAGTGCAGCTCTTACTGAATCGGTGCCCATAGGTTCGGCTAACTTTTCTCGAATTACTTCCTGTGCCTTGTCTGCTTCCAGAGTTTTCCTACCGCCTAGATATTCGGTTGGGGAAAGATACCCAAGAGTTAGCCAAACATCCGTTGGAGTCACTTCATAACCACCCAGTCCAAAAGCCGCCGGTCCAGGAACAGCGCCCTGACTGTCCGGACCAACAGTGATTTCGCCTTCGGAATTAAGCCGAATTATTGACCCTCCGCCTACTCCGAATGACACGATTTTCGGTATCCTCTGCGCGACTTGAACACCATTGATTGGGAGGTAATCCGCAGTGACAGGAGCACCCTTGGCTATCAGGGAGACATCAGACGTGGTTCCCCCGACGTCAATGCTGAGTACTCGGTCGTGGCCTACAGTTCCAGCGAGCACATGTGTTCCGCGCACCCCAGCTGCTGGCCCAGACTGGTATGTATTAATAGCTCGGGTTTTGGCCACTCGCGCCACGCCGTAATCTGCGGTAACAATTAACAGGGGATAGCGGTATCCGTTTTTTCTAACCTGGTCCTCGGCTTTGTAAAGAGAGTTGACTAGACCACGGTGAAAGTACGCGTTCACGATTGCAGTGTTAGTTCGGAGTTCGTCGTTGGGTATACGCGACATGTGATGGGAGACCAACATTGGAACTGCGCCGAGGTAGTGGCGAGGGTAGGCCGAATCGATGGCACCTCTGATTGCCACCTCATTAGCCGGGTTTAGATGCGCGTTCTGTAGGCTAATCACAAGAGCCCTTGCACCGTTTTCAAGCAAAGTACGTACGCATTCATCTAGATCTTCAGGGTTGGGTTGGCGCACAACGTCGCCCTTGCTGTTGGTTTCTTCTGGGATGCCGACGACCATTTGGGGAGGGACAAAGGCTTTAATTGGATTTTCAGTGGTTTCGGAATAAAGGTTGTTTTCTGCGCCTTTAGTGACAATGACGCCTAGTTTGGGACCGGAAAGCTGAACGGCTGTATTAGTTGCTATGGTGGAAGAAAAACGGATGACATCAGTTTGATCGAGTAGTTCCTCCGTTTCGATCTTAAGGCGTTTTGCTCCTTCCTCGATACAAGAAAAGAAGCAAACTGTTAAGTCGTGAGGCGTGGTTTCTACCTTAACGCAGACGTCATCACCGCCACCACAGATGTACCCATCGGTAAAGGTGCCACCAGTGTCTATATCAATTGTGTACAAGGGGTCCCCTCCACATGCCAAATCACTCAACTGCTCCCTCGCCCAACTTTGCCCCCAGTGACGACAATACCAAACTACAACCGGAAGCTTAGGTGAGACCGACAAAGGAATCAGTGGCTAAAATTCTATATGCAATGAGTACTTCCTTGCACTTTATCGTGTATGGGACATAATTTCAAATATCTTTTCGTCTAAACTAGCTTTAGATTTTTAGCAGTTTTTTTGCATTTTCATAAAGAATTTTCTGATTTAATTCCTCCTTGAAACCGGCCTGCTCAAAATCTTTCAGCCATCTCTCTGCCGTGAGCACAGGATAGTCCGATCCAAACATGACTTTATCCCCTAGCGCATAATTGGTGTAGCGAACTAAGGAGGGAGGAAAGTATTTCGGGGACCAACCGGACAAATCCATGTAAACATTAGCCTTATGCATGGCGACGGCTAGCATTTCCTCCTGCCAGGGCCAGGCAGGGTGGGCTCCTATGATCGTTAACTCCGGGAAGTCCGCAGCTACATCATCCAGGTAAGGTATTGGTTGGCTGTATTTGAGCTTCATGCCACCTCCTCCTGGGGCTCCAGCACCAACTCCGCACATTCCCATGTGGAAAATGCATGGAAGCTCTAGTTCTGCGCATTTTTCCCAAAGCGGATAGAATCGATGATCGTTCATATAGAAAGCCTGTTCGCTTGCATGGAATTTCATGCCAATCAATCCGAGATCACGGACTCGATCAACCTCCTCAATCGCGCGTTTGCCTTTCCAGGGGTCGACGCTTCCGAATCCCAGAAAAATGTCCGAGTGCTTTTTGGTAGCCGCTGCCACATGTTCGTTTGAGACCGCGGGGGTACCGAAGTGACTCTCGCAATCCAAAGCCAAAAGGACGGCGATCGTATTCAGCTCTCTATAGTTGTCCGCTGTTTGATCAAGGCTGACGGGTGGCATCTTCCGGCGGAAATATCGTTCGGCGTATTCCTGGAATTTACCAAGCATATTGATATGTGATTCATCTGCTGGATGAACGTGGATGTCTATGGCGGTGGGATTCAGAATTAAAGTCATGCCCCGTGGTCTCCCGTTTTGCCGGGGGGATAAATTCCGGCGCTGTAATTGTTAGTAGTAAGGCGGCCGGAGGTTTTGAATTACTAAACCTGCAAAGGTTTTAGATCGTTTGCGATCCTCAGCGGAGGTTCGGTTATCGCTTTTAATTCGTCAACGCTTACGCCCGGAAGAAGTTCACGTAGCAGTAGGCCATCGTTTTCAACGTCAATTACCGCCAGATCTGTAATTATCCGATTGACCGCCCTCTTTGCCGTCAGAGGGTAAGAACACTCCTTAACGATTTTCGGTGAGCCATCCTTTGCTGTTTGAGTCATGATTACAATCAGGTGTTTTGCGCCTGCTGCGATATCCATTGCTCCACCCATACCCCCGAAGGTTCTCCCTGGTGCTTGCCAGTTAGCAATGTCGCCCTTTTCGGATACCTGGTAAGCGCCCAGAATGCAAATATCTAAGTGCCCCCCCCGGAGCATGGTAAAAGATATGTCGGAGGAGAAGTACGATGCCCCTGAGAGAAGGGTGACAGGCTCCTTACCGGCATTAATGAGATCAATGTCTCGCTGCTTACCTGCGGCATGGGGCCCAATCCCCAGGATTCCGTTTTCACCGTGGAGCATGATTTCGAAGCTCGGATCGATGTAACTACCCACCAGTGTTGGGATGCCCTGCCCAAGGTTGACATAATCACCGTCCTTTAGGTCTTGAGCCGCCCTTTTGGCTAGGCCCTCTCTAGTCAACCCAAGTTGGGTCATAGTGGTCTCCCTTTACGATCCTTTGGACGAAAATGCCGGGTGTCACTATGGACTCCGGAGCGAGGTCGCCGACTTCCACGATTTCTTCTACCTCTGCAATTGTTACTTGGGCTGCAGAAGCCATCACGGGATTGAAATTTCGACTTGCTAGTCGATACACAAGATTACCTAATCGATCTGCTTTTTGTGCCTCGATCAACGCAAAATCTGCAGTTAAGGGTAGTTCGAGAAGATATTCTCGATCATTTAATTCTTTGACCTCTTTACCGTCTGCAACGGGGGTCCCCACTCCCGTTGGAGTGAAGATACCTCCCAGCCCCGCCGCCGCCGCTCTCATTCTCTCAACAAGCGTTCCCTGTGGGATTAGCTCAAGCTCTGTTTCCCCCGCTCTCAATCTTTCTTCAAAAGCATCACTCGCACCCGGAACAGGAAAACTTGCACAAAGCTTTTTAACCTGATTGTTGCGGTAGAGCTTTGAAATGCCGCGTTCCCAAGAACCGGCAGAATTCGAGATTATCGTTAGACCTCTGGTACCTTGTCCAGCTAAGGCATGCAAAAGGTTTTCGGGAACTCCTGCGTCTCCGAAGCCCCCCACCATAATTACAGCTTCATGGGGGATATCGGAGACAGCTTCTTTGGCACTAGAGCAAATCTTATCAATCATTTATTGCTTATTCTCATGCTTTATAAGGAAACCTCAGGAGTAAAGGACAGGATATTGACATAGAACCTGGCCCTATGTAAAGTGTCGCGATTTAACACTGCATTATAAGATTTAATCCAAGAAATGGAAACGCTCGGTACCCTGCCGAGGTCCGGGTTTTTCTGTGTCCCCTTGTGCATTGATTGGAAGTTACGAATGGCAGATATCCGGTTTGAACATATCTGGAAGCGTTTTGGGTCAGTAGAGGCAGTCAAAGACCTTCACATGGTCTGCAAGGATTCCGAGTTCCTTGCTCTACTAGGGCCCTCCGGATGTGGAAAAACTACTAGCCTGCGAATGTTAGCGGGATTGGAGACAATTTCTGAGGGTGATTTGTTCATCGGAGATCAGCGCGTCAATAATATGCTTCCGAAGGATAGGGATATAGCAATGGTTTTCGAGGACTATGCCCTTTACCCTCATATGACTGCATATGATAATATCGCTTTTCCTTTAAAAATCAGGAATTTCACGAAACCTGATATAGAAGAACGCGTGGGGCGCGCATTGAGTATGCTTGGACTAGAGGATATTCGAGATGAGAATGTTCAGCGCCTAAGCGGGGGCGCGCAGCAGCGCATTTCAATTGGCCGAGCAATTGTGCGGGAGCCAAGGGTTCTGCTAATGGATGAGCCTATCTCCCATCTAGATACTGCACATAAAGTGGAGCTTCGAGGAGAGTTGAAACGGTTGCAGCGGAGCCTCGGCGTGACTACGGTCTACGTTACTCACGATCAGATAGAGGCCATAGCCTTGGCAGATCGGGTAGCCGTCATGAACTTGGGAGTATTGCAACAATTGGGTTCGCCGGAGGAATTGTATGATAGGCCAGCCAACCTGTTTGTTGCGGGCTTTATTGGAGAGCCACCTATGAATTTCATATCGTGTGAGGTGGACTCCGAAGGGCGAAGTCTAAAGGGTACCGATTTCAAACTGCCCATATCCCAAGGGTTGTTGGAAAGGCTCTCAGTTAATTCAGGAGACCAATTAGTAATGGGGATTCGCCCTCCAGCCCTTGGGGTGGAGAAGACGCCTTCGAATGGTAACCCTCGCGGGAAGGTTTTTTCGGTTGAACCACGTGGGGATTCCGCCGTTGCTTTGATTGATGTAGGGCCGCACCGTCTGTTGTCTGAGTCATCGGAAAACCTCGAATTAGAAGAAGACATGGTGGTTGGCCTCGAGTTTCCCGAGAGCCAGGTACATCTGTTTGAAGCCGAAACTGAGGCTCGACTAGCAACCGATGCATAGGGAGCACTGAGCGGGACCATGGGTGTCGTTGAACTAAAAAGCGTCTCGAAAGAATTTGGAGATGTCGAGGTTTTAAAGGAGATCGCCTTTCGGTGCGAATCGGGCGATTTAACAGTTTTGCTTGGTCACTCAGGTGCTGGTAAGACCACGATTTTGCGGATGATTTCGGGCCTTGAATCTATCGACCGTGGTGAAATCCGGATCGATGGACGGGTAGTCAACGACGAACCCCCGCGAGCGCGAGGCACTTCGATGGCATTTGAGAGCTATGCTCTTTATCCCCAGCTGAGCGTTTTTGAGAACATGGCTTTCTCGTTTCGGTTATCTGCGAAAAGAGGAAAAAAATCAAAGGGTGAGGATGTTAGTAACAGAGTGCGAGAGATGGGGTCTCTTCTTGAGATTGATCATTTGCTTGATCGCTTACCGCGTCAGCTTTCTGGTGGACAACGCCAGCGTGTAGCACTTGGCCGGACTCTCGTTCGTGACGCCTCGATTCACTTGCTGGATGAGCCGATCGCTCATTTGGATGCCAAATTACGGCATCAGCTTCGGGGGGGGCTGAAGCACTTACAGCGTAACCGAGGTGCAACGACTTTGTGGACGACGCCCGATCAATTAGAGGCAATTGCAATCGCTGATCAAATTGCTGTCATGAACCATGGCGTTCTCGAGCAAATTGGTTCCCCCTCTGAACTTTATCGGAATCCGAAAAATGAATACGTAGCACGCAGTCTTGGAGATCCGCCAATGAATCTCTTATCCGCATCACTTAGCCAGGCTAATGGCGATATGAGATTCGATTTTGGCGGCACGGGTTTTCCGATTTTAGGGGAGCCTGGGCGTGTGCTGGGAAAACTGGAAAGAGAGGAGCAGGTTTCTATCGGGATTCGACCGTCAGATTTTTCTGTCCATACCGTTCGGCCCCAGGAACCGTCCTTTGAATCTGAAGTTGCGGTGCTTGAGCCACTCGGGCATTACGGGGTTTTAACTGCCCGGTGTTCGGGGAGTGCGATAAAGGTCAAGGTGGACAAAGGAGTTCATCCTGATATTGGAACAAGGATTTGGCTGGTCCCTAGCTCGGACCGGTATTATTTTTTCAACCCGCGGACGGGAGAGTCTCTGCTCTTTTGAGATTTCTTTTCAGAGAAGACCCGCGGACAATCACTTTTTGAGGAGGGAGCTCCTAATGAAATTAACTAGGAAAATGAGGATCGCATGGGCGCTCAGTATCATCGCCATTTCGGCATTGATTTTCACTGGATCAGCTTCGAGCTGGACACTAGAAGAGGCCACCAAGCCGTACAGGGGGACTACTCTGAGAGTGGGTATTGCAATGGTTCCCGTCCTCGAGGGCTATATCCCACTTATCAAGGAATTTTCAAAGCGTACAGGAATTAACGTCAAGGTGGAAAAATATACTCACGCGGAATGGGATGCGAAAGGTGATGCTGATCTCTATTCCCGGACAGGTCACTTTGACGTTTTGCAAATGCACCATAACCGTGCCGAAGATTGGGCAGGTAACGGTCATGTTCGATGGATCAACGACTACATGAAGGACTCGAAGCTCTTGGATCCTAACCTAGACCCAGGAGATTTCTTGCAGCCGCTTTGGGACGATTATTGCTTGTTCGATGGTGGGAAGAGGGCATGCTACCCGACTTACAACTTCCAGATGTTCCAGTGGTACCGAAAAGACCTCATCAACCATCCTGGCGAGAAGGAAGCATTCAAAAAGAAATATGGATATGCCCTTCGACCCGCGAAGACCTTTAAAGAATATCGTGACATTGCAGAATTTTTTACGCGTAAAAAGGGTCAGATGTTGGCCGGCAAGAAGTTGGAGGGTCCCATTTATGGTGTGGGACTTGTTGGTAAGCGTGAGCCATCCCTGTCTTGGGAATGGTACCAAATTTTGAGTAGCTGGGGCGCCGCTGTTTTTGACAAAGACGGTCGTCCAACATTCAATACCAAAAAGGTGGCTGATGCCACAAATTACTGGTTGAGTCTGCGACCCTTTGCTCCTCCAGGAGTTACGGAAGCCGGATTTATCGATCTATTTGTTATGATGACGAAAGGTAATATCGTTCAGGCGTTTCAGTGGATCGATTTTGCATTTGCTATTGATATTCCGGCGATCTCGAAAGCGGTGGGTCTTTACACGTACACCTCTTTGCCTACCCTTAAGGAAGGTATGCCTCCCGGTGGATTCGGTGAAGCCGAGCCGATGGTGATCAGCTCGTACAGCAAGAATCCAAAGGCTGCCTATCTTTTCATTCAATGGATGTCCTCCAAAGACACCCAGAAAAAATGGATCGAGGGTAAGGGAAGCGGACTTCCAGTTCGAAAATCATCGATGCAGCTTCCATTTGTTAAAAAACACCCTGCTTTTGGGCCGGGTTTCCAGAATTCCATGAAGACAGGATGGTTTGATCCTGGTTTTTCGAATTACATCCAGCTTCGTGAGGAGATCACGATTAAGATCACTGAGGCAGCGTCAGGCAAGATCACAGTTGCACAGGCTCTTGACAAGATTCAGGCTAGGGCTCTATCGCTTCACAAAAAAGGCAGCGTGAATCCCAATCAGAGTCACTTGAACCAGTTCACTCGTAATAAGTAGACGACGGCAAATATAGTAATAATTGCGTTTAAGAGATATATCGGAAGAAAGGGGAGATGGTCTCCTCTTTCTTCCGATATCGCCCTGAGATAAGGGGGAGATGTGGCGACCGAGGTTCAACCTGTGGATCAGGAGAGGAAAAGGAGGGGACGCTTTAAAAAAGCGGCTTATCCATATGCCCTCCTGTCACCGAGTTTGCTTGCGCTCCTGCTGGTCGGCATGTACCCGTTTGTCTTTATGATCGTCCTAAGTTTTCGAAAGCTTGACTTTCGAAAATTGGGGACGGCGGGTGAATTTATCGGTTTAGAAAACTATCGAAACTTGTTTGCAGAACCAGTGTTTCTGGAATCACTGAAGACAACCTTCTTAATTGTTTTGACCTCCGTTCCTATTGAACTGGTCTTGGGATTTGCTATCGCATACTTATTTAATCGGAATTTCCCCCTGAAGCGGCTGGCTGTGACTGTGACGATTATTCCTACGGTTCTTGCCCCTATTGCTATTGCTGTCATGTGGAAGATTATGTTGGCTTCGCCATGGGGGTTTTTAATGCACAACTTTTTCTACAAGTTGGGAGTCTTTGAAAAGACCTCAATTTTTGGAACTCCCTTCTGGGCTTTGACGGCTATCATTAGCATCGATGTATGGGAATGGACGCCCTTTATGTTCTTGGTTTTTTTGGCTGGGCTGGGCGGGCTCCCACAGAGGCCTTACGAAGCTGCGGCCATGGATGGAGCATCAGGGTGGCAGATATTTAGACATTTGACCCTTCCAATGCTAAGTCCTTTTATTCTCGTAATGCTTTTGATACGTCTCATTGACGCCTCCAAGATTTTTGACACCATCTATGTGCTAACTAAAGGTGGCCCAGGGGTTTCGACCGAGTCGATTTCACTCTTTGCCTTTCGTTACAACTTTGAATACTGGAAGTTGGGGGAGAGTTCCGCACTAGCTGTTGTCATCTTCTTGCTTTTCTTCGTTGTGTTTGGGCTTTTGTTTGCGATTCTTCAGAAGCGATACAAAGTTTTTTAAGGAGAACTTGATTCGTGGTTCAGGCCATCGAGAGTCAGTCTGATAGAGCAGGTCGTCTTAAGGTATGGGGTATAGGCTTCCTCATTTGTCTTGTTGTTGCCAATTCACTGTTTCCTTATCTTTGGATGCTGATGAGTAGTATTAAACCCGAAAATATTATGTACGCGACTCCGCCCGTTTGGTTCTTTACTCCGATTCCAGACCACTATTGGGCCGCATTTACGGAGAAAGGGTTCGGGAGTAATTTTCTCAACTCGGTTATAGTTTCGGTTTCAAGTACTCTTCTGGTTGTCATCATCGGAACGCCTGCTGCATATAGTTTTGCGCGCTTCAAAATTTGGAGAAGTGACGATATTTTTATGTATATTTTGTCGACCCGGATGGCACCAGCCATCTCCCTAGCTATCCCTTTCTATCTGATGTTTGCAAATCTTCGTTTACTGAACACTTACACCGTGATCGTCCTTGCTCACCTTACGTTTAACCTCTCTTTCTATATTTGGGTTTTACGTGGATTCTTTAAGGATGTTCCTGTTGAGCTTGAGGAAAGCGCGATGATCGACGGTTATACTCCCTGGCAGGCCTTTACACGGATCACCTTGCCGTTAGCACGATCTGGAATCATTTCTGCTGGTATCTTCTGTTTTATTTTTTCATGGAATGAGTTTCTCTATGCCCTCATCTTAGGGGGAGGAGACGTCAAAACCCTTCCGGTTGTCATCCCGGCGCTGATCAATCAGCGCGGTGTTGAGTGGGGAATTATCGCTGCTATAGGAAGTGTGGTTATCCTACCAATTTTGATTCTGGTTTTTGTAGTTCAAAAACATATCGTTCGAGGTTTGACGATGGGGGCGGTTAAAGGATAGGAGAGAATTATGACGGCTCAGCATGAGCTTCACTCATCTCCAGATACTGTGCATTGGGGTTACTTCGAGGCGTCTTGGGAGCCTGCTCTTAGAGTGGAATCGGGTGATAAAGTAATCATCCATACACTTACAGCCGAGCCCGATGATTTACCTCCTGATGGGTTTGATGTACTCCCCGAGCTTTTGGAGGTGCACGCAAATTGTGAACGAGGTCCGGGTCCTCACTTTATTACCGGACCCGTCTGGGTAAACGGAGCCCAACCGGGTGATGTTTTGGAGGTTCGCATTCTGGATTGTCAGCTTCGTCAGGATTGGGGATGGATGATTATAGCCCCTCTTTTGGGAACGCTTCCAGAAGATTTTCCGAATCTTCACCGTACCTATGTTCGCATGAACAGCGAAACTATGACTGCAGATCTGCCCTGGGGAGGTTCCATCCCATTGGATCCTTTCTTCGGAATCATGGCAGTGGCTCCTCCGGCGAGCTATGGGCGTGTTCCTTCTCCCGCCCCTCGGGAGCATGGGGGCAATATGGACAACAAAGAACTTAAAGCTGGAACAACCCTTTATTTTCCAGTTTGGAATGAAGGGGCCCTATTCTCCATAGGAGATGGCCACGGAGTTCAAGGTGATGGGGAAGTGTGTCTGACGGCGATCGAAACATCCATGACCGGGACCTTCGAGTTGATTGTCCGCAAAGATCTCTCCTTAAAGATCCCTCGGGCGGAAACCTCGACCCACTACATCACGATGGGTTTCGATGAAGACCTCGATGACGCTGCCAAGCAGGCTCTTCGGGAGATGATTTCCCTGTTAGGTGAGATCTCTGATTTGACGCCTGAAGATGCTTACTTCCTATGCAGCCTTGCAGCGGACTTGCGGGTGACACAGCTCGTGGATGGTAACAAAGGTATTCATGCTATGTTACCCAAGTCATCACTCCCCTAGATAATCATCCTAGAAAACCCAATACCTTCTCTGCGATGGGAGGTTTAATCGGAGGATAAGGTGATGCCTGAAAATCACGAGATTATGTTTTCACCCGAAACGGTTCATATTGGTTTTTACGATCCGGCTCTGCCTCCAGTTTTGCGGATAGACTCGGGCGACCGCGTCACGGTTCACTGCCTGCCTGCCGGGGAGCCAGGGGATATGCACCCAGACCGCTCCAAAGTATTTCCGGAACAATGGGAGGTGTACGAGAAATGTGAGCAAGGTCCGGGTCCCCATTTAATGACCGGGCCCATATATGTCAACGGTGCCGAACCTGGAGACACCCTTGAGGTGCGTATTTTGGAATATAAGCTTAATCAGGACTGGGGTTGGAACCTGATTTTACCTTTGTATGGGACTCTTCCGGAGGATTTTCCAAATCTCCGTCGTTTGCATATACCCCTCGATCTGGAGGCAATGGTTGCTGAATTGCCCTGGGGGATGAAAGTCCCTCTTAGCCCCTTCATGGGTCAGTTGGGAGTGGCTCCGCCGCCATCTTATGGTCGAATTTCCTCATTCGAGCCGCGAGAACATGGAGGCAATTTTGACAATAAGGATTTGCTACCAGGTGCCACTGTGTACTTGCCCGTTTGGAATGAAGGAGCGCTATTTTCCACCGGGGATGGTCATGCCGTTCAGGGACATGGGGAAGTGTGCCTTACAGCTATAGAGTGTGGAATGGTTGGTACATTTGAGTTGATAGTTCGAAAGGATCTTAACCTTAAGTTTCCGCGAGCTGAAACTCCCACGCACCACATGACAATGGGACTTAATGAGGATCTAGACGATGCAGCCAAACAGGCTGTTCGGGAAATGATCTCTTTTCTTGGTGAGATCGCGGGGTTGACCCCAGAAGATGCTTACACTTTATGCAGTCTTGCAGTGGATCTTAGAGTTACCGAAACTGTTGGTGGAAACAAGGGGATACATGCTATGCTCCCCAAGTCCATACTGAATTCTTGATCCTTTTCCGTTCGCAATTCAAGGGTTTTTTCGGCTATGCCTTCTGTTGCCCTTTTGATGTTGAAGGGTATTACGTAGGGGTGAGCCCTGGAAGTGGAACGAGGGGTTCGTTCAAGACCGGCCTAGAGATAATCCATAGACTCACTGCGGTGTAAGCAATCATTAAAAGTGCCATGGGAAGTTCCACCCGTGTTGCCGACTTCCGATCTTCGAAAAGGTTTATCGCTCGCCAATGGGCGGAAATAATTGAAGCAATGTGTCCGAGAACAATAAGTCCTGTCTGAATAATCCAGATAATACCGGCAGTCTCTGGTGTCCATGCGGTTGTCCATTCGAAGTTGTGCCATCCGAATAAATTCCATCCATAAGCAAAAGGGTCCGATGCAGCTCGGACCATCTGAGTAGTTCGACTAGGAATGGCGGGGATGAAGTGGGCAATGTGATAAGCCGCAGCGATAGGAACAAGAGTCATAGTGAAGTTGCCAGCAAGTTCCCAAGGTTTCCATTTCCAGTTTGTGAGTCGGGCCATCCACCGGCAAACTAACCAGTAAAAAACCGAGAAGATTCCCATACCAACAAGAATAGCAATGAGAAATGACACATGAAATGCCACTCCTTTTGGCAAGATTTTAAAACTCTGGAGCATCATTTTCCGAAGTAATACCCACCATTCTGGAGTGGCGACAAAACCGTCGAAGGTAACTGCGAACAGGACGAGGATTACAAATATCGATTCTGATGGATGCGAAAGTTTTGATTCGTGAAGGGCTGATCCCGGCATGCGTATCTCTAGATTTTCCTTTCGTTTTTCGATAGGAGCGAATCTGCCCAACACCTCAAAAAATCGCGAAAATGGGTTGGCATTTTTCCACCAGATGTCTGGTTCGAAAATAGCCATTCCAATCCAAAGCCAGGCCGTGAAAGTGAGAAAAACGTTGATGATAGCTTGAGGTTCTCCTGCCTGGAGCCATCCTAATTCGAACCAGATGAAAGCTGTGAGGGCAAAAACAGCCGGCCAGGCACCTAGAAATTTTGGATAACCTAGCCGAACGGAGAATGAAAGTCCTAGCCCCTTCCCGAAGATTCGGCGGAGCGTGTTCCATGGATCCAAGGAGGGCCAGGCATTTCCCACAATCAGCGTGATCCAGGTGAGGCCCATCCACCATCCGGTCCAAATCAAGACAGAGGCTAAAGAGTCTTCAGACCAAGGGTTTCCGAGGAATCTAGTTGCCAGGACTAACCCTGCCAATAAAATACCCGCTAGAGAAAGTAGATACCCAACGATTGTAATCCCGGTTTTTTTCGAGATTAATATTCGGCTGTACCCGGATTCTTTTTCCCATTTGAACGTACGTAGATTGACTAACAAAAAGGACAGGGCGACGATTAACCCTCCAGCAATTAAAAAAAGCCATCCAGGAATCGGAGGTGAGTAACGAATCTCCTGAATCCCGTGAGCAGAAAGGTGGTTTGGAAACAGAATGCTTAAAGCAAATAAAACCCCTAGTCCGCAACAAAAAGATTTTTGATAAGGGCTAGGCTGATTCAATTTCAAGATGAATGTGCCGAGAGGATTAAATCTAGGGTGTTTCCATAGTCGAAAAGGAGGTGAATTTTTTTTTTCGTAGGACGTCAACTGTGAAGTATTCTCCGATTTGCGTTTTGCAAGGACCTTAATCGTTTAGGGGGACCTTAATCTGCTTTCCATTCAGATGAATAGTATGCTTCATGGGTGTAGTCGCTTGCACCATATTCTCAGCAAAGCAGCCACGTTTAGAATTCCGAATCAGAAGCCGTAGCCGATCTTCAGGTCCGTCTGATTCAATTTCAAAAAATGTTCGAACCTCTGAGCATCCACTTTTTACCGTACCTTTGAGCACGGAGCCTCCCTGAAAAAAGTCCATTTCCACCCGAACTCGTGCTGATACAAGGTTAATTTTTAGGGTTGAAGCGTACAGCTTCAGGTTGCTCAATAGTCACGTTCCGATACCTCCTGCAATGTAGGAGAGGGGTTGCGGATATTTCCCCTCGCCCATCAAATGGGGTGGTTCATCCGAGTAAAAGGTTTTAGCAGTGTCAGGCCCATCTTTAATACCATCTCTATCGGAAGAACTAGATTTGCCTTCAATGAGTTCTTGGTACGCATGGACCCTATTCAGAAGTTTTTCCTCCCCCTCACATTCTGCAACAGCGAGGACCCTTCGCATCAATTCCGCCGATTGGTTTTCTGGATTATCGGTCAATTTGAAAACCTCCTTATGTTTTTGAATAGCGATCGTGCCCTCATCCCAGTCTCGGAACCTTTTTTACTATCTTGTAAGAAATTTACACTTTCCACCAACTTATATCTGGTACCGAGGGGGGGACTCGAACCCCCACGAGGGCAAAGCCTCAACGGATTTTAAGTCCGTTGCGTCTACCATTCCGCCACCCCGGCCACTTGTGTAATCCGCTTAAGAAATGGGCGTATTTGTATGTGTATAATTTTCCTAGCTCAAATCAATTCGTCCAGATTGCAGTGACATACCGCCTATCTAGAAAAGCCCACCAACACCTACCAGAATACCAGAAAAATAGGATTCCGGAAAAACGCAACCCTTCACCCAATAAGAAGTCGGGGATTAGGTATTATATGTCGGAAGACTTTTGTGCGTATCCCAACTTTCACTGTTTGGATCGTTAGGGGAAAGTCGAATCAAGCTGGGGAGCGCTTGTGTAAGGACGTGCTACAATTTCCCCCTGCAAATGGGGTGCATACTGTATGGTTGTTTGAAGAGCGGTTCTTATATGCGAGATGGGTAGTCAAATGTTTGCACGTGAATAGTCGGGGTACGGAAAAAACGAAAATACACTCTGAGAGGGAAAACAATGGCACGAATTCCAGAGGCGGACCCATCGACTACTCCGCCAGAGATTCAAAGGGTTTTAGAAGAGCAAAAAACAATATATGGGGAGATCTTGAACTCGCACCTGATCGCCTGCTATAGGCCAAGTATTTTTTTGGCCAATCATGTCTTTGGCCAGGCCATTGAAGAATCGGGGTTGCTTTCAGTGGGGCTACGGACACTTTTAAATGTCCGGGTAGCTCAGATCAACGGGTGTCCGTCTTGAGTGGACGCCAATTCATTCCGTGGAATGAACAATGGGGAAAGTGCGGAGAAGTTTCTATCAGTGGACCAGTGGCGTGAGAGCAATCTCTATAGCCACCGGGAACAGCTAGCACTAGAAGCAGCTGAGGGCATGACGATTGCGGAAATTGATGTAAGTGATAAGCTTTTTGCGGATCTCCAGGATGAGTTTTCAGATGAGGAATTAGTTGAGCTTGCAGCCACAATTGCCCTAGAAAACTACCGAAGCAAATTCAATCACTTCTTTAGAGTCCAGGCCAAGGGACTTTGCAAGTGGGAGGCACCAGATTCTTGAACTTCCAGTCGAGAAAATATTTATTTGTTCCACGCTGGCTAGCCACTCGAATGAATTTTTACTTGAAGGTTAGAGGAAACCAAGGGAAAGTAACGAGCATGGGACGATTCCCTTGGGCCGGCTCCAGGAGCGGGTTTGGAAACTTAGTACGAACAAAGCAAGCTGAATTAATGATTTTATAATTGGAATTTTCCAGGGTTTCCTCAGTTGGGAGTTAGTTTTTCTATTTTGCTTTCGAAATTCAAAACGGACGTTTTTCAAAGGAGCGAGTGCGAGTTGTGAAGGTTTTAGTCACCGGTGGATGTGGTTTTATTGGATCGAACTTTATCCGATATTTGTTGAATCTAAAGGAGAGTTACGAGGTTATCAACCTGGACTTTCTCACATATGCAGGAAATGAGAAAAACCTTGAGGAATTACAGGAGAGCCCAAATTATTCTTTTGTCAAAGGTGATATATGCGACGAAAATTTGGTTGAAGAAACCATCGAATCGGGAGTAGATGCGATCGTCCATATGGCCGCAGAATCGCATGTGGACCGGAGCATTCTTGGCTCCAAGGTTTTTTTGCACACGAACATTCTGGGGACTCAAAACCTGTTGGAAATTGCCCGCCGTTTCGGGGTGAAGCGTTTTGTCCACGTATCGACGGATGAGGTTTACGGTTCTTTAGGGCCGGAGGGAGTTTTTACGGAAGAGAGTCCATTAGAGCCGAATAGTCCGTACGCTGCCAGCAAGGCTTCCTCTGATCTCTTTGTTCGTTCTTGCATGCAGACTTATGGTTTTCCCGCGATTATTACCCGGGGCTCGAACAACTATGGCCCTTATCAATTTCCGGAAAAGTTTGTACCTCTTTTTGTTACAAATGCCATGGAGGGAAAAAGTCTCCCACTCTATGGAGATGGACTTAATGTCCGAGACTGGTTATTTGTGGAAGACCATTGCAGGGCTCTCGAGACCGTTTTGCGGGCAGGGACGCCAGGATCGATCTACAACATTGGAGGGAACCAGGAGTTTTCTAATATTGAGATTGCCAAAACAATCATTCAACTGGTGGAAGCATCGGAGGACCTTATAGAGTTTGTCAAAGACCGACCAGGGCACGACAGGCGTTATGCTTTGGGAATTGAAAAGATCTCGAGAGAACTTGGATGGAAGCCGACTGTTAGGTTGGAAGATGGATTGGCTCGGACTGTTGACTGGTATCGGAACAACGCTGCTTGGTGGCGGCCTTTGAAGGACAGACAGTACGAAGAATACTATCGTAAACAGTATGGTTGAGCGTTAAGACCTTATGTTTGCCTTCGTGACATAATAAAATGAGTGTTAGCAGAACAATTCACTTTTTGCATCCGTAATGAATCATGGTAGAACCCGCCAGCGTTGCGGTCATAAGGAGCACTGGAGAATGGCCAAACTGAGACATATTGCTGTGGCAACTGATGATCCTGAAAAGACTTGCGAGTTCTATAAGAAACACTTTGAAATGGAGGTAGCTGGTCGAATTGAGAACGATCTTGCCCAAGGTTACTATCTTTCGGATGGTGTCGTTTGTCTCGCCATTTTAAAGTTTAAGGTTCCTAACTCGAACCGTTCCTGGGATAGTGAGTCTTTTACTGGCATACATCACTTCGGATTTATCGTCGATGACGTGGCTAAGTCAGGAAACGATTTAGAAGCAGATGGTTCTGAATTAGCGGCCGACCGTTACAAGGGACGTGGGGAGGGCACTGTATTTTACGAGCTCAAATACACTGCTCCAGATGATGTTGTTATCGATATCTCGGAACGCGGCTGGGTTGGAGCAAACTCTGAGGTTTAATGCAACAGATCTACAGAAGGTCAAAAGGGGCCCTGATTGTGTTTGAAACTGTGTTCCCTTTAAGTGTTTATTTTTTTGGGAGTTTTGGTTTTGGCAAATTTCTCGGAAGGAATTTAGTGGTGTACCAATCACTAAGAGCCGGTGGATTCACAATACCGAAGGCACGAACGGTGATGTTGTGAGCATATTGCATGCTTTCGAGGTCCATGTGGCCAAGACCCCTCGACCTCTGACTGCCTATTTGAAATTTGCTGCTGAGTTCCCACCACTGCCTGGTAAGTTTGGGATGTTGGTCGGGGTGGTTTTTCAGAAAGATATTGACAGCTTTCTTCGGATTCTCGATGGCCCAAGCGTTTCCTCTTAAAGATGTGCTGATAAAAGCCTTAACCTGATCCGGTCTCTCAACAGTTTTTCGAATACTGGTGATGATTCCGTCGGTGGGGAGCCTAAGCCCATAATCGTCCAATAGAAGCTCGACAACTTCTTCGCCCACCATAGCCGCTTGGAATTTCATGGGGATTGTGGCGGTGGCAGTGGTGAGAATAGCATTAACCTTTTTTGCAAGTAGGTAGTGATTGCTCGAATTTGGAAGGATTTGCGTCCAACCTACACTCCTCAAGCCTATTATTTTTTTAAAAAATGGCCAGTATTGGCGCGAGTAATCACCAACCGTGATGCCCAACCTTTTTCCCTCCAAGTTCCAAGGGTTGCGAATCCCCGAGCTTTTTAGTGCGAGGATGCTGTGCATGGCTCTTTTGTGCCATATTGAGACTAGCTTGATTGGGTAGCCATTACTCCGAGCTAGGATAGTAGAGTCGATTCCGGCGATACCATAATCAGAGCGATCACCACCCCCAACTGACTTCCATGAATTGTAAAATCCACGTTGTATGGATACCCTCATCCCTGCGGCTCTATACATTCCCCTTTGCTTGGCGGTGTAATAACCAATATGTTTTCCATAAATGGCGCTATCAAGCTGGAAAATAACATTCTCGCTGGCGGAGATATCTCCATTGATTATGAAGAGTAAAATAATTGTAAAGGGCATCAAAAGTCGCATCACGATATAATCTCAATATTTGCTCAAATTGTTATTCTAATGCTAGATACGCAATGCGAAACTGCGTATACTGTGCCCCTCAGTGAGAACCCCTAGGAAAAGGGCTCCAGTGTAATGTGGGCCGAGAGATATTATCATATTGGGGCGCCCCCCCTTTTTGACGTTAAGCTAATTTATGGCTTTTTTGCCCTCATTGTTTAATTTTTGAGGATATAGTTCTTGATCTTTTGCTCTATAGGGGTAGTCCTATGCAGTTTTATTTTTTCCATTTGATGCCTTACCCGTATATGCCTGAGGATTATTTGGATCGTTATGCAACCTCTTGGGCTACCATTCCGAACGAGTTGTACGATCCTGAAATCGGCCACCAGCTTTATAACGACTACCTAGACGTCTTCGAGGAAGCAGATCGCCTTGGCTACGATGGAATATGTGTAAACGAGCACCATCAAACTTGTTATGGTTTAATGCCTTCCCCCAACATTATGGCCGGGGCACTAGCTCGGAGGACGACCCGGGCAAAGATTGCTATCCTTGGTAACGCAATCTGTCTTCGTGATCATCCTCTTCGTGTAGCCGAGGAAGTGGCAATGCTGGATGTCATAACCCAAGGGAGAATCATATCAGGGTTTGTTCGCGGGGTTGGTGATGAGTACATTTCTTTTAGCATGGACCCGACTACGTCGCGTGACCGTTTTTTGGAGGCTCACGATCTTATCGTGCGTTCGTGGACGGAGGCAGGTCCCTTTCCTTTCGAAGGAAAACATTACAATTTCAGATATGTGAATACTTGGCCCAGGCCTTATCAAAAGCCTCACCCGCCGATCTGGCTTCCCTCTCAGGGAAGCACTGAGACAGTTATCTTCGCGGCGGAGCGCCGTTATCCCTATATGCAGGTGTTTAGCCCGTTCGCCACGGTGAAGCGAATTCTAGACGAATATAAGAAGCAGGCGGAAAATTTCGGATATGAGGCACCGCCGGAGCAGCTTGGGTGGGCCGTCCCGATTTATGTGGCCGATACTGATGAAAAAGCTTGGGAGAGAGCAGAACCTCACGTAGATTTTCTTTTCAATAAACTGCTGAAGCGACCTTTTCAACAGTTCTTTCCCCCGGGGTATTTAACCGAGAAATCTATGGCCCGGGTTGTAGGGGACAAAAAGATTGGTGGAGTACAATTTGATCCTAGAAAGCTCAATGACCAAGGAATGATTTTAGTTGGAAGTCCGTCAACTATTCGAGATAGGCTAGCCGATTTCCAGAAGCAAACTGGTATGGGTCTTCTTGTCGCCTTGCTCCATTTTGGGAGAATGACCAAGGAGGAAACCCTGGAAAACATTGATCTGTTTGCTAAGGAAGTTATGCCGCACTTCCGCATGCAGATCGAAGTGCCAGTTGCATGACGGACTTATTAACCCGTTGGATGTGAACGAGAGAATTGAGTAGGTGTAATTATTGTTTAGAATCAGCCACGTTATAAGGTCTCGTTATGACTTCGATGGGGTTTTGAATTTATCGGTGGTGGGTGTGGGTAGGTTATGTCAAGATTTGAGATTGTAGAGCCTGAAAGCTTGGAGGAAGCCCTTTCGTTGATGGATCGTGAAGGGGAGGATGTTCCCGTGATGGCCGGCGGGGTAGCTCTCATGATAATGATGAAGCAGCGATTGGTTCGCCCTAAGCGTGTTATCACGCTACGCAAAATTCAAGACTTGAGAGAAATCCAAAGTGAGCCGGGTGTCGGTGTTAAAATTGGTTCGTTGGCTACACATCAGGCTATTGAACGCTCCCCGCTAGTCCGTTCACGGTGTCCTGTTTTTGCCGAGGCGGAGCAAATGGTGGGTAACGTGCGGATCCGAAATATGGGAACTATCGGTGGTGAGATTTGTCATGGTGATCCTCGTAGCGATGCCACGCCTGTTTTGGTAGGTTTGGGCGCGTCCGTTCGCTTGGTTGGTCCAGGTAACCCGAGTGTAGGTCGGACGATTCCTCTGAGCGAGTTCTTGGTCGATTTCATGGAAACCGATATTAGGGCGGGAGAACTCCTTGCAGAAATCACTATCCCTGAGTTGCCAAAGGGGTTGCAGGCAATTTATCTCAAGCATGAAACATCCACATCAACCGACTGGCCTGCACT
The DNA here is from genome assembly GCA_964437725.1 of uncultured bacterium. GTDB lineage: Bacteria > UBA8248 > UBA8248 > JACPRG01 > CAYTIB01. Next base: position 9,928 of record CAYTIB010000044.1, on the reverse strand, counting down.
CGGGGTAGCCGCTTTTGTGGAGAGAAGAGATAAAGATGATTTGGATGTGAGGCTAGTTATTGGCTCTGTCGAAGCGAAACCAAAAGAGATCATGGGCTTGAACGATTTGGTTCGCGACCTGGGATCGGGCGAAGGACTCTTCCACGCACTCGGGGAAAGTGCGGCATCCCAGGTGGAGCCCCTTGACGACGATATGCGGGTGTCCCCGTGGTACAAAAAGCAGCTAACCAAGGTTTATGCCCGGCGTGCTTTGAAGAGCATCTGGAACGTAACGTAAGGGAGCCGGTGGTGGAAAAAACCGACGCAAACGAACTCTCCATTGTCGGAATGACGCCCGAGCGGGTGGACGGAGTGGAGAAGGTCCGGGGCCTTTCTCCCTATTCCATCAATACTAAAGTTCACGGGATGCTCCACGCCAAGGCACTAAGGAGCCGGTTGCCTCATGCAAAGCTCCTTAATGTGGATGCCTCCCGGGCAAAGGCGCTTCCGGGTGTGGCTGCAGTGGTGACGCGAGACGATATTGTTGGTCGGAAAGATCTCGATCCCTATTATGGCGTTGCGTTGCTGGATCAATCGATTGTGGCTATCGACAAGGTGCGTTTTGTAGGTGATATCGTGGCTGGTGTGGCGGCGACAGATGCTGAGATTGCAGAAGAGGCGTTGAGTCTTATTGATGTGGAATATGAAGAACTACCTGTTGCTATGGATGCTCGGGAAGCCGCGACAACTGACGCACCTCTGATTCACGAAGAGTTTCGAATGCCGAAGCGTTCATATGGCGATCTGTCCAGTATGAACAGCATCACAGATTCGAACATTCCCTATCACTTCAAATTGCGACGTGGAAACGTCGAGCAGGGTTTTCAAGAGTCTGACCAAATTTTTGAGGATGATTACTTTTGTCCGACTACCCAGCATATGGCGATGGAACCCCACGTTTGTATTGCTCAGTGGGACCATAACGGCAAGCTTACGATGTGGGATGGGACGCAGAATCCATTTACAGTGCGTACCGTTATGGCGAATCTTTTTCAAATTCCGGTGACAAAAATCCGGATTATTGTTCCACATCTTGGTTCAGGATACGGGAGTAAAACTTATCCCAAACTAGAGCCCCTTGTTGCGATGTTGGCTTTGAAGACCGGCGGTCAAGCCGTTCGACTTGAGTTGACCCGAGAAGAGGTGTTTTACACTGTTACGAAAAATGGAGCGTGGGTGAACCTTAAAACCGGCATGAAGAGAGATGGCACAATTTATTCTCGTAAGGTTACCACTCACTGGGACATTGGAGCTTATTGTGACATCTCTCCACGTGTTGTGAAGAACGGGGGATATGTTTCCGCGGGTCCGTATGACATCCCAAACATACACGTGGATTCTTATTGTGTTTACACAAATAAGCCTCCAGGCGGAGCATTTCGCGGATTTGGAGTGCCCAAAGTAGCCTGGGCTTTTGAGTCTCAAATGGATGATATTGCACAATTTCTCGGAATCGATCCATTGGAAATTCGGATGAAGAACGTGGTTGGCGAGGGGACGGTCTTTGCGACGGGGTCCAAGCTCCATAGTGTCGGATTTAAGCCTGTTCTTGAGAAAACCGCCGAAGCTATTGGTTGGGGAAAGCCTAGCGATCCCGCTCCTTTAGGAAAAGCTCGTGGAAAAGGTATCGCCTGTATCATTAAAAGCACATTGACCCCGTCTACTTCCTCCGCATTTGTCAAGATAAATGAAGATGGTACGGTTTCTTTACTTTCCAGTACGATTGAAATGGGCCAGGGGGCGGACACCTTGTTATCTCAGATCCTTGCTGAAGAGTTAGGGGTTCCTCTGTCGACGGTTTCCCGCGCTCAGCCGGACACTGACGTGACTCCCTATGACCTAACAACTAGCTCAAGCCGTTCGACCTTTCATATGGGCCGGGCGGTTCGGTTGGCTGCCATTGACGCGCGAAAACAGATCCTAGAGTTATCAGCCGAGATGTTGGAGGTGAGTCCGGAAGACCTGATGCTTTCAGAAGGGAGAATTTCAGTTCGTGGAAACCCGGAACGGGGCATGGAACTGGAAGAATTTGTGCAGGGCTACTTTAAGACAAAGGGTGGGAACATCCTCGGGCGCGGTGTGATCAAGACCGAGGGAGGAAAATTGGATTCCGAAACTGGACAAGCTGAAATTACGACGGCATTCTGGTTTGTTGGTGCTTGTGGTGCCGAAGTGGAAGTTGATACCGAAACAGGAGACGTCCGAGTCTTGGATTTCGTAAGCGTGGTTGATTGTGGAAAAGCGATACATCCGGAGCTCTGTCTGGGACAGATTGGAGGAGCAGCTGCTCAGGGAATCGGCCAGACTTTCTATGAGGAGCTTTGCTTCGACAACGGGCAGCCAACTAACCCAAACTTACTAGATTACTCATTGCCCTCATTCATGGAAACACCCGACCGGTTTACCTCGTATTACATAGAAAACGCTCATCGGGAAGGACCGTTTGGGGCTAAAGGGGTTGGGGAGTCATCAATTGGTGCGACTGCTCCGGCTATTGCTAATGCTATCTTTCATGCTATTGGTGTTCGATCGAAGATGCTCCCTATTACCTCAGAATCCATCCTGGCTTTGATTCATAAACGACAGGAGCAAGGATTATCATGAGTGGACGGTCCTTGAAGCTTTTGGTCAATGGGGAGACCCACGAAGTTATCGTTCCCGACCACAGGCTTCTTCTTGATGTTTTACGCGATAATCTGAGCCTGGTGGCCACGAAGGAAACCTGCAGCCTCGGTGCTTGCGGGGCTTGTACGGTTCTTCTTGACGACGAGCCTGTTGCTTCGTGCATCACCCTGGCACGATACGCAGAGGGTCGTGAGGTCACAACGCTTGAAGGCATAGAGGAGAATGGGGATCTGCATCCCCTTCAAAAATCGTTTCTCGCTCATAATGCTTTCCAGTGTGCCTTTTGCACGCCCGGGATGATTATGATGGGTTGTGGATTGCTAAAAGATAATCCCAAGCCGAGTGAGGCTGAGGTCCGGGAGTACATGGCGGGAAACATTTGCCGTTGTACGACTTATCACGAAATAATTCGTGCTATCCAAGACGCCCACAACTTTACCTAAACTATGACAAAGCAAAAGATGGTAGATGTGCTTATTAAGAATGCCCATGTTGTTACACCCACAGGCATTCTGCGTAATGCCGGGGTTGCTATCGATGGGGGAAAGATAGTTGCGCTCGGTGGTATGGAACGGTTGCAAGAAGGGAAGCGGACCATTGATGGAGCAGGAAATTATCTTTTGCCGGGGGTGATTGATCCACATACACATCCTGGCCCTTACCGACCTTTTGAAAAAGATGTGGAGTCAGAAACCCGCAGCGCTGCCGTTGGTGGTGTAACGACGATGGTCGGAATTGTAAAAAGTACTCGTTTGGGACAGCCTTATAAGAAATTTGCCGAACCAAAAGATGTAGTTTCCTATGCCGAAGTATTTCCACGTGCCCGAGATATCATAAACGAAAGGGCTTTCGTGGATATGGCTCTCACATTTGCTATCGTTTCAGATCAGCATGCCTTAGAGATCCCGTTGTATGCCGAGGAATGTGGGGTAACCTCTTTTAAGTTCTATTTGGGTTACGCCATTGCGACAAAATGGTCGTCGCGTATCGGTCTTCCCACATCCTGGGACGATGGGACGTTGTTTTTGGGAATGGAACAGGTGGCTCGGATTGGTGGTGTGGCTCCCTTTCACGCGGAAAACCGACAGGTTGTCCGTGTGCTTCAAGATCGAGTTAAAGCAGCGGGAAAAAGAAACCTGGCGGCTTGGGAGGAGGCGTCCCCCGATTTTCTTGAGGCTGTTGACGTGCTCAAGGTTGGCTTTTTCTCTAAACTTCTTAATTGTCATACCTATGCAGTGCATCTAAATTCCGCTATGGGTCTTGATGCTGTCCGAAAAGTACGAGCTGAGGGGGCCATCATGACGGCTGAGGTCTGCACCCAGTACCTGACCTTGACCAAGGATGATTGGCCTTTCCCCGGTTCTATGGCCGTTAACCACCCACCTATCCGGGACAAGGCCAATCAAGAGAAGCTCTGGGAAGGGCTGGCAAATGATGATATCCAGTGTGTAGGCACTGATCATGTGCCTGGTTTCCGGGATGAGATTGTGAATGAAGAGGACGTTTGGCAGTCAGCCTCGGGAATGACAGGTAGCGCCACGTTATTGCCACTGCTTTTGAGCGAAGGTGTGAATCGAGGACGGATCACCATCGAGCGAGTGGCGCAGGTTACCTCGGAAAACACAGCTAAGGCAATTCATCTATACCCCCGCAAGGGAGTAATCCAAGTAGGCTCTGACGCTGATCTTGTTTTGGTGGATTTGAATGAAAAACGCGTGGTCAGAGGGGAGGACCTCCACACCGCATCTGATTTCTGTGTGTTTGAGGGTCGGGAACTGACCGGTTGGCCGGTTATGACTATGGTGCGCGGGAACGTAGTTATGGAAAAAGGGATTTTGGTTGGGAAACCTACCGGCCAGTATCTCCACCGGAAGTTGGACTAAGCCTCATATTTTTTTTCCCAACTCTCAATGATATCCAGTCTAGTCAGTCGGTTTCTTTCTTCCATCGTGATGAGTGATTTTAGCTGACTAGCTGTTGTTCCATCCCGTTGCAAAGTGGAGAGAATCGTCTGAATCCCTTTCACCCCTGCACGCAAGACACAATTGGCAAAGAGTGCTATTTTAAAACCCATGGCTTCGAGTTCCTTCCCGTCTAGTAGCGGGGTTTTTCCTCCTTCGACCATGTTGGCGATTTGTGGTACCGGAATCTCAGCTGGGATACGGGCCATCTCGCCCTTCGTTAACGGGGCCTCGATGAAAGTTATATCTGCTCCAGCCTTGGCGTATGCTCGCGCTCTATCTATGGCTGCTTTTAAACCTTCCGACTCCCGTGCGTCCGTTCGGGCGATAATGACGATCTCCTCATCGACCCGCGCATCCAGGGCAGCCTGGATTTTCCCTACCATTTCCTCTTTTGAAACTACAGATTTGCCGTCGAAGTGTCCACACTGTTTTGGAAAAACCTGATCTTCCAACTGTATTCCTCCAACGCCGATTCGACCGAGTTCCTTAACGGTCCGAATAACGTTAGCAGTTCCTCCGTAGCCGGTGTCGGCGTCTACAATTACCGGTCCATCCACCGCTTCGATAATTCGACCAACCTGTTGGATTATTTCTCCGAAGCTGAGTAGTCCTTTGTCGGCCAGGCCGAGCTGGGTATTGGATATTCCTGCACCCGTAGCGTAGACAATGGGAAAACCAGCGTCTTTAATGAGTCGAGCTGTTAAGGCATCGTATGCACCAGGAACAATTAGTAATCCCGGCTCAGATAGAAACTGGCGAAAACCCCTTTCAGAATGTTCTTTAGATAGCATCTATTCTTTTTCCTTTTGTAGGATTTTCTCCGGTACTCTTACAAATCCTTGCATCAATTTTCTCGCTGTTCGTACCGTGCTAACCCATAAAATTTTGGGATTCCCGCTGCCGTTGTCACTCACCTCGACCTGTAGGGTCATCAGACCGGACGGGTGTTGAAATGTTACGTCGGAATCTTTTGATCTTCGCGCGACAGAATGAACGATAGTATTTTCCATCTTTGCCGCTGAAGCCACAGCAATGGCCCCAGTTAAGGCAAAGGCCTCGTGTGTTTTTCCCATTGAAATCATCGTGGCCTTGAATTGTGCATCCTCACTGTCTCTGGACGGGGACACTATTGCTATCTTTGGAATGGCCGGAGATGAAGATGCGGCCTCTTGTTCTTTCGTTATTAATCCGCACGCTTGGGCCGCCCATCCTCGAACTGATTCAAGCCGTGTCATTATGTTTTTATTATCATTCACTTCAGCAGGGGATTCGTTGCCTGTCAAACCCACATCTTCACTGTGCACGAATACGGTAGGGTTACCAGCATCTACGAGAGAAACCTCAATATTTTGACCGTTCCCTGACGAAATGGAATCACACCGGTTGCCAGTTGGGAAAAGAGCATTGGTTACGGACCCGCCTGGGTCATTGAACCGGACATGGATTGGAGCGCCAGATTTATGAACTCCGGCAATCATGCAGTCCCCATCTACCACCGCCAGACCGTCTTTTACTGGAACTTCGACGAATATCATTTTTCCCGTATTCTGGTTAAATATTTCCACGATTGTTAAAGGCTCAATAGCCTCGACCATCCCTTCGTCAATAGCAAATGGGCCAACTGCAGCAGAAAGGTTTCCACAATTTCCCCGGTAATCAACCAATGATGAATTCACACTCACCTGACCAAAAAGGTATTTAACGGGTTCACCAGGTTTTTCCGGTGGGGTAATTATGGCTACTTTGCTAGCGCTAGAAAATCCCGACCCTAATCCATCAACCTGACGAGGATCTGGACTCCCCATACATCGCAAAATAATGGTATCTCGTTGGGCTGAGTTTTTAGGGAGATCTGTGTCTCGAAAGAAGAGCCCTTTACTGGTACCCCCCCTCATGTAGACACTTCGAATTCGTAAGGACATTTTTTTATCCGGATGTTCTAATCAATCAGATCGACTGTGTTTTTCTTGAAAAGGATATCGCTATAAATTTCAAAGGGTGTCGAAAAATCTACATTCCATTTCAACCTCGGTTCGCAAGTACATTAGCGGTCGATTTAAAAAACTGACTCATCAAGAGCTTTGCAACGCCACTTAACATTCGTTGTCCTACGCCGGCTATTACACCACCTATCTGGACGTCTCCCTCTATATGCAAGATTGTTTGGTCCCCATCGGGTTCTAGCCGGATCTTGGTTGACCCCTTCATGAAACCTGGAGTGCCACTTCCTTCTACGATCATTCGGTAACTTTCCGGGGATTGTATGTCTTCCATCTTGACCGATCCGGAAAATTCACCCTTCACTGGGGCTACACCGACATTAAGCCGAGCTTCAAAAACTCCAGGCATGGTCTCCTCAAGGTGTTGGCAACCAGGAATAATTTCTGCAAGGGCGTCAACATCCATGATCAGATCCCAAACTTTTTGCGGGGGCGCTTCTAGTTTTTGTTTACCTTGAATCTTCAAGATGGTGCCTCCATCAAAATGGAATCGGCCGAAAATTCGAGAACATCCCCTTGGGAACTATTAATGAATTTCTCTTTATTGTACAACCGTTGTCAACTAGCTATTGTCTAGGTCAGGAGGTGATAAAACTACGAAATTGAAAGCAAAACAAACTGCTAGGGCGTCAGTTTACCGACTTTTCCTCTAGAGCGAGTAGAATTTTTTCGGGGGTAATGGGAAGTTCTCTGATACGGACCCCCACAGCATCATAAATAGCATTGGCAATAGCAGGAGCTGTTGGTATGAGCACCGACTCTCCCATTCCCTTTGCCCCGAATGGCCCGACCGGATCTGGGTTCTCGATAGTCTGATACTTGATTGGTGGAATATCAAGAGTCGTTGGTATCTTGTAATCCACCATTGTTCCGTTGGTCAGTATGCCCCTTTCAAAACGCATCTCTTCAACTAAGGCGTACCCAATCCCTTGAGTTACACCGCCTTCTATTTGTCCTTCCAGTCCCCCTCTGTTGATGACTTGACCGACGTCGTGTGAGCAGACGATCTGAAGGATTTCGACTTCTCCCGTTTCCTCGTCGACTTCCACCTCTGCGATATGTGTAACGTATCCATGGGCAGGAAACTCGTGCATTGGTGCTCCCTCGTGGTTTTCGGAAACCGAAGAAGGTGTAGCAGGGGACCACGAACCTTTTCCGATAATTGGTCCATCCTGATGGATATTGGAAGCACTGGCAAGTTCCGCAAATGAAAGCTTTTTATTCGGGGTGGAAGTGATGAAAATCTCTTCCCCATCAATTTTCAAATCTTCTATCGGGGCTTCCAGTATGTTGGCCGCACGGGCAATTAGTTCTTTTCGAGCATCCAGAGCTGCCAGCCGGACGGCACCACCCATCGTCAAGGTGGATCGACTGGCACCAGTGAACAAGTCAAAGGATGTGAGGTCTGTATCACCTGCAACTATTCGAATCTTCTCGCAAGGAACGCCTGTAACTTCTGAGGCTAGCTGGGTTGCGACCGTATGTTGTCCAGAACCAATTTCCACGGTTCCCGTGATGACCTGTAGACTGCCGTCCGCCATCCATTTGACAATAGCTGAAGAACTCCAGCCACCTGTCGGGTGAGATCCTGCGGCGATCCCGATTCCACGCTTTCGGTTGTTGAATCGGGTCTCCTTGTTCCTGTTGTTCCATCCAAATGCTTCGGCGGCTTGGTCTAGAGTTTCCCGGAACCACACATCAGGAAAACGTGACCCATTTACCATCATACCGTTAGGTTCTATTCCGTTGAGGCGGCGAAAGTCGACCGGATCCATGGCGATTTCACGGGCAATGTGATCCATTTGAGATTCGTTGGCGAAGGTCACCTGCGGGTTACCGTAGCCCCGAAATGCACCGCTTATGTTATTGTTTGTGTAAACGACCCTGGTATCAATATTGACGTGAGGAGTCTTGTAGGGACCGCGTGCATTGCAGCTTCCAAAAGACGCGATCGATGGGCCGTGATCTGCGTAGGCCCCCGTGTCCATGATCATTTTAAAATCCCATGCGCAGAGCGTTCCGTCGCGCTTAACGCCTGACCTGATATCTATAGTTGCTGGATGACGTTTGGATGTGACAGCAAAATCTTCTTCGCGACTGAGAATGATTCGAGTTGGTTTGCGGGCTTTGAAGGCTAAAGCAGCTGCGTAAAGGTCTGCCCGCGGCTTTTTTCCGCCAAACCCTCCTCCTACGGCCGAGCTAATAACACGGACGCGGGTTTCTGAAATGCCCAGAAGGTGACTGATCCATTCTTGGATTTTCGATACTCCCTGCGTAGTAGTCCATACCGTTAGTTCGCCGGTTGATCCAGAATCTGCCAGGGCAGCGTGGGTCTCGAGGTATGTAGGATGGTGGCAGTGGGTGGTGTATCGGTTTTCGATGACTAAATCAGCTTCGCGGAGGCCTGCCTCGATATTCCCACAATGGAATCCCATTCGGCAGACTTGGTTATTTTCCCTCCCGAGGACATTGTAATAGGATTTGTGTTTGGCAAAATCCTCATGGATCAAAGGAGCATCAGGCTTCAGAGCTTCTGAGGGATCGAAAACCGCCTCTAACTCCTCGTACTCAACGTGGATAAGGTCCAGAGCTTCTTGAGCAGTGTCTTCATCGACGGCGGCCACGGCCGCGATTTCGTCTCCAACGTATCTTACCTTTTTGTCGTGGAGGAGTTCTTGATCGAGTATCCATTGGCCGTAGCGAACCCGAGGGAGATCGCTAGCTGTTAAGATGGTTGCGACTCCTTTAGTCCGGAGTGCTCTGGAGGTATCGATGTTGAGAATGCGTGCATGTGGGAAGGGGCTACGAAGAATTTGTCCGTAAAAACACCCCCTTTTCTTTAAGTCGGCTGCGTACTGGTTTTCTCCTGTGGCTTTGGAAACTCCATCTACCCTAGGAACGTTTTTTCCGAGTACTTGGTATTTGTCCAAAATTTCACCTTTTGAAAGGAAAAAGTTTTTCTGTAATTCGCCGATGCACTGGCGAAAAAGATACAATCCCTATTATTATATCGCGATTGTAGTAAAGTGTTCTGAGCGATAATAGTTAGTGGTTTTCGGAATCTCATGCCTCTAAATGGTTGAGGTGGTTCATGAGTTATGATCGTTGTGGATTTAGTTTCTTTCGTGAATAGATAATTTTCGGAGGTTTTGAGAGTAGTGAAACCTGCACCTTTTAAGTATATGTCACCGAATACGGTACCAGAGGTATTGGAGGCACTAGGCCGCTACGGTGAGGATTGTAAGTTGCTAGCCGGCGGTCAAAGTCTAATTCCTATGCTAGGGATGCGTCTTCATCGGC
>CAYTIB010000043.1:0-31250 GCA_964437725.1 uncultured bacterium | reverse complement strand
CGGCAAGGAGAGCCGAATGAAAATAATCGATTTAAGTCTGGACACCCATCACAAGGTTCCGGTACCACCGTCGGTATCCCAAACCGTGAAGATGACCACTGCGCATCGCAAGCCAACCCACTGGCAGGCAACCTGGGTTTCCTTTTCCGCACATACGGCATCCCATTGCGACTCTGCCCTGCATGTTCTCGCCCGAAAAGCCCCAATAGACAAGGTTCCTTTAGACAGGTTCGTCGGAGAGGCCATCATTCTCGACCTCACTCATAAGGGGCGAAAAAACGCTGAAATCACTCTCGAGGATGTCCAGAAATACGACAAAATCCCAAAAAAGAACGACATTATCGTTCTGAGAACAGACTGGGGGCATAAGAAGTTCGGCAAAACTGAGTACTACACTGACTCCCCTTACATTAACGAGGACGTGGCAAGGTGGTTGGTAAATAAGAATCCAAAGGCTATAGGATTCGACTTCTTCGAGGAGTATAACGCAAGGTTAAAGGATTTTAGGCCTGCGGATTTCGTTGTACATCGAATTATGATGGGTGCGGGAATTTTCCTCATTGAGGGTTTGACAAACCTCCACCTGGTCAAAAAAAAGCGTTTCATGCTTCATGCAGCGCCCATTAAACTAAAAAATTGCGAGGCAGCACCAGCTCGTATTTATGCAGTAGTGTAATCCACATTTCCGGATCTATAGCTTATTTTGGAGTTGATCATAGAGTTAGGATTGACCCGCAATTGTCGGTTTGGCTTTGTACTCACCAGGAATGGGGGTACACGATAAACTCGAAGGGCAATGTTCGCCCGGATGGAGGCAGCTTCACATGAAAGGCGCCACAATAGTTGATCTTTCACAGCCAATTTACCAAGGGATGCCCGTTTACCCCGGCCACGTGAAAACCGTTATTTTTACCAATCCCACCCATGACGAAACCCGAAGAATGAAAAAAGATTTCTCCTACGAATGCCGTGGCCTTCTTATGAGCGATCATGGTCCCACACATCTTGATGCCATCAACCACCTCACACCGGACCCGAACGCAGATTCCATTGACAAGATTTCCTTAGAGACTTTCTTTACGCCTGCTATTTGCCTAGACGTCTCTCACGTGGGCTCTCAAGCGGCTATCAGCAAGTCCCAACTTGAAGAAGCCCTGAAAAAACATGATCTAACTATTAGCCAAGGAGACACGGTTCTCCTCTGGACGGGTCACTACGACCGAAACTACGGGAAAAATGAAAACATTGAATGGCTCTACGAGTATCCCGGGCTAGACCGAGAAGCTACCGAATGGCTCCACGACCAAGGGTGCATAAATGTCGGCGTAGACGCCCCGAGCATTGACAACTTCAAGGACACAACCTATCCCGCCCATCACGTTTGTTTAGAGCGGGAAATGATCAACACTGAAAATCTTTGCAACTTGAATCAGGTAGCTGGAAAACGGTTTATCTTCTGTGGATTCCCACTGAAAATTTTAGAAGGAACTGGGTCGCCTATTCGGGCAGTGGCCCTTTTTCTCGATAAAGAATTTGGTCTGGGGATCGAAGATATAAGCTAACTAGCAACTTGCCAAAATATACGCAACTATCCAGAGAAGAATGCAATTCGGAAATGATTAGAAATTCAGTGGTATTTTAAATGTAAACGGAGTCACTACGATGGATGTCGCAAGGATGCGCTTTTCTAACCGAGTCTGGTCCGGGCCTGGTTCTATTGGAAAACTCGAGGAAGAATCCAAGGCTTTTGGGGCTAAGCGCGCATTAATTATCTCCGACGAAGGCATTAAAAGAACTGGCCTCCTCGACCTCGCTCTGGACCCACTGCAATTTTCTGGGATAGAAGTAGAAGTGTACACCGATGTAACTCCAGAACCACCAATTGAGGACTTAGAAAAATGTTTCCGTGATCACAAAGGGAAAAATTATGACCTGATCGTCGGTATTGGGGGTGGGAGTCCACTCGACGTAGCGAAATCGATGAGCGTTCTCTTGGCAAACCAGGGCGAGGTCCGCGATTACTTGGGCATAGACCTTGTCCCTAAAGCTGGCCTACCGTCTATTCTAATACCAACCACCGCCGGTACAGGTGCTGAGGCCACACCCAATGCCATTTTTTCCATTGAGGAGGAAAAAGTCAAAAAAGCGATCGTCAGCTCGCACATTATTTCAGACGTCGCCATACTAGATCCAAATCTCACTCTGGGTTTACCACCTGCGCAGACTGCGGCCTCCGGAATTGATGCTCTTACCCATTGCCTGGAAACTTACGTTGCTCTCAACGCTACCCCTATTTCGGAAATGTTCTCCATAGAGGGAATGAGGCTGATTTCAGGAAGCATCCGCCAGGCCGTTCATAACGGAGGAGACCTCAAAGCACGCGACGACATGTTACTTGGCAGTTATTACGGTGGGGTCTGCTTGGCTGGAGCAAGCGCAGGAGCAATTCATGCACTATCTTATCCGCTGGGTGGCCGGTACCACATTCCCCACGGAGTTAGTAATGCAATGCTTTTTCCTCATGTTATGGAATTTAACTTCCTTGGAAACCTGGAAAAGTTCGCCATCATCGCAGAAATACTAGGCGAAGATACTGAAGGGCTCTCATTGAGAGAAGCGGCAGAGACGGCTGTCGACGCAGTCCGCACGCTCTGTGAGGACGTGGGCATCCCGACAACACTCAAAGAACTAGATATTAGCTCCGATGCTATCCCGGAATTGTCTGAGGCTGCATCGATGATCACCCGAATCCTTGATTTCAATCCACGCCGGATTACGAAAAAAGAAATCATCCAAATTTACGAAAGAGCTGCTGAATAAAAAATTGCCGTAGGTACTTACGGAATAAAATTGTTCCCATTGAGATTTTTCTGGATTTTTTCACCTAAATTAACACTACTCATATTTCTCAAAATATCGGAGCTTTTTCTCATCCTCGACTAAGCGGACAATCTCTCGGGCTCTTGTTCCTGGGGCGGAATCACAAAACACATATGAGATAAGCGCTACACCGTAGGCCCCCGCATCTAGAATATCGGGAACATTTTCCGGAGTAATTCCTCCAAGGGCATAAACAGGAACATTCAGTTCTGAACAAGCGGTTCGCAATCCTTCTAGGCCCATAACCGGACCCGCAAACTCTTTTCGAGTTGGGAAAATCGGACTTAGAGTTACAAAGTCAGCCCCGAGACAACTGGCTACCTTCGCCTCTTCCACAGTATGAGCCGAATAACCAAGAAGCATTTTTTCCCCGAAAGTATACCGTAAATTATTCAAAGAGATTCCCCGGCTTCCCAGGTGGACACCATCCGCCCCAATCGCAGACGCAACATCTACTCGGTCGTTGATCAGAAACTTTACATTGAACTGCTCAGCAAGTTTTTTAACAGCCTCGGCCAATCGGTAAAGAGGCCCCCCCAACAATTCTTTTTCGCGAATCTGGAGCAAGCGGACACCCCCCTCAAAAGATGCCCTGATGGATCCCAACAAGTCGCCATTGGGAACTAATTTTTGATCAGTAATTAGATAAAAGCGGGGTAGATCCATTAGAAAACCCAGGGAAACTATTTTTTGAACTTATCCTGCCAAAATTCCAAAGCAATCGGACGGCTGAAAACTTGCGAAAAATCATCCAGGGGGTTGAAGGTGTCCATTGAAAATAGTCACTATCAAATTTTGAAATGCCTAATTCTGGACAACCCCCTCGATAGGGCTAGATGCTGTTCCATATAGCTTTTTGGGAATTCGGCCAGCCTCATAAGCTAGTCGCCCAGCTTGAACAGCTAACTTCATGGCCCCAGCCATCTTTACGGGATTTTGGGCACCTGCAATAGCAGAATTCATGAGGACTGCTGTGCATCCCATTTCCATAGCGATCGAAGCGTCGGATGCAATTCCCACCCCTGCATCGACAATGACCGGAACCTTAGAGTTTTCGAGGATAATTTGAATATTACACGGATTTCTAATCCCCAACCCCGATCCGATAGGTGCAGCCAAAGGCATGACTGCTGCACACCCCACATCTTCCAATTTCTTGCAAATTATGGGGTCGTCGGAACAATAGGGGAGTACGATAAATCCCTCATCGACAAGAATTTTTGCAGCTTCTACCGTTTTTTCATTGTCCGGAAAGAGGGTTTTATCATCCCCTATAACCTCTAGCTTAACCATGTCCGACCCCAAGAGCTCACGAGCGAGACAACATGTCATCACCGCATCGTTCACAGTGTAGCAACCGGCACTATTCGGCAGGATCTTGTATGCTTTGGGATCAATGAAGTCAAGCAAGCTCTCGCCTTGGCTTTTATCCAGGTTGATACGGCGCACGGCAACTGTGATGATTTCGGCCCCACTGGCCTCAGTGGCCAATCTGGTTTCTTCTAAATTCCTGTACTTACCGCTTCCAACGATCAGTCGAGAAGTAAAAACATTCCCGGCCAACTCATAGGTCGATGGCATAATGGACTTCTCCTCACCGATGCTGTCCGGCCCAGTAAGGTGGACACATATTTAATTCTTGCGAATAATTAGTATTAAGAAGCTCCTCCTCCGATGGCGTGTACGATCTCTATATGATCCCCGTTTTCAATTTCGACCGTTTCATGATCGAATTTGGGGACAATCTCTGAGTTGCGGGCCACAGCCAGTTGTTTCCCAGTGATTTTCAGGTGCTCTAGCAACCCGTTAACCGTCAGGCCTGAAGGAATATCCCGCGTGTCCCCATTTAATATAATTGAGACACTTTCATTTGCCCTGGTCATAAAAAAACCGCCCGTCCAATGGGACATGCGGTTGAATGCGGACCTGTTTGGGAGTAACAGGAATTTCAACCGCTTCCCTCCGCGGGGTTTAACCCGATCAGGTTCTAAGGGTTATCGGCAGCTCCTGGCCAACTCTCAGTATTCCACCCCTAGCGGCGAGATAACTTATGCACCGAGTAAGAAGTACTGGGGGAATAAGAACTCTCGTTCTGATTAGATTCCCCAATCTCTTGCATAACGAAAATCACGGTCAATGGTGCGGGTGGAGATCTTTGCGACCACTGGGAGACGGCGCTTGTACTGATTTAATCGCACCAAGCGGTCCACGCGGTCGATGAAAGCAGAGTCAAACCCTTTATCGATAAGCTCCTCCCGTGAGCAGCGCAGATCCACTAGGTGATACAACAAAACATCGACATCAGCATACTGAAACCCCAAGTCATCCTCGTCTGTCTGGCCCACAACCAAATCTGCGCTTGCGGCCTTTCCAACAATCTCCTCCGGAACGCCCATGTTAGCAGCCACTTGCCAAACTTGTGTTTTATATAGATCCCCTAGCGGATTAAGTGCATGGGCCATATCGCCGTAGAGCGTCCCATAGCCAAGCAGCAACTCAGATTTATTACTGGTTCCAAGAACGAGCGCATCAAGTGCAGCAGACTGATCATAAAGGATTGTCATGCGCTCCCGCGCCATCTTATTGCCTTTTCGCATACTGTTGATATCGGTGAACTTCTCAAAGTAGGCATCAACCATTTCTGATATTTCGACGGTCATAGAACGGATGCGCGTCTTTTTTAATATCAACCTTGCGTGCTGAATACTCTCCGGGCTGCTTAAGCGATAGGGCATAACAATGCCGGTAACATTTTCTCTCCCCAAAGCTCTTTTGGCCAAATAGACGCAAAGCGCGGAATCAACTCCGCCCGATACCCCAACAACCACCCGCGAGAATCCCGTTTTTGTTACAACATTTTTGATAAAACCAACGAGGAGCCTCACCGCAAGTTTGGCATTAATCTCTAGCTCTGGAATTGGTGGAAGGTGGTTTGAGTTATTGGTCTGCATAGAATGTCGAACTCCATTGCCCGACAACCGAGAAGTTACCGAAGTTTTATCTCTTCTCGCTGAAGCTTTATTGGGATACTTTTTACTTCCGGATCGGTTATTTGCCACCATTTCCTTCCATCGGCCGTCCATGTTCGCGAAGGTTTTGCTGGTACAGGAGTTCCTGAATAGTTAGATTTAGATCTTCATCCCCAAGAATCGGCGAAGCTACACGCGCCCGACGCACTTCCTCTAAATTCAGCGTCGTTTCAACAAGTGCATCGTCCAAATATGGGCCCTTCAGAATTCTCTTGCCGCTAGGGTTCACTACCTCTGACCCACCCCAAAAATTGATGCCGTCCTCATAACCTACCCGATTCACAAAAACACAAAACTGCATGAATAGGGTTGCGTAGACCTTGACCATGCTTTCCCAAGTTTCACTGATCTGAAGTTTATCTCCTCTCTCCACCCCTCGACTTGGACTGGAAGCAGGGATGATAAGAATCTGGGATCCGGCCTGCGAGGCGAGATAGACCGTCGATGGATGCCAAGCGTCTTCACAAACGAGCATCGCAATTCGCCCAAAGCGGGTATCAAAGGCTCTCACCTGAGTTCCTCGGGAAAGGTAGCGCTCCTCGTCGAAAATACCATAAGTCGGAAGGTAAACCTTTCTATGAACATGAAGGATTTTTCCCGCCTCAAAGTAGAGAACGGAGTTGTAAAAACAGTAATCGGATGATTCTTCGACTAGCCCGACAACAATCGAAATCTTTTTGCTTACTCGTTGAATTTCCCGAATTAACTTTGAATCTAGTCGTTGGGCGACGGTAGGGACCATATCTTTCAAAAAATAGCCTGTCAGGCCCAACTCCGGAAAGACAAGAAGCTCCAAACCTTTTTCTATCGCCTCTTTAACTGTTTTTCGGAAAATCTCCACGTTTCGATCCAAATTGCCAAGCGTGGGATTGATTTGGGCAATACCTAGTTTCATTGTCCTCCTGCCTATTCCCTTCCAGTGGCCTACCTTTTCAAAGATTGATACCGAATCGTTCGTAGATGTTCCGGACGTCTCCAGTGTACATTCCGGGCTTCTTGTAAACAATCAAAGGTGAAAGAATCTCTAAGTTATTTTCCAAAACGCTTTTCTTGAGGACGGCTTTTGCCAAAATAATCATTGGGGGTCTATGTTTCATTGGATGCACACGGCGGAGGCGTACTAGTTGAAAACCCAAAGATTGAGCTGCCTGAATCACCTCTAATTCCCTTTCCGCCATATGGCAAAAGATCAGGCTTCCACCAAGGCGGATCATATGGGCAGCCGCCCCCAACCAGGATTCCAGAGGAAGAGTCAACTCGTATCTTGACATAGCTCGCGCGGGATTGGGGCTCATCCGGCCTGAACCCATGCTACGATAGGGGGGATTAATGACTGCTCCGTCAATTTCCCCACCCCCAAACCAGTGATCTGCTTGTCGAAGATCGGCCAATATAAAGTCAATCCGTTCCCTAAGACAGCTACCCCGTGCGTTTGCCATTGCTATCCGCAAGGTGTGCTCCTGAAGGTCAATTCCAAAAAGACGAAGTGTGGGACACCGATATGCGAGAAGGAGTGCCACGACCCCGGTTCCGGTGCACAAATCTGCTAGCTTTGGTCTGCCAATTTCGGCGGTATGGTGCGAATGCTCAGGATCCCAATCATTGGATGCAAAATCTGCCAGGAGAAAAGCATCCAGGCCATAACGGCCCCCATAAGGGCCTGGATCTAACAGGAGCGGTGATCGACGGGAAATGTCGGTGATCGTTGATTGTGACATCACAAAGCGCGGCTCAAACTGTATTTCCGATTAGGAACGACAAGATCGGACCCCCGGAATCTTGCAAGTAGCCCCCAGAACCATCGAAACAAAAGACCCAGGCACTATCTACAATTCAAGGGGAGGGGCTACTCCTTCCTAGCTACGCGGAGACGAAGGGTGGCACGGTCCAACGCCCCTTTCGCACGCTCAGAATCTACATCTTTCTCGCCTTGGGCAAGCCGATCGATAGCCCGCTTTCGGGCAGACTCAGCACGTTCGATATCTATCTCATCGACCTTTTCAGCAGCCTCAGCCAAGATAGTCACTTTTTCCGGGCCGACTTCTGCATAGCCCCAAGCCAACGCTATCTCTTGGGTTTCGCCGTCATTCCTATACGCCAAACGACCAACAGATAGATTCGTGAGCATGGGAGTATGACCGGGAAGAACCCCGAACTCCCCCAAAGCTCCAGGCGCGCTGACCATGTCAACATCCTCGCTGACAATGATACGATCCGGGCTAACAATTTCCAGTCGGATTTTCCTCGGCAAATCTGCCATGGACTCCTCCGAATTTTCATGGCGAGTTAAATGAAACTTTGCAGACCTAACCGGACTGCAACTCTTCCGCTTTCTCCTGGGCCTCGTCTAGGTTTCCAACCATGTAAAACGCCTGCTCAGGAATATGGTCCATCTTCCCTTCAACCAGTTCCTTGAATCCGGAAATTGTCTCCTTAATTGAGACATACTTGCCGGGTGTACCCGTGAACTGCTCAGCAACGTGAAACGGTTGGGACAGAAATCGCTGAATCTTCCGAGCACGGGCAACTACTACCTTGTCCTCCTCGGATAGCTCATCCATCCCAAGTATTGCAATAATATCCTGAAGATCTTTGTACCTCTGGAGCACAAGCTGTACCTCGCGTGCAACGGTATAGTGCTCCTCACCAATAATTCCCGGATCCAGGATTCGTGATGTTGAATCAAGTGGGTCCACAGCCGGGTAAATTCCAAGCTCAGCAATCTGTCGAGACAGAACCGTGGTGGCATCCAGATGGGCAAAAGCAGTGGCCGGCGCTGGATCCGTTAAATCGTCTGCAGGAACGTAGATAGCCTGAACAGATGTGACCGACCCATCCTTTGTTGAAGTAATTCGCTCTTGTAACTCACCCATCTCTGTAGCGAGGGTTGGCTGATAACCAACGGCCGAAGGCATCCGACCCAAGAGTGCCGATACTTCTGACCCCGCCTGGGTAAACCGAAAGATATTGTCAATAAATAGAAGGGTATCTAGCCCCTCAGCATCCCGAAAGTACTCGGCAACAGTTAGACCCGTAAGACCAACCCTCAGTCGGGCACCAGGCGGTTCCGTCATTTGCCCATAGATCAAGGCAGTTCGGTCCAACACCCCGGATTCTTTCATTTCCAAGTAGAGGTCATTCCCCTCGCGAGTTCGCTCTCCCACACCGGCAAACACGCCAATCCCCTCGTGCTCAGAAGCAATGTTTCGGATCAACTCCATGATAATAACCGTCTTGCCAACACCAGCACCACCGAACAAGCCGGTTTTACCCCCTTTGGTATAGGGCTCGAGAAGATCGATAACCTTGATTCCGGTCTCGAACATTTCAGTACTTGTGCTCTGGTCTGTGAGTTCGGGTGCAGGCCGATGAATGGGATATCGTTCTTTCGCCTCCACCGGCGGGCCATTGTCTACTGGATTTCCGACAACGTTCAAGATTCTCCCGAGAACCTCCCGTCCCACCGGAACGCTGATAGGCTTACCCGTGTCTTCGACCGGCAACCCACGAACCAAGCCTTCGGTGGGTGACATGCTAACTGCACGAACTGAGCTCTCTCCCAAGTGCTGAGCAACCTCAACAATAATTTCGCTTTCTCCGTCTTCACCCCCTTCTGAGGGCCTGATGATTTTCAGGGCGTTTCGAATATCTGGAAGCCCGCCCGATGGAAACGCAACGTCTACAACGGGGCCGATGATTTGGGTTATATTTCCTTGAGCCATCTTGATTTCTCTCCGATTTCCTCGATACTGGACCTGTCGCCAGCAACTCGGCTCAGAGTTTCCTTAATAGCAACGCAAATACAGCAGACCCTAAAGGCATCCTGCGCGCTATCTCACCCCGATAATGCATCCGCTCCGCTGACAACCTCTATGAGCTCCGTGGTAATCTTAGCCTGACGCTGACGGTTGTATAAAAGCGTCAGACTGCCAATCATATCTCGCGCGTTGTTCGACGCGTTATCCATAGCTGTCATACGTGCACCATGCTCGCTGGCGTCGGCGTCTAGGACTACCCTATACATTTGAGTGTAAAGGTGTCGATCAATCAATTTTTCTAGAACCGCCTGTGGCGAGGGTTCATAGATAAAGTCTGGTTCCAATCCTGCCCCTTCTTCTGGTTCTTCTTCAGTGACCAAGGGCTTAATCGGCAATAAAGTTTCGACTGTCACACGCTGGACCAGGGTAGAGACAAATCGGTTATAGACCAGGACAACCTCATCCACCCGCCCTTCGGTAAACTCCTCAACAAAATATTTTCCAAGTCCCCTGGCGAGGTCGTAGTCCATCTTGCCGAAATTGCCGACAAATTCTTTTTCGATTGGATAACCTCGGTAGTAACAAATGTCTCGCCCCTTTTTCCCGACAGGCACTACCGTCAAAAACGGGGTCTTCTCCGAGGCTTCCTCTTCTAGCATTGTGCCCGACTCCATCGGCTCAGCCAATTCACGGATGACGCTAGTGTTGTATACCCCACATAGCCCTTTGTCTGAGGTTATGGGCACGAGCAGGCGCCGTTTGACCGAACGCCGCTCCATAAAGGGATGAGTGAGATTTTCGGATCGCCTGGCTAGGCTTTGCAGTACCCCGCTGAGCCCATCGGCAAAAGGGCGGGCCGCCGTGATACGGTCTTGGGCCCGACGAAGCTTAGCCGCAGCAACCAACTTCATGGCACGGGTTATTTTTTCCGTATTTTTGACGCTTCCTATACGCCGCTTAATTTGCCTTAGGCTGGCCATACCTTATCCACCTTATTTAAGAAGCCACCGAGTCTGCTTTTTTAGACCATTCGGCCTGAAAATTCTCAATGCCCTGCTTTAAGCTTCCTTCCGTCCCTTCCGAAATTTCCATCTCAGCTTGGATAGTATTCAAGATATCCGGATGGTGACTTTCAAAGTACTGCAAGAGTTCCCCAAGAAATTCTTGGCACCGCTCAACGGGAACGGAATCCAGGTGACCATTTACGCCAAGGTAAATGGAGACAACCTGTCGTTCTACAGGAATCGGTGCATACTGATCTTGCTTGAGAATCTCCGTTAGGCGTTGGCCACGGTTCAGCTGGGACTGAGTTGCCTCATCCAACTCGCTACCGAACTGCGCAAACGCAGCAATTTCACGATATTGAGCGAGGTCGAGACGCAGACTCCCAGCAACTTTTTTCATGGCTCGATTTTGAGCGGCCCCGCCTACGCGAGAAACAGAGAGGCCGACATTCACCGCTGGCCGGATACCAGAGTAGAACAAGTCAGACTCCAGATAAATCTGCCCGTCTGTAATTGAAATGACGTTCGTCGGGATATAGGCTGAAACATCCCCCGCTTGGGTCTCAATGACAGGAAGGGCCGTAAGCGAGCCGCCACCTTTGTCGTCGCTGAGTTTTGCTGCCCGTTCCAGTAGCCGTGAGTGTAGGTAGAAGACATCACCCGGATATGCCTCGCGCCCTGGAGGGCGGCGAAGCAAAAGGGAAAGCTGGCGATAAGCTGCCGCTTGCTTACTAAGGTCATCGTAGAAGATCACTGCATGCTTGCCATTATCGCGGAAGTATTCTCCCATTGCACATCCAGAATAGGGAGAGATAAATTGAAGTGGTGCCGGGTCACTTGCGGTCGCAGTAACAACGACTGTGTAATCCATTGCTCCTTCGTCTCGGAGTCGTTTTATGGCCTGCGCAACAGTTGACCGTTTTTGGCCGATGGCAACATAGATGCAGATTACATC
Source organism: uncultured bacterium (assembly GCA_964437725.1). GTDB lineage: Bacteria > UBA8248 > UBA8248 > JACPRG01 > CAYTIB01. The sequence goes on along the minus strand of CAYTIB010000043.1, from coordinate 19,624 downwards.
TCCACCTTTTTGATTGAGAATCGTATCAACAATAATTGCCGTTTTCCCTGTCTGGCGGTCCCCGATGATAAGCTCGCGCTGACCGCGACCAATTGGAATCATCGAATCGATGGCCATAATACCCGTCTGGAGTGGTTCGCTAACCGACTGCCGATCAATTACGCCAGGCGCTAGCCGCTCAATAGGTTTATATTCTGTGCCTTCTATGGGGCCCTCCCCGTCATCGGGTGTACCAATAGAATTTACGACACGCTCAATAAGGGCATCGCCCACAGGAACCGACATGATTCGTCCTGTTCTTTTAACCTCATCTCCCTCGGCAATATGTGTATCGCTCCCCAATAAGACAGCCCCAACATTGTCTTCTTCGAGATTGAGTGCCATACCGAAAACATCGCCCGGAAACTCGAGCAATTCTCCCGCCATAACCTTGTCTAGTCCGTAAATCCTCGCAATGCCGTCACCCACAGTAATAATCTGACCAACTTCGCTCAGCTCGACTCCGGCCTCATATCCTTCAATCTGTTTCTTGATTATTTCGCTAATTTCTTCAGCGCGAATATCCATAAGCAACCTCTTTGGGTAAGTTCTCCGACGTGACGAAAAATGGATCGGAAACGGTTCGTCCCGAATTATGGGCTAGAGAGTCGGTCAGGTCACATCCTGCCGACCAACATCTCTTTAAGAATTTCAAGGTGATTTCGTACGCTCCCATCCCAGGTTGCACTTCCCAAGCGGGCCGTAACCCCTCCCAGGAGAGAGCTGTCTGTTTGGATTTCAAGAACTGCATTTTTCCCCGTAGCTACAGAAAGTCGGCTTCGAAGTGATTCCTCTTCTTCTGGCGAAAGGGGAAACGCTGACCTGATCTCCACGCGAATACGATTTTTAAGTTCATCGGCAAATTTCCGATAGGACGTTGAAATCAATTTAGTGAAGCGGATTCGATCTTTGTCCAAGAGCAATTGGAAAAACCTCGAGGACAAAACGCTCATTCCCCCTCGTTGAATGATCTCCGCCAGGATTTCACGTTTGACTTTTTTTGCTATTCCCGGGCTGGACATGAGACTTTGCAACTCGGAACTTGATTCAAACCGAGACTCCATCTCGGCAATCTCTTCTCCCACTTCATCAACTCGCCCCTCCTCCTGAGCCAGATCGATAAGGGCTTTGGCGTAACGACGAGCGACAGCCTGGCCGGTCAATCGATTTCCCCTACTTTAGCAAGGTAATCTTGGAAAAAACGGCGCTGGTCCTCTGGACCGAGCTCCCGCTTTAATACTTCCTCCGCTAACTCAAGCGCCAGAAGTGCAGCATGTGTTCGGAGCTGTGACTCCGCCTTTTTCGATTCCTGCTCGATAGTAAAACGTGCATGATCCACTACTCGATCGGCAGCCGCGTCCCCCTCTGCAACCAACCGCGACCGGAGAGCCTCTTCATTTACGTGGGAGCGGGACCGAATTTCCGATAGCTCTTTTTCTAGCTCAGCCGTCCGACGCTCATAATCTTCTCGAAGTCGATTTGCCTCAGCACGTGCATCCTCAGCCTCTTTTATCGCAATCTCGATGCCTTCCCGCCGGCTACTAAAAAGCTTCCGGAGAGGCTTACGTAAAATAAAATAAAGGCCTAAAGCCACAACCAGAAAGTTCAGGACCCGCGAAATCTCGAACTTTGTGTCCCATACATTTTGGAACTCTCCACCTGAGGCGGCGAGACCCTTGGCAGGCAAACCCGATAAAACGAGCAAAATAAAGAAGACCCAAACCCACCGCTGGCTGATCCACCGTCTAAACACGGATCTCCCTCCCGGCCAATCGGCAAGCAACGGCACCGGCTATCTCTTTAACCTTGCCTTCCAAACCCTCTCTCGCTTCACGGCTTTGGTTTTCAATTCGAGCCCGCGCATCTTCGGTCAGACGATCTGCCTCATTTCGTTTCTCGTCAAGCTTCCTGCGTGTTTCCTCTGCTATCTCCCTCTCCACGCGAAGCATGGATTCTATCCCTTCTTGCTTCGCCTCACCAATAGCGCTCTCATATTCGGCCATTCGCTTTTCGGCCAATGCGCGGTTTTCCGCAGCAGAATCGAGATTTTCTCGAATCCCGCGATCCCTCTCTTCCATTCGCCTCAATATGGGGCGAAACAAAAACCGGTTCAGCAGAAAAAGGAGAACCAGAAAATTGATCACCTGAACCCATAAGCTTCTGTCGGGAAAAATCATTTTTCTACTGCCTCCTCAACACGGCCCTAAAAAGACACTTTGCCTTCAGGTCCTTATGATCTCCTTGATTCTCATAAGCGCAGACACGGTCGAACGGGCCATTTCGTCAAGCTTCAGGGTGATAAATCGTATCGTATCCTCAATAGTCGGTATGAGAACATGTTCCAATGCAGTCACACGCCTTCGGGTCTTTTCTATATCGTCGGCCAACCGCTCCTCCGTCTTTTCCAACTCAGCAAGCCGAATTAAATCTGGCAAAAGATCGCTGAATCTAAGAATGGCTGAGTCCAATTCCGCTACCGTCCCATCAAATCCGTAAGGGAACAAAGTCCCTATTCTTTCGAACTTGAACTTCGCCATTCGTACACTCATCAGATTGACTTCGTCGACACGGATATCCAACGTCGAAGCCGGGGCAGCAAGGGCGGCCTCTATAGCCTCAGGATCCATGCTTCCATACGCCCGCAGGGCCTTCCCATACGCTAACTCCAGTCGAGACTCAACGGCCCGCCGGAGTTCTTGCGATTCCCGAACAACAGCGATGAACTCTTGGATCAAAGCATCAAGCTTATCTTTCAGAAGCTTGTGGCCGCGCCGTGCCACCGTGAGGCGGCGGCGGAGGCTGAGTAGCTCCATCCGATTGGGGCTTACGTTCTTTATCATCACCAAACCAGACGGCCGAGCTCACCTCGCCCTACTTGTTGCCTGTTCGAAATCACCCTTATTCATTCGGAAATCGGTATCCACGAAATCGGCCGACCGGTGTCCCGTCCGAGTTATGTCATATCGGGCGAATTAGCAACAATTTATCGGATGGTTCTGAGGCCGTCAACCCTTCTGTTTATGATTTATGGAAACCTAACCGAACCCATTATAACTAACAACCTACTCACCAAACACCTCATTCTCACCAAGAGACCCTATATGTACAAACTGAAATCACGATGGCGATTCACTAACAACCGCGGAAAATCAATTGTCTTCCTTCTTAGAATACTTCTCCAAAAAAGCCTCCCGAATACGCTTCAGCTCAGATCGGGGGAGTATGGAGATAAGGTTCCAACCGAGATCTAGCGTTTCCTCTATACTGCGATCCTCTCGTTCGTTTTGTCGTACGTATCGATCTTCAAATGCAGCAGAGAACCGGATGAAGAGTTTGTCGGCTTCGCTCAAAGCTGACTCGCCCAAGATTATCGCCAGCTCCTCTGCCTCCTTACCGCGCGCATAAGCAGCATACAATTGATTCATTGTATCGGCGTGGTCCTCGCGTGTCTTGCCATCACCAATGCCTTTTTCTTTCAACCGGGAAAGCGAAGGCAAGACGTTCACAGGCGGGTAGACACCCTGCCGGTGAAGCTCTCGGCTAAGAATGATCTGTCCTTCCGTGATATAGCCTGTGAGATCAGGAATCGGGTGGGTTTTATCATCTTCTGGCATAGAGAGGATTGGAATTTGCGTGATCGAACCAGCTTTTCCCTCGATTCTTCCCGCACGCTCATAGAGGGAGGAAAGGTCCGTATACAGGTAACCTGGATAACCGCGCCTTCCGGGTATTTCTTTGCGGGATGCGGATACCTCGCGCAGTGCCTCGCAATAATTCGTCATGTCAGTAAGTATGACAAGGACGTGCATGCCTAGGTCGAAAGCAAGGTACTCTGCAGCTGTCAATCCAAGCCGGGGGGTAATGATACGTTCAACGGCGGGATCACTGGCCAAATTCACAAATAAGACGGAGCGCGCGATGGCCCCTGTTTGGTTGAAGTCGCTGATGAAATAATCCGCTTCTTCAAATGTAATCCCCATTGCGCAAAACACGATGGCAAAGTTTTCTCCTTTCCCTAGAACCCTTGCCTGCCTAGCAATCTGAGCCGCCAAGCGTGCATGGGGGAGGCCTGCCCCAGAGAAAATCGGAAGTTTTTGACCGCGGACGAGAGTGTTGAGCCCATCAATGGTAGATATTCCCGTCTGGATAAACTCGGCTGGATAGTCCCGGGCATAGGGGTTTAGCGGGTTTCCATTAATGTCACGTCGAACCTCGGCTAAAACGGAGGGTCCATCATCGATCGGGGAGCCCGCACCCTGGAATACTCTCCCTAATATGTCGGGCGAGAGCGGCATTTCAATGGTTTTTCCCAGAAACCTTACACGGCTCTGATTGAGACCGATTCCGGTGGTCCCTTCGAACACCTGAACAAGGGCCTGACCGCGAGAAGACATTAAAACCTGACCACGGCGTGTCTCTCCACTCGGAAGCGCAATTTCGACCAATTCTTGATATTGTGCATCCTGGACCTCTTCAACCACCATTAAAGGTCCTGATAACTCTGAAATATTCAGATATTCCTTAAGCATTCTTCTCTCTTGTTGTGAAATTGAACCAGTATTCCGTTCTCCGGACAAGAACCCTTGAAAAGCGTTTTCCTAATGAAATTCTTGGCACACCCTTCGGTGTTCCCCTTTGCCACCGTGGTGATTACTCCCCTTGAGAAACGACCGTTGTGGGGTGACCAGAACTGCCCGTTGCCACTTCGATTTCCATCCTTGCCCTTTCCCAATCGTTCTCCGCCACATACTTTGCCCTAGCGATTTGCTCTCGAACAGGGTCAGAGGCAATCTCATCGAATTCCGCTCCCTCGGCCATCTTTTCGGACGCCGCTTCGTGAAGTCTAAGGATTAGTCCCAGGAGATCGGCCTGTTTTTTCAACGATGCGTAAGTGTCTACCTCATCAAAAGCATTTTGGTGCAGAAAATCTTCCCGAATCGACCGGGCTGTCTCGAGAAGGAGGCGTTCCTCCAACGACAGGGCATCAACCCCAATGAGCCTAACAATCTCTTGCAACTCCGCTTCTTTCTGAAGAATTTCCATTCCCCTGAGCCTGTTTGCCAAAAACCTTTCTCCTGCAGCTTGGGAAAAATATGGTTCTAGCTGCTCTAAGTAGAGTGAGTAGCTACGAAGCCAACTGATAGCCGGAAAGTGCCGTTGATAAGCAAGGCTAGCTTCCAAGCTCCAAAAAACCGAGACGGTTCGCAAGGTATTTTGAACCACAGGTTCGGAAAGATCGCCACCCGGTGGAGAAACCGCGCCAATCACCGTAACGGTGGCCTCTCTTTCACCGGATCCCAAACACTGGACACGACCAGCACGCTCATAAAAGGATGCTATTCGAGTCCCCAAGTAGGCAGGGTAGCCCTCCTCTCCGGGCATCTCTTCTAGCCGCCCGGAGATCTCGCGCATTGCTTCGGCCCAACGGGAGGTGGAATCGGCCATCAGCGCTACGTTGTATCCCATATCCCTAAAATATTCTGCAATGGTTATTCCCGTGTAAACAGACGCCTCTCGTGCCGCTACAGGCATGTTCGATGTGTTGGCAATTAATATTGTTCGCTGCATCAAAGGAAGACCCGTTCGAGCATCCGTGAGGTGGGGAAACTCCAAAAGCACATCCGTCATCTCGTTGCCGCGCTCTCCGCATCCCACGTAGACAATAATCTCAGCATCGGCCCACTTAGCCAACTGATGCTGGACTACCGTCTTCCCACTGCCAAAAGGCCCTGGGATGCACGCGGTACCCCCCTTCGCCACAGGGAAAAACGTGTCGATAACACGCTGACCTGAAAGGAGTGGCTCATTCGGTGGAAACTTCCTTGCGTAAGGACGCCCCTTCCTCACTGGCCATCGTTGCATCAGCCCAACCTCCCTGGGCTCACCCCCTTCGATTTCGATGACGGCTACTGTATCTTCCACCCCCAAATTCCCTGAACGGATATCTTCAATCCTACCAGTAATTTCAGGAGGTACTAACAGCCTGTGTTCCACGGCCTCGGTTTCCTGAACCGTTCCTAAGATGTCACCTCCTTTGACTACCGTCCCTCGCTTAAGCTTAGGAACAAAATCCCACAATTTCTCTCTGTCTAGAGCTGGCTGCTCCACACCTCGAACGATAAAATCACCCACCTGGGCACGGATTTCATCAAGCGGGCGTTGTATTCCGTCATAGATCCCCCCAAGAAGCCCGGGGCCCAATTCCACCCCAAGCGGCATACCGCTTGAAATGACCGGTTCACCCGGGGCAATACCTCCTGTCTCTTCGTATACTTGGATCAGTGCAGATTCACCTTCCAAACCGATAACTTCCCCAACCAATCTGCCCTCTCCCACACGCACGACATCGTACATGTGAACTTCGGGTAGCCCTTCTGCAGTGACAACGGGCCCGTTAACCCGAGTTATGACACCTTTTTTTTCTGGTTCGCGAGCATCCTGTTGCACAATCCATTGCCTTTCATTCGGTGGCGGCTTGCGGTCCGAATCAGTCTGCGCCTAGTTTGCGTCTATTCGCAGACGCACCGCGCCTGTTTTTTCCTCTCTTACCGACTCTCCCTTCTAATCGGCGATTTGTAAGATCATACTTGAGCCCAAAGCTTTCTCCACATTCCGTTTTAACCACTTCCCCCCAACACCACCCGGCGAAGATACACTGGGAAGAACTGCCACGGCAGGAAGCGAGTGACCGCGTAATGGTTCCAGGGAGCCCTTGGCCCAATTGGCGCATTCTTCAGTAACCAAAAGGACCGTGCATTTTTCTTTAAGAGCACGATCCACTTGCGTTCTGGTCGATTCGGCATCTTCTGCTTCCAAAACCCTTACCCCCAAAGGACGAAAAGCCAGAGTGGAAACACGATCGCCAACAAAAAATACGCTAGACATAAGGCCTCCGGAGATCCGCTAATATGGCCTCGCTCCTCTCTCGGCGAGAGATCCCGCTAAGGACTCGGCGGACATTTTTAACCTCCATCTCGACACCGTGGAGATAGCCGATGGATGGTTCGGGGCCAAACGAGATATACTTGGCAGCGTGCACAAACTCCGTCATGTGATCGTCTATGAGTAGCTCCAACCAGTGGCCTATCTCCGATTCGTCGTCAATCCGCTGCAAATCCGCCAGCGGCTTTTCCAGCGACGTCCCGGAAAAAGATGCGGAGAGCGAGGTAGCTATTCCGGCTCCTCCCCCCGAAGAAAACCCTTCTAAGAAATAGCGTTTGGGGAGTGTTCCGCCAGGAATCAGCCACGACTGGACTTCTTGCCGGTCGATATTTCTCAACCGGCAACGAAGAACCGTCTCCAAGTTCAGTAAGTCTGCACGTAAAGAAAAAAATTGGTGTGCAAAAGAAATAGGGTTCTCAGAAATATTTCGAAATATGATATGAAACATCTCTGCATCAAGGGTTCGGTCTACAACATGTGGCTGCGGGTCTTTTGCAAGGGCATCGGAGAGAAGGGCAACTGCCGTTCTGTAATCCAGGGGAACCAACCCTGGAAGAAAGAAGCTAGCCTCCTCTAAAATTTGTTCCAGTCGCTCTGGTTCCGCAATATCTCCAAAGAAGCAGCGACGCGCTAAACTCTTGAGCGAGAGAAAATCCCACCTAATGGCAAACATCCTCGCAATCGGAATGGTAGGCAACATCGATGAAACCTCATAGATCGCTTCCTTGAGGCGCTCCCTTAAAAAAATTTCGCCGTTTCCGCGTTCCCCATCGCTTCTTTCTCTCCACCAAGGACTCGCATCGCATAGTACTTCCCACGCCCGTTCAGCCGACTGGCTTTCTGCCATCCGCTCGCAGTGAGATTGCTTCAAAAGCAAGTTTTCCATTCCCCGAATTCGGCCAACAGAAAACGTATACTTTTCTGCTTCATTGATAGCGCTGGTTTGTAATCCCAACATCAGCTGTCCATCTCTACCGTATTTTCTCCACCAAAAAGTTGATGTGAGACCCGTTCCTCAAGCTGTTCCCTAATTTGCCGCATCATTAGGTCCGCAGAAAGATTCAACTCCACCCCGCGGCCACGGAGAATTACTCCGGCTGCGAAGCCTTGGTCCGCATCGGCTAATTGGATCGTTCCCTTCCGCCCCCGAGCTGAGAGCTCACGGTTCAATTCATCGACGAGCTTTGTTCCCCAAGCATCTCGATCCAACTCCGGTAAGACGAGAGTTTCCTCGCCGGTCTCTACCGAGTTCAAGAGCGCCTGAAGGAGGGCCTCTCGAAATTCCTCCCCGGATTCCAGGAAGGCATCCATAGCGGTATTGAAGACATCATCGAGGATCGCCTGTTTCTCAACTAGAACGGATTTTCGAGAGGCGAGACGAGCATCAGTTACCATTCTCTCTTTTCGCCCCTCCGCTTCCTGCCTGGCTCGACGCAGCAATCTTTCTTCTAGATCCTCTGCATCAAGCACACTCTGGACCTTGATGGAATCAGCCTCATCCCGGGCGGCCGCAACACGTGCCTCAGCTTTGGTTTCTGCCTCACCTATAACTTTTGACTTGATTTCTTCCAGGCTCAATTTCTAATCCCGACAAAGCATCCAAGGACACCATCTTTTATGGAGAAAGGTCAATCTCTGTTCACTTCAGGGGACCTGGATCTCAATCCCATTCAACATTAAAATGCTAGCCAGTAAGGCGAAAACAGCATATGTCTCGACCATTGCCGGTAGAACAATCGCTTTACCAGTCTCTTCAGGTCTTCTGGCGATTAGAAAGATGGATCCGGCGGCGGCTCGCCCCTGTCCGATACCTGTAAAAAAACCGGCAATGCCGATCGGCATGCAAGCCCAAAAAATATTGAGTCCTTGCGAAACTGATATTTCTGGAATCGTCCCCGCCAAAAATCCAATCTTTATTAAAACCAAGAACCCAACCAGCAGGCCATATATTCCTTGCGTCCCCGGAAGAGCTTGGAAAAGGAGCACCAAGCCAAATTTACTCGGGTCTTCCGTTAAAACCCCCGCACCTGCGGTACCTGCAATACCGACTCCCAGACCTGAACCAGATCCCGCCAAGCCAATGGCAAGCGCCGCACCAAGGAGTGCCCAAACCACGCCATCAATCATTCCGTACCCTTTCAGCCAATCTTTCGAAAGCCAGCAAATCCAAAAACCCCCTGCCTGCTAATTTGCTGTTGTCAATAAAACAGGCCGAGAAAACCAAATCATGTCTCCAAATCTACATAGCGGGTGGCCGAGCGAAAAGGGTCAATGACACGGCCCCCCCCCTCATAGAACTTCGAAAAAAATTCAACATACTGAAGACGCGCAGAATGAATAAAGGCCCCCAGTGAACTTATCACCAAATTGAAGGCATGCCCAACAATGTAAACCAAAGACATTAACAAAACTCCGACATACGGAACCTGGCCTAAAATCTCTGTAAACGTGTTTACAACAACCGCTATCACTCCTGTTGCCAGTCCGAGTGCAAAGAGCCTCGAATACGAAAGGATGTCTCCTAGATAGTTAACCAAACCGTAAACACTTAATAGGCCCATCCCAAGCTTGGTAAAAACATTTTTGCGTCCCCTTCCGCGCACGAAAACCGTTACAACAATGGCAAGGGCAGCCGTCCAATTAGCAAGAGGGACCAGGATTCCGGTGAGGAGGCCTGCACCCGAAAGCCCGAAGAACAGGAACCCTGACAGAAGAAATATTTCAACCCCTTCATCCAAGGCTGCTTCACGCAATCCCTTCCGTGATTTAGTCGCGATAAACTTAGCCACCAATCCTGCGTAAATCTGGATCACCCCCAAGACCAGAGACAGAATTAAGAAAGGAACGGGATTCTTAATTGGGTCCAGAACCAAAAACGAACTTGCCCATCTGTCCAGAAAACTTAAGCTTTCGGGGAGGATCTTTAGCGTATTTCCCATCCAGCCACCGACAAAAGCACCGAATATCAGCGAAGAGATGCCCCCCAGAAAAAGGAGGCGGAAAAAATTCTTTGCCGTCGGGCCCAACGACATCTTCAGCAACCCCAATCCAAAGAAAATGGCGAGCAAGAGCCCATATCCAGAGTCTGTTAGGCAAAGCCCAAAAAAAACGAAGAAAAATGGTGCCAACAGAGGTGTGGGGTCTGCCTCAAAATGTTTCGGGAAACCATAAAGGCCCGTGAGCACTGAAAAGGGGCTTGTGGCCGAGGAATTCCTCAGCTGAATGGGAGGATCATCCTCCGAAGCATTTTCCAGAAACTCCAAATGCGAGTGTGAAATGGTCCCCGAAAGATTTTTCTGTAGTTCTTCCTTCTTATCTTCCAGGACCCAGCCCATTGCTAGAGCAACATCCCCCGATCGAACAACCCATCCTTCGGCTTCCTTGCGGGCTTTTAAAAGATCGACATAATCAGAAGCAGCTTTGAGTGCCGCCCTATAGGAAGACAGCTGACTAGCAATCCCAGTGACCGAAAGGCGCTCAGCTTTTAGTGCTTTCCTTCTGTCCTCTAGGCTCGCAAGAATCTCCGCAGGCGTTAAAACTTCCCAATTTTCAATTCCGACAGTTTGATCTGGTTCTCGAGGTTCAACCGGTCTTTCCAAAACCACAAGATCGCAGGTCCGAATTCCACCGTCCACAGATTCTCGATCCCTCTTCAAGCAAACCACCAAAAACCGTTCTGTGTCTTTATCCGCGTCCAAGTTCTCGGTATGAATCCCGGCAGCTGTCGTGCCCAAAACATTTAAAAGGGCAGCCTGAGAACCAACGGACCCCGTTACTACTAGCGCATCTACTAATCTAATCCTTTCCAAATCCGATAAGCATACATCCACACCTTGCCAAGGCTCGAGCAGTTCCGATAGCTGATGGATGCGTGTTTCTTCTGCCGCAATTTCTTGAAGCTTAGCCTCCGCTTCCCGAACCCGACCATAAATGTGATCTAGGGGGAATTCCTGGAACTGATCGGCAAGATCCTGGAAGTTAAATCTGGGCTTGGGAGAAAAAAGGTCTTTCAGTCCACCAGGCTCCGGGGCATGGGTTTCCAAGAACATGAGGCTTCGTCGTAAGGAAGCGGACTCCTTTTCTAGCTCGAATGTCCGATCACCAAAAGCCCGGGTGCGTGATAGTTCCTCGCCTTCCACAGGCCAATCTTCCGCGGGGATCGGTTCAAGCACCCCGTTTGACTGGAGCATGGCCAGAAGGTCAGACGCGGAAAACGCATCAACGGCTATGAGGACCCGTTGAGCTTTAACGACTGCCATAAAACGCTCGCATTTCTTTTAAAACCATATCGACTACGGCTGCCTTTCTGGATTGCGCCCCTTTTTCCAGACACGCTAGTTCCTTCTTGGAACTTTGATCAATCTGTTCAGCAAGGTTGCTTCCTTCCGTTTCCGCTGAGGCGACCAACCCTTCGCGCCTATCGGCACATCTATTTTCAGTCTCGGACAGCCGTTTTTCCCTTTGCGTCTTTGCATTTTCCACAATTACCTTCGCCGCTTCCTCAGAACGAAGCGTTATAGCTTCAACCTCGGCCTCCCAGGCCCCGATACCACGAACAATTTCACCAATTTTTGACATATACGTAAACTTTTACTTTTATGATGTTAGGAAGAAATATCGGTCGCTTCAGCGCTCAAGCGACCGCATATTTACGAGATTTTAACTTCTCTGTCAATGATAACACCCCTTTCCACTTTCTCACAAATTAGCACCAACACATATCTTCCCATTCTATTATGCAAATAAAAACCAAAAATTAAACGCAGGAAATTCGAATTTATTTTTTTAGCAGATCCACAATCCGCATGAGGGTGTCGTTCGAGTAGTACTCAACACTTACGCATCCCCTTTGCGTGTTGCCTCGAATTGAAACCTTTGTGCCCAACTTTCTTTTTAAATCTTCTTCCGCTTGGCGGATGTGAACATCCGCCCCGGTATCAGATTTTTCCCTTTTCCTGCGCTGAGGGCGAGCCACGATAGCTTCCGTTTCACGAACGGACAATCCCTGGGCCTTTATTCGCTCAGCTAACCCCATTTGGGCAGTGTGTGTTGGAAGAGCCAGGAGGGCGCGTGCGTGCCCGTTTGAGAGAATTCCTTCGGCGACATCTGCCTGAACCGATTTTGGTAACTTCAATAATCTCAGTTGGTTAGAGATAGTTGACCGGTCTTTTCCAACTCGCGCCCCAGCTTCGTCTTGGGATAAACCAAGCTCATCTATTAGTTGAGCGTAGGCCTCCGCCTCCTCTATAGGATTCAAGTCCTCCCGCTGAAGATTCTCAATAACTGATATTTCAGCAACTTTTCGATCGTCGGCCCTCATAATAATCGCAGGAACGGTTTCTAAATCCGCCATTTTTGATGCCCGCCATCGGCGCTCGCCTGCAATAATTTCATATTGCCCGCCTGGCAACTCCCGCAAAAGTAGTGGTTGTATAACCCCTCCCGCCCTGATCGATTCTGCGAGGCCTTTCAGGGGAGCCTCTTCGAACTTTTTCCGCTGCTGATGGGCTCCAGGATGAACCCTGGACAGTGAAACCTCGACAACGGCATCGCCTGCATCAAACGAGGCCACTTCAGGATCTTTAGAAATTGATGGCGTTTCCGGGATAAGCGCAGCCAGGCCTCGGCCAAGTCGTTTTTTTTCCATTAGTGGGTCCTCCCACATCTACATTGGCTATAAATTTACCTACACGTGAGCCGGTCTATCCCCTTGGACCGGCTTCCCGCTAGCGATAACTTCACCCGCCAAGCGGAGATAAGCCGCGGCCCCTTTGGAACCGATATCGTATTGGATTACCGGTTTCCCGAAGCTTGGGGCTTCACTAAGCCTTATATTTCTCGGAATAACCGTATCGAATATTTTGCCTTGGAAATTTTCCTTCACATCCGAAGCAACCTGTTTCGCTAGGGAGGTCCGGCTATCGAACATTGTCAACAAAATACCTTCCGTCTCTAAATTCGGGTTTAAACCCGAGCGGACCCGGGAAACTGTCTGAAGTAACTTTGAGAGGCCCTCAAGTGCATAGTACTCGCATTGAAGTGGCACGATGATCGAATCGGAAGCTACGAGACCGTTAAGAGTTAAAAGTCCAAGCGAAGGCGGGCAATCAATCAATACGTAGTCATAGAGCGGATAGGCCGGCATGAGAGCCTCGCGCAGCCGGTACTCACGCTTTTCGACCTGCGCAAGCTCCATTTCTGCAGCAGTCAGGTCGATTCCGGATGGCACAAGACCCAAAAATTCGAGCGATGTCTTCTCGGCAACCTCGTTAAATGGCCTTCGATCAACGACCATCGCGTAGGAGCCGCCTCCAATTCCCGGGTCTTCGATTCCCAGACCAGACGTGGCGTTTCCCTGTGGATCAAAGTCTACAAGCAGGGTTCTCCGCCCGGCAGCCGCCAAACAGGCGGCCAGATTTATAGCCGTCGTGGTCTTGCCAACCCCCCCCTTCTGGTTAACAACCGCGATGGTCCTTGCCACTCTTTCTCCCTGTCCCATTCTAACAACGGGTGTTTCACGTGAAACAATTGTTGTGGATTCTAACAGATTTTATCAATTGTTTCACGTGAAACACCAAACCCGGTACTTTAGTTTTGGCTTATTTCCCCGCCCGCTATGTATGGTTCTTTCTTAAGGTGGGCATAGATCCCCTAATATGCATACGGGAGGAGCTACAAACTAACCGTACCAAATGGGGATGCCCGGCCAAGAAGCAATAATTAAACCGGTTGCTCAAAGCCGCGGTTTGTCTGCGCGTTCAACCTTAACCACTGCTCCCCCTTCGACCTCTCGGCGCATAGTTATAATTGCCCGGTGGCTAGCAAGTGCGGTTCCCGCTCCCCGCAACTCCGACTCCCCCTTTTTACCCTGTCGGACCAAGAGTGCTCCGTTTTGGGCCAACAAAGGCCACACCATTGGAAGAAGATCCCCCAAGGGTGCAACCGCCCGAGCAAGAATAACGCTATAATTTTCGGTATTATCCTTCATTTTCCCCGAAAGGCTCTCGGCGCGGCCGCAAATCACTGCGAGATTCGTCCCCCCGCAACACCTCGTGGCCTCACCCAAAAACGCGGCCTTCCGGTCGTTAGATTCTACCATGCACACGTGAATCGCCCGAAACAATATCCCCATCGGAATCCCAACGATTCCAGACCCTGCTCCGACGTCAAGAACTGTGTCCCCCTTTGATGGTTTCCAAATTTTCAGGAAATCAAGTGTTCCAGGCAATAGGCGAGTGGCGATTTCCATTGAACCGCGAACCCCTGTCAGGCGAATGTTTCTGTTCCATTTCTCAAGGAGCGTTAGGTATCCCGCGAGGGACGATGCCTGCTTTTCGTCCAAAGAGATTTCCCTGGTTGAAAAAATTTTTCTGAGGGTGCTCAAAAGAGTTGGTTCTATGGCCATATCTAGGCGGCTGATCTTCGCAACCTTTCCAAGTGGACCAAAAGAAGACTGAGAGCCGAAGGTGTTACACCAGAAATGCGGGATGCTTGGCCTAGGGTTCGGGGCCGGATCAAATCGAGTTTTTCTTTCACCTCTTCCGAGAGCCCTATAACTGATTTAAAATCAAATGGTTCTGGGATTTTTTGTTTTTCGAGCCTCGAAACTCGCTCAACGTGCTTTTGTTGTCTGGCAATATATCCATCGTATTTCACCGCGATCTCTACCTGTTCCGCCACGCCGGGCGGAAGGTTGGCAATTTCCCCCACCTGTCCTCCGTCTCCGGGTTTGGATATGAGTGAAACAACGGACAAATAATCTAGTTCCGGCCGTCGCAAAAGCTCCTCGAGTGTTGTGGGTGTTTGGAGCTCCGATGTTTTCAGATTGGCGAGCTTCCAATTGATTTCCCGGCTTGGGTTCAGCCGGGTTGAGCGAAGGAATAAAATGGTGCGTTCGACAGCCTTTCTCTTGCTTTTAAACTTCACGAAATCGGGGCCGTCAACAAGCCCGATTTCGTGTCCTATATCTCGAAGTCGTAGGTCGGCGTTGTCATTTCGAAGTAGAAGACGAAATTCTGCACGTGAGGTGAACATTCGGTAGGGCTCTTTCGTCCCCTTGGTGACCAAATCGTCGATGAGAACCCCGATGTACGCCTGATCTCTTCCGAGTACAAGCGGATTCCTTCCCTGGACGGAAAGGGCAGCATTGATACCGGCCATAAATCCTTGCGCAGCCGCTTCTTCGTACCCGGTCGTACCGTTGAGTTGGCCAGCATGATAAAGGCCCCCCACGATTTTCGTTTCAAGGGTTGGTAAAAGTTGGGTGGGCGGGATGAAATCGTATTCTACTGCATAGCCAGGGCTGGTAATTTCGGCCTCTTCTAATCCGGGGATAGTGTGGACAAATTGGACCTGGAGTTCCTCCGGTAGGCTTGTTGAAATCCCGTTTGGGTAAATCTCATCGGTATCCAACCCTTCTGGCTCAAGGAAAACCTGATGGCTTTTCTTTTCCGCAAACCGAACAACCTTATCTTCTATCGACGGACAATATCTCGGCCCGGCCCCAACTATGGCTCCTGAGTATAGTGGCGAGTGCTCCATGTTTTCGAGGATAATCCTGTTCGTTTGTTCGTTTGTGTAGGTTAAATGGCAGGGAATCTGTTCTCTTTCGATCCTATCGGTGGAATAGGAAAAGGGCGGAGGGGGGTCATCGCCCCTCTGAATGTCGAGAGATTCGAAATCGATGGTTTTCCCGTCCAGTCGGGGTGGGGTTCCCGTTTTAAGTCGAGCAATATCAAAGCCCAGGATGCCCAGGTTCCCCGACAAGCCAAGCGCCGGGATCTCTCCTATCCGCCCAGCCCGGATTCGTTTAGGCCCGATATAAATCAGCCCATTTAAAAAGGTTCCTGGGGTCAGGACAACTGTTTTTCCATAAACCTCATCCCCCGCCTCCGTTACAATCCCGCAAACACGCCCACCCTCGACCAGGACGTTGACAACCATACCGTTTTTAAGGCTAAGGCCTGGTTCGTTCCGCAGAACTTGAACCGCATGGGATCGATAAAGATTCCGGTCGGCCTGCGCACGCAAGGCTCTAACGGCGGGGCCCTTCCGAGTATTAAGCATTCTGAATTGAATGCCCGTAGCGTCTATCATCTTTCCCATTTCACCGCCCACCGCATCTATCTCTCGGACTAGATGGCCCTTGGCAATCCCCCCGATCGCGGGATTGCAAGACATCTGGCCTGCCCGTTCCAGGTCACCCGTAACCATCAGCGTGTCGGCACCTAGGCGCGCTGCCGCCAAACAGGCCTCAAGCCCTGCGTGTCCCGCGCCAACCACTATCACGTCATGCGTTTTCACTTTTTAAGCTTTTTCTCCTTAGTGTTGCGGCTCCATCTTCACTGCTTGGTGAAGCAATCCATTCTATTTTATGCCTTTAAAAAAGCATTTCCACCTTCTTGGTATAATCGGCGAAACACTTGGGGCAATTTATTTCCCGATGCAAAATTCGCTGAAGATGCCATCAAGCAGGTCCTCAGTGAAATCCTTTCCGAGTAAGACGGCAAGGGCGCTTGTCGCTTCGGTGAATTCGAAAGCCACAAGTTCTGGTGACAACCCCTCCTTCATGGCGGAGATTCCGGCATCTGCGCAATCTTTCGCTGTCTTAACATGCTTTCTGTGGCGCTCCCGCGTGAGCATTAGCTCCTCATTCGCTGAGCCGCCGCGCAAAACCACATCCACCATCGTTTTCTCCAAAGTCCCGAGGCCATCGCCTCGAAGCGAGGACAGGGAAACGATTGGAGCCCCCCCAAGGTAGGGCCTCAGATCTCCATCCTCGAGGGCAGCGGGTAAATCCGACTTGTTTAGAACGCCTATCGTTGATTGTCCCTCCGGAGAACCAAATTCATCAAGGATCTTCTTGTCCTCATCGGTTAAGCAGTTCGAGCTGTCAATGATAACCAGAATTAGCGTTGCGGATTTGACCAAGCGTCGGGCCCGCTCAATTCCCGCTTGCTCTATAGGGGTTTCCGGGGATCGTAGACCAGCTGTGTCGATAAAACGAAACGGGAGTCCTTCCATGACAACATTCTCTTCGATTGTGTCGCGTGTAGTTCCCGGTGTAGGGCTAGTCAGGGCCCGGTCTTCCCTCAGCAACTGATTGAGCAGTGAGGATTTCCCAACGTTGGGCCTGCCGAGTATCGCAACAGTGACCCCATCCCGTGCGACGCGCCCCGCATGAAAACTCTCAAGCAGATGGGCGAGGCGGGATTTTGCCTCCTCCGCCCGTTTCAGTAACTGTTCCGACGACAGGATCTCCAAGTGCTCATCCGGAAAATCAATGGCGGCCTCAAGCTGGGCCAACAAGCCAACAAGATTTCTCCAAACCCCCTCTAGCTCTCTGGAAAGGCGTCCCGATAAGTGCCCTAGGGCAGCGCGCAATCCCGCCTGGGATCGGGCTGCAATAACATCCGCTACCGCCTCAGCCTGAACCAAGTCCATCCGGCCATTAAGAAATGCTCTCCGTGTGAACTCTCCGGGTTCCGCGGGACGTGCGCCTATATCTACCAGCATACGCAAGATCGACCGCAAAGATAGCGACCCTCCGTGGGCATGAATCTCTATTAGGTCCTCGCCCGTGTACGAGTTGGGGCTTGGCATAGCCGCCAAAAGACATTCATCTAGTTGTTCCCCTGTGGCGGGGTCCTTGATAGTTCCTCGCTGAAGCCTCCTGGGAGTGAATTCGTGCACTTCCGCACCTGTCGGCAGCAGAAAAACACTTCGCGCTATCTTGTAGGAATGGGGCCCGCTCAAACGGATAACCCCAATTGCGCCTTCCCCTGGTGCGGTAGCGATTGCCACGATAGTTTCTGTGTCCTGGTTGGCTGGCACGCTGTTCTTGCTAGGCTGCGATGGGCGGAAAGGGCGGGGGTTCCCGCCTTCGGGCGGCATGAAATCAGGGCAAGGGAGAAATGGTTACACAGCGGAGGAGGCCCTCTCCTTCGCTGAGCGTTTCCACCCCCTCTTCATCTCTCAGCGCTATATGGATAATCCGGCGATCTCGGGCATTCATCGGTCGGCAGGAAAACGGTTTACCCTGTTGCTTGACTTTCTCGGCAAATCGCCGGGCCAGGGAACGCAGCTGATTAGCTGACCGTTCCCGATAACCATCCGCATCCAGGTAAACCCGGGTTCGCTCCTTTGGGGGTCGGTTTGCAATCCGGCTTACAAGATATTCCAGCGCATCCAACGTTTCCCCCCGGCGCCCGATTAGGGAGCCTATGTTTTTCCCCCTTAGATCTAGGTGTATATCTTCGCCCTCAAGATTCACGTCTATCGATGCAGAGAAACCCATCTTATCGATCAATTGGCCAAGAACTCCCCGGGCCACATGCTGGTGATCGGGCGAACTATCATAGTGCAGTCTTAGGCAGACCCTTGAGCGCCCAATCACGCCCAAAAACTTTCGTTTCGAATCTACAACCTTCACGTCGACATCGCTCTCATTCAACCCGAGATGTCTTAGCCCTTTCGCTAGGGCCTCCTCGTGCGTTTTGCCTTCAACATCGAATGATTTTTCCAAAATGTCTTTCCCTGAAAAGCTAGGGCTTTTTCCCGGGCCTTGATCGTTTGGTCGATTTTTTTCTCGCCTGGGGACCTGCCTTTTTTTCGACGGGTTTTTTGGCAGTTAGATTTTTGGGAGGGGGGGCTTCGTTAGCCGGCTTAGGTTTTCCGCCCTCTCGCAGTGTAAAATATTGTTGGACAATGGTTAGAATGTTATTAGTAAACCAATAGACAACAAGCCCTCCGGGAAAAGACCAAAAAAGAAATGTGAAAAAAATCGGCATAAACAGCATCATTTTTTGCTGCATGGGATCTCCTGCCATCGGTGTCATTTTCTGCTGCAGAAACATCGATGCGCCCATCAGAAGAACTAAAATCCTAAACTCGACCCCTATGCCCGGGATCACGAATAGGCCCGTTTCTGGCGCGGAGAGATCGCTCATCCAAAGAAACGGTGCTTGGCGGAGATCGATCGACCCCATCAGGGCATTATAGAGGGCAAAAAAAACTGGGACCTGGAGCAACATAGGGAGGCAGCCCCCCAGGGGGTTGGCTTTGTTCTCTCGGTACAGCTTCATCACTTCTTCATTCATCCGCTGGCGGTCGTCTTTGAATATCTCGCGGACCTGCTTCATTTTTGGTTGCAACTTCTGCATTGCCTTCATGGACCTGGTGCTTTTTTGCGTCAATGGATAGAAAACGATTTTTATTGCTAGTGTAATAAGAATGATTGCCAACCCATAACTACCTGTTAAACCATAAAAGAACCGGAGAGCTACAAGTAGGGGTTTAGCTAAAAAACTGAAAAACCCCAAATCAATGGCCTCAGTTAACGATGCTTCGTGTTCCTTTAGAATTCTCTCGTCTTTGGGCCCGGCGAATAGCGACAGTTTTCCTCTCCCGCTTGGCCCGCCTCGGTACCTCAGCCCAACTAGCATTCCTTCATCGTCACGGATGGCGGCGCCGGCACACCCCCCCCGGGGCTCCCGAGGAATTAGTGCTGCCATGAAATACTTGCTTTGTAGCGAGGTCCACCGGATGTCGCCTCCCTGGAGCACGGGTTTTCCTTCTTCCAGATCGTCCTCGTCCGGGAAAACTAGCTTGCCTCCTCTGTAGGTGACCGGTCCCGTTGTCGCAT
>CAYTIB010000042.1:0-15284 GCA_964437725.1 uncultured bacterium | reverse complement strand
GGTGATGCCACGTGGCCGTTTGCTGTTTACTAGTTTGACGTTTGTTTTACGTTTGGAAATTTCGGAAACAATTTCTGGTGTGCGATCATCCGAGCTATCATTCACGATAATTAGGTGATGAGGAATTAGAAGTTTTTCTTCGAGCGAATCTAGCGTGCTTTCAATGTTCTGTTCTTCATTGAAGGCTGGAATGACAATGCTGATTTCCGCATTATTGCTCAAAGGTTAGCTCCGGACAGCCTGCAAGATATATGTGTATGCCCCAGAAAATCAGTTTTGAATTTCATTGAAACCCGGAACAAAAGGAAAAATATAAACTTACCACAGTAAGGGAGTTGTCGACATCTCCTTGGAATTTGTAAAGAATTAAGTGAAATCCTTTTCATTCTGAATAATTTAGCATCTTTGTGAGTAGATCTTCACATGCTAGTAGGTGTCAACTTAACCTGTGATGTTGAGGGGTTTTGGCTAGGGGGTCTAGGAAAACGAAACTTGGAAATCATAGAATGCTTACTTGTAAGTGACGAGATTAAACGGGGTGGTTTAATCTTTTGTTTGATAGACTGAGATTTTCTGTCTGGTGTTTGAAATTTATTAGGTGTGGAATATTACTGTAGATCGCAAAAACCAGTGTCATTTTAAATTGTGGAGATTGGTTATCACTTCTTCCTTGTTGGTGTTAATTGTATTTTTATTTGTTTTTGTTCCCGCTCTTCCTGCCCAGCTACCCGACTTTTTAAAGCCTGGTAAAATTTTGTTAGACGAGCCACCTGGGTCTCGGCCAAAATCAAATATCGATCTATCCAAAGAAGTGGACTTGGATTCAGAGAGGGCTCCAAAAATCACGTATGCCAAAGCGGCAAGCTTAGTTGCTCCTGGTGATATTTGGGAGATTTTTCTGGTTTTGGAGAATAAAGAAGGAGACTTGAAAACTGTTGAGTGGGAGCTCCGGCAATTTGGTCCGGGTGGTACTTCCAAGGGCACTCTTGTCTTGTCTCTTCCGAGGAGGAAGCCGAAGGAGGGGCAGGAGAAATTTAAACGGGATGTTATTGAAAACTTGCGCGGTTATATCGAATTTGACACAGCAGGCCCGGATATCATCAGATTCCCTGGCCGTTTTGATGGTCTTCGGATGCAATTGACTTTGATGGCCGTTAACCGCAGTGGGTTGCAGAGTGAGAAACAAGTTTTCCCTTTGACATTTCGTGTCGGAGCACCCCGAGCGGCACCTCCTGTGATTTCTAGTGGTAAGTTTTCTTACCGCCTTGGAAGTATCACCGCTGTTTTCCCAGATCCTCTGCAGAAAAGATGAAATCAGGTAGGTCTTTGTTTTCTCTTTGGCTAGACACTCACAACTAGCTAGGTAGTCTCGTTTTTTGGGTCCGTTACAAGTATGGTGGATGGAATATTCTAAACGGATTCAGGTTTTGCATGTTCTGATTGAAATTAATCGAGGGAAATTTGGAGCTTATTTACTTCAATTCCGCAAGGATCTAAAGGTGATTTTTGTTTTTGAGTCAGGAGATTAAAGATTGGCGCTAAAGTCTGAATACGATGGGATTATTATCGGGGCAGGGCATAATGCCCTCATCCTCTCAGGGTATATGGCCCGATCCGGTTGCGATGTCGTAGTTTTGGAGCGCTACCTTGAGCAGGGCGGAGGACTGGACACACATGTAGATCCTCGGCAACCAGGGTTTCTTCATAATATGCATTCAGTTTTTCATCGAAATTTAACAAATTTGCCTTGGTGGAAAGATTTGCAGGTTGGTGAGTTTGACGTTGAATACATCGCGCCAGAGGTTGGATGCGGTCTTCTTTACGACTCTGATAAAAGTTTGCTTCTTTACTCGGATATCGAGAAGACAAAAAAATCCATCGCGAAGCTTTCTATGCGCGATGCAGAGACTTGGGAGTCAATTTATCATCGATGGCAGCCTGTCGTGCGTGAGATAACAGAACCCATGGCCTATTCTCCTCCAATTGACTGGGAGCAAATGAAGACGTCCTTGAAAGGGAGTAAATCTGGCGAAGAATTTCTCTGGTATTCGGAGAGATCTCCGGATGAGGTGGTCCGTTTTCTCTTTGAAAGTGGTCCGGTGCAGGGGTTTTTGTTGTTTTTGGCAGATTTAAGAGGATACGATAGTTATTCCAAACGACTGGGTTGGATTGTACCTCATATGATCGCTACTGGTGTCAATCCACAACTCGCACGGGGAACTTCACATAGGTTGGCTCATGCCTTGGATGCAAGCGCTCTGTCAGTGGGGGCGGATGTTGTTGAAGGGAGGGAGGTTACCGAAATAATTGTGGAGGAGGGGCGTGCTCGAGGTGTAAAGCTCAAAGACGGACAACTTATTTATGCTCGCCGATTTATTGCCACTAGCACAGGGCCTGAGCAGACTTTTAAACGTCTTATCAATGCACGTCATGTGGATGCAGAGTTTTCCAAGAAAACCTCAAGTTTTCAGTATGGTCCTATCGGTCCAATATTTTCCATTCATTTAGCCCTTGACGAACGTCCGGTGTATAAGGCCGAGCAGAATGAACCGGACGCGGGGAGAATTTTTTTGACATTGATTGGCCTAGATTCCCCTGATGATATGAAAGAGTTTCATGATGCCCATGATGAACGTAGAATTCCGAGGAAGCTGTTTTTCAATGGGACTACCCCTTCGGTCTTTGATCCCTCACAGGCGCCTCCTGGAAAACATACAGCATTTATGTGGCAAATGGTTCCTTACGATTTAGTGGATGGAGGACCGCATCGATGGTCGGCCTTCAAGGAGGAGTTTCTCGAAACACTGTTTGACAAATGGGCCGAATATGCTCCAAACCTTAAACGTTCGGGAGTAGTTCTTAACAAGTTTTGCCAAACCCCTCTCGACATCGAAGCGCACATCGCAACGATGGTTAAGGGAGACCAGCTTGTAGGGAGACTGACAGACCTTCAGTATTATGACCAAAGACCATTGCCTGAGTTATCGCGCTACCGAACGCCGATCGAAAATCTTTATCTTTGTGGCGGTTGCTGCCATCCGGGAGCTAACATCACTGGTGGTCCTGGATATAATTCAGCGAGGATTATTGCAGAAGATCTGAATCTTAAGCTCTGGTGGAACCCGGTTAAATGGGAAGAACAATTAGATTCTTTAAAATGAATGTAACGTTGAAGGGAGTTCTTTATGCGAATGGATTTGGAACTACTTCAAGGAGCCTGCGACATCCATATTCACTCGTCGCCGGACGTTTTTGCAAGATTGTATGATCACATTGATGTAGCCCGCCAAGCACGAGATGCTGGCATGCGAGCTGTTTTGATGAAGTGTCACCACCAAGGGACGGCGGATCGAATGCCACTTGTGGCTCGTTTCGTTAATGGAATTGATGTGTTTGGTAGTCTGAATTTGAACTATCCAGTTGGCGGCCTAAACCCTTGGGCAGTTGAAACGGCCATTCGATATGGAGCCAAGAAAATTTTCATGCCAACAGTGGATGCACGCCACCATGTGGAGATTACAGGGGAGGTAGGTGGGTACCGAGGAATTGCGATGGCAGATGGCAAAAAACCCTCCCCGCTGTATGAGAACTATAAGCCTATATCCGTCCTGGATAATGATGGGTCGATTCTTCCCGAGGTTCAGACTATTTTGGAGTTGATAGCCGAGGCTAATATCATTCTTAGTTGTGGGCATCTCTCAGCTGAAGAAATTCGTCCGCTCGTTCGTTTAGCAAAAGAAAAGGGCATTCGGAAAATTGTTGCCGACCATCCTTTTTGGTCTAAGCTTCCATTTCAAATACATGAGGAGCTAGCTGCCGAGGGGGTTTGGTTGAACTACACTTTCATGGAGATTTCCCCAAGATGGTGGACTTTGTCAGTTAGTGATTTGGCCGGTGCTATTAGGACGATTGGAGCTGAGCGAATTGTTATGTCCTCGGATGTTGGGCAATTGCATAATCCGCCCCCGGTTGAAGCCTTACGGCTTTTTATTGAGATAATGCTTGAAGAGGGTATTCCTCCTGCGGACATTAGCAAAATGATAAAAACTAATCCGGGGATGTTACTGTACGACTGATTTTTGATCTCTCTTTTTTAAAAGGTAGTTGGCAGTTGCCTCATTGGAAATAGACCCACATGAAAGATGACGAGTCTTTTGTGGCCATCTTATTTTGCCGAAAGGTCCCGTTTGGGTGATTTGCGTGCGGAAGAGAGTTTCCTGAATAGATACCGTCCCGTCCCTGGATCACACAAGATCTTTTCGTCGTGGATAACAACTTTCCCTTGTTTGATAACGAACTTAGGCCACCCTTTCAAAACTTCACCTTCATGAAGACTAAATCCCGCGAAGGAGTGAAGGTTTTTTGGATTGACCCTCTTTTCAGTATTTAAATCAACAAGCGCCAGGTCTGCATCTGTTCCGGAACGGATGTCTCCTTTCTGTGGGTAGATTCCGTAAATCTGTGCAGGTTTCTGAGCGGCTGCTTCGGCTATCCTCTCTAGGGGAATTTTGCGTTTGTGGTAACCCTCATGGATCAAGACTGGAAGGTGGGTTCCGACAGCGGCAATGCCAGTTTTGGATCCCCAAAGACCACCTTGAAGATTTTTCCCTTTTCGTTTTCTTGGCGTGTGGTCCGTTCCAAGGGCGTCAATGTGTCCGGCCCGTAATGCCTCCCAAAGCGAGTTGACATCCTCGGGGCTACGAAACGGCGGAGACATCTTAGCCAAAAAGCCTTTTTTTGAATATTTTGTTATAGATAGATTGGGTGAAGTGGTCTCAATAAATAGATTCGGATTTCTTTTTCTAAGAATTGGAAGTCTTTTGGCTGCCAGTGCAGTTGAGAGGTGGACAATATATGTACGCGCTCCAGTTGCCTCGGAAAGGTGTGCAGCTCTAAGAACTCCCTCTTCCTCGGCCTCGTCTGGATGGGTGTTTGCCCAGTCGGCTAGCGTCCCATTCTTTTTAGAGTTCATGATTTGATTAGTTGCCTGGATGACCAGAGCTTCGTTTTCACAGTGGATTGCCAAGAATGTTGGGCTTCCTAGACGCGAAATTGTTTTCATCGCCATGTAAATAATTCCATCGTCTTCAGCTTCGACGATACCAGGGAGTCCATATTGATAGCATTTAAAACCTGTTACACCTAGTTTGTTGACATAAGCGGGAATTTCTTCAACCTGAAGTTCTTCGCCAATTTTCAGGGAAAAAAGCATATCCGTATAGCTATTTGCTTCAGCGTCATTCCGAAAATCCGAGAATAGATCCAAATATGAACCTGGCTCGCGTAAGAGGGCTGAAAGAGTTGTAGTTCCGGCGGCTAAGGCTGAGAGGCTTTCTGTGCGACAATCATTGGCGAAACTTCCTGAGAATCCCAAATGTACATGAGGATCGAAAATACCTGGAAAGACATGAAGCCCGGAGGCGTCTAATTCTTCTTTTGCAGGCGGAAGTGCATTTTCTAATGCAACTGAAGAAATTTTTCCTCTTCGGATAGCTATCCCTGCCCGGATAAGACCTGACCCGGGAATTACGAGTGTTCCTCCTTTAATATTCAAGTCTGATTGCATGTGGCATCCTTTTTGGATGGTGGGTTTCGAGATATGATCGTCTCACTGTATATAATATGGGTATAAAGTTTAATCTATACCCCCGACCTAGCTTAATCGTAACACAGGGGTGGATTGTTAAATTACTTTGAAGGTGTTGTTTAATTCGTTAGATGGTCCTGAGTTTTGTTGCCCATGTACGAATCATTTAGGGAAATATCATGAGTATTAAATTTAATACTATTCACGAGATTATTGTCGAAGCCCGACGCAACGTGACTCCATACACCTGGAACTACTTAAGCGGCGGATCGGAATCGGAAACTACGTTACGCAGAAACAGGCTAGGCTTGGACAGTCTTGCCTTCCGGCCTAGAGTTCTTCGTGACGTCGACGAAATTGATCCATCAGCCAGCTTTTTGAGCCACCCGTTACGGATTCCAGTTCTTATGGCACCTATAGGAACAATTCACTCATTTGTTCCCGAAGGTGCAGTGGCTGTTTCTCGAGCAGCCCATTCATTTGGAACAGTAAATTTCGTTAGTTCTGCGACCGAACCGAGTTTGGAGGAGACGGCTTTAGCTGCCCCAAATCCAAAATTTTATCAAATGTACGTCTGGGGTGATATGAAGTGGGTAGAAGAACGATTGGATCGAGTAAGAAAAGCGGGATACAAGGCCCTAACATTAACTGTGGATTCTGATTACTATGGGGCGCATGAACGTCAACTCATACGAGGATGGATACCTCAGGCGGTTCAGCAAAAAGAGGGGAAGGAATACCAACGGTCGCTAACTTGGGACACAATGGATGCGATACGAGAGCTTGGAGATTTGCCTTTTATTTTGAAAGGTGTAGTGGCAGCAGAGGATGCTGTAACTGCTGTCGAACATGGCGCCAGTGCTGTTTATATTTCAAATCATGGTGGTCGCCAGCTCGATCACGGTCAAGGAAGTATTGATGTCCTTCGCGAGATTGTGGCTGCAGTTAATGGACAGGCAGAAATAATCATTGATGGTGGTTTTGTCAGAGGGACGGATGTCCTTAAGGCAATTGCTCTCGGGGCTAATGCTGTGGCCATGGGAAAACTCCAAGGCTGGGCGCTTGCCGCAGCCGGGGAAGGCGGACTTCTCCGGGCCCTTGAAATCTTAGAAGAAGAGATTAAAAGGGATATGGGGCTTTTAGGGATAACACGGTTAGATGAAATTAACTCAGACTTTATTGTGGAAACGAAGACCGTTTGCCAGCCACATGCATTTAGCGCATTCCCTCATTTACCTGGAGAGATTTTCCGTTGAAGACACTACGAAAATTGGAGCCACGATGAGAGGCCAAAAAATTTATTATCAAGAATTACTTAGTGTTGGATGGCTAATTATATGGCGAGGTATAATATTAGGACTTTTGCTAGGGTGGATTTCTGGCTGGCTATTCACTTATATCGTTGCAGATGTTTTGGGATCGGAAGGATTACGTAAATCAACTTGGTTTGTTGCAGTTTGGGTAGTAAATATATTTCTCGTTTGGCCTTTATTAATCCAAATGTTGCTCCGAAAGCGTTTCAATGGTTTCAGTATAAAGTTAGTTCGTGCAGATAATGCCGACGATTAATATGTCTCTACACGAAAGAAGGTTTTCTCTAGTTTTCAGAGACCTCTGGTGGAGCAGATTCTATGCTAAATGAGTTGAGCGATGATGGAATCGTTGTCTCAGAGAGTGCTGGCGCCTAATAGGTCATCTGGTGCATCGGCGAAAAAATTGAGAAGGAATCAGGAATGAGAATTATCGTTCATGGCCAACAAGCCTTTGGTGAAGCTGTCCTGAAAGCGCTGATCGAACGGAGCGAAGATATCCTTGCCGTGTATTGCTCGCCAGATAAGGAGGGACGCCCAGTTGATCCAATTAAAACGTTGGCATTAGAGCATAACCTGCCAGTTTATCAGCCTAAGACTTTTAAGGACCCGGATGTTTGGGAGGAATGCAAGGCCCTAAAGCCAGATCTGGGAGTGATGGCCTACGTAACGAAATTCGTACCGGAAGAGTTTCTCTATATTCCAACTAAGGGAACAATACAATACCATCCCTCGTTGTTGCCACTGCATAGAGGGCCGAGTTCTATCAACTGGCCGATCATTATGGGGGAGAAGAAGACGGGTCTCAGCATCTTCTGGCCGAACAATGGCCTCGATGAAGGGCCAATCTTGTTACAGAAGGAAACTCAGATTTCAGACTCAGATACTCTTGGGAGTGTCTATTTTGACAGGCTTTTTCCGATGGGTGTAGAGGCTATAGTTGAAAGCGTGGATTTAGTACGTGAGGGCAAGGCGGCTAAGGTCGTCCAGGATGAATCGAAGGCGACTTACGAAAGCTGGTGCCGTAAGGAGGATGTGGAAGTTGTTTGGAGTAAACCGGCTGATGAGGTGTCGGCCCTAATTCGAGGAGCGAATCCACAACCGGGGGCGTGGACGAAGCATGGTGATAAGGTCCTGCAGGTGTTCGATTGCGTTAAATCGACGGGCAAGGGAACTCCAGGTGAAGTGATTGCAATAGATGGTGAAGGTATTACCGTTGCTACAGGTAGTGGAGCCATAGTGTTACAGCGTGTTCGTCCCGAGGGTGAAAATAAATTGAAGGCAGCGGATTTCGCTGCTAATAGCGGTCTTTCCGTCGGTATTTGTTTTGGTTAAGTGGTGATTATATGAAGTACAAATTGGAAGACAAGGAGGTCAGTACGGACGGTGACAATTGCTACATTGCTCCAAATGCCACCGTGATTGGTAGAGTCCGGTTAGAAAAAAATTCGAGTGTTTGGTGGAATGCAGTTATCCGGGGCGACAACGAACTAATAACCGTTGGGGAAAATTCGAATATTCAAGACGGATGCGTTCTCCATACTGATATTGGATTTCCATGTTTAGTCGGGGCGAATGTCACTATTGGCCATATGGCGATGTTGCATGGGTGCATCATCGGTGATGGATCGATGGTGGGGATCGGAGCCGTTGTGCTGAATGGTGTCAAGGTCGGAAAAAATTGTATTGTCGGATCAAATGCTTTGATCCCAGATGGCAAGACTATTCCCGATAATTCCATTGTCATGGGATCGCCTGGTAAAATCATTCGAGAGACGACGGAAGCCGATATCGCCTATATCCAGGAAACAGTTGAATTCTACGTCGAAAACCAGAATCGTTTTAAGCATGCACTTGAAGTAGCTGATTAGATGGGCTTGGCTTATCGGATCGGTTCCGGCTTATTTGACTTCTGTTCTTTTTGATCTGCATTCCTTTTTCCCGCTTCCTATTTTCTTTCTACACCGAATTAGCGAAATTGTTACCTGGAAATTCTAGCCCTAACTTCCTGCGAAATGGCCAAGGGGTTCCGATTCTGAATCCAAACATCCCTCTTGATTCTAGGTGAAGATTGTTGATTAGGTAGTTAGACCTTTTTTTGGAAGCGAAATTATCTTTCATGCAGATCTTGTTCTCCGTATTATTTGGACAGGATGTCTCCGGTCTAGTTAAATGTTGAGGTGTTTTGCCAGGAAATCGGCCATCGGGTGTCGGTTGACGTGGGATAAGTTGTGGCAACAATGTATTCCCTTTTCTTCGAATTGGGTGACAAGCTCAGAGACATTGACTACTGCATCTTCTAACTTTTCAGCTTGTGCAAATGGAATGAGCTCGTCTTTTACGCCGTGTTGGATGTAAAGTGGACAAGTAATATTCCTTGCGTGCTCGGTTAGATCTATGAATTTGACTTTTTCCTTGGCTATTATTGGATCGGTTTCTCCGCAACAATAGGTAACCCCGGAGATTGTGAAGGCATCCATTTTGTCCCAGAAAGATTGGTATTCAAAATGAGCCCCCCAGCAAACACAAACTTTAATTCGTTTATCGTTGGCTGCACTTTTTGCAGCGTAGTGTCCTCCTAGGCTTCTTCCCAGTAGACCTATTCGGACAAGATCGACTTGATCTGAGCGGTTATTTTCGAAAAAATCGATCACTGCAGAAGTGAATCGTTCGAAATCTCCTCGCATTGGTGATTGAAAGAACATTTCACCCTGACCAGGACCATCGAAGGCATAAGTTGCCATCCCTCGGTCGAGACAAAGTCGCTCAAAAAGGAAACTTTCTTCCTTTGTGCTTTCTAACCCACCAATGAGGATAACCAGTGGAGGTTTATTGATTCCACGTGGCAGGCGCAAATACCCTGGAATGGAGAATTCTTCGAATGGGATCTCGATTCGTTCAGCGGGTGGGAAAAACAATGGTGCAGCTTGTTTGTAAAGGTCAACCTTCTTTTTTTGCCCCGCTTCTCGTAAGTCAGGACGCTCGAACATATAAAACTGGGCGTAATGGTAATACATGCTAGCACGCCAGAACATTTCCCCTGCTGAGATATCTCCACCTTTGGAAAGAAATTCTTTCGCCATGTTTTCATACCGGTCTCCGACGCTAGCGACAACTTCATACCAGTCATCGAAGCTTTTGCATCGTGCCAAAATTTCGTCGAGGTCTAGCGTTTCGACACCATCGCCGAGCATCCGACCACGGCTTGTTTCTAGCAATTCTTCTAAAAGGTCTTGACTCATAGGATTTCTCCTTAGTGAACGGTGCGGTGATGTAATCCTAGGGACTCCAGAAACCATGATTAAAATCAAAGACATTATAAAGGGAAACGAAGTGAAGACGACGCAAACAGTTATTGGGTGAAAATTATGGCATAAAATAAAAACCAGTTTTGGATGTTTCACCAAATCTTCAACGAGCGAACGCTATAATGTAGACAACCAAAAGGAGGGTATCAGTTAAGTGATGGATTGCTGTTGCTAATAAAAAAATGGCGGGGTTGACGGGACTTGAACCCGCGACCTCTGGCTTGACAGGCCAGCGTTCTAACCAATCTGAACTACAACCCCGCAACGTATTATTAAGTTTCATGGTGGGCGGAACAGGGCTTGAACCTGTGACTTCCGGCTTGTAAGGCCGGCGCTCTTCCAGCTGAGCTACCCGCCCCCGAATTCCTTTCGGTTCAATATATGGCCACCAGAAACAGAGCGTCAAGCTGAATCTTTGAAGATTACGAAGATATGGGAGAGTTTTTAGTAGCTACTAGGTTACATGGTTAAGTTGGACAGGGTGTGTGGAAATTTCTAAACTGGATATTTGATGTTCTCCTCAAATGTTTTAAACAAAAAGCGAGATAGTACAACATTGACGCAACACTTATGTTATTTCGTTTCTCTGTTGTCTTTTAAATTGGTTTTTGCGATTGCGTGGTGGTTAATACTTTCTTTGTCGGTACAAGCTGAGACAGGGCGGGTACGCGTTGTAATCAGTCCTTCGATAACAGCGGATATGATTAACCGTTATTTGATTCGCGAAAAGATTTTAGAGAAGTGGAAAGAAAATACTGGTATTGCATTTGACCTCAAGACAAGCAGAAATACGAAGATTCTTTTGACTCAAAATGAGGCAGATATCGTTTTGTTAAGTACCATAGATGTCGCTCGCTTGATTCTCGACGATAACCTCGAAATTGTTATCTGGGGGAAAGAATCAACCTCCTATGAGTCCCTATATACTAAAGTTACCCACCCAGGACTTTTTCCTACTAGCTTTAAGGGGGAAAGACTTGTCCACCCAGGTTGGGATACAAGGGGAACACGCATTGGTCAGGTTATTTTTGGAAATTTATGGGGATTAGACATTGAGTCCAATTTTCAGGTTGTTACGTCTCCTTGGAGAGTTGGTCCCGAAAAGCTTTCAGCAGGTGAGGCGGACATTGCAATAAGTACCATGCCGTATGTTCTGAAAGGGCTACAGGAGGGACGGTTAAGAAGAGTGGGAAAAAGCTTTGCTTGGCAATGGGCAGAAACAGAGGGGAACGGCGAAAGGTTGGGGGGTCTCTTCTGGGCCTCCTGGAAAAACTGGCTTTTGCGAGAAAGAAAAAGCGCGTTGGCTTTTTTGGGGGCATGGGCGGAAGGAATGCAATATGCCAGTGTCAAAACGGAGGTTTGGGTTCGAAAATATCTTCCGCTTGCTGTACGTGGTACCGACAAGAAAAGCGCTAAGTTTTTTCTTGATTGGGTGCGGAGAGAACGGCCATTTTATGCTTCCCCATATTTGTTGATGGGGGATGTTGAGAATGAGAATCGATTCCTTCGTCTCGCGGTTAAGGGTAGGCTTATTCAGAAGATGCCGGAGCATTCAATGTGGAAAGTGATCCGGCCGCAATAGCAAAAATGCATACCTTGAAGAGTCTTGGATTTATTGTGGATTGATCTTCTTCATCCCTTTTGATAGTTTCCAAGTTGCGGTTGCTTCTTCAATCTTAAGGTACCGGATAACCTTGAGGTAAATGAAACATTGTCTAGGTGCGGTAGACCTGAGACTCCAGTACAAACCAGAGAGAAGGGTTCATGGAGGATGTAGTCGTAGTAGAAGCAGTGAGAACTCCAGGTGGTAAATTTGGTGGAACGCTGAAGGATGTTTCAGTTCCAGAGTTAGGCGCCTTGGTTGTGAGGGAAGTTGTGAGTAGGACGGGAATTGACCCTCGGGAAATTCACGAAGTGATATTTGGGAATGGTTGGCAAGCCGGGGTTGGGCCAAACCCGGCTCGATTGGTTTCCGTTAAGGGAGGGGTCCCTGAGAGTGTTCCTGCTTGGACAGTTAACAAAAGATGCGGGTCAAGTCTTAAAGCAATTATCCTTGGGGTGCAAGCCATTCGAGCGGGTGATGCTGAAACGGTTCTCGTTGGAGGTGTAGAAAATACTAGCCGCGTGCCTTACATTCTGCAAGGTGCACGTAGAGGGTTAGGTCAAGGGCATAAAGAATTTTTAGATTTGACCCATAAGGATGGTTACGTGTGTGGTTTGACCGGGGAGATTATGGGCTCTACAGCCGAAACTTTGTCCACTCAATATTCAATCACCCGCGACGAGCAAGATGAGTTTGCTTTCCAGAGCCAGCATAAGGCTTTAAATGCTTTGGAGAAGGGTTTTTTCGAGGAAGAAATTGTTAAGGTACCTATAGATATGGGCAGAAAAGCTCCCGGGATTTTGGATAAAGACGAAATTCCAAGATCAGATATTTCCTTGGAAAAACTTGGAAGACTTCGTCCTATTTTCAAAAAAGATGGAACTGTTACCGCAGGTAACGCTTGTGCGCAATGTGATGCTGCTTCCGCTCTTCTTTTGATGACTCACAGGCGAGCCGCAGAATTGGGCCTCAAGCCGATGGCGAAGATTGTTAGCTACGCTAGTGCTGGAGTAGACCCAAAGGTGATGGGTATTGGGCCCGTTCCCGCGGTCCGTAAGGCACTCGAAAAGTCTGGATTGACTCTCGGACAGATTGAACTAATAGAAGTTAATGAGGCTTTTGCCGCGCAAGTGATTGCAGTCGAACGAGAACTTGAGTGGGATCGGAATCGGATTAATGTACATGGGGGAGCCATCGCTTTAGGGCACCCAGTCGGCGCGACCGGAGGGAAAATAACGGTAACTCTTTTGCATGCGTTGAAGCGATACAGCAAAATCTTGGGAATGGTAACTCTTTGCATCGGGGGCGGGCAGGGAGTAACTATTATTTTTGAGCGGCTCAACTGATTCAATTAACTGCAGCTACTCTTTTTTCCCCACGAAAGGAAATGTTGGATGGCGGTAACAAGTCTTTTTGTTGTTGGAGCAGGACAAATGGGCGTGGGTATTGTTCAACTTGCGGCTCAAGCAGGTCTCCGGGCGGTTTTGATGGACGTCAGTGAGAACCTCGTTCAAGATGGTATTAAACGAATTGAGCAGTCCCTTCAGGGTCGTGTCGATAAAAGTAAAATGGACATTAAAGATAAGGATGTCATCCTGTCTCGGATCGAAGTAGCTGGGGGGATTGAAGAGGCTTCTTCGGCTGATTTCGTAATAGAAGCAGTTGTAGAGGATATCGATATTAAAAAAGAGGTTTTTAGAGAGTTGGATAAAGTCACAGATGTTAATGTGGTTCTCGCAAGTAATACGACAGCGCTTTCAATTAGCGAAATAGCATTCGCAACCAAACATCCTGAACGAGTAATCGGAATGCATTTTTTTAACCCGCCCGTTGTGATGAAATTAGTTGAAATTATCCCTGGGATTGCAACGAAAGTAGAGGTAATTGATTCGGCTCGTGAATTTTCTTTGGCGGTGGGTAGAGATCCAATAGTAACGAAAATCGAGACTCCGGGGGGGATTGTTAGCCGTGTTCTCTCCGGTTTATTGAACGAGGCTGTCTTGGTGTTCGAGTCTGGAGTAGCTGCGGCAGAGGATATCGATAAGGCAATGAAAATGGGGACTAATATGCCGATGGGCCCTTTGGCTTTAATCGATTTGATTGGTCTCGATATTCATATGGCAAAAATGGAACCCTTGTACCGTGAACTTGGAAGTTCACGGTACCGTGCTCCTTATTTGATTCGAAAGTTGGTGAAGGCTGGGCATCTCGGCGTAAAAACTGGAAAAGGATTCTACAATTATAAATGAGTTGTAAACTTAATAATATCAAATATATACAATATGGAATTTAATCTAACATATAAACTTATTGAAGTTCAAGAAGAAATAAGATCTTTTGTCGACGAAGTCCTTTTACCTGCCGCATCTCAGTTAGCCCGTGAGCACCATTTTCCTACTGATATCCTAAAGCAACTTGCAGAAAAGGGTTTTATGGGGGGACCGATCCCTCAGGAATGGGGTGGGCGTGGATATGATTACATTACCCACGGCTTAGTAGCGGAGGAGATAGGGAGGGGCTGTTCTTCAATGCGTAGCACTTTCTCTGCCCATCTTTCTCTTTGCACACTCCCATTATATACATGGGGTTCAGATGAACAAAAAGAACGATATCTCCGTAAGATGGCAAAAGGTGAATGGCTTGGATGTATGGGCCTTACAGAGCCGGATGCAGGTAGTGATGTTGCGGGAATGCTCTCCGGTGCTGAGTTGAAGGGCGATCATTATGTCCTTACTGGACGTAAGATGTGGATCAGTAATGGCTGCAAATCCGATTTGGCTCTCGTATTTGCGAAAACCGATAAGGGTCAACAGGGGACTCGTGGGATAACAGGCTTTTTAGTGGAGATGGCTTGGGAAGGTTGTTCTTCCGAAGAAATACACGGAAAGCTTGGACTATGGTCATCTAACACCGCAGAGTTGATATTCGATCAAGCAAAAATTCCCATTGAAAATGTTCTGGGGGAGGTGGATTCAGGCTTCAAGGTAGCTATGTCTACTTTGGATTTCGGACGCTATACAGTTGCGGCTGGTTGTGTAGGCCTGGCACAGGCCTGTCTAGATTCGGTACGCAAGTATGTGGCAGAATCGGGTCCGGCCCTCCTGAGAACAAGACCGGAGATTCGAGAAATCATTGGGGGAATGGTCAGGGATATTGAAGCCGGACGGCTCCTTGTTATGCGAGTCGGGTACCTCAAAAATCAAGGTGTCCGCAATACTCGGGAAACTTGCATTGCAAAATACTACGCTAGCGAGTTGGCCAACCGGTCAGCGACACAAGCCATGGAAGTTATCGGAATAGATGCCAACACGGATCAATATCCCGTGGAGCGTTATTTAAGAGATGCCAGAGTGAATACGTTGTTCGAAGGGACTTCACAAATTCAAAAGTTGATCATTGGAAGTCTCGAGTTGGGAATCCGTGCTGTTAGCTGACTGGACCAAGAGGAAGGTTGTGAGGGTTTTGATTACAAAAAA
>CAYTIB010000041.1:0-12537 GCA_964437725.1 uncultured bacterium | reverse complement strand
CCCCGCGGATCGATTCCCTGGTTAATAGTGATTTCCTCTATGGCACTAACCATATTTTCAGTTGCCAAACGAAGCATGGCCCACGCAGCCTCCTGCAAACCCAACCCCAATGGGATACCCACATGGGTCTCAATCGCGTGAGCTGCCTGCTTCATGTCCAGGGCCATAGCACCCCCCAAAAAATAAGCGGGGTCGATATAACCAAGAACCAGGGAGGCGTCTGTAACTGTGGGTTGTTGGCCTCCTTTTCCGTAACATGCAGGACCAGGAACTGCACCCGCACTAATGGGTCCAACGTGAAGCAATCCTCCCTCATCAACCCAAGCTATGCTTCCTCCTCCCGCCCCAATGCTTCGAACATCCACTGACGGAAAACCAAGAATGTGACCTCGGTAGCGCTGGCCCAACCACATTTCGGGTGTCATAGGAATCTTATCTCGTCGAACGGGACTTACATCGAAAGTGGTTCCCCCTGTATCTGCGACGATTGCTGTATCGGCTTTTGCATCTCTCCGCGAGTATTCACGCCCAGCAACAGGCGCCATTGAAGGGCCCGAACCGATTGCATGAATAGGAGCTTTCGTCATTTCCCTCGCTTCCATCACACCACCTTGCGAAGTCAACATTAATAATCTCCCCTTAAATCCCGATGAACGCAGACGTTTTGCGAGACCTTTCAGGTAATTCGACATGAGCGGTTTTAGGGAAGCATCTATACACGCGGATGAAGCACGTCGATATTCACGTAATACTGGATTTAATACATGGGAAAGTGTAAACGGCAAACCAGGAAGTTCAGTCTTGATAAGTTTTCCAACCCGCTTCTCATGGATCGGATTAACTGTCGACCACAAGAGAGAAACTGCTATTGACTCCACATTAAGCTTGCTTAACCGTCGTAGGGTTTTAATTACCTGTTTCACATCCAGAGGCTCAACCACTTTTCCGTCCGATTGAATTCTTTCCGTTATCTCAAACGTCAAAGAGCGAGGGATGTAAGGCTTCGGAAATGGAACAAGGAAATTAAATGGTTCTATTCGTCCCCCTTCCCGAAGAACAAGAATGTCCGGATGCCCCTTAGTTGTGAGGAAGGCGGTCTTCGCAGTGTTTCCGGTAACAACAGCGTTTATTGCATGCGTAGTTCCGTGGATAAAAATATCACCGCCTTTAAGAAGTTCCCTTGGCGTTATGGATAAACTTTCTGCTGCCACTCCTACCGCATTCAGTATTCCCTCTATCGGATCATGTGGTGTTGTCGGAGACTTGAAAATATAAAGGGTACCATTGTCATCCTCTAAGACTAGATCTGTGAATGTCCCTCCCGTATCCACTGCAAATCGCATGGCGTCTTCCCTGTCAGTCGTAATCGCTTAGTGCAACCACAACAATCGATCTCGCCCGAAATTCCTAAAGCTAGAAAGGCCCAAATCCAGAGGAATCAAAACATTATGCTTCTTGGGTAACTACTAGAATTTCGGCAAGCAGACCTTAAGCCCCTAAAATTTATAACCTCGTCTCAAATGTTCGCGTATCGGCAGGGGTGGGTCAAGGGGACATTCTTGGGAATCTTTCCAAAAAACGTTTTTCGACAAACGCAATTGACAAAGCAAAAAACCATGAGATATTATAGTTGTCAGTCCAATTATTTTTCCTATTTTTAACCAAATAAGTTGCTCAAATAACTCAACATTCGATTGAAAATCATGGAATTACAAGAAATAAAAAAGAACAGAGTTTACGAAACTATTGTTAGCCAAGTCCAAACCCTTATAGCTCAGGGCCGTCTACAAAAAGGTGATCGCCTTCCCCCAGAAAGGGATCTTGTCGAGTCTTTCAGTGTGAGCCGAGCCTCGGTCAGAGAGGCGATATGTGTTCTCGAGTCATTGGGGCTAGTCGAAAGCAGAGTGGGAAGCGGAACATATGTAACATCCACAAACGTTGAAAACCTCATTCAGCCTCTTGCTTTGGCTATTCTTCAAGAACAGGACAATATTCGTGAGATCTTTGAAGTCCGTAGAATCATAGAGCCTTACCTGGCTCTTCAGGCTGCGGAGCGCGCAACAGAATCGCAGGTTGATGACCTCTTGGAAATTATCGGACGACACGAAGAAATGGTTGCCCGTGGGGAGGCCGGCTCCGAAGCGGACAGTGAATTTCACCTTGCAATTGCAAAAGCCGCTCGTAACCAGGTATTCCTCAGATTAATTGATGGAATACATGACCTACTAGGGAAAACCAGAGACTCTCGATTCCAAACTGGAGGTCGGCCCAAGCTTTCCTTAAATGGCCATCAGAAAGTTTGTGAGGCAATTCAAAAGAGAGATGGATCAACGGCTCAATCAGCAATGTACGAACACCTGAAAGCCGTAGAAGATTTCGTTCTCACTAATTTCAACCAAGAAAACTTAGCAAGTGGTTTTTTGAAACCTTCCGACAAGTCGGGCCCTAAACGCACAAAAAGTACTAAAACGAATGGGGGCTAGCATATGAGTAAGAATAAGTTGAAAACTGAGGTGTCTCGCACGACGAGTGACACTCTCGCCAAAAAAAGCACAGCTGATAACGTGATTTCTGGTGGACGCCTTGTCGCCAAAGCCCTCAAGAACGAAGGTGTCGACACGATATTTACGCTATGCGGTGGTCACATAATTGATATCTACGACGGATGCCTAGATGAAGGTATCCGCATAATAGATGTCCGGCACGAACAAACAGCGGCTCATGCTGCAGATGGATATGCACGCCAAACCGGACGATTAGGATGTGTTGTCACTACAGCCGGACCTGGCTGCACCAACGCAATCACTGGCTTAGCAACAGCCTTCAGGTCCGAAAGTCCAGTGCTTCACATCGGTGGTCAGGGAGCATTGACTCAACACAAAATGGGATCCCTACAGGATCTGCCTCATACAGACATCATGGATCCAATCACCAAGTTTTCGGCAAGCGTGCGATCAACTGAACGTATAGCCGACATGATCTCTATGGCTGCGCGGGAATGCTTTAACGGTGCTCCCGGACCGGCTTATCTCGAAATCCCACGCGATGTACTCGACCGAGAAGTCGATTTAGAGACAGCGACAATTCCGAAAGCAAATCACTACCGTTCGTCAACAAAAATCCTGGGTGATCCAAAAGACATTGAACAACTTGCAGAAATACTCGTGAATTCCACAAAACCTGCCATTCTGTTGGGCACACAGGTCTGGTCAGCCAGGGCCCACCAATCTGCGATTGATCTCGTTCGAGGGCTCAATATACCGGCATATTTCAACGGAGCCGCCCGAGGCATCTTGCCCCCTGGGGATCCACATCACTTTCATCGGACTCGCAGAGATGCCTTTGATCGGGCAGATGTCATAGTTATTGTCGGCACACCATTTGATTTTCGAATGGGTTACGGTAAACGACTTCGCCAGGATGCAATCGTCGTCCAAATCGACATGGACTACCGAACTGTTGGTAAAAACAGAGATGTCACGCTTGGCCTCACTGGTAATCCCGATACGATTCTTTCATCTGTTTTAACTGCCACTGTAGGGATTGAAAATAATCGGTCGACAGATCGAGAAGAATGGATTAACGAACTACGACAGTTGGAGTCAGAAAAAACAGAGAAATTAATGCCACAGTTCAAAACCGACAAAAGTCCAATCTCTCCATACCGCGTTGCATGGGAACTAAATGAATTCCTGGATGAAAACACGGTTTACATAGGTGATGGTGGTGATGTTGTTACCATCAGCGCACAAGCTGTTCAGCCGCGTTCACCGGGAAACTGGATGGATCCAGGTGCATTAGGCTCGCTAGGAGTGGGTACGGGATTTGCGCTAGCAAGCAAACTGGTACATCCAGAGAAAGAAATTTTGTGCTACTACGGTGACGGTTCATTTGGTATGACAGCTTTTGATATGGAAACGGCTAATCGTTTTGGTGCCCCATACATTGCAGTAATCGGAAACAATTCTGCAATGAATCAAATCCGGTTTGGACAGATCACTAAATACGGCGAAGAAAGAGGCGACACGGGTAACCTACTGGGAAATGTCCCCTTTTCAAAGTTTGGTGAAATGCTTGGTGGTTACGGTGAGGAGGTGACGGAGGCAATTCAAATTGCACCTGCACTTAGTCGTGCCCGGGAATCTGTTCGGAATTCAGGCAAGTCGGCTGTGATCAATATCTGGGTTGATCCTAATGAGTATGCGCCTGGAACCAAAGCCCAGACAATGTACAAGTAGAATGTTCACATAACTGCATAGCAGCCCGGAGATCGCAATGAAAGCTTTAGAAGGCATTCGGATCTTGGATATGACCCACGTCCAGTCAGGACCGACTTGCACACAGTTGCTAGCATGGTTTGGTGCCGATGTTATTAAAGTTGAGCGACCTCGCATTGGTGACGCAACTCGGGGGCAATTGCAAGACATTCCAGGTGCCGACAGTCTCTATTTCACGATGCTGAATCACAATAAACGCAGTATCACTTTGAACACTAAAGATGAAAAAGGAAAAGAAATATTTTCTGGATTGATAAAGAAATGTGATGTGATGGTTGAAAATTTCGCACCAGGCGCATTAGACCGAATGGGTTTTACTTGGGAACAAATACAAGAGATAAATCCAAAGATA
This sequence comes from uncultured bacterium, assembly GCA_964437725.1. Lineage (GTDB taxonomy): Bacteria > UBA8248 > UBA8248 > JACPRG01 > CAYTIB01. The sequence continues at coordinate 7,908 of CAYTIB010000041.1, read as the reverse complement.
ATTTATGCATCAGTAAAGGGTTTCGGAGCAGGCCCATACGAGGAGTGCAAAGTCTATGAAAACGTGGCCCAATGTGTGGGGGGTGCAGCATCAACAACTGGGTTCCTTGACGGTCCTCCACTTGTGACAGGTGCCCAGATCGGGGATTCTGGTACGGGGCTCCACTTGGCCTTGGGGATCGTGACAGCCTTATTTCAACGGGAGAAATCTGGACGGGGACAGAGAGTCCTCGCAACCATGCAGGATGGAGTATTGAACTTGTGCCGGGTGAAACTCCGGGATCAGCAGCGACTGCAGCATGGGCCATTGGAAGAGTATTCCCAATATGGCGAACAGATTGAATTTGGTGATGCAACACCGAGGGCAGGAAATGATTCAGGAGGGGGACAACCTGGCCGAGTCTTGAAATGCAAAGGTTGGGAAACAGACCCCAGCGCCTACACTTATTTTATTACGCAGGCCGCAGTCTGGACACACATTTGTGACTTAATTGGAAAACCGGACTGGAAGGAAGATCCTGATTTTGCGACACCTTCAGCCAGACTCTCAAGGTTAACCGAGGTTTTTGAAGCGATCGAAGCCTGGACAATAACAAAGACAAAACACGAAGTGATGAAAATCTGTAACCCCCTGGATATTCCAGTTGGTCCAATTTTATCAATGAAAGAACTTAGTGAGGAACCCTCTTTACGAGACACCGGAACCATAGTAGACGTCGAACACCCAGAACGTGGTAATTACCTGACAGTAGGTAATCCTATTAAACTTTCCGACTCACCCACCGATGTTGAAAGGTCTCCACTTCTAGGTGAACACACCGAGGAAATCCTTCGAGAATTACTCGGTTTTGATGATAACGAAATCGCATCCGCGGAAGAAGTCGGGGCAGTATAAAGAAAATTCTCAAGACAAAATGCAATGTTGATTCCACACTGCCTTCTCGTTAGCCTCCAGATAAATCGGGGTCTGAGTTATTCTAGACCAAATTTATCACCAAGTTCTCTTCGCGCTATTTTACCTGTTGGACTTTTGGGAATATCCTGAACGAAAACTATCTTCCGAGGAACCTTAAATGGGGCCAAACGTTCCGACACAAATTTTTTAATATTCTCATCTGTCTCCTTTTGCCCTTTTTTCATGACAATCAAGACACCAATTTCCTCACCTACATCATCGTGTTGAAAACCAAATGTTGCTGCTTGCTCTACTGCAGGGTGTTCCTGAATAACCAAATCTATCTCGAGGGGTGACACCTTCTCCCCCCCGCGATTTATAATTTCCTTTATTCTACCTGTCAAAGTGAGACAACCTGTCTCATCCAGTACCCCTTCATCACCCGTACGAAACCACTTACCAAAGTAAGACTCAGCATTGGCTTTCGAGTTATTTACATAACCCTTCATTATGTTTCGTCCTTTAATCACAATCTCCCCTCGATTACCAGGCAGAAGCTGCTTCCCCTTTCCATCAACGATAGCAACTTCCGTTCCCTTGGAATTCCCAACGAAGCCCGGCCTATGTGTCTCTGAGGAAACTCGACAGCTAACAATCTGATGAGAAGCCTCAGTCATTCCATAGGCTTCTATTACTGGTGCCCTAAATACTTCTTCAAGCTGCCTATGAATCGAAGTCGGCAAAGCAGCAGAAGAGGAACGAACAAACCGGAACTTACATTCCAAGGGATTGCCGGGAAAACGTGACAGGCAACTTAAAATTCCATGATGCATGGATGGGACCGCCGAATACCAGGTCGGTCTAAATTCATTAACCCATGGCGAGAAAAGAAACGCATTGAACCCCGGCGTACAAACGACACTTCCGCCCGATGACAAAGATGATAACAGGGAAGCGATTAATCCGTGGATATGAAACATTGGCATGACTTGAAGACAACGATCGCTCGGATGAAGTTCCAGCGACAAAACAACATTTTCGACCGACGCAGCTATATTTCCCTGAGTCAATGGAACTAATTTAGGAAGTGCAGTCGTCCCTGAAGTATGTAACAAAACTGCAACATCTTTCGATTTAGGCTCCCTTATTTCTTGGGGAGATCCCACCTTTTCTCCGGATAGCTCAAACAATCCCGCTTCACTATCGAGCTTCGGCTTAAGCGAGACAACGGGAATCCTCAACCTCGAGGCAACATCCCAAACGGGTGAATCGAGGTCCGATGCCACAATAACAGCTGCTGCCCCTATGTCTGCCAGAGAAAACTCTAGTTCTTTTGTTTGAAGTGATGGATTGATCGGAGCTGCACACATCCCTGATGTAACACTCAAGAAAGCCATAGCCATCTCGGGACCATTAGGTAAAACCAGAGCGATTCTAGCGCCCGTACCAATCCCCCTATCACTTAGCTGTTGTTTTGCATAGGAGACCTGCTGTCGCAATCCCTTATAGGTGAGTGGCTTTCGACCAGGCGCAAGTAAGGCAACAGCATCATCTTCGCCAACTATCGATATTTTCTGGGTAATAGATAAGTTACTCATAGATAAATCCATCCCCTCGGCGACGGGTATTCTAAATTTCTTTCAGATCTACTGCAATTCAAAATAAAACCTAATGACACAGAAAATCTACACATCTAATATTTGCCACCTATGTAAATTTGGTCTTAACACAAATTTTACATAGAATTAATGACACTATTAATAAGCCTGTAGATTACCTTCATCCTCAAATCATCCGCAGAGGGAACATTATGAACCGCTTACTTATAGAAAACGGATGGGTCATCCCCATAGCAGGGGACAAACCCTACATTGAGCGTGGCGCAATTGCTATCCAAGACGACAAAATAATTGCAGTTGGACCAACTGATAAGATTCGAAGAGATTTCATTCCCGACGAAACCTTTGATGCGTCAGGTAAGGCTATACTTCCAGGGTTTGTTAATACACACACTCACCTGATGGGAGCCTTCAATAAAGCCATAACCGAAGATCCACCTTGTGTCTCAGGCGGGCTCTTCAGTATAGCAATGCCACTTCAGAGAAATTACATTCGCCCCGAAGAAGTCTACTTCCCTGCAATGGTGCACGCGATGGAAATGATTCGAACGGGCACCACAACCATCAACGAGGTTTGGTGGTTCGAACGGGAAACGGCTAAGGCTGTCCAGGATCTTGGTCTTCGGGCCGTAATCGCTGAAAATATTAGCGAGGCAGATCTAACCAAACTGGGCCCTGATAACCTGTACCGGAACTTCAACGAGGACGAGGGCAAGCGTTCGATAGATGAGGCACTTAAGTTCATCGATGAATGGAATGGGAGTGCAGACGGACGCATAACTTGCCGATTCGGTCCCTTTTCGCCCGACACTTGTTCAGAAACCACACTTTTACGAATCAAAGAACTCGGTGAGAAACACAACCTTGGATACCATGTACACCTTGCACAGGTTCCAGGGGAAGTGGAATTCATGCATAAAGCATATGGGAAAGGGTCAGTTGAGTTCATGCATGACCTAGGATACTTGTCACCAAATTTCGTAGGGATACATTGCGTATTTATGACCCCGAAAGAAATTACTATGATGGCTGAGTCTGGCGCACACATGTCTCACACTGCTTACCTTGTGGGGAAACGAGCATACTTCCCACCCATGACTGAGATTTACAAGCAAGGAGTAAATGTTTCCATAGGTTCAGACTGGCTCTCAAACGACGTTTTCAAAATCCTTCGTGCGGCCATTCTACTTACACGGAACCAAGCTCACGATGTTGGTATCATAGACGCTGAAAAGGTTTTAGAATTAGCAACAATGGGCGGCGCTAAAGCACTCGGGCTAGATAAAGAAATTGGCTCTCTTCAGGCCGGTAAAAAAGCCGACCTCTTTCTACTCGATATGACAACTCCATGGACTAACCCCATCAGACCAGAAAATATACTTACAAACATCGTATACAATTCCAATGGTAGTGATGTAACAGAGGTAATGATCGATGGAAAATGGATCGTTAGTGAAAGAAAATTTACAAACATCGATGAAAAAGAAATCTTAAAGCAATGCCAAAAGCGAGCAGATATAGTTTGGGAGCGGGCAAAGTCTCTCTTTAAAAATACAAATACGTAAACGCAATCTCCACATATTGTTTCTATCTCTTAATACTCTGTTCTAGAGAGAAGGCCTGTGCAAGAAGTGCATGCGCTTTTTTGACCATTGCCCTGTCTATCATTTTTCCTTTGTAAGAAATGGCCCCGGATCCGGTTTTTTCAGCCTTCTCAAACCTTTCGATCATTTCTCGGTAGTAATCCATTTCCTCTTGACAGGGAGAAAACACTTGGTTCACTGGATTCACCTGTCGTGGGTGGATAACTGTCTTCCCTCTATAACCCAAATCTTTTGCGTTTTTAGCATCGCGAATCAAACCCTCTTCATCATCGAGACCCAAAAAAACTCCATCCAGAGGGTGTTCAATTCCTGCAGCTCGGGCTTCAAGCAACACTTTAGATCTCGCATAAAGAAGTTCGACACCCTCTCGCGACCACCGACAACCAAGATCTGTGACAAGGTCCCCATCCTCGGCTGTCCCAATGATGACAGAACCAGTTCGAGAAGAGGACGTTAGAATGTCATAGGTGAAATGTATCCCTCGTGCGGATTCGATAAAGGGAACAATTTCAATTTTTCCAGAATTAACCTCCAATTTTGATTCTAATTTCTGCATTTCCCTATCAAGTGTCTTGATTTCATCAGCTGATTCGGCCTTTGGCAAAATAATACCAGAAACCCCCTCCCCTATTACGGCACGAAGATCTGCTCTCAGCCAATCTTCCGACTCCCTCGATTCAAAGCCGTTAATCCGAACGTAACGTGGGATGGAAGAATGCTCTCGCAGAGCCTCCCCCACTTGTTCTCTTGCAAGCTTTTTCTCAGAGGAAGGAACCGAATCTTCAAGATCGAATATCAACCCATCAGCACCTGACAAAAGGGCTTTCTGAAACATCTGAAACTTGTGACCAGGTACGAATAACAGTGAACGAACAAGATCCATCTATTCAACTCTTTCGCCTAGGCAAACAAGAAGTGCTCTCTCCACTAATCAGCTCTGATCCGTTGGGATTCACAGCAGAAAACTCACAATCTACCAACGCTTCACCATTTTCTTCGTATTTTCGTTTAACAATACCAGTGCAGGTTATCACCTCATCCGGCCAAGCACGTGAAACAAAACGAAGACGAAGTCTCCGCAGCGAACCATCACCAAACCAGTCAGTTAGCAACCTGGCACAATATCCTCCCGGAAGCATCCCCATAGCAAAAACGGACGGGTTTCCGTTCGTGCGAGCGTATTTCTCATCGTGGTGGTTGGGATTTAAATCTTTCGATGCTCCCGCGTAGACAACAAAATGTGTCCTAGTGAGTGGACCCATTCTCAAGGGAGGAGCAAAATCCCCAACATTTACGTCTTCAAATAAAATTGAGGTAATCGATCAACCTCCTATGGTTCAAGATCTTTTTTTGAAGAGGTTTCTTCTATACGAACCCCTGTCTCAATCAGCGTCCTACGCGCAACAATAACTTTTTCTTTTAACTGGTTATGAAAAGTGGATTCGATGACAGCGAAATTAAGCATACCTGCCCGACGGCTTTTTTTTTGATACATCTCAGAGATTCGATCCTGACCTGTGAGAACGTCTCCGGCAAACACTGGCCCAAAGTATTCGAATTGTTGCTCGCCGTGAACAATGTAGCTCCAGTCAGAAACTAGTAGAGCATCCACTGCATCTCGCGATTCATAAAGGAAAGTTCTCACAAAAGTCGGCGGAGCAAGAATTTTCCCAAAATGAGTTTCAGCAGCATATTTCGGATCTCGATATATGGGATTAGGATCTTCTAAAGCTTCGGCAAACTCACGAATTTTCCCTCTCTCAACCAAAAACTCGTACGGTGGAAAGGCCTGACCTACAGCATTCATATCCATTAGTTCTATCCCAAATCAATCATTTGCTTGTGTCCGAAGATCTAAAACCCTTCTTGCCTTAATCGATCGCCTCTCATCATACAGGAATCCCCGGGGCACAAACTCAATCTTTGGTCGGATAGATACAGCCTCTTTAACAAGATACTCAATTTTCTCTTGGAATTGTTCTTGGTCCCTAACATCCATTTCTTCATAACCTTTCGAGTCCAATTCTACTCGAATAATTAATTCATCCATTGCCCCTGGATTATCCTTGCGCGAAAAAACCACCTGAAACTCTCCAATTCCCTTAGTCGTGGAAATAGTTTCCACAAGCAAATTAGTGTTGACGAGCATGCCTTTGCATTTCACTAAACCCCCAACACGACGCGGAGTGGAAGTAATCCTCTCCCCCACTCTTCCACAAGATGGGCAAGATTCTCTTGAGAGTGTCACGATATCTCCAGCAGCATATCTCAATAAAACTGTACCCCTTCGGTGAAGATGAGAAATAACTAAAAGACCGCTTTCTCCAGGCGAGACTTGATTTCCAGTGTTCTCGTCGACCACTTCAAAGTAGTACAGGTCAGGAATCAGATTTTGGGGTGATATACCCTCCTCGCACTGGACAAATCCTCCTGACATTTCCGTAAAAGCATAGCGGGACAATACCTTAGGACTCTTACCACTCAATGCTTGAATTCGCTCCTTGAACTCTGAACGAAGAGCCTCCGAAACAAATTCTCCCGATGTTATAATTAATCTAACATTCGAAAGGTTGGTTTTTTGAGAATTGGCTTCGTAAAGAAATCGTCTTATAAAACTTGGCACACCCCATAAGACAGTCGGGTCAAATCCACCCACAATACCCAAAGCCTCATCCAGGGAATGACGCACCAAAAACTCTGATTCGGACGCGCCTGTCAGTCCTGAAACCATGGGAACCCCACAAATACTGGAAGTGCGAATTACACTTTGAAAAGCTCCAGTAGGAAATCCTGCCAATGGGTAGAGATTAGCGATCCGGTCCTCAGATCTGATGCCTTCGGCTTCAGCACAACGCCGAGCTTGCTCAAGAATTGCATACATATCATGGGTCGTATTGTAAAAAGGCGTGGGAACCCCTGCAGTCGTTCCCGTTGTATAAACCACGTCCCAAAGAACGGTTTCCTCTTTAGACACAGCAAGCGGACTCTCCCCGAGCCTCAAATAAAAGGAGTCAGGCTCGGCCATATAATCATTTTTTTTGGTAATTGGGATTTGCGACAGATCTTCAAGGCTCAAAATATCGCGAGACTCAAGTCCCCATTCTCGAAATTTCCTGTGGAAGTAAGGATGCGATGAGGCGCAGAGCTCCACAGTTCGTCGGAGGCGCTTCTCCTGAAGACCAGTCCCGAAATCTACCATCACCCCACATCCTAACAAGGAGAATCAAACAGATTCTTTTTATTTGAAATCCAAATAAGAGGCTAGCAATCGCCTTTAATCAGGTCAATATTCAAATATATTCCGACATTGAAAATCAAAATAGTTGGCAACAATTCAATTGTGTAAAAGCATTAATCAATTAATCGAGAAAAATAAAATTCTAAAATTGGTTATAGTCTTAAATTAATTAGGCTAGACTCCATGAAACTTACACTGATCTCTAATATCCGGATGGACGATAAAGAAAGGTTATGGCAGAATGGGTTCTATATTAATCCTGAATTTATAAAAAATCATAAATTTACTAGCTAGATTTAATTCAATCCGATGCATCGAATGATTTTACGTATGGTCCGAAGTCGCTATTAAAATAGAGTTTAAGGGTGAACCAGTAAATCCCTAAAGAAAGAAGCGGGAAGGTATTGCGAAATGAAACCTGCACCTTTTAAGTATATGTCACCGAATACGGTACCAGAGGTATTGGAGGCACTAGGCCGCTACGGTGAGGATTGTAAGTTGCTAGCCGGCGGTCAAAGTCTAATTCCTATGCTAGGGATGCGTCTTCATCGGC
>CAYTIB010000040.1:0-19800 GCA_964437725.1 uncultured bacterium | reverse complement strand
CAACGGCAAAAGTGCCTGCATTCAACCTGAAGGTTAGACGCCTGAGAGGGAAATCTTTTGTTGACGTCGCTGTCCTTGCTGTCGTACTCAATAGCAATCTCAAACAACTGATTCCACTTCATAAGGCTGGAGTTATTGGTTATAAAGTTTTTCTCGGCGAAACCGTTGGTGGTATTCCCGCACCTGACGACGGTCCCTTAATTGAGGCCTGGGACATCATAGCTCCAACGGGTAGACGAACCTGCATCCACGGAGAACATCGTCCAATTGTTAGCCACCTCATTGAAAAGTACAAAAAAGAAGGTCGGAAGGACCCATACGCACATGTTGATAGCCGACCTCCTATCTCTGCAGTCCAGGCTGTTATGACGGCTATCAATTACTGCCGTCTTACGGGTGCAAAGCTACACGACTTGCATGAGGGCTGCAAAGAAGTAATTGACATGATCAGAGAGACCAAAGAAAAAGGTGATGTCGATGTAACCGTCGAGACCGGACCTCACTACCTTCTCATGACAGCTGAATTGATGAAGAAGAAAAAAATCGGAAACATGCTGCGCATGAACCCTCCGATTCGCTACAAAGGACACCATGATACTCTTTGGAAAGGTTTGAATGATGGTACGATTGACATGGTCGCGACCGATCATTCTCCACACACTGTCAGAGAAAAAAGCCGCAAAAGCATTTGGGACACCATCCCTGGTTTCCCAGGTGTGCAAACAAATGTCCCCCTGATGCTTACAGAAGTTAACAAGAGACGAATGACGCTCAACCAATATGTCAGAGTCGCATCTGAAAACCCCGCAAAAGTTTGGCAGATGTATCCCGAAAAGGGATCACTCCAACTTGGAACGGATGGGGACATCACTATCGTTGACATGAAGAAGAAGAACATTATCCGGACCAAGGACCTTTTATCAAAAAACAAGATCACCCCTTGGGATGGCTGGAAAGTTCAAGGAGCCCCTGTTTACACCATCATCCGGGGAAATGTCGTAATGGAAAATGGCAAGATCAACGGCCCGCCTATTGGAGATTTAGTCACTCCTGTAGATCACAAACCACCTCGTAAAGCAGCTTCAAAATCAAGACGCACGGCGAGTCGAAAAAGAAAGTAACAATTCCCTAGCCGACTCTCGAATTCTCGCTCGAGAGTCGGCTAGAAACACCTTGTTCAGTTGGAGGAAAACCTGATGAGTACGGCCCTGGAGGATCGGGGGGCGGTTGCCCGTCCGGCCATTGAAGACAATTTACATATGTTTTGGAATCTTTTACAGGACGTTGGAATCCACCGAAACGAAGTCCTAAAGACACTCCCTCATCAAGAGAGTAGTTTACGGGTAAGCAGCCTGGAGGAGATTCAGCATCTGAGTCAAGGATCAGAAGTTCCATTTGAAGATCTACTCGCGTTTAATTTGTACGAAGATGCGGTTTTTCGCGACGGTTGCACAGTGCTAATGGCAATGGGAAAAGCCTCTTCCTCAGGTTGTCCCATTCTTCTTAAAAACAGTGACAAAGTCGGCGGCAAAACTCTTGAAGGTCCTAACTTTCACCTCAATAAAGAAATTAATATTATCCAGGACACACACTCTGATTCTGGACACAGGATTCTCGGAGTCTGTGCCGCTGGCTCTACTGGGATCAAGATGGGGATGAATGACGCAGGGGTCGTCACTGCAAGCAATATTGGGCGGACCACAGAACTTAAAAATAAGAAGGTCGATTTAACCTCCTTACGAGCAATTGATCGAGCCCAAATCATGCGAGACGGACTGGAGTTTGACAATGCTCATGAAGCCGCAGACAAAACACTATCTGATCTGATGGGTAACCCGATGAGCACTCCTGGCAATGTTGAGTTCTTAGATAAGAAAGAATGCTTCATTATCGAAGGATCATACACACAGTTTGCTGTGGAGATTGTTCGAGGGGATCAGGTTGCGTCACGGGCCAATCACTTTCGTCTTCTCGATCAGCTAAACGATCCAGAAGATATCGCTGGGCACAAACGATATTCGCGTTGCATGGAGCTTCTTGAGCAAAACTATGGGGATATTGGCCGGGAAAAGATGATCGAATTTTCCATGGATCATTCTAATGGGCCGGGCCCAAATTCTATCTGCCGTTACGGGGAGACTCCGGAAGAGGAAACTTCTCTCGCGGCGATGGTAATGGAAATCAATCCGGAAAATCCCAAGAAATCCGTGGCAAGTATCTGTCTGGGAAAACCTAGTTATGCATGGCGGGATCCGGCAGGCAATCTCACAATAACTATGGACAGCCCGGCTAGCGAAATACCAGAAGAATTCTTCAGTGGGGCCACCTGGAAACAATTCTATTCGGAAAAGCCCTACACGGCCTAAGATAGTCAGAAAATCATAAGCAATTAGATAAACTAACAATCAGGAGAGTTTCGCCGCTAGCCAATCAGCCATCTTTGGACGCTCGAAGTGCGCGACATGATGAACACCATGTATACCATCTGGTATTAGGGTCAGTTCCGTTTCACCCCCCGCCTCAGAAGCCATCTGGCGAGCTCTTTCTGCAGGCATGATTGCATCTTTTTCACCATGGAGAATATACAAAGGACACGTGATATTTTCCAGGACACCTTTCAACGAAAACACCTCCAAAGCGACCTTCGCTTCATCCCAGTTTTCGCTCTTTGTTATAAACTGAAATCCGTCCTTGATAATATTCGGCATAAAATCAAAATTCTCAAAATCATAGAAAGCACCGTATGCACAACAAGCTTGAAAACGTGACTCGTGCCCAGCGCAAAGAGGTGCAAGATACCCTCCGAAGCTTCTACCAAAAACCCCAATTCTGTCGCCATCTACTTCCGGCCGTGTTAAGAGATATTCCAAAATCGCAGTTCCTGTTTGCTCAAAACCAGACCGCAACTCCAAATCAAAATAAACCTCTCCCTGTCCTGGCCCGTCATAAGCAAAGGTAGCAACGCCTCGCCGAAGAAGCATCTGCTCAAATAGGTAACTCTCCTCTTTTGTACTCTCCAACCCCCCAATTAAGACAACACAAGGGCAATTGGAATACCCAATGGGCAGCCTAAGGTAGCCCGGTAACAAAGTCCCCTCATATGGGATCTCAACTCGCTCTGCCATTGGATCGAGGAGAGGGGCCGCTTTTTTATAGAGATCGACTTTACGAAACTGTGCCGCACTCTTTTTCACCTGATCATGCCAAAATAGATATTGGCCATAATGAAAATAAAGACTGGCCAACCAAAACTCCTCGCCCGCTGTTACTTTTGAATTTCGCTCCAAGGCTTCTTCTGCTTCTAGTTCGTGCCTGGTTCCAACACCACACCAAACATCACACCAGTCTTCCCAACTCTTTGTTTCAGACCTCATGTAAACTAATTCATTGTGATTGACACCATCGGACAAAAGTCGGGCTGTATAGTAGTCCCACATTTCAGACACATTGTATTTCGTCATCGGTAAAGCACCTCGGCGAAACGTTCGCTGCTCGTTTCAGCAATAAAGTGATGGCAAAACCGTCAAAACAATGCAAACGGTCCATCTGGGTTAAAGCTATGAACTTTCACTTCTCCTGCAACCGGATGGCATCGATAACTTCATCTGTCGGATCCATACCAAAAATCAGTTGCCCATCGACTATATACGTAGGAATACCCTCAACACTCATAGCCTGGCCTTGCTGTCTCAAATCGTCGAGTTCCTTACCATAGTTTTGGGCTTCCAACACCTCACTCAAAGCTTGACCATCAATTCCGACCTGCTCTGCAATCGATACCAAAACACGAGGGTCACCAATATCAAGGTCTTTTTGAAACCGTGCTTCGTAGACCCCGTTCCGAAACTCCTTCATCTTCCCTTGATCCCTAGCAAAAAGAGTCGCCTGATTGGCTAATCTTGTCCGACAGCTCTTTACAGGATAAATAAGCGTCATTCCGTATCTTTCGGCCAAGGAGATATGCTTGGCCAACCGTTCCTTGGCTTCTTCAGGAGTAGATTCCATGAAAGGGATACCTTCCGGCCGCCCCTCCCATGGTACCCAAAGAACCTGGACCCCTGTTTCTTTTTCAATCACCTCGGCCCCGCCGAGAGCTATATAACAAAATGGTCAAGTATAATCCGCAAACTCGAGAATCGTTTTTTTAGCATCAGCCATATTCTCAAGAACGGTTTTTTTCGCTTCGGCCATATCGTTCCTCTCCTTATCTTGCAAACAATAAAATCCATTCAACGATAAAAAATGTGACGTATCCCTTAACCATTTTCACAGAAGTAAGCACATTGCCATTACTCAAAAATGATTAGAGAACTCTTGACGGAATACACACCAAACCTTCCATGAGACGTCGCGCTGTGCGGACAACCGTAGCCTTAAGCAACACTCCATTTTCCACTTCAGCCTCAACTTCAATTACGCCGGCTGGGTGTCCAATCCGAAGGGTCTTTGGGAGTTCTCCCCGAGCTTCTTGGACAATACGGTTTACCAGTGTCCCTTCAGTATAAGCTGCTGCAGCCGTACAGATAGCTCCTGTCAATGCATACGCCTTGTGAGCCTTACCCATGGACAACATACGCCCCCGCAAATCGTGTTCATCGCTGGAAACTAATTGTCCAGAAGCGTCCAGATAATCCTCAGGTGATGCAACAACAGCAACCTTCGGAATTGATTGACTTTCTAGTCGGGCACGCGCCGGATCTAATACGAACCCAAGTTTAAAAGCAACCTCCCCTCTGATCCGTTCAAGTCTGGCCAAGGCAACTTGCGAAGCCTCCATTTCTTCAGCGGTTTCTGATCCTGTCCACCCAACCTGCTCGGCGGGGACAAAAAATAACGGATTAGCCGCATCCACAACAGATAGAGTGAAAGCGCCATACTCTCCAATGTCTACTTCTTCTACCGGCTTACCCAAAGGTAAGAGCTTTCCAGTTACCGCTCCGCCAGCTCCGAGAAATCCAACTCGAATTGCTGAGCCCTTGCCCGGCACTCCCGGGATAGAAGTATCTCCTTCTTCCCTGGGTGCTTTCCCTTCAACTGGAACATCAATCTCCATCACCTTGTTCGTATTTGTATTGAGGACACGAACACGTGCTTTGTCGAACTTAGGTTTAACCCACCCCTCCTCAACGGCAAACAGCCCAACCGCCGAGGAGATGTTTCCGCAGTTGTTACGCCAATCAACATAGGGTCGATCAACAGAAACTTGGGCAAAAGTGTAGTCAACATCGATTTCCTTCCTGGTCGAAGGATTAACAATTGCACACTTACTCGTCAATGGGTCTGCTCCGCCAAGACCGTCAATCTGACGAGTGTCGGGACTACCGAAGGCCGCCAGCAGGACCTGATTGCATTTTTCACGATCCCTGGGGAGATCCTCTTCCTTGAAAAACAATGCCTTACTGGTTCCGCCTCGCATGATGACACAGGGAATTTCGATCTGGCCCATTAAATTACCTGCCTTAATTTCGAACCTGATTTCATTCTTAGTTCCTCAAAATTATTCTACGGCCCTCCTGAAACGATCGATAAGCAGCCGACACGAATTCAAGTGCACTTCGTCCTTCTTCCCCACCCATCTCAAGCTTCGGGGTCTCACCTTGCGAACCAATGCCCCCTTCCCCGGCAGATAACTCGCAATTAACCGCTCGACAAAACTCCTTCTGCATACCCATAAATCCAGCCCAATCCTTAATTTGAGAGAAAAAAAACCTTCGGCGATTTCCAGTTAAGTAAAGAAAATATCCGTGATTTTCTATATAGAGTGTTCCTTTCGATCCGTTGATCGAAGAAAACTGAAACTTTCCCGGTCCGGGTACCCCCCACGAATGAGTAAGCTCACCAACCACACCATTTTCGTGTTCGCTAAGAACGTGGATGGTATCTTCGAATGGAACATTTTCGTTGGTTTGCCGGCCAGCAACAGCATAAACACTTTTTGCAGGCCCCGCCCAGTAGAGGACCGTATCCACCCAATGGATTCCTCCATCAATTAATGCTCCGCCCCCCATATTTTCCTGGCTTCTACGCCAGCCCTCATGAGATGCAAAAGTACATGTCTTGACGCGAACATGCTTCAACATCCCAACAACACCAGCTTCCATCAACCGACGGGCCTTTCTTACACTTGGTTTAAAACGAAAGTTTTCGGCCACCATAAGTAAACAACGCCTACCTGTTTTGGATCTGGACTGACTCACAAAACGGATGATCTCATCCGCTTCGTTAGGAGTTCTTGCAAGGGGTTTTTCCATTAGAATATGGACTCCGTTCGCGGCAGCCAGTCTAGCGTGCTCAAGATGCAGATGGTGGGGAGTACAAATCACGACAGCATGAACTCGAGGATCAGCAAGGGCTTTTTCATAGGATCCAAACCCTCCGACTCCATGAAAGTCTTTTCGATACTTTTCAGCCTTATCGGCCGAACGGCTAGCAAAGAAAAGACGAGGAGGATTGGGAATTCCAAGAATCGCGCGCGCGTGCCGTTGGGCAATTCCCCCACAACCCAATATACAGACACCCGTAGGGAAACGGGAAGACTTACCCACGAGAAATCACCCTTCTAGGCAACCGACAAGGCGCAAAAAAATCTAGGCAATCATTTATCTTTTGTTAAGTAATCCCCGAGGATACCTCGAGAATGCTCGTCATCATGACAATCAATACACAAATTCTCCCAATTACTGCCACTGGGAGGATTATTTTGTGGGTCTCCGTCCTTGTGGTGAACCGTTAACAAGTGAAGATTTGAACGATCAAACTCACGGCCGCATTTTGCACAAATCCAGCCGTGAACCGCCAAGGAACGTTCTCGATAACCCGATGACCTCCCGGCCTTTACCTCACCAACAAACCTCTGAATATCCTCGGTAGAGATATTTGTTTTGAAGGGTCGCTTCCCCCTTTTCTTTTTTCGAAATCCAGGAGATGGCATATAAAATCCAATAGTAATTAATATTTAATAATCAATATTATAAGTATATTTAATTAATACTTTACTTTAATAAAATAATTTAAGATATCTCGGGACTGGGACGTTGCATGGGTAAGTTTTCTAACATAGCCTTTGCAGGATCATCTTCTGAATCGCCGCTTGAGAGTTCTTCTGGAAGTAGCAAACGCTCCACAACTTCCCCGCCAACAATATGCTTTTCTACAATTTCTTTTACGTCGCTCGAATCGCCAACCCAGTACCACACACCTTCCGGATAAACCACAACCGTTGGGCCAAATTCGCAGTGGTCAAGACACCCCGCCTTATTGGCTCGAACAACACCTCTCAAACCATGCTTCTCAATTTCCTTTTTAAATACCGCACGCAACCCCTCCGCTCCACGGTCCATACAGCACCCTCTTGGATCGCCCGCGTCGCGCTGGTTCTCACAAATAAATATGTGATGTTTAAACCCCGGCATTTATCAGCTCCTGCGTCGTAGGGTCCCGAGTATAGCACAAGCCTACTAGGGGACTAAGGGATAACACAGAATCCATTTTTACAATTATCAGCCTCATCCCACACGGCTCATTCCAAAGAGTTTTTTCCTGGAAACTCCATCCTATCAAGCCCATGTAGAGTTGAGAACATTTCACATTAGAAATTTCATGCACTATAAGTTACGGCAATTTTTCTCATGGCTTTGACATATTCAAATTTGGACGATTAAAATGCCCATCAAATACAAGGTTTCAGTCGGACCAGCCCAAAACTTAGAGTTGTTCCGGAATATTCCCAAGACAACAGGAATTGAGCTTTCTCCGAAACGAAGCTTTCATATGCAGTACCCAAGGTGAGGGTGCGTCTCTCCCCTACAAAGATTGAGCTAATTCTCATGGAAAAAGTCGACCATCTAGCGTGTGTAACTTGCGGAAAAAAGTACAACATAAATGAAGTCCTTTATGTCTGCCCTGAATGCGGCCTCGACAATGGAACGTTGGATGTGATTTACGACTATGAAAAAATCCGTTCGCGGTTCAAGAAGGAGGACCTGAGATCCAGTAAGGTAGAATCTCTATGGCGTTATTTGGAAATTCTTCCAGTTTCTCAAACAGAATTTTTTCCTCCACTACGAATTGGCTGGACACCTCTTTACCGCGCAGATCGTCTGGAGAAGGAAATTGGCCTAAAGAACCTCTGGATCAAAGACGACACATGCAACCCCTCTGCCTCTTTGAAGGATCGAGCAAGCGTCATGGCGGCGGTGCGTGCGAAAGAGTTGGGAAGGAATGTTGTCGCAGGTGCCTCTACAGGAAATGCGGCAACTTCGATGTCCTGCGTTTCCGCCTACATGGGTCTGAAACCTTACATATTTGTCCCTGAGCGGGCTCCAAAAGCAAAGGTGGCCCAATTGCTGATTTACGGTGCGAAAGTCATCATGGTCCAAGGGACTTATGATCAATGCTTCAGTCTTTGCTGGGAAGCCAGTGAACAAAATGGGTGGTACAGTAGAAACACCGCGATCAATCCCTTTTTAAGTGAAGGGAAGAAAACGGCGTCTTTGGAAATTTGTGAGCAATTAGAGTGGGTAGTTCCGGATAAAGTTTTTTGCTCCGTTGGCGATGGTTGTATCTTCGGCGGTCTACACAAAGGGTTTCGGGACTTCTATGAACTTGGCTTTATTGACAAAATCCCTGAGATGATAGGGGTACAGGCTGAAGGTTCAGCAGTTCTTTATGAGGCATTCAAAAATGGAAGCGACAAAATCCAACCGCTAGAGGCCGATACCATTGCCGACAGTATTTGCGTAGGTCACCCCCGCGATTGGGTGAAGGCTCTCAGGGCTGTTCGAGAAACAGGAGGTAGTTACATCGCTGTCTCCGACGATGAGATACTAGAAGCGCAAAGCCGGATCGCGCGTGCTACCGGTATCTTCGGAGAACCCGCCGGAGTGACTGCAATGGCCGGAGTCATTAAAATGAGGGAGGCGGGAGATTTGGATCCAAATGAACGGATAGTTGCACTCGTCACCGGCCATGGGTTGAAGGACATTGAATCTGCTATGGAAGGAGTCGATTCCTCTCCAATATTGGTTAAACCTAACATCGAAGACATCGTCATGAAGGTGGAGGTATAAAAATAGGAGGATCGGAAACAACCTAAGAGAAATAGATCGGTTTGCCGTCAAAAAAATTGACGACTCAAGACAGATTGGCACAAGGAGAAAAACATGATTGAGCGAAAGCCTTGGGATTCTCGAAAACTCACCTGCAACTCTATGTTTGATGCAATTGGGAACACTCCGTTGGTACGCCTGAACAAGATTCCCGCTGAGGTAAACGCAGACATCTATTGCAAAATCGAATGGTATGGCCCTACCGGAAGCCTCAAAGATAGAATTTATTACAATATGATTACGGAAGCTATAGATCGCGGTGACCTGAAACCGGGAATGACCATTTTAGAGTGCTCTACTGGCAATGCAGGAACAGCCTGCGCCTGGGTGGCCACTTTACTTGGATACCCTTGCATCATTTCCATGCCTATTGGAATGAGTGATGAACGGAAAAAACTCATGAAGGCCTATGGGGCTGAGTTGGTCTTCACTCCCGGCGGTGAGAGCGACGTTGATTTGGCTTTGGAAAAAGCATTTGAGATTAGACAGGAGGATCCAGAAAAATATTGGGTGCCCAATCAGTTTGATAACAATGACAATGTGGTAGCCCATTACATTACTACCGGACCCGAAATCTGGGAACAAACCGAAGGAAAAGTCGAGGCTGTTGTTGGTACACAAGGTAGTGGAGGCGGGATTACAGGCATAGCCAAATATCTCCAAGAGCAAAATCCAGATGTACAGTTATGGGCAGTCGAACCCGAAGAATGTGCACTATTGGCTGAACGGAAGTGGGGGGCTCATGGCATTGAGGGGATCGGAGACGGTCTAGTTCCCCGAAATCTACATTTGAATCATGTTACAGGAATAATAACAACACACACCGATGAGGCTGTTGAAATGGGAAAGAGGATGGCCCGAGAAGAGGGGATCTTCTGTGGTATCTCTGCGGGTGCCAACGTAGCAGCCTCCATTAAACTGGCTCGAAAACACCCAGAGATCAGTTATATTGTGTGCATGGGCTGTGACACAGGACAACGGTACTTTTCTACTGCCTTATGTGATGAAGAAAAGCATGTAGACATTCCAGAGCGTGACCATCCATTGGATGATTACACTATCGCAGAACTAGATAAATACCAAGAAAGCTGGGAGATTATTCACTAGCGCAAAGGGAAAAGACAATTATGAGTACAAAGACCATGCAACCTGACATGGTAGACGTTAGGGGCGCAATTGATATTCATTTCCATCCTCATCCAGACTTGATTCCAAGGGCAACAGATGACCATGGAATTGCCAAGTATGGGGAAGAGTGTGGCATGCGTGCCTTGGTGCTGAAGTGCCATTTTGAGTCAACGGTTGGCCGTGCTTACAATGTGAGTCAACAGTTCGAGGCCATCGATGTCTACGGAGGAATAACCCTGAACCGTTATACGGGGGGCATTAATCCTGTTGCCGTCGAAACGTCCATCCGGCTTGGTGCCAAAATCATCTGGATGCCGACTGTGGATGCGGATCATCACGCATCTACATACGGATTCACAGGAGGTTACAACACGCAAAAGAGTGATTCTAAACCCGTAGAGCCTCTTTCCATAGTTACAAACGACGGCCATCTAACCCAGGATTGTCAGGACGTTTTAGATATATTAGCTCAATACGATACAGCTGCCTTAGCAACCGGACATTTCAGTGCCGATCACGTGGACATATTGGTTCGCGAGGCAGTAAAAAGGGGTGTCAAACGTATAATCCTTCAGCATGTTTACTTCAAGATTCCTGGAATGAAACATGAACAAGTGAAATCCCTTACGGCTTTGCCCGGTGTTTATGCGGAGCTGGAATACTGTGGGATCTCCCCCTTCTGGGCTCAACCCGGACAAACATTTGACCTGATGCATGAGGGAATTACAAAAGTAGGGGCAGAACATTTCATCCTTATATCTGACGGTGGTCAACGCCATAATCCCTTACCCCCCGACGGCCTAAGATTTTTAGCCCAAGGGTTTTATGAAAAGGGTGTCACTCGCGAAGATTTGCGGGCTATGATGTGCTTAAACCCTGCTGATGCTTTACGGATATAGAACCGGAGGGAACTTTATATGACCACTGCAACCGTTTCAAAGGAAGAGCTAACCAGTCTGTCCCCCCGAGAGATCCGAACCTTGATCCGCGAGGGCAGATGGAAAGGCGGGACAGAAGGCGTAGCAAAGGGATACACCCAGGCCAATCTAGTAATCGTTTCCAAGGAGGCTGCATTTGACTTTCTTCTGTTCTGCCTGAGAAATCCGAAACCTTGTCCCATCGTAGAAGTAACAGATCCCGGATCTCCCATGATCCGGCGGGTAGCCGATAATGCCGATCTAAGAACAGACCTGTCGCGTTATTGCATCTACCAACATGGGGAGCTTACAGCCGAAGTAGAAGACATTACAGAATACTGGGACGACAGTCTTGTTGGATTTTTAATCGGGTGCAGCTACTCTTTTGAAACTGCCCTTTTAAACGCCAACATTCCACTTAAGCATATCGAAGAGGACAAGGTCGTTTCTGTCTACCAAACCGATATTCCATGCTCACCTGCAGGCCAATTTTCTGGGCCAATGGTTGTCAGCATGAGGCCGATCAAGCACCACCAGGTAGTCCGTGCAGTTCAGGTAACCTCTCGGTTTCCAGCCACCCACGGAGCTCCGATTCATATGGGAGATCCATCCGTCATTGGCATTTCAGATCTCAATGATGTTTGCTATGACACCTGGCAAGCGCCAATCGAGTCTGATGAAACACCCGTTTTCTGGGGATGCGGGTGCACCCCCCAAGCCGTTGCTTTGGCATCCAAACCGGACTTCATGATTACCCATAAAGCGGGTCACTTATTTATAACGGATACCCTTTCAGAAGAAATTGCGGCCCTTTAGTAAACTACGTAGTTTGAAAAAAATAAGTGTCTTTTAAGAACAGGTAGTTACAACTTCTTCCGTGATACGCGCCACTCTCAAAGGGAATGGCGCTCTAGGGGTTTTCGATGGCTCCCGAAACGGTGAACAAAGACGACTTACTTAACCTTCATCCCCGAGAGATTCGAGCTTTAACTCGCGAAAGAAAATGGACTGGAAGCACCGAAGGCTTGGCCGAAGGATATGCGCAAGCCAACCTTGTCATTATTCCCAAAAAAGTTGCCTTTGATTTTTTACTTTTTTGCATGAGAAATCCGAAACCATGTCCGATCGTCGAGGTAACCGATCCGGGATCACCCATCATAAGACAGGTAGCTAAAAACGCTGATCTCCGTACCGACCTTCCGCGCTACCGAGTGTATCGAGAAGGTGAGATGGCCGATGAGGTGGAGGATATATCTGGATACTGGAGAGACGATCTAGTCGGCTTTCTCATTGGGTGCAGCTACACTTTCGAGTCTGCTCTTCTAAACGCCAATATTCCGCTAAAACATATGGAATTGAACAAACCCGGACCTTTATACATAACGAATATCCAATGTGTATCTGCTGGGCAATTTTCTGGTCCCATGGTTGTAAGTATGCGCCCCGTCAAGCACAATCAAGTAGCGCGTACTGTTCAGATAACATCGCGATTTCCCGCCACCCATGGCGCTCCAGTTCACATTGGTAGCCCGGATATCATCGGAGTCAACAACCTAGACAACGTCTGCTACGACACTTCCACTGTCCCTGTTGAGAATGATGAAGTTCCAGTTTTCTGGGGATGCGGCTGCACACCACAGGCTGTCGCACTAGCGTCAAATATTGACTACATGATTACGCACAAAGCAGGGCATTTATTTCTAACAGATACCCTATCGGAAAGAATAGCCTCCTTATAACCGAATTATCTTATTCCTCTTTAACGGGACACCAATGCCTATTGCCGCGGCAAAAAAAGAAGATTTATTGGACCTAACCCCCAAAAAAATTCGATCGCTCACCAGGAAGGGCGTATGGAAGGGTCGCTCTGAGGGCTTAGCCCCAGGTTACATTCAGGCTAATGTCACTATTCTTCCAAGGGATACCGCCTTTGATTTCCTTTTGTTTTGCCAGCGAAACCCGAAGCCCTGTCCATTACTGGAGGTAACGGAGCCAGGCTCTTCGTTTATTCATGAAATGGCGGATGCTGATCTTCGAACAGATTTGTCTGGGTATCAAATTTTCGAAAAAGGCAAAATCGTCAATGACCCAATAAACATTGTAGACCACTGGCATAGTGAACTGGTTGGATTCCTTCTCGGATGCAGCTATTCATTCGAAAAGGCTCTACTGAGTGCTGGGGTTTTATTGCGGCACTTAGAAGAGAACAAGATCGCTCCTATATACAAAACAAACATACAGTGCCAATCGGCTGGACGTTTTTCAGGACCCCTAATTGTCAGTATGAGACCGATCCGTTCAGACCAAGTTACAAAAACTGTTCAGGTAACTTCACGTCTTCCTGTCGCACACGGAACACCAATCCACATTGGTAATCCGTCCACCCTGGGAATAGATGACCTGGATAATGTTCTATACGAGACTGACCGAATGACAATAGGACGGAATGAAGTTCCCGTTTTCTGGGCATGTGCGTTCACACCCCAAGCCATTGCATTAGACTCAGGTGTCAACTTTATAATTACTCACAAACCAGGCCATCTATTTATTACCGATCGATTAACCGAAGAGGTAGCCATACTGTGACCTGGGCTTTCCATAGCTTTATTTCAGATCCCTGAAAGAACTTTTCCGGAGGTCAGAGCTTCCTCCTCTTCGACTCCTTTCCAAATTTCCATTGTGCAGTCCCTACCAACTTAAGCTTAAGAATATTCAAATTTAATGGCAGAAACTAATCACATGTACCATTAATACCTAGCACAGAGACCCCTTATCAGCCCACAAGAGAAAGAATATTAGTAATATCATGAACAACGAACATATTAGAAATATTGGAATTATTGCCCATGTCGATCATGGGAAAACCACGCTTGTTGATTGTCTATTAAAGCAAAGTGGTATGTTTAGAGCCAATGAGTTGGCGGTGTCATGCATTATGGACAGCAATGATTTAGAAAAAGAACGAGGCATCACTATTTTTTCAAAAAATGCTTCCATCCAGTACGAGGATTATAAAATCAATATTGTAGATACCCCAGGGCATGCTGATTTTGGAGGAGAAGTTGAGCGTATTCTTAAAATGGTAAATGGAGTTTTGCTGATAGTTGATGCCTATGAAGGTCCTATGCCGCAGACACGGTTTGTATTAAAAAAATCACTCGACTTAGGACTGAAACCTATTGTTGTTGTAAATAAAATTGATCGCCCTGGAGCCAATCCGGAAAACACACTAAATCAGGTTTTCGACCTTTTTGTTAATCTAGGGGCATCAGATGAGCAGTTAGATTTTTCCACGATATACACGTCTGCCAAACAGGGTTTTTGTCGAGTAAAACCAGATGAAGAAGACCAGGACATGAAACCTTTACTAGACTTGATAATTGATAAAGTTGCGCCGCATGAAGGTGATCCAAAAGGTGCATTTCAAATGTTGGTTTCAAATATTGATTATAATGATTACGTAGGACGGATAGCAGTTGGGAAGATTCAAAGAGGTTGCTACGACGCAAGCAAACAATACACTTTGATTAAACGATCAGGCGATAAAGAGGATTTCAAGGTTTCTAAATTATTCACTTTTGAAGGCTTACAACGAAAAGAAGCACAGGATGCAGTGACAGGAGATATTGTTGGTATCGCTGGAATGAAAGAAGTGGATATTGGGGAAACCATTACTGATCGAAACAACCTAGAAGCGTTGCCTTTAATAAAAATTGATGAACCAACATTATCCATAAACTTTCTTGTTAACAACTCACCATTTGCCGGACGCGAAGGGAAGTTCGTTACATCAAGACAATTGCGTGAAAGGCTATTTAAAGAAATTAAACAAAATATTGCTTTACGAGTTGAAGAAGGAACCTCCAATGACACATTTAAAGCTTCGGGAAGAGGTGAATTACACCTTACTATTCTTATAGAAACTATGAGGCGGGAGGGTTATGAATTTTCTATTTCCAGACCACAAGTTGTTTTAAAGAAAATCAAAGACAAGATAATGGAACCAGAAGAATTTGCAATAATTGATGTTGAAGAACAGTACATGGGAACCGTGATGGAGGCCATGAGTAAACGTAAAGGTACAATGAAAAACATGATTCACACGGGAACGGAATCCATTAGGTTGGAATTTGCCATTCCAACACGTGGGTTGTTCGGTTTCCGATCACAACTGTTAAACCTTACCCGAGGAACTGGTATTTTGAATCATAGCTTTCATGGTTATGTTCCGTATTGCGGAGAGTTGGCTCGTCGTAATAACGGAGTATTAATATCTCTGGAGAATGGACACACGACTACGCACTCCTTGTTTAATTTACAAGATAGAGGAGTCATGTTCCTAGGACCGGGTGAGGAAGTCTATACAGGGATGATTATTGGTGAAAACAATAAAGACAATGACCTTGTTGTCAATATTTGCAAGGGGAAGAAGCTCACAAATGTGCGAGCTTCTGGATCAGATGATGCTGTAAGTATTGCGCCTCCTAGAATAATGAGCCTCGAACAGGTTCTTGGATTTCTTAATGATGACGAACTTGCTGAGATTACTCCTGCCAGTATTCGCCTGCGTAAAAGGCACTTGGACGAGAATGAACGGAAACGAGCTGCAAAAACGCAAAAAGTAGCTTGAAGCGTCTATCGCTATTATTTTACGGGATGATTTTTTGCATGGCTTTATTTCAGATCCCTGAAAAGGGCTTTTCCAGAGTTTCGTGCCTTCCCCCTGCTCCCAAAGGAGGAACGAAAGGATAAGAAATTTGACAGCCCAATACCATGTCATCGTCATAGGCGGCGGATCGGCCGGATGTGTAGTAGCATCTAGGCTTTCCGAAGATCCCGGGAGAAAAGTTCTCCTCTTAGAACGCGGGTCCGATCCACAACCCACCCCCGACATCGTTTCTGACCCTATGCAGGCTCGCCGGATTCGTTCGGACACAAACTACGTCGCTTCTTATGAAACCCATAGAAATTACGATGACAGTAAATTTGACATCCTAGCTGCCAAAATCATGGGCGGGGGATCTGCCGTCAACATGATGTCCATTACGCGTCCAATTCAAGCGGATTTCAATAATTGGGCTCAGCGTGGAAACACCGAATGGTCGTGGGGCGAAATGCTCCCTATTCTTAAAAAGATGGAGTCGGATCGGGATTATCCAAATCATCCCCTACATGGATCCGACGGGCCTCTCCATTGCGAACGTCGGCTAGACTTCACAGACCCTATTGACGGAATCGAGAAGGCCCTTGTTGAAGGCGCCCAAGCAATGGGAATAACGAACTCCCCAGATCAAAACATCCTCTCGCCATACGGAATCTCTCGAACCGTGTCCAATATTAAGTCCCACCGGCGTCAATCCGCCGCCGCAGTTTACCTTGATCCGGCGAGAAAACGCAGAAACCTTACGATACTCGATAAGGCACAGGTTCTCGCTATCAATTTCAAAGGTAGCCGTGCAACAGGCGTCCATTATTCAAGAGACGGAACTAGTCGCGTGGCCAAAGCTGACCACATTGTTTTGAGCGCAGGAGTCTACCACTCACCACAAATTCTCCTACTATCTGGAATTGGTCCAAAGAATGAATTGAAAAAGCACTCAATAAAAACAATTCACGAATTAAAGGGAGTTGGTGCAAGCTTACAGGATCATTCCGTAGTTACAATGCAATTCAAAGCTTCAAGATTAACTAAAACTGATTGGCTTGTGCCCGGTTTCCTGCTAAATCTCAAAAGCAATCCAGGCTTTCGTCACCTGGATACTCATGTTTACATCAGGCCTATCAGCAAAGGGGACGAGGGGCAATCAATCTATCCCATTACGGTTCACTTACTTGAACAACGAACACGTGGAAGCGTTTATCTTCGTAATTCCGATCCCTTTACCCCTCCGAAAATCAACCCCAACATGCTCGAAGATTCCCGAGACATTGAGGCTATTGTCCGTTCAATGCAATTCGTTGAGCGGCTAGCGCAAACCCCACCGATGAAAGTTTATTATGGCCCACTACTTAAGCCTCTGCCCAATGGAAAATGGGCAGACTATGCACGCTCTAGTTACGACAGCTTCCGCCACGGAATAGGGACGTGCGCCATGGGACCTGAAACAGATCGGGATGCGGTCGTCAACCAGCAACTGCGGGTAAATGGATTTGAAAACCTTTATGTATCGGACGCATCTATTATCCCTACTCTTCCCCATGCCCACACCAATCTTGTCTCTATGCTAGTAGGGGAAAAGTTTGTTGATTCATTCCCTGGGTGATCTACCTTGAGATAGCTGCTTTTTTCTTTTATTTTACCTAGAATGGAAGGCCTTCTGACGCTAGTAACCATATCAGCTTCAAACAAAATCAAAACGCATAAACAAACTCACCCGTTGCCTCAGATTCGGAAACTTTCCTCAATTGATTACGCCGAATCTTTCCATTGGTTGTTTTTGGTAAATCAGAAATGAACTCGATAATCTTAGGAACTTTGTATGGAGCAATTTGTTCTAGCAGTGTTTGCCGAATATCTGTAGCAAGCTCCAAGCTAGGTTCAGTATCTGGATTAAGTACAATATACATCTTAATCCGATGACCCAACTCATCATCCGAGACGCCAATTACCCCAGCTTCCAGAACACTGGCATGTTCCATGCTAGTTTCTTCAACCTCCTTTGGAGATATTAAGTATCCCCGACTCTTCAATAAGTCGTCTTGTCGGCTCACGTACCAAAAGTATCCATCTTCATCAAAACGCGCAAGGTCGCCGGTATAGTAAAAACCATCAACAAAGGAATCAATAAACTTTTCAGGCATCTTTCGATACTCGAGAAACAGTCCCGGATGGTCCCCGCGAACAGCAACCCTTCCCATCTCTCCACTAGGAACAGGGCAACCTGATTCATCGTGAAGTTCAACAACAATTCCTGGAAACACTTTCCCAGCAGAGCCTGGCTTAATAGTTTCTTCGTAAAGGTTAGAGCAGAACTTTTGGATTTCGGAAACACCGATCCCATCAAGAATGTTGCAGTTGAACCTTTCCTTCCAAGTCCGGTAAGTCTCAGGAGGTAAAGTTTCACCCGAACTCAGGCAAACCCTAAGTTTACTCAGGTCGAATCTAGCTTCCGATGAGGTATGGGCCAAAATCATTCTATATGCCGTTGGAACGGTTGCAAAAACAGTGATCTCATTTTCTGCAACTACCTGTAGAGCCTTTGATGGATCAAATCTTTCCGGATGAATATAAATAGCCGCACCACAATAAAGCGGATAAAACAGACCATGCCCCAGCCCAAAACCGAAGCTAAAATCTGCCGGATTCCAAACCAAGTCACCAGGCGTTGCCCTCATTGCAAGCTTGCCAATTGGATCTCCCGTGCCAACCAGCCATCTATGAGCGTGGACGATCCCCTTAGGTCGACCTGTAGTGCCGGACGTATAAAGAATATATGCCACATCTTCGGAGCTCATCGGCGGCTCCAAAGGACCAACTGTCTCTCCTGTAAAGAGCTCCTTGTAGGGTATCGTTCCCTCAAAATTTCCATCGAACAAAATAATATGCTTCAGAGTGGGGCATTCGCTCCTAACTTCCAGCACCGCGTCCAATCGGTCATGACTCGTAAGCACCGCAAGCGCGTCTGAGTTTTCTATAACTTGGCGGAGCTCCCTCTGCCCTAATAAGGCACTAGTTAAAACTGGAACAGCCCCCAACTTCATGCCTGCCAAAAGCGCGACAAGATATTCTGGCCGGTTGCTAGCACGAAGAATATAAGTTACACCTCGGGTTATACCCAAACTCTCGAAGGCTTTTGCCAAAAGCAAGCTGCTTTTCTCGAGATCTCCAAAAGTAATATTTTCTTTTCCAAAATAAATGGCGGTGTCGTCTGCTCGTCCTTCCTCAACCCATCGAGTACATGCGGCATAGCCCATGTTGAAATCTGGCAACACGTTTAAATAGTCAGGAGGCAACGGGACGTTCCAGTTTCCCATCAAATCTCCCTTTCGCTTAGATAAATGAAACCAGCCTGGGATCACTTGCAAAAGGATTACTCTAAAAACACTTAACCGAGGCAGGCCAAAATAACTACATGTCGAGTTCAAGGGCACAAAACGAAAGGTAGCCAATCCTACAGAAAAATACCCACTGGAATCCTTGAAACTAAATAAAGCTTTATTTCTTTGATGGAGTCAATGATTTCAAGAGCATTCCGTGGACGCCTTTATATCCATTAACTAGCTGCGTGATCCGCAGATCTACCGCCACGCTACAAAACGCATAAGCATCTTCTCGCCCCAGCCCATAACGACTTCCAAGAAATTCAATCATCTCTCGAAGGGCCATGCGCGATGCTTCTGCCAAATCTTGGTGAAATCCCATCGTAATATGATGTGTCGGGGTTTCCGCCCGCGGCCATTTCAACTTCATATCCTTTCTTAAAATCAGGCGAAAGACTGCTCGCATAGAGGTCTCAACCGCTGTTTGATCTACCTCACCATCACCTTGAGCAGCATGCCCATCCCCAACCGAAAACCCAGCTCCATTTTTCCAAATTGGGAGATATACCGTAGATCCAGCCACCAAATCCTTATAGTCCAAATATCCACCGAGAACGTATGGAAGATTACTAGGAATCATTCCTAATCACCTCGGGCGACACACACCC
>CAYTIB010000039.1:0-6222 GCA_964437725.1 uncultured bacterium | reverse complement strand
AGGCTGAAATTTTCAAATCCCGCACCGGGACAACCCGTCGGCCCACCGACGCGGCGGGCTGCCCGTCGATTCTCGATAGCCAATGTGGAGAGCAAAAAGAAAGCGTCCAATCGGACGAAAGATACTGAAGGCCTTTGGAGCACTGGCCTTTTTGTGTGTTGCCTTTTTGTTCTTAGCCCCTTACCTTGTAAACTTAGACCGTTACAAAGAAATCATTACCCGCGAGCTCGGAAACCGCTTCAACCGGAGAGTTGAAATTTCAACTCTCCAGCTCAAAACATTTCCCCGACCTGGACTTAAGATCGAAGGGCTCCGAATATTTGATCCCCCCGATTTTGGCAATAAATCCACACTTACGGCACACTCTCTAGCCGTAAACGTTAAGCTACTACCGCTTCTTGCACGGCGCCTTGAGATTGATCATATTAAATTAGACCGTCCCATACTGGTTCTGCGTAGGACCGTAGAAGGATTCAACAATTTTTCTGGGACCCAGCGAAAACCGACTACCCTGCCCCCTGCATCACTCGTACCTTCGATGACTCCAGACAAAGAATCTTCCCCTTTGAACAAGCCCGTTCATGGATCTTCTCAATTCCTAACGAGCCTTCTCATTGCCAATTTAAACATTGAAGAAGCAGAATTTCGGGTTGAGGATCCAGGTTTAGAGTATCCAGTTCGTCTTCACGGTATCAACATGAACGTATGCTGCTCAAAAACCATATTCAGCTGGAAGATGTCGACGCTGAAAGTCCAGAATCCCTCCAAGGTACCAATCGATTTAGAGTTTCGTGGGTCACAGCCCGACTTTCTTCTGAAAGCAAAAGTTGGGCCGTTAAATTTGGAAAACATTGGGGCAACACCACTTGACGGTTTTCTAACTCTCGGCAACGGGTGGATTACTGTCTTAAAATCCTGGCTCCCACCTCGGTTGATGGAAAACTTTTTTGACCTTAGACAGGGGCAACTCCTAGGAGATCTCAAAATTGCAGGAACTTTTGATCAAGTCTCCTTACGTAGCCGAATTTCAATCGGGCCAATCATGCCCCGCGGAAAATTGTCGAAACCCGAAGAAAAACAGATTTGGACTGCTAAATTCAAGACTAGCTTTGACTGGTCACATCTTAAAATTTCCGATTCCTATAAGATTCTGGGGGATGGAGAACTTTCCTTCGCCGGACTCCTGTTCCAACTATCAGGCAACGGAACATTTGGGCCTAAAAAGAAGAGTTTCGAGGCACAAATTCAGAGTACCAGGTTGCAAGCGGAGGACCTCCAACCTCTGATCCGTTTGATACTGGGGGACCGCTCAGATCAGATACGGATCAAGGGACTTACTTCTTTGGATATCCAAGCGCGTGGTGAAGGACGAAAAACCTTCATTTCTTACTCCTTGGATGCCAAAGCTACAGCAGTTCAATATGCAAACATTTTTCGAAAGCCATTGGGTATCCCTTTTCAGATCCAGGGAAAGATCGTTTCTTCGCCAGGAAATTTAGAAGTTCAGGATTTCATGTTCCAATTAAGACAGATTTATCTTCGCGGCAAAATGACTTACCTTAAGGACACCCTTAATCTGCAGGCAGAATCCAACCCCTTCAATCTTGAAGGAGTGCACATCCTCCTCCCCGCTATCCAGCCTTTTGAATTAGCCGGGGTAGTTCACATCGGACTCATGGCCAACGGAAGGATGGATGAAATCCTGACCCGTCGGTCTCGATTGAGAGTCTCATTAAAGGAAGTGGCCGGAACCCTACCTAATCTCTCTCAGCGAGTGCGGAACATCCAGGCTTTTATTGTTGCAACACCGCAATCTGTGCTGCTTACCAAAAGTAAGGCACAAATCGGGAAAACCCGATTTGAAGCAGAGGGTAATTTGTCAAACTTCAATTCTCCACAGATCAAATTCAATATTAGGGCACCCTATTTAAGACTCGAGGACATAATCCCCCCATCTACAAAAATACCGGCAGTGTCCTTACTACCAAGACTCAAAAAAGCCTCCTGGACCGGCCACCACTTAAAACTTTTGACAGCTACGGGAAAAAATCGTAGAGAAAGTGGGGTTTCTTCAAGGTTCCGTTGGCTAGAGTCCCTAGAAGGGGACGGAAATATCCACGTGCAGATGGGAAAGGCAGCAAAATTCCGGTTCGAGAACTTAACTGCTACCTTGCGCCTCAGCAAAGGAAAGATCTTTGCCAAAAGATTTAAAGCACAGTTGTATAGCGGCACTCTTAAGGGTCAAGGAGAGTGCACTCTGGTCAAGGTACCGACATTGTTTAAGGGCCGTTTTCAATTGGAAGATATCCGTGTTGAACATGCGGTCGCAGATTACCTGCCAAACTCAGACTTCTTATCGGGAAAACTCAATTTAAAAGCTGACATTTCCGGCAAGGGAATTAGCGAAGAAGCTCTAAAAAAAACACTCCTCGCCAAGGGAAACCTGACTTTAAATAACGGTGTGTTAAGTCACTTTGGGTTCCTTGAAGACATAGAAAGGTTAACTCGAACGCGTGGAATTTTTGGTGTGAAAAACGGCGAAAAACATTTCCAGACCCTAAAGGGACCATTTGAGATCAAAGAAGGATATTTATTCCTGCCAAACCTCCGGATGACCGCAAGCGGGATCTCCATGTCCAGCGAAGGTCGGATCGGTTTTGACGGCGAGAGCGATCTCATCGTTACTGTCTCCTTCGACGAGAAAGCCACACGTAAAGTCTCCAGAGGAATGTTACTTGACCTATTACAGGGGGAAAAAAGTAAAATAGAAATTCCATTCCACGTAAGGGGGAACCTTCGCAAGCCGAAGCTAAGCCTCGATCCCAAGTTCATTCAGAAACACCTGGGGCGAAACATGGGCAAATACATTATCGACAAACTGGATAAGCTATTGTAATGAAGGAAACCATCGTGCAACCAATCGAGTTACCTGACAGTCTGACCCGTGAATCGGATTCTAAGATAGTCTACCTAATCCTGGATGGTCTCGGTGATCTACCTACAGGGCCTGGGGGACAAACACCCTTAGAAGCCGCTCAAACTCCCAACCTAAATTTCTTGTGTGAGCGGGGAATTTGTGGCTTGGTAGATCCAGTCCAACCCGGTGTGACACCGGGAAGCGGCCCCGGTCACCTTAGCCTGTTCGGGTACAATCCGACTGGAACCCAGGTTGGAAGAGGGGTTTTGTCTGCACTCGGACTAAGCTTTCCCTTCAGGGCCGGCGACATCGCAGCTCGAATCAATTTTGCAACACGGGATGAAACGGGTAATATCAGCGATCGACGAGCCGGCCGGATAGATGACAAAACGAACCAGCGTTTGGTCAACCTTCTAAGCGAGGGAGAAGAAAGCTTTCACCTAAAAAATATTGAATGTTTCATGCGTTCGGAAAAGGAGCACCGCGCGCTTGTCGTGTTTCGAGGCAAAGGCCTATCGGCAAACCTCTCCGATACGGATCCCCAAATCATTGGCACTCCACCCCTCCCACTTCGTGCCAATTCGTCTGAGGCTAAACAGACTGCAACGATCGTTACAGATTTCATCAACCGTGCACACCAACTACTGTCTGAAGAGACTCAGGCCAACACAGTTCTACTTAGAGGCTTCAGTACCCTTCCGGATATCCCTAGTCTAGCTGATCGCTACCAACTTCGCGCTTGCGCTATCGCGGATTATCCCCTTTACAAAGGTCTTGCCAAGCTTGTCGGAATGGAAGTCCACGCAGGATCGCCCAACCCGAGTGAGCAGTTTCAAATTTTGATAGACAACTGGAAAGAGCACGACTTTTTCTACTTGCATTTTAAGGACACGGATTTATTCGGAGAAAATGGTGACTTCGATGGGAAAAAAGGTGCAATCGAAACTATAGACGCCGCTCTTCCAGTTCTCATCGATAAGATGTCCGAGAAAGACTCCGACAGTTCTTCCAATGTTTTGGTTGTAACGGGAGATCATTCAACCCCTGTTTCGATGAAGGCACACAGTTGGCACCCGGTCCCAACATTAATCCATTCTCCCCGGGTACGCGTAGATAGCCAGAAAGAATTCGGCGAGATCTTCTGTCAGGCCGGAGGTCTGGGGCGGATTCCCATGCGGAACCTCATGACCATTGCCTTAGCAAATGCAGGGAGACTGTCCAAATATGGAGCCTAAGATGGCGGAAGATCTACGGAAGCGGATGGTCCAACTAGTAGATCTTATCGAGTATCACAATCACCAATACTATGCACTAGACAACCCAGAGATAACTGATACCGAACATGACGCTCTCATGCAAGAGCTTCTAAACTTGGAGGATAAACACCCCGAATGGAAGCTTCCCCATTCTCCGACTGAAAGGGTCGGTGCGTCACCACTGGTTTCATTTAAGACAATCCAACACAGCATTCCTATGCTCAGTTTAGATAATGCCGTTGAGGACGGGGAGATGCGTGATTTTGACGCGCGATTGAATCGAATCCTCAACTCACCCGACAACCTTTCTCTTAGAACGATCGAGTATGTGGTCGAACCCAAGATAGACGGCGTTGCCGTTGAGTTGATATACAGGAATGGAAAATTCGAAACGGGATCTACTCGCGGAGATGGCATAACAGGTGAGGACGTAACTCTAAACCTCAAGACCATACGATCTATTCCCTTAACACTAAGGGGTGATGCTGAGACGTCACTCCTGGAGGTGCGAGGGGAAGTTTATGTAAAACTTGTTGCCTTTAACCAGCTAAACCGCGAGCGAGAACTTGCTGGTGAACCTGTCTATGCCAATCCTAGAAATTTTGCAGCAGGTTCTCTTCGACAGCTAGACTCCAAAGTGACGGCCAAAAGACCTCTGGCTATTGCCTGTTACGGGGTGGGAAGCATCGAGACTACCGGACCCTCTCCCAAAACACTTATAGAGTCACTCGAACTAATTGACACGTCTGGCATACCTACCATTCCAATAAGATACATTTGTCAAGGGATTGAAGAGGTTATTCGACGCTGTCACTATTTGGAGTCTATCCGCAAAGATTTAGAGTACGAAATTGATGGCGTGGTGGTCGCGGTTAACGATAGCAAGCTTCAAGAACGTCTTGGAGCCAAGAGCCGGAGCCCGCGTTGGGCAATTGCATTCAAATTCAAACCTCGACAAGCAACAACGATCGTTAAATCCGTTGAAATTCAGGTAGGGCGGACGGGTACGCTTACACCTGTCGCACACCTAGAACCAGTTCGCGTGGGGGGAGTCGAGGTCAGTCGGGCAACGCTTCATAATCAGGACGAAATGAATCGAAAAGACGTTCGTCCAGGAGACACTGTTTGGGTTCAGCGTGCTGGAGACGTTATACCCGAAATTGTGAAGGTCCACCGGGAAATGCGCAGACAAGGCTCTAAAGGAATTAGAATGCCTTTGAAATGCCCAGTTTGTCACTCGCCCGTAGAACGTGTAGAGGGAAAATCTGCACACCGTTGTACAAACGGTTTCTCCTGTCTCGCCCAGCGGAAAGAGGCCATTCGACACTTCGCATCAAAGCCTGCTCTCGACATCGATGGGTTAGGGGAGAAACTGATCTCGCAACTTGTTGATCGAAACCTAGTCGTGAACGTAGCGGATCTCTACCAACTGGACCAGAAAGTGCTCTCCGGCCTAGATCGAATGGCGGAAAAATCTGCCACTAACCTGATCACTGCACTGCAAACCAGTAAAAGGACATCCTTTGCTAGATTTCTCTTTGGTCTTGGTATCCGGCACGTTGGGGAACATGTCGCTTTCGTGTTGACGGAAGCATTTGAGGATTTTGATAAGTTGATGTTATCGTCTGAGGAAGAATTAAAAGAAATTGACCAAATCGGCGAAGTCGTGGCACAGAGTGTCGTTGAGTTTTTTAGCAGGGAAGTTAACCGCAACATCATCAGGCGACTTCGGGGAGAAGCTGGGATACACTGGCCCAAATTTGAATCTGGGGAAATATCTAAACGTGAAGGCCCTTTAGCGGGAAAAAATTTGGTTTTTACAGGGTCTTTGACCATTTCCAGAGATCAGAGCAAAAGGTTAGCGAAGGCCCGAGGAGCCAAAGTAGTTTCCTCTGTAAGCTCTAAAACTGATCTTATAGTTGCAGGCGACAAGGCAGGAAATAAACTTGAAAAAGCTAAAAACCTGGGAATTGAGATAATCGATGAAAACACATTCTTAGCTCGTTGCTCCCCCACCGAAGCTGAATCAGCTTGACCGTGACAACACCT
>CAYTIB010000038.1:0-38989 GCA_964437725.1 uncultured bacterium | reverse complement strand
AGATCTACACCTGTGGCCATCTCCAGTGCGCGGATGTTTCGGCCTTCACGTCCTATGATTCTCCCTTTCATCTCGTCGTTTGGGAGACTGACGACCGATAGAGTGTTCTCCGACACGTGGTCTGCTGCATACCGTTGGATTGCAATTCCAATGATTCGATTGGCTTCTTGCTCTGCGTTCTCTTTCGCCTCTTCTTCAATTCGACGAACTTGGTTGGCGCAATCGTGTCGAGCTTCCTCGAGCATCTGATCCGCTAGAATTTTTTTAGCCTCTGCCATTGTGAGTCCAGAAACTTGTTCTAGTGCCCGAGTTTGCTCTTGGCGAAGCTGGTCAACTTTGGCTAATTGAGAATTGAGTTGTTTTTCATTTTCGATGACTTTTTCAATCTGTTGCTCAATCTGTTGCTCACGCTTTTCAAGAGATTTTCGGTTGTTTTCGGATGCTTCTTCCCGCTGTGTTAGTCGATTTCTTCGGGATTGAAGATCTTGCCTTAATTCTTTCATTTCATCTTCAAGTTCCCTCCTGATACGTAGTCTTTCTTCCTTGGTTTCGAGCTCTGCTTGGCGACGGGTGTTTTCAGCCTCCCGATTTGCCTCCGTTTGGAGTCGAAGGGCCTGATCCTCAGCTTCTTTGATTTTGGCCTGCAGTGATTTCCGGCAGAGTAGAAACCCAACGGTGCCGCCTGCCAATACAGTTAGCACCATCAGAACCACCCCTACGGGGTTCACCCAAATGGCCATCCATTCCAACACAGTGATTCACCTCCTTGGTGATTCAACGTTTTGAACAATGAACATGGTTTGACAACAACCCCAAATCGCACCGTACGACCTTTTTTTCAGTGACTACCCGATGCATTTGGACATCCCAGTGTTCTCGAGGCAGCCTTTCGACGAGCTGCCATGAAAATGCAAGGCCGATTCGCGGTATCTTAGACTTCACCACTTCGAAAAGGCGATCGTAATAACCTTTGCCGAATCCAAGTCGAAATCCGAATCGATCAAAAGCGAGGCCAGGAACCACAAAACAATCTATCTCAAATGGATCAACGGGCTTGAGGTCACGAGGTTGCATAAGCCCAAAACTAGATCGCACCCACCCCGGACCAGGATCTTCCTGTCCTGGAACTGTTGATACCTCGGAGAGCATGATACCCGCATTCGATCCGGGAAGCACGACGGGAACTGCCACCCTGTATCCACGACCTAGGGCTTTATGCAAGAGAGTTCGAGTTTGAACTTCATGATCAAAGTCGACATAACAGGACATCCAAACAGATCGCTTTTCGGGCAGGCATTTGTCTAAATTACGCACGCACTTCAGTCGCCAAAATTTCTTCAATATGGATCCGCTTAGGAGTTTGATTTGTGGGGTAGTTAGACGAGCACGATTGGCGAGGTGGGTTTCCCGCAACTGTTTTTTTACCGGAGCCTCAAGTGCGTTTGAGCTTCGCGACGAAAAGACGAATTCTGAAGAAGAGGCCGCCACGCTTCAATTCCTCCTGCGCGACGGAGGGAGGTTCCAAACAGGCAGCTATTGCAGACTTTGGTGAAGAAGCCGACACGACCCCCGAGTTTTCATGAAAGCCTTCTACGTGGGGGGACATCGTTCGTCATTTTCGATCAGGAACCGTCACGATCAAGACCCATATACAAGCAGGTCGTAGATGGATATCCGAATGTTTCGCAACCTGGATCACAAAAAAACGAAACGATCATTAACCGACTTTTAACCAGTATCATATCTGCCTGGTGAACACTTCCACTCCGAGTTATCACTTTATGCGACATATTGAGTCGCGTATGAACCTTCTCTAATACCTGATGAAAGCATCATAGGGAAGAGATGAGGTCCCCTGCCGAAATGCCGTGCAAGCTTTCTTTCTGAACCTGGCAGAACCAGGTGGGTGCCTCGGAGGGTGCTTTAGGCTCGCTCCGTCTAGGGAGGTGCACACCACACCCATCTCCCGGCTCCCTTTTCTTGTCTGTTGGCTCAAAAATTTTTAGCCCATCACGCGCATGGCAGGGGAATTCGTTCATCCTGTCCCTTAAGCGCTTTCCACTATGGCTAGTAAATCCGTTGTGCGTTTTTCCATCTCAGTTTGTGTTTGTTCTGCTTGAAAAAGCTCGTTTGCGATGTTCAGCGCCGCCAATACGGCAGCTTTTTGAGTGTCCACAGCATTAGACTGCTTGGAAATGTTTCGCATTTGCTCATCAACGTAACGTGCTAGGGTCCGGGTGTATTCTGCGTCTGCCCCGGCTAGCACTGTGTAGGTTTTCCCAAATATCTCCACCGACACTGTATTTCTTCCTGCCATAATACTTTCCGAGAAGGTCTATCGTTAGCTGGCTTTGCTCATATGAGAAATAACGGATAACAGGGCCTCGACTTCTTTACGAACGTATTTTCGTTCTTGAATAAGTAAATCATTTACACGCCAGAGTTCCTCAGAGGCACCTTCATTGCGTTTTCCAGGTTTTGCTTTTTCTAGTTTGGATAGCCGGGTCTTCAAATCTTCCCGATCGGAAAGCAAAGCCCGAAGCCGTTTCTCTAGCTCTTGCAAGTTGTCCAAGCTTGTCATGATTCACACCCTGTTCTTATGAAACGTCACCACACCCTCGCATGCTACATATTACTCCAATCTGTTTCTCCGAAAAAGCTCTTTTCCCTGACAAGATATTATCGGAGTTCGGCCTGATAGGCATCAATTAGCTTGGTGATGATTCGAGCATGGACCTCTGATACTTCCTCGCCCGTTAGTGTTCTTTCTTCTGAGCGGTACTCAAGGGCGAATGCAATACTTTTACTTCCCTCAGGAATGTTGTCTCCTGTATGGACGTCGAAAGCTTCTGCCGAACAAACTAGTGGAAAACCAGTTTCCAAAATGGTGCATTGAAGATTCTGCATTGATACTTCCTGGCGCACTATGATCGCTAGATCCCTGGAGGTTGCGGGAAACTTGGGCAATGGGTGGAACCGAGGATACCGCCGCATTGTATCTCTGAGCGGTTTTGCCCTGATTTCAAAGAGATAAATCGGTTGTGAAATGTCGAAAAAACGTAGGAGATCTGGATGGATCTCTCCTATCTCACCAATTTTTTCCTCCTGGTTCATGTCTTCCGATTTGCAATAGACCGTTGCGGATCTAGTTGGATGAAACGGGCCTAGGGAACCTGGCTTGAACGAAATGTCTACGATCCCAAACGAACTGCAAAGATGTTCCAATATTCCCTTTATATCAAAAAAGTCGCGTTCCTGGATTTTGTGAGCCCAGAGCTTTCGGGTGTTTCCGCGGTTCATAAGTGCGGCGATATGTAATGGCTCGATTGGCTGCCCATCCGAGGTGGTTTCAGACGGCCGAGGAAGAAAAACACGCCCGGCCTCATAGATTTGGATATCCTGGACATTGTGATTTGAATTGGTCGCAACGTTTTTTAACAGACCGGGCCAAAGGCTAGGACGAAGTAATGTAGCCTCTTGGCTAATAGGGTTTAAAAGTCGAATTGCCTCTTGGATTGTCTCAGTTCCGGTTATATCGACCATCTGTCCAACTGGTATGTCATGATCTGGAACAAAGCTTAGGTTAATAGTCTCAACGAGTCCGGCTCCACCTAGGACTTCGTTGACTCGGCAAAGCAGATCCCACTCAGAAGGAGTGGTAAAACTGATTTTGCCGAAAGACGGTAGAGTGGTGGGAAGCCTATCGTACCCGTAAATGCGAGCTACTTCCTCTATGATATCGATTTCTCGCGTTAAATCTGGTCTGTGGAGGGGAATTTGAACGGAGATCTGATCTTGACCCTGAGCCGGTGGTTCCAGTTCCAAGCCAAGGGAAGTAAGAATCTCAGAGATATCACTGATCGAAATATTTAATCCCAGAATCCGCTCAATCTGGGGTATTCGAAGACTAACGCTCTGATTTTTGAGTAAGCTAGTTTGGTGAATGTCGACGAAACCCTGTGCGGCTCTTCCCCCTGCTGTTTGCTGGATAAGCTTAGCAACATGATCCAAAGCCGTGAGTGTACCCCCAGGATTTACACCACGTTCGAACCTATAAGAAGCTTCTGTAGAAAGACCCAGGGAGCGAGCTGTACCTCGGATACTTTCGGGCTGGAAATGAGCGCTTTCTATGAGGATGGATGTTGATTCAAAATCGACTTCTGAATCCATTCCTCCCATTATTCCCCCAATGGCGACAGGCTCGGCTCCGTCGAAGATCATGCAGGCCCCTCTCACCGGTGATCGTTCCACGTTGTCTAGTGTCCGGAAGGTTTCATCGCCGTCGCCGGTCCATCCGCGTACAATAATCTTTCCGGTCTTGATTTTTTCTAGATCAAATGCGTGCAGTGGCTGTCCTCTTTCGAGCATCACATAGTTGGTTGCATCCACTATACTGTTGATAGGCCGAATACCAGAGTGGTGCAGGCGCCACTGTACCTGGATTGGAGAGATTCCAACCTTTACGTCCTGTATGACTCTGGCGGTATAGCGGGGGCAGAGAGAGGGAGTTTCAACTGAAACCTGGATTATGTCTTTAAGGGGCTCTCCTTGTTCGGAGATTCTTGTCTTAGCAGGGAAAAAGGGGATTCTTTTGTTGCAGGCTACTTCTCTAGCGATTCCCAAGATACTTAAACAGTCCCCTCGATTAGGTGTCACTTCCACTTCAAAAACGTGGTCGGAAAGACTAGCCGCTTGAGACAGAGACATTCCGACCTCATAGTTTTCATCCAAAACCCAAATCCCATTCTGTTCATCTTGAAAACCCAGCTCGCTAGCAGAGCAAATCATTCCATCAGAGTGAACGCCTTGGATTTCAGTTGCATCAATTGTTTTTCCGCTTGGAAGTGTAGTGCCCGGGGGGATTACTGGAACTCGTTGACCGCTAGCAATATTCGGTGCTCCGCAAACAATAGTTTTCTTTTCCAGTCCGTTAAAAACTGAACATACGTGGAGTTTTTCCGATTTGGGATGTGGGGAAACCTGAAGAATTTCGCCGACAAGGATGGCTTCGAGCTCCATCCCCACTTGCTCGACATTTCCAGATTCAATACCGTTCATAGTTAGGACTTGGGTCAATTCCTCTGGTGACCCTTCGAAGTCCACAAATTCTTTTAACCAACTCCAAATGACACGCAAAGTTCAAACTTCCAAAGAAAGGGGGAAAATAGACCTAAAACTGAGACAGAAAACGTATATCATTTTCAAAAAACATGCGGATGTCATCAATCCCGTATTTGAGCATGGCTATTCTTTCCACCCCTAAACCAAAGGCAAATCCAGTTACATCGTCAGGATTGTACTCAACGAATCCGTATACATTTGGGTCTACCATCCCAGCACCGAGAATCTCAAGCCAGCCGGTTGAACCGCAAACCCGACAACCTTTTCCGCTGCATATAACACATTGGATATCAACCTCTGCGCTTGGCTCGGTGAAAGGAAAAAAGCTAGGGCGAAACCGAACATCAACCTCCTTCCCAAACATCCCATGTACAAAAGTTGCAAGCGTCCCACGTAGATCGCCGAAGGTAACATGGTTGTCCACAAATAACCCTTCGACTTGATGGAACATTGGCGAATGAGAGATATCGGCATCCATTCTGTATACCTTGCCCGGGGCAATGATTCTCACTGGGGGCTGACGTTCTTCCATTACGCGAATTTGGACGGGCGATGTGTGGGTTCGCAGGAGAGTCGACCCTGAGAGATAAAATGTGTCATGCATGTCGCGAGCAGGGTGGTCAGCAGGAATGTTCAAGGCTTCAAAATTGTAGTAATCAATCTCGACCTCAGGGCCTTCCACGATCTCAAACCCTAGCCTATTGAAAATCCTCAATATTTCATCCATGGCTTTCGAAATTGGGTGCCGACTCCCCTGGGGTGGGCACTTCCCTGGGAGAGTAACATCAAAATCGGTAGTGGTACTTTCAAGCGCCTGACGCCGGATGGCTTCCAGGCGTCTCTCTATCACGTCCTCCACCTCAGTTTTTACGGAATGGATATCTTTTCCAAATGCGGGGCGTTGCTCTTTTGGAATTTCACCCATACGTTTCAGCTGCTGGGTCACAATTCCCTTTCGGCCTAAGAATCGAGATTTGACGGAATAGAGTTCTTCTTCCGAATGGGCTTGCTCGGCCTCTTTTGTTGCGGTGCGTGGAATGTCCTTCAGATCTTCACTCATGTAGCCTCGGCTAAAAAAAGCAAAGACCCTCCCTCAGAAGGTTGGGTCATATATGAAGTGAGTGTTTCTGCGGGAGCTATAGGAGTCAGTCAATTGAGCACGTTGCGCTAGGCAATCCCTTACCGCGTGAGTCGGATCCATGACTTGGGTTTCGGTCAAAGATGATCTTTGGCGAGGGCGGCTAATTTGGTAAACGCCTCCGCATCGTTGACAGCCAGATCGGCAAGGATCTTACGGTCCAAGGAAACTTCTGCCTGTTGGAGACCGTAAATGAACTGGCTGTAGGAAAGACCATTTTCGCGCGTGGCAGCATTGATACGAGTGATCCACAGTCTGCGAAACTGACGTTTCCGCTGACGTCGATCGCGATAGGCAAACGCAAGACCTCGCTCCACCGTTTCGCGAGCAATGCGAAAGTTGCTGTGTCTTCGACCCCAATAACCTTTAGCTTGCTTTAGAATCCTTTTGTGCCTGCGTTTGGTTGCGGGGGAACTTGTAGCGCGTGGCATACTTCTACTCCTATCTGTTGCCGAGGAGAACGCGGACCCGATGGGTATCGCCGGGTGAAGCCACAGAGGACTTTCTTAGCGATCGTTTTCGTTTCCTCGACTTGTGAGTTAGTAGATGGCTTTTATAAG
The DNA here is from genome assembly GCA_964437725.1 of uncultured bacterium. Taxonomy (GTDB): domain Bacteria; phylum UBA8248; class UBA8248; order JACPRG01; genus CAYTIB01. The sequence continues at coordinate 32,170 of CAYTIB010000038.1, read as the reverse complement.
CGCTGTTACGCCGAACCTTGCCCTTGCCAGTAAGACGAAAGCGTTTCGCGGCGCCTCGGTTAGTTTTTAATTTAGGCACTGGTCAGAATCTCCTTTTCCAAGCCTTAGGACCCCTTGGTTGATATAGGGGCCAGAACCATCGACATGCTACGTCCCTCTTGAGCTGGCTCCGACTCTACCTGAGCTACATCCTGTAGTTCTTCTATCATACGGGTCATTAAACGCATACCCAAATGTTGATGAGCCATCTCGCGGCCACGAAACATGATGGTTACTTTTGCCTTGTTTCCTTCTCCCAAGAACCGTCGGATGTGGCGGGACTTGAATTGGAAATCATGCTCTTCGGTCTTCGGACGAAGCTTAACCTCCTTGACATGAATCACCTTCTGTTTCTTCTTCGCCTCGTGTGACTGCTTGCTTTGCTGGTATTTGTAACGGCCATAATCCATGATCCGACAGCCCGGGGGATCTCTGTTCGGTGATACCTCCACTAAGTCCAGATCCTGATCATCGGCAGCAGCCAATGCCTCTTCAATTGAAAGGATCCCTAGTTGCTCTCCATCATCGTCTATGGCCCGGACCTCTCTTACACGAATATCTTGATTGACACGCGGACCTGCATTCGGTTTTTTCCTGTCAAGGAATCGTCTGGCTATATCCCTATCTCCCTCTGTAGTGGATTAAATTTCGGTCGGTTTCCCTGAACTCATTTCAGGTCCGACCCGGTCCAAAAACGCTTCCAACGTCATACCACCCAAGTCACCATCGCTCCGCTGACGGACGGCAACAGTTTGTGATTCTTCTTCCCGATCTCCCATAACTAGCAAATATGGGATTTTTTCCAAACGTCCCTGCCTTATTTTGTAGCCTAATTTCTCATTTCGATCATCGATTTTTACACGAATCCCCCGACCCTCCAAGATATTAGCCACATCTCGTGCGTATTCATGATTCCTATCGGTTATGGGCAAAATCTTGGCCTGAACGGGCGAAAGCCAGAAAGGAAAAGCCCCCGCAGTGTGTTCGACTAGCGCGCCCACAAATCGCTCTAGTGATCCGAGTAGTGCCCGGTGAACCATGTAAGGTGTGTGAATATCCCCATCCGGACCAACATATTTTAGATCAAACCGTCTTGGGAGGTTGAAGTCAAATTGTATGGTAGAGGCTTGCCATCCCCTTCCGAGGGCGTCGACGATCTTAATGTCAATTTTCGGACCATAAAAAACAGCTTCCCCCTCGCACCTTTTGTAGGTGAGATTTCGGTTCTCCAAGGCGAGTACTAAGGCTGCTTCAGCTGATTCCCACTCTTCGTCATTTCCCGCGTATTTTTCGGGGCGCGATGGATCTCTGACGCTTAGCTCCACATCGAAATCATCAAATCCGAATGTGGAGAGCATGTATAAAGTTAGGTCTAAAACGCCAAGTATTTCTCCCGGAAGCTGTTCAGGGGTGCAGAAGATGTGGGCGTCATCTTGTGTGAATCCCCGAACCCTGAGCATTCCATGGAGAACACCCGACCGCTCATTACGGTAGACTGTACCCAGTTCGGCATACCTTATTGGTAAATCCCGGTAGCTTCGCCTTTGGTTCTCATAGATCAGGATATGACCTGGGCAGTTCATAGGTTTTGCAACGTACTCGTCTTCATCGACAGTTAGGGTGAACATGTTTTCCCGATAAAAGTCATAATGCCCGGAGGTCCGAAATAGGTTGGAATGCACCAAGTGGGGTACCACAACTAGCTCATAGCCAGCCTTGACATGCTCGTCTTCCCAAAACCTTTCGATGATCTTTCGCAACGTGGTGCCTTGTGGCAACCAATACACCAAACCACTACCGGCTTGCTCGTGGATTAAATACAAGCCTAGCTCTTTTCCTAGGATTCGGTGATCCCTACGACGAGCCTCTTCCTGGATCTCAAGATACTCATCCAAAGCTCCTTGGGATGGGAATGAAGTACCGTAAATTCTCTGTAGCATCTTGTTTCGCTCATCTCCTCGCCAGTACGCTCCTGCGACGGAGAGTAACTTAACGGCTTTGATCGCCCCTGTGGATGGCACATGAGGTCCCCTACACAGATCTAACCAGCTTCCCTGGCGGTAAATGGACACTGTGGGGTCACTGATTGAGTCAAGCAATTCTAGCTTGTAAGGTTCATTTCGTGCTTGGAACAACGAACGTGCTTCCTCCTTTGCTATAGATTCACGCTCGAACGGTCGATCTTCTCGAATGATTTCACTCATTCTTTCTTCTATTTGCTGCAAGTCTTCGGGAGTAAATGGCTCATTACGATCGAAGTCGTAATAAAACCCATTTTCGATAGGCGGACCGATCGTTAATTTAGTCTCCTCGAACAGATCTTGAACAGCCTCGGCCATGATATGGGCTGTGCTGTGTCGGTACAATTCCTTTCCTTCCGGATCCTCGAAGGAGACCGAGTAGTTGTCTGGCGTATTTTCCATACTGGTAAGATCTACGACTTCGCCGTTTACCTTCCAAGCGAGACGTTCTTTAGATCCATCAGTTTGAGTTTCTTTTTTAGTACCCATTGGAACTTTCAATGTGCCCATGCACTCTCTATTAATACATTGGCGACCAAGAGTTAGGTGTCCCAAAATTGCTCTAAGCCCACTCTTTGCGCCTTTGAGAATTGCGACAAGTCTACTGTAGAACGCAAGAAATCGGGTCGGATGAGCGTAATCTTCTCACCCCTAGCATTAACATATTCCTTTGATGGTAGGAACGGGCGGTTTCGAACCGCCGACCTCTTGCGTGTCAAGCAAGCGCTCTACCCCTGAGCTACGTCCCTATAAAAAAGCCCATGCCAGTTTCACTGAATCTTTGGACCGAACACGGACATTGTCAAGTAAAAACGGGCTTTCCATTGTGTTGTCGACCCTTAATTTGGAAACGACACTTCGGTTCGTTCAGTTTGGTGTTTTGATTGAATATTGGTCTTATTCTTCGAGATTTTTTTTTCTTTCTTCATCAATGCAATTGGGAGAACCTCGTCCACATGATTAACCAATCGGATATCAATGGCCCTTTGAATTGCGGTAGGAATTTCCCTGAGGTCTCGCTCATTTTCGGTGGGAAGGAAAACGGTCTCACAATTAGCTTGATGAGCTGCAAGAATCTTTTCCTTTATGCCACCAACGGGAAGAATTTTTCCCCTCAGCGTTATTTCGCCGGTCATGCAGATGGATTTGCGGACCTTTCGGCGGGAAAGAGCCGATATTAAAGCGACAACCATAGTTATCCCTGCCGAAGGACCATCCTTAGGAGTAGCTCCTTCTGGGACATGAATGTGTATATCCTGTTTTTTATGAAAATCGCGAGGAAGCTCAAGTTCCTCTGCTTTTGATCGGACGTAACTAACGGCTGCCCTGGCGGACTCCTTAAGGACATCGCCGAGTTTTCCGGTCAGGATTAGTTGTCCCGTTCCCGGCATGAGTCCGATCTCCGTTAGCAATAATTCTCCTCCATTTTGAGTCCAGGCCAATCCGGTTGCGACACCGATTTCGGGTGTTTTGATACCTTGAACAGTCCGGTACCGAGGGATGCCGAGAAAGCTTTCCAGGCTACTTGCATGAACACGTATTTTCCCTTCGTTTTCTCCGGATGCCACGCGCTTGGCCACCTTTCGACAAAGGGAGGCGATTTCTCTTTCGAGATTTCGAACACCCGCTTCACTTGTGTATTCACTCTGTATTCGCTCTATTGTCTTTCGGGAGACCTGGATTTGCTCTGGCTTCAGACCATGTTGTTCGATTTGTTTAGGTAGGAGGAACCGATTGGCAATGTTTGTTTTTTCCCTAGGGGTATAGCCGGGAATGCGAATAACTTCCAACCGATCTCGAAGGGTTGGTGGAATGCCCTCCAGAATGTTGGCGGTTGCGATAAAGAAAACCTGAGACAGATCATAGTTTACCTCCAGGTAATGGTCGCTGAAGGTGTTGTTTTGTTCTGGGTCAAGGACCTCCAATAATGCGCTTGTCGGATCCCCCCGAAAGTCGGAGGTCAATTTATCTATTTCGTCGAGCATTAGAACCGGATTAATTGTTCCAACCCGATGTATACTTTGAATTATTCGGCCAGGGAGAGAACCGATGTAAGTGCGCCGGTGTCCACGAATTTCAGCCTCATCCCTCACCCCACCAAGTGAGATGCGCGCGAATTTCCGATTGGTAGCTCTCGCAATGGAACGACCCAGAGAGGTTTTACCAACACCAGGAGGCCCGGCCAGACAGAGGATAGGACCTTTAGGTTTTCGAACAAGCCGGCGAACCGCAAGGTATTCGAGGATTCGCTCTTTGACCTTCTCTAAACCAAAATGGTCCTCATTGAGAACGTCCTGCGCATGGCCGATATCAAGATTTTCTCGTGATCGCTTAGTCCAGGGTAGCTCCACGAGCCATTCAACGTAGTTTCTCACTACTGTGCCCTCAGCGGACATTGGCGGCATGGATTCTAGCCTGCGGATTTCCTTTTCAGTCTTCTCGGCAACTTTAGCCGGCATTTTTGCCTTTCTGGCTTTTTCCCGCAGTTCCTCCACTTCTGAGCGCAGATCGTCGGCAGTCCCGAGTTCCTCTTGGATAGCCTTCATCTGTTCAGTGAGATAGAACTCCTTCTGGTTTCGTTCGATTCTTTTTTTGACGCGTCCTCGAATATTTTTCTCTACGGATAAGACCTCGATTTCGCGGGTGAGAATTTCTAGTATGCTCTTCAGCCTCTCTCCTGTATCAAGATGTTCCAAAAGACGCTGCTTATCGACAAGCTTCAGGCTAAGGTTTCCGGCTACGGTGTCAGCCATGGAGCCAGCATCCGGGGCATTTTCTACCGCGGTCAAAACTTCGGGTGGAATGCGTTGGCTAAACCTCAAGTACTCCTCGAATTGATTAATGACCTGTCGGGCCATTGCCTTCTCTTCCACGCCGTCATCGTCGGTTCCCGGGAGATCGACAACATTTGCCCATAACGCATTTTCCTTTTCATGTATGTGGATTGCCTCAATCCGCCCTGTTCCCTCTACAAGCATCTTGACCGTACCATCTGGTAGGTTAGCCGCCTGAATTATTTCCCCCCGAGTACCAATGGAAAAGAAGTCGTTTGCAATTGGATCTTCCACCTTTGCATCGCGTTGAGCGATAAGAGCAATTTGGCCCCCTTCATTAATCACTCTTTCAACCGCATTGAGTGATTTTTCACGCCCGACAAAAAGGGGAACCATGGTACGCGGAAAAACGACGATATCCCGTAAAGGAAGAACGAGAAGGCTGTCGTGTGGGGATGGGGATCCGTGATGCAACGCTTCAGTTTTGGAACTGTCAGAATGCATATAGGCGGCGGTCCGGTCAGCTCGCTCGTTTTTTCTCGTACACGAGAATAGGAGGTTCTCTCAAGTTGATCACCTCATCAGTGATAACACACTCTTTCACATCTGCACGAGAGGGGATCTCGTACATGGTATCTAGCATGACTTCCTCGAGAATAGAACGTAACCCCCGTGCCCCTGTTTTCCGTTTAAGTGCTTGCTGCGAGATAGCTGTTAGCGCGTCTTCGGTAAAGCGAAGAGCGACATTTTCAAATTCGAAGAGTTTAATATATTGTTTCACAAGGGCGTTCTTCGGTTCGGTCAAAACCTTCACTAAGGATGCTTCATCAAGTTCATCCAAGTAGGCCGTAACGGGAAGCCGACCCACGAACTCTGGGATAAGACCATATTTCAATAAGTCCTCTGGTTGAGCTTTTGAGAATATCTCACCAATTGTCATGTCGTCTCGACTTCGAATTTTTGCTCCGAACCCCATGGTGTTAGAACCCACTCGATGCTGGATAATTCGCTCTAAACCAGTGAATGCACCTCCACAGATGAAAAACACATGCGTTGTGTCTACCTGGAGGAACTCTTGGTGGGGATGTTTGCGCCCGCCTTGCGGGGGGACGTTGGCAATGCTTCCTTCAATAATCTTGAGGAGCGCTTGTTGAACACCCTCACCGGAAACGTCGCGTGTGATGGAAGGATTTTCAGATTTGCGACTGATCTTATCGATCTCATCAATGTAGATTATTCCACGCTCAGCCCTTTGGACATCATAGTCTGCGTTCTGAAGGAGTTTCAGGACGATATTCTCAACGTCCTCTCCGACATACCCGGCCTCTGTTAATGTAGTTGCGTCCACGATGGCGAAGGGGACATCCAAGATTCGAGCCATGGTTTGGGCAAGCAGGGTTTTCCCAGTACCCGTCGGACCAATCAATAGGACATTGCTTTTTTGAATTTCGACGTCATTCAGGTCTACATTTGCTTCGATCCGTTTGTAATGGTTGTGGATGGCAACGGAAAGGATGCGCTTAGCGATTTCTTGTCCGACAACATGTTCATCAAGAATGGATTTGATTTCTTTGGGCTTCGGGAGGTGCTGCATTTCCCGGGCCTTCTCCTGCGTCCAGTCCTCTAGAATTATGTCGTTGCAAAGATCGATGCACTCGTCACAAATGTAGACGGTGGGTCCGGCGATCAACTTCTTCACCTCATCGTTGCTCTTTCCACAAAAAGAGCATCTTAGAATTTGGTCTTGTTCGTTTTTCTTTGACATGTCACCAATTACAGTTCCGAGAAGTCAATTATGCGTAAGAACTTTAGTCCTTGGAATTCTTTTTTTCGTTCTTCGAGGTGTCTTTTGCGTTCGAGTTTGCTTGCTCCCTGGAAACGATAACATCATCGATGAGGCCGTATTTTTTTGCATCTTCCCCGCCCATGAAAAAATCACGATCGGTATCGGTCTCGATCTGCTCTTTAGTTTGACCGGAGTGGAGCACCAGTATCTCGTTAAGGGTCTCTCTCATGCGCAGGATCTCGCGGGCATGGATGTCTATATCTGACGCCTGACCTTGCACTCCAGCCAGAGGTTGATGAATCATGATGCGTGCGTTGGGGAGCGCATAGCGCTTCCCCGCTGTCCCTGCCGCAAGCAATAACGCACCCATACTCGCCGCCTGCCCGATGCAGATTGTCGAGATGGCCGGACGAATGTATTGCAGTGTATCGTAAATCGCAAGGCCGGCGGTTACGGCACCACCCGGGCAGTTAATGTAAAGGTAAATATCCTGATCCGGATCCTCCGCCTCTAGAAACAGTAATTGTGCGATTAGTAGGTTCGAGATGGCGTCGTCCACGGGAGTACCCAGAAATACGATTCGGTCTTTCAAAAGCCGGGAGTAAATATCGTAGGCTCGTTCTCCACGGGATGTCTGCTCGACCACCATGGGTACGAGATGGGCATATTCCAAGGCTATTCCTCCGCCGGCGATATGGCCGGCAATGGGGATTCGTTTCCGTCAACGTCGTGGCCGTGTGTATGCTCGGCCAGGACACTATGCTCACTCTCTATGGATACGATGTGTACCTTCTCGATGATATGATCCAGTGCTTTTTCACGTCGGATTTGTTCTTCAACCCCAGACACACCGTCCCGTTTCTCTAAAAATTCACGAAATTTTGGATAAGGTTCGCGGTATTTTTCCGCCATTCGGCGAATATCAGCTTCTACCTGAGACGTTGTTACGCGAACCTCTGCTTCTTCTGCCACTTGTCCAAGTAAAATTCTCTGCCGTACGTTTTTTCGCGCCTGTGGATCAAGCTCTTTGGACATTTTTTCCCGATCCAAATTACCGCTTTCTTCAGATGACACCATGGCTTGGACCTGCTGAAACAGTGCATTAGCCTCCAACTCGACCAATCCTTTGGGAAGCTCAACTTGGATTTCATCAGACAAGGTTTCAAGGACACTTTTTCGCAGTGCTGCATCACCTTGTTGGTCAGCATTTTTCTCCAAATCTTCGCGTATGGCCAACCGGACATCCTCAAGAGTATTATAATCCCCAAGAGATTTTGCAAATTCATCATCTATTTCCGGGTAAATAGGAACTTTTATTTCTTTAATGGTCATTCCGAAATTTGCAATTTTCCCAGCTAGTTCGGCATTATTGTGGTTTTCTGGAAATTTTACCTCTGCATGTGGGTTTTCGCCGATGATGGACCCCAGAAGCGCATCCTCTATTTCAGGGAATAGGGACTGCTTTCCGATTTGAAATGCCTGTTCTTGCGCTTTCAGATCTTCTCTCTCTATGCCGTCTACCGTTCCTACAATATCCAGGATGACGAAATCTCCGTTTTGAACGGGCCGATCATCCGTACTTTCAAGTTGGGCGTTTTGATCCCTTATATGTTCTAGCATGTGCCCCACGTCTTCATCCCGGACACAGGGAATGTGTTTTTCGAACTCCCGACCCTCAAATGAGGGCGACTCAAAGGGCGGGATAATCTCAATTGTAGCCTTGAAGGTTAGAGATTTTCCCTCGTTCATCTCCACGGCCTCTACTTTCGGCTGGCCAACAGCTTCCAGTGAACTCTCCTTAAGTGCAGCTGTATAAGACTCAGGGATCAAATGGTCCAAAACGTCCCGTTCCACGAGATCACCGTAATTTTGGGTAATTATGTTTTTAGGAACCTTTCCCTTGCGAAAGCCTGGAACACGAAGGCTTTTTCGAAGGCGTTGGTATACCCGTTCATACGCACGGGTGACTTCCTCAGCGGGCAACTCAATGGAAAGCCGCCTCGTACAAGCATCAATTTCTTCAATGTTCAATTGCATAGGCATTCACTTTGTAAGGTGGTCCTCAATACCTACACGGAAACTGGACAGCCAATCCAACGAGTCGACAGATGGTGCGAGAGGGGGGACTCGAACCCCCACGCCCTAAGGCACTAGATCCTAAATCTAGCGCGTCTGCCATTCCGCCACCCTCGCTGACTACCCTAGGGCTCACTTAGAGACTTCTGGGGTACAGCTTGTTTGGTGAGCCGCCAGGGAATCGAACCCCGAACCCACGGATTAAGAGTCCGTTGCTCTGCCAGTTGAGCTAGCGGCCCACCAGTGATTCGTTGTGTAAAATCGAGTCAGGCACCCCAGCTCGGTTTGTAGACGGCCAACCCGCAAAAACCTCCGCCACTTTGTCAAATAAAGCACTACCCTAGTTTTGTATGGGGTGAGCGAAGGGATTCGAACCCTCGACCCCTGGGACCACAACCCAGTGCTCTAACCAACTGAGCTACGCTCACCGTGGGCGAATAACATCCATGGTACGCCCGAGAGGACTTGAACCTCTGACCTACGGATTAGAAGTCCGTTGCTCTATCCAGCTGAGCTACGGGCGCACTGAACTGAGATTTTCAAGGTGCGGAAGGGACAAGTAGCCCTGATTTAATGAGTCTTCCCGCACCTTGGAAATCTAGCGTCCAATCGAAAAGTTGTCAAGGATTCACTATTTATCCGAAGAACGCCCCAGGATGTCAACTGCCGGAGTTATTGGAGGACTTGTGGTACCCTAGCACCTTAATGTCCGATAGTGAGATCGGGGACAATGGGGGCAATAGGGACTTTTTTTACTCTTTAGGAGCTCTTTATTATTGGGTACTTCCACTCCTTCTTGCGTTCAGAAGATAATCACGTATATTTTCAAAAATCGTCACCGAATCATCCCTTTTCTCTTCGTAGGTGGCACTGCCTTCCTCATTAATTGGGGTCTGTTTGGGCTGTTGCGAGCTGCTGGAATGACCACTCGAAACCAAGTGTTTCTAGCTTTTTTCATTTCGATGGAGCTCAGTATTATCTACAATTTTGTCCTTCAGTATCGGTGGACTTGGAAAGACACACCGCGACTCCGGGGGCAGGCCCTCTTCAAGAAAATGGTGGTTTTCCATGGTGCACTTGGTGTGGGGATAATTCTTCGAACGATTTTGTTTCCAGTTGGTCAGGTGTTGCAGATTCAGGATGATTTAAACTTAGTTATCGGTGTGGGAGCAGCAGCGCTAATAGATTTTTTCCTTTACAACAAGGTTGTTTTCAAAAAAGCGCACCACTGACGTCAGTCATATTGTCCTTTTCCCATCGGTGGAGTACCTAGCTAGGAGCTTAACTAGCCGTACCTGGAGTATAGTCGGCATATCTTTCATCGCAGGGGATTAGTCGTTCATACCCAAGGAATTTTTCCCACTCCATGTGGATGGTTGCATCGACACCATCCTCTCGGGCCATACGCTGGAGGAAGAGTTGTAGGTCCATTAGTAGATCGCTTTCGTCAAATTGATCCTGTTCTGATGAGCGCAGTGCTTGGAACAGAGCCCGATAGATTTCCTTGAGCTCCTCAACAGAGCATCTTAGGTGGATATCATTATCTGTTTTCTGAACATCCATATGGTTTTTCCCTCCCTAAGTGGATTATGGGATAGGAGTAAAGTGTTATGGAGCAAGGTGATTCTGCCTTAGTTGTGACGTCTCTGCAACGAAAGATTTTAAGGATGCATTTTTTAGCCTCTAAATCCTGTGACAGATAATGGGGCGAAGGTCGTGATGCTTGGATTGAGTTCAGACTGATTTTGGCTTTTATGAGTAACCGCTTCACTGTAAGGAGTATGATCCCGGTTATGCTAGGGTGCTGGTTTCGAAGTAAATAGTGGTAAAATCCCCGTAAAATGAATTTGGAGTATAGGGCAAGAGATGCTTGACAGTGCTGTTCAACAGGTTATCGAAGGGCTGAAAGAGGCAGGCATCAGTGTGGCCTGCTATCTTCCGGATTCCTTGCTGAAGGAGCTCTATCCAGCGCTGGATAAGGAGCCGGGGATCCGGACCATTCCCGTGACCAATGAAGGCGAGGGTGCTGCAATCTGTGGGGGCATCTGGTTGTCAGGTAAGCGTGCTGTCCTTGTTATGGAGAACTCAGGATTACGGGCATCGATCGAACCCCTGGCGCGAATGGGCTTAGGTGCGGGTATTCCCGTCATAATGATCATGAGCTATAGGGGAGAACAAGGCGAAAACAATTGGTGGGCCATTCCGCACGGCCAGACAATGGAACCGCTTTTGCAAGCCATGCGAATTCCTTATCAAATTATCAATGAGGAAAATAAAATTAAGCAAGCCATCGTAGACGCGTGTGAGTGGGCGTTCACTGCTTATTACCATTCCGCTGTAGTATTAGGGGGGAGCGTGGTTCGGTGAAACGTTATGATTGCATGGAAATCTTGGGTTCTAAACTCAAGGACGAGTTGGTTGTTTTAGCGCTCGGTGGAAGTGTCGATGAATGGTATAACGCAGCGGCTCACATGCGGGAAGCAAGCCTTTTTCAACAGCAGCTTGGTTGCGTGACTCCTCAGGCGTTTGGACTTGCTGTAGGACTGCCACATAGGAAGATTGTCTCGCTCGATACTGATGGGGGGATGCTTTTCAATCTTGGGATTTTGGCCACTTTGGTCAACGAGCAGCCCAAGAATCTTTTCATCGTTGTTTGGGACAACCAGTGCTATCTATCGATCGGAGGCCCACCAACCCACACGTCCAAACGTGCGGATATCGCGGGAATGGCCCGTGGTACCGGGCTTGAGCATGCCTATACGGTGGACAATTTGGGGGACTTTGAGCGTCTTTGCAACGATGGACTTTCTGCGAATGAGCTTTATCTCATTGTTGCGAAAGTTGAACCTTGGGTCCACCCGGAGCTCAAGAGAAAACATAGTGACGGAAGAGAGGACAAGTACATATTTGTCCGGCACGTCGAGGACACAGAAGACGTGGTTATCATGGGACCTAGCGAACATAATTGACCGGGCGTTCGGTTTTCAATTAGTTGGGGTGTAGAAGAATGTCGAAATTTGATTCGAGAATCCAAGTCGACCCGATGGATGTATCCGTTCTCCGACACAAGATTCTTTACGCGTCTGACATGATGGGTAACATCCTGAAACACTCAGGGCAATGCTTTATTTTAATGGAGTGTAACGATTTTTCCCCAGGTGTGTTTGATGCCGAAGGACGACTGCTTTCCGTAAAGACTTGGATGCCCCTCCACGTGGCTGTGGCCAAAGAGCAAGTCCGTCCTATCGTTGAGCGGTTCAAAGATAACATCTTTCCTGGAGATGTCTTCTTGGCTAATGACCCCTACTTGGCTAGCGGTTCACATCTACCCGACTGGTCCCTAATACGACCGGTATTCCACGAAGACGAATTGATGTTTTTTACCTTACTTAAGGGACATATGCAGGATACTGGAGGAGCCTTTCCAGGTGGATACTATCCAGGTGCGTACGATATCCATAGTGAAGGACTTAGGATCGACTATGTAAAGATCTTCGAACGGGGTGAACGGCAACCCGTCTATGATTTCATCTTAAATAATGTACGTTGGCCTGATGTAGTTGCCATGGACAATATGTCCATGATGGGGGCTACTCAGCGTGGGGCGGATGAATTGGTTCAGGTTTGTCAGAAGTTGGGAATAGAAAATACGAGGGAGTGTATTGAGGCTTTATTGGATTCTTCAGAACAAGCGATGCGTGCTGAAATCGCAGAAATCCCAGATGGAACTTATTATGGCGAGAATGCCTGCGACTGGGATGGAACGACCGATGAACCGGTTTGGGTGAGACTCAACCTCACTATCCGGGGAGATGAGATGGTGATTGACTGGTCGGAAAGCGACAAGCAGGTTGACTTTATCAATACGCCCACGGCTGTAGCTCACGCTTGTACTTACATCCCTATCCTCATGACGGTTAACCCTGACATTAATTTCAATGCAGGTAGCTGTCGGCCGATTGATATCATTACTCCCGAAGGTACCGTTGTGAACCCAACCTATCCGGTAAATATCGGGGCTTGTAACAATCACCTAGGCAACGAGCTCATCTTCGCGGTCTTTATGGCGTTGGGAAAGGCGATGCCTCGTAAAGTAAGTGCCATGTGGGCAAACCACGTTTCGTTTGTGACATTTGGAGATGATACGCGTGAGGTAGATCCGGATACCGGAATGTACAAAAGATTTTTCTTTACCGTATTTGGCCCGGGTGGAGGCAGTGGGGCTATCTGGGGTCACGACGGGTGGCCGCACGTGGCTCCACCGATTATGGCTGGCGGGCTGATGAAAAACACGGTGGAAATCACGGAAATCATGACTCCGTGGCGAATCGACAAGTATGGATTTCTTCAAGATTCCGCGGGGAATGGCCGATGGCGAGGGGGCGTTGGAACGCACTACGAGATGGTTGATGATCACGGCGGCAGGGTTTTTGTTAACACAGGAACTTGCTCAGGGCAAAAATTTTCTCCCTTTGGCCAAGACGGTGGAAAGGAGGGGATCTGTCACGATCTTTACTTTGTCAGAGATGGGAAGCGTATTCCTTTCCGCACTATGTCCCAGGTCCGCTATGAGACCGGCGACATTCTTGTTGGAAAAACAAGTGGTGGAGGTGGCGTCGGCGATCCTTTTGAAAGACCCGTAAAGCTTGTGCAGGAGGATGTCCTTAACGAGTTAGTTTCAATCGAGGTGGCGCGTGAGACCTATGGCGTATCCCTTTTGCCCGATACCCTCGAGGTGGATGCAGAAGCCACACAAAAGCTTCGGTCCAGGCAAGGGGAGGAAGACTAAGCAAAAACTGTCCAAATTTTATCAAACTGGTCCTCTACACATTACGGATTGTTTCTCCCTGCTCGTAGTTGCATACTGCTTCATCTTTTTTCGTTATTCCAATTCTGGTATTTTTTCGAATCTAATGGGTTCCAGATGATCGCCGCGCCGCATGCGCCTTTTGGTGCGGGTTTCGGCTGTTACAACACCTCCCTTGATGACGTAAAGCCGATCGGGCTGAAGACGAAAGGCACCCCAAACGGATGTTGTGTCTAGTACTACGAGATCGGCTCGGTTACCTACCTTCAAACCCCAGTCTTCCACCCCCATGGCCCTGGCTGCATTGACAGAAATCATGTCATATACGGTTTCAAGCTGATCCGGGAGGGTCAGATGGGCAGCGTGTGCCATAAAAAGTCCTACTTCGAGCTGGTCCATCTTCCCAAAGTTATAGAAAGGGTCCATCACGTCATCCTGAGCGCTGCAGACTAGTACATCCTCTTCCAGCAACTCCCTTACTCTGGTAACCCCGCGCGGCTTGGGTTGAGGGTCCAGTCGGCCACGGCCACTGAGACTAACCTGGGGATTGGAACAGATGTGGATCCCAGCTTCCTTGATCATCCGAATGACCCGATTGGCGTGGACGTCATCGTAAACACACAAAGCTTCTACATGCCCGGCTGTAACCTTGTTGGAAAAGCCTTCGGTTATGATTTTGTCAGCCAGAAACTCTATGCTACGGGACGTGCGATCGTTATTGTTATCGATGAGCATATGAATGTCGCGATCGAAATGGCGTGCTATCTCAAAACAGATATCGATGTGTTTTCGCATGGCTTCGTCAGACCATTCGAGCCAGGGGAGACCGCCCACCACGTCGGCTCCCATCTCCATTGCCTTCCACATCAGGTCTTCAGATCCGGGGTTTTTGAGAATGGCTTCCTGCGGGAAGGCACATACCTGTATTTCGATAACATGCGCGTACTTTTTTTTGAGCTCGATACCCCCTTCAAGAGGACGAAGTCCTCCGATGGTGTCAACATCAACGAAGTTTCTCAATAGGGTTGTTCCATTCGCGACGGCCATATCTATGACCCGTCCCCCGCGGTCGAGGAGGTCTTCCATCGTGTATTGGGACTTGTATTCCCATGTTAGTGTCAGTGCGTCATCCCAAAGCCCCGTTTGGTTACGTGACTGCCTTTCTCCCAACAGAGCCTTATCAAGATGGATGTGCGGATTAGCGTAGGATGCCGTTACTAGTCTTCCGTTTACATCGATTTCTTGTTTAGCTGATTCAGCCATCTTCTCGTTAATGGCGGAAATACGACCTTGTTGAATAGCAATGTCTCTCAGTCCGTTTTCTTCTCGAGTTCTAGCGTTTCGGATGATTAGGTCCATTTGTATTGCCCCGATGTAGTGGTAGTAATAAAAATTGATTGCTAAGGATTTTACTCCACGCCAAGCTCCTGCATGAACTTCCGATAGGCCATGGCTAGAGCATCCGGAACTTTCAGATGTAGTTCCTCAGTCAAGTCTAATGGGATCTCCTCGGGTCTTTGGTTTTCAACGATTTCACGATCCTGCTCAGCAATTAGATCTTCAATGCGTTGACCCCCAACGGTTCGGTTTCTCATGAATGCGTTTTCGTTGGATATGTTTTCCTGCTTTGCCGCGGGGTTTTCACGCTCGGCACACATTACAAACCGCGTACATACTTTTTGGGTTTGCGGACAATGAGGTGAAACTACTGCCACGGTTTTTCCGTTTGGGTGTTCGGACCATTGGTAGATAGAAAAGGGACGGTAAAGAGTGTAGTTTCGCCGGTGTGGAAATGGGTCGTCAGGTTTCGGGGGGTCTGTGTACCAAAAATGAAGTTGCTCCCTGTCATTTTCAACTTTCATATTGGGGGTGATTGGACGGGATCGGTTCCCGAGGATACCCTCGTGAACCCATGGAAAATGAGCCAGGTCGAAGAAGTTTTCCATGGCACGTGCTGCGCTGCACTTCCAAACTCGCTCGTCTCGGTAGGTTATTTGGTATTCAGGATCCTCGAAGGCCGGAAAATCAGGAATGGATGTTTTTGGGTGATTAGATAGACAGACCCAGACAATTCCATAACGTTCTTCGGCCAGATAGGGAGTTAGACACGCCTTTTTAGGAATGGGATGGTTAGATGGTAAAGATGGAATGCGAACACACTTGCCACTAGTTGAGTAGGCCCACCCATGGTAGGCGCAGACTACCTTTTCCCCTTCTATCCACCCCAAAGAAATGGGCGTGCCGCGGTGAATGCAAAGATCGGCAAATGCAGCCCATTGCCCGCCGAGTTTGCAGACGGCAATTTTTTCCCCTAACAACTTTACGGCCACCGGCCGGTCTGCCACATTTTTCGCAAAGGTAACAGGATGCCAATACTCCCGCAAGGCCGGCCATACGGCGCTTTCACGCATGAACACCCCCTGTCAGACTTAATGAAGAATTTACAGTAGCGGCACTTCTCATACTATTTAACCTGGGAATATTGATTTTACTAGAAAACCTACCCGATTATAGGCCACATAACATAATCTCATTATTAAATTGAGCAGGAAGGATCTGGATTAGATCTAAGACGCAGCAAAAGGTGATTAGGCGGAACAAAAGTCCCTGTAATTTCAGAATTTGAAAATTCGAGAACCAGCTAAGTCATCAAAATTATTGGTCGGGGCGAGAGGATTTGAACCTCCGACCCCCTGCTCCCAAAGCAGGTGCGCTACCAGACTGCGCTACGCCCCGGTGGTTATTATTTGAAATCGCTTTTAAATCTAGTCCGGCTGCTTAGGCGAGGCAACCTCTTTGTTAATAGTTTTTTCGCTCTTCAACATCGGCACTCCGTTTTATGAATACTTTACCTCTTTGCTAGGTGCTACAGATAAAAACTACATAATCTCGATGTGGTTAGTTGCAACATGGGAAAATATAACCACATCCTATTTGATAGGTTTGGAAATGTAAATAATCATTTCAAATCAAATTGTTATGGGATACTTTCAATATTTCAATAAATTCGCTTAAGTGGAGGCAGGAGGAATCACGTATGGGGTATTATTAGGGGGTTATGCCAAAGGAGACTTCTTGAGATGGGAAATACCGGGATTGCAGTTGTTGTTGTTTCATGCGCTTTGCTGACTTGTGTCGTGATTGTTGCGTGTGTGTGTTTACTCACTTTTTACATAAAGAAACTAAAACAGAAAACAGACGAGGTCTCTCGGGAGCAGACGGATTTTTCTGATAGTGTTACACAAAAACAAAAAAGCATGGATGACCGTCTGGAAAATCTTGTGAGAACTATCGATGGCGGAGTGAAAGAACATAGTCAGATTCTCAAGGAAGAAAAAGATAAGTTATATGAAACGGTGAGAAATCTTTACGAACGAATGCAGAAGATAGATTCAACTGTCGAAAAGACTACCAATCTTTCCGAAGCGGTGGTCAAGTTTCAAGACATTCTATCCAACACACAATCAAGAGGGCACTTTGGTGAAATACAGCTTTATGACTTGTTGAGAAATATGTTAGCTCCGAACCAATGGAAGGAAAAGCCTCCGGCTTTTTCGAATGGGAAACAGGCAGATTGTTTGCTTCTCTTACCGAAACCACCAGGGCCGATTGTTGTTGACTCAAAATTTCCACTTGAAAGTTATCTTGCCTTTCGGAAGTCCGAGAATGATGAGCAAAAGAAGACCTCTCTTAGAGATCTAGGGATTGCGGTAAAAAAGCATGTGCAGGACATTTCAGGAAAGTATATTTTGCCCTCTACGGGTGAAACTGCCGATTGTGCTTTGATGTTCCTACCGGCAGAGGCGGTTTATGCGGAAATACATGCAAGCCTACCAGACGTAGTGCAAGAATCTCACCGCAGGAAGGTATTCATAGTTTCACCCTCAACATTGATGGCAACCCTTATGACCGTACGTGCGATTTTCAAAGATATTCAAATGAAAGAACAAGCTGGCGTTATCCAGACAGAGGTACTGAAGATGGTTGATGACGTTAACCGCCTAAGTACCCGTGCAGGCAATCTCAAAAAGCATTTTGAACAAGCAAGAGAGGATTTGAACCAGATCGAAATTTCCGCTGGGAAGATATTGAACCGAGGTGAAAAAATCCGTGAGGCGGATTTGGGAGAAAATGCTGACCAGAATGGGACTGATAAGGTAGATCGGCTTCTGGATGAAGACATATCCTGATTGGCGTGGGTAGTTTTTTGCTAAAAGTCATCGAACCTTTATGATTTACTGCAATAAAAGCGCGATCATTCCAGGCAAATTTTTGGCTTATTGAGAGTGGAATCGAGGTAAATAGCGGCCTGTTTAAGTGCCTTAGCCCTGTGGCTGATTGCATTCTTAACCTCGGGTTCAAGCTCCGCAAGGCTCTGTCCGTTGGTTTTCCAGACGTCACCGGGTAGAAAAATAGGATCGTAGCCGAAGCCCCCACTACCAGATGCAGGCCCTGTGATGAAGCCTTCTAAGCCGCCCTCAAAAGTTTGGACGATTTGATTCTGGCTTTTACCTGGATGACAGACTGCCAAGGAACAGCGGAAGCAAGCCCTTCGATGGTCTACGTCGTGATTTTTTAGAAGTTCTAAAATTCTTTCGTTTTTCTCTCGCTGTGAGTAGTTTCCCATCCACCGGGCAGAGTGAATACCGGGGGCACCATTGAGCGCATCGATCTCTAGCCCTGAGTCATCGCCCAGGGCAATGTGCCCTGTGGCTTTGGCAGCCGCACAAGCTTTCTTCTCCGCATTTTCCCGATAGGTACTGCCCGTTTCAGGTGGAGGTTCGAAATTTGGAAAATCAAGGAGCGATATGAACCTTTGTTCCTCGTGTGTCTCTGAGGGTTTTGCTTTGAAAGTTTCAGTTAGGATTGCGGTCATTTCTTCGACCTTGTGCCGATTATGGGTTGCAAGTAGTAGAACGGGTCGTTTTCCCTTCTTATCCTGACCCAAACTATGGGGTTCCTTTCTGGATCTCCTCCCGGATTTCCTTCAATGTTTCTTCTTGTATTTGTGTTAGCGATTGTATTCCTTTAACGGCTAGTTTATTCAGCTGATCTAGCTCGTCAAAAGAGAAGGGCGCACCCTCCGCAGTTCCTTGAATTTCGATGATTTGGCCGCTTCCCGTCATCACCACATTCATGTCAACCTCTGCGACAGAATCTTCGGAATAGTCCAAATCGAGAAAATGCTTCCCCCCAACAATTCCCACACTTGTTGCTGCTACGCTGTCCAGAAGAACTTTTTTCTGGATATCCCCGGACATCTCGAATCGGTGAATGGCTTGAGCCAATGCCAGGTAGGCTCCCGTAATGGAAGCTGTTCGGGTTCCTCCATCTGCCTGGATCACATCACAATCCAATATTATCATGCGTTCTCCAAGGGCTTTTCGATCTACGATTGCACGCATAGATCTACCGATTAGTCGCTGGATTTCCTGGGTCCTTCCAGACTGTTTCCCCCGTACCGATTCGCGTGGGATCCGCTGGTCGCTTGATCGTGGGAGCATGGCATACTCAGCAGTTACCCAACCCTCTTCTTTCCCTTTTAGCCAACTTGGGATGTTATTTTCGATTGTGGCAGAGCAGATGACTCGTGTCTTACCAACTGAGATCTGAACCGATCCTTCGGCCATGGCAAGAGGGTTCATCTCAATCGTTACCGGGCGCATTTCATCTGAACGCCTTTCATTGTTTCTTGTAGATGCTTCATTAGACATCCATCAACCCTTTCTTTCTGTATGGACCTTTTTCTTGTCCCTCGAAAATTCCTAGGGATCGCTTACCGAATGTAGAAGCCCTGCTTCGAAACGGCTGATTGGCCCGCGAATATCGATGTGGCCGGCTAATGTTTCTTGAGTTTTTCCTCCAACCAGGAAGGCTACCCTCCGGATTGACTGGAAGTTTGCTGTTAGTGTTTGGACAACCGACGCGACGGTCACAGACTCTGTCCATACGCCTCCGGGATGTTCAGTTGATATTTCCTTACTAAAATCTACATAGACCGTCCCCTGACCGTCCAAGAATACTTCCAGTATTTTGGATGCGCGAGGAAGGGTCTGGACGAGTCCTGTTCTGGACCCCCGGATCAATTCCTCAAGGACCAAGCGTACCGATTCTCGGAGTGTACGTGGCCTGGGAAGTTCTCTTGTTTCCGAACGCAATCCGGAACCATCTTGCACTGCGAAAGTGAGCACATATTGTTTTCTGTCTTTGGGTGTTAAAGCTTTATGGGTCAAGGGAGTAGGTTTGGACTTATCTCTCGTTATTCGGGAGAGCATATTAGATTTCAATTGAGGGGGAATGTTCACTTTTTCAATATTCGAGAAGATGATCCCTGCTCCGATCCCTAGGATGATCAAAATTGGCAAAATCCAACGCACAAACTGTTTCCTTCTGTAAGTCTACCGGAGATTGTTGGAAGCTTGTTTACCTTCAAGAAAATCTATTATTCCTTGAAAAATTGCTTCTGCAACTTTTTCAAGGAATTCATTTCTTTCCAAAAGAGCTTCATCCCGAAGGTTCGTTAGGTGTCCAAGACTGATTAGGACTGCCGGTGCCTTGGCCCCCTTCAATACCATTGACCGTGTCTCCTGGACTGGATTTGTAGCCAAACCTGTTTGCCTTGCGAGAGCTTGACGAAGTAGTTTGCCCAATCGCAAGGCTTCCATCCTATGAGTATCCTGGGCCAGGTCCCATTGAGGTGTTTGTAGATTGATGTTTTCCTCAGAATCAGCTAATTGTTTCCCTGGCTTTGATGTCGGTTTCGAGATGAAAATTCGAAACCCTGAGCTCTCTCTCCGGAAGCTTCCTTCGGCATGAAGGCTCAGAAAAAGCTGACCTTTTGTCCTATTGACTATTGCCGTTCGTTCTAGCAGGGGGAGGCTAAAGTCTCCCGATCTAGTCAAGACGACCCGTGCTCCTAGCTTGCCTTTAATAAGTTTTGCAACTTTTACCGCTGTTAGAAATGACACCTCTTTTTCCAACAGCCCGCCGTCTCCGCGGACTCCCGTGTCCCTGCCGCCATGTCCGGGATCGATTACAACTGTGTGTAGCGGGATGGCGAGGGGAGTGTTATTGGATTTGGTCGATGGACTTGTCGGGTTGTCCATGCCGGACGTAATTTTTCCCGGATTAGTGGGTAAAACGGGGGGAACTGGAAGTGAGCGCTGTGCTGATGTGCTGACCGTCATGAGAATCACGACAAATAGGTGTAAGATCCAACGGGTAGCATGGAGGCAGACCCTTTCGCATAAAGGCAGATTACCTGCATTTGATGGCGAACTAGGATAGTATTGTTTTTGTTTTTGTGACTTCAAATCATGACCTTTTTGTTTCTTTTTGTCGGAACCATAAAGTTTCTGATGTTAAAAGAAAATGTTGCGGTTTTTTCTCTGTTGTGCTAATCCAGTTCCGACTCATCTGATGTCATTTGAGCCCAAGGTTGTGGGGACCCAGCAAATGAAAACCCTTAATCTAACAATTTATCACAATAGCGAAAGCGTTGGTTTGTATCATCACCCTTGCGCCACGTCCGTTGGTCGGATTCGAAGAGTGAGAAAATTCTCGAGTAATTGGTTTTTCCAGTTTTCACTGTTCGTGTTCCTGGCCACAGTTCTCGCGGTTTCTGGCTGCACACCTTTGAAATCCCCGGTTAGCGATGCGTCTCTTGCACCACAGTATCGGTTTGAGGATGTCCCGGTTCATCCAAAGCTGAAAATCAGTCCTAATGAATCCTTTATCTTCGAAACGCAGAGTATCAAGGCAGGCATCCTTGTATATTATGGCAGTGAATCTATCAATGAGATTGTGGAGTTCTTTAAAAACGAGATGCCGAAACATGCTTGGCGTCTCGTGAATTCGATTGAGGCTAAGGGGATTGTCTCGATGAATTTCGAGAAAGAAGGCTGGAGCACGTTAATGCGCGTACACAGATCTGCACTTAAAACAGCCGTCGAGATCACGATCGGACCCAGGGACGATGGTTCGTCCGGACTTGGATCGTTAAAAAGAAAATAAATAAAGGAGATTCTACTTGCTCCTTCGAAAAATTCAGTGGGTACGGAGTTTGGGCAAGACTGGGTTTGACCGTTGAGGACTGTTAGATTATAGGGCTGCCCTGGTTCTCCGGGGCTTCCTCGCTCCCCGTCTGAAGTTCCCTTCTCTTCCCATGCTCGAGTTGTCTCGTGGAAGTGACGGTTTGGGGTGCGGGTGAAGCGTACCTCGTTGATTTTTTCAATCTTTTCTTCTCTGAATGGCCCACTTGTTTGTCCCGACTTGTTTCTTGATTTGGATACTGTTGGCATCAATTGAAAATCGGAAGAAGATCGTTTAGGAAGATTTTCAATTTCGCAAAAAAAATGCTTATTCTAATGCTGAGCCTATAGGGAGGTAAGAGTCCATGTCGATCGAGCAAGACCGGGAATCACTCAGAAAGCTACTAATCGAACGAGCATTTGAGAAGAGAGAGATTGTTTTGACGTCAGGGTTGAAAAGTGACTGGTATATCGATGGGAAACAAGCCACTCTTCATCCAATGGGGCTGAAGTTGGTCGGTGAGCTTATTTTCGATCGTCTGAAGGGTGTGGGGATTGAAGCTGTTGGTGGTCCCACCATGGGAGCTGATCCCCTGGTTACAGCTACCGCTTTGGTGAGCCATCAACATGATGAGCCAATGGTGGCTTTTATTGTTCGAAAAGAACCTAAGTTTCATGGGACGAGTGCCTGGATTGAAGGAAAGAACAATCTACGCGAAGGGATGAAAGTTGCCATCCTGGAAGACGTAACGACAACGGGGGGATCTATGTTGCATGCGATCCATCGGGCGGAGGCGGAAGGCCTTGTAGTTGAACGCGTGTTAGTCGTAGTCGACCGAAACGAGGGTGGGAAGGAAAAACTTGCCGAGGAAGGTTATCAGCTAGAATCTCTTTTTGAAAGAGATGATTTTTTTGGAGACTAACATCCTTCCGGGACAGAATCTGATAATCTGTCTTCCTTGTATAGTCTATTGCCCCCTTTGCCCATATTCTTGGTTTCGGGTGTGCCGCTGATATCCGGCTGAGGTTTTGCAGGTACCGTCACGGCTGTTTTGTATTCCTGCTACCACTCGCTATTATTCTCCTTAATTGGTCAAGTCTGGATTTTAATAATGCGCCACTCGTTTTTACTAACCGCTTGGCTACTTTGGATGTTATCCCATGCTTCCAGAATGATTCTTGGTCCAGTCTTGCCCTTGGTTGAAGATGAATTTGGAATTTCTCATGAACAGGCTGGTCGTATCTTTCTGTTCCTGAGCATCGGCTACACCACCTCTTTGCTCAGCGTCCCATTTTGGAGTCGTCTCCTGGGTTACCGGCGGGCACTACTGATCGCTCTTGTCCTACTTCTTTGCTCTCTCGTCCTGATGCGATGGGCCCCAGGTCTATTTGTAGTTTGTGTCCTGACATTTTGTATTGGTTTGACGACTGGAACGGTGTTGCCATCCGCAATTCCGTTAATTACGGCGGCCTACGGAAGAGAACAATGGGGAAAGAGTATAGCTTTTTTTGATTCTGCTGCCCCGGGTGGACAATTTGTTGCGCCTCTCATCGCTGTTTTTTTTCTATCGGTTTTTTCCTGGCGTTTTGTTTTTTGGGGTCTGGCCGCAATAGGAATTCTGGCAATATTGTTGTTTCTTTTGACTGCACCTAAAGAGGAACCGAAGTCAGAAAGCGCTAGTGGAAGTGTCGTGGCAGTGGTTCGAAATCGAAGTCTGATCACGCTAGGTGGTCTGTGGGTCTTGGCATCCGGAGGGGCTTTAGGTGCCGGGTTTTTGTTCCCTGTCTACCTTGTCAAAGAAAGAGGTATGGATCTGTCCACCGCGAACCAGTTTTTTGCTCTCGGACGTGGACTGGCAATTTTTTCTGCGGTTTATGCGGGTTTTCTGGCTGATCGGTTTCAGTGTCGCACTCTCTTGGGATGGATTCTAGCGTTTTCTGGAATTTCACTAATCGGAGTTGCTCTTTGGCCAGACAACGTTGGGGTTGGTCTTTTCGTGGTTTTTGAAGGCTTGGTGGTAAATATGTTTTTTCCAGTCGGACTGATTCTGATCGCACGTTTGACGGCTACTAGTGTCCGAGGTGCAGCGACGGGCCTTGTTATCGGAATTGGGGCGGCTTTCGGGTTTGGTGTTACCCCATGGGTATTGGGTACAATCGCCGATGTCTGGAGTTTTCAGGGGGGCATTGCAATACTTGGGGCTACAACCTTTTTAGCAAGTTTTGCAGTGACAGGTATAAAACGGGTCTGATTCGGGTTTTAAGAAAACTCAAGGGCAGAGCATTTTGCTGATCCGAGTCCGTTGTGATTTTGCCCTGGTTGCGCTAAAAAGAAAACGGGCAACCTTAAGTTGCCCGCCTTCTTTTATCCGGTCGTACTTGGCAGGAGAATCAGTTTACCGAAACTCCGGCACAGAATTGCTCGTAGTCAATTAATTCGGTAATTTCCGGAGCGTCTCCACAGACCGGACAGCCTGGATCACGCCGAAGCTTCATTTCACGATACTTTGCAGATAACGCATCATATAGAAGAAGGCGTCCAGTGAGTGTCTCGCCGGTTCCTATAATAATCTTGATGGTTTCAATTGCTTGCATCACTCCAATGACACCTGGCAATACGCCGAGGACGCCTGCCTCTGCGCAACTTGGAGCCATGCCGGGAGGAGGAGGAGCGGGGTAGAGACAACGATAACAGGGACCACCGGCTTTTGTATCGAATACAGTGGCCTGGCCTTCGAATTGGAAAATACTTCCGTGAACATTAGGTTTGCCTAGAAAGACGCAGGTATCGTTTACCAAATATCGGGTAGGGAAGTTGTCGCACCCGTCCACAACGATATCGTAATCTTTAACTATGTCCATGATGTTCTCTGACGTTAGGCGTTCCTGATATGGGACTATTTTAACCTCCGGGTTCAACGCAGTCAGAGTGTTATTGGCTGATTCGGTTTTTGGCATCCCAACATCTGCATCCCGGTGAAGAATTTGTCGTTGAAGGTTACTACGATCCACCACATCGAAATCAACAATCCCGAGAGTCCCGACACCAGCGGCTGCGAGGTAAAGAGCCGTGGGAGAACCCAACCCCCCAGCGCCGAGAAGGAGGACCTTGGCTTGTAGTAGCTTTCCCTGGCCCTTTTCACCCACTTCAGCCAGTGTGAAATGTCGACTATAGCGTTCCAACTGACTTGTGGTTAATTCGAAGTCCTTAGCAAATGAGAGGCCCCGGTCTTTCCATCCGTTGAACCCTTCACCCATGGAAGAAACCTTTGAGTATCCCATCTCTCTTAGTGTTTGTGCAGCCAGGAGGGAGCGGACCCCGCCCGCACAATAGACAATTACGGGCTGATCTTTTTCAGACAATGTACCTTCCACCTGAATTTCCAAAAATCCGCGAGGAATGGAAACGGCTCCTTCAATGTAACCCTGTCTGACTTCATCTTTTTCTCGAACATCTAGCAGAACAACTTTGTTTTCGTTGTTTTGCTGGTCGAGAACTTCCTCCGGCGTTAGCTCAGGAATGGAGTTTCTCGCTTCGGCCATTAGTTGATCGTAGTTCTTTACCATCTTCTCTACTCCCCTTTACGATTTCTGTAGGGTGGCCTCGTATCGCTTGAGTCGAGCGCCTTTCAAGTTTAAATCGTTATGCTTTTCGATAGATAAAGTTAAGATTGGGTGTACGCAGAATATTTCCAAAGCGGCTAAGCCATACACATCGAGTAGCAAGGAGACGAAGGTCCCCTCACACAGAATACCTCCCAATTGTTGTTGTCTTCGACTCTTAATCGCATGATAAGGAAAAGTTAGCACCCTCCGAATTTGTTCGCAACTTTTAAATGGATATGTTGGGGAAATACAACGAATTCTTAATTCTACTTGTCGCTTCTCCACGCACTCCCTATAATTTAGAGCGTGCGGGCGAATCCTGAGCTTGTATCTCTGCACATTTCACGGTTTTTTGACCTCAAGAAGGCCGATTGGATTGGATCCCCCGGCGTGTTCGCCCCAGGTGGGGCTGACCCGACTTTGACTTGGAGGAGCTAGCTGATATGTCAACACCTTGGAAGTCTGATCAATGGTTTACAAGCCCCTTGAACTTTGCTGATGAAGTGACTGCGGAACTGGCTTTTCCCAGGGAGATTAAGATCCACGATGTCACATTACGTGATGGCGAGCAGCAATGCGGACTCGTTTTTACTCGCGATGACAAGGTGCGTATTGCTGAGAAGCTAGCCGAGGTGGGAATCCACCGGATCGAGGCAGGGATGCCGGTAGTCTCGAAACAAGACGAACAGGCCATCCGAGATATCGTTAAGTTAAATTTGCCTTGCGAAGTATTTGCATTTTCTCGGTGTATGGTTGATGACGTAAAGCGAGCAGCAGACTGCGGCGTTACTGGGGTTGTTGTGGAGATCCCCTCTAGTCAACATATTCTCAAGTATGCCTATAAGTGGGAACCGGAACGGGCTATTGACCTTTCCATCACGGCTACCCAGGCGGCCAAAGAGGCGGGATTGTACACCGTTTGGTTTCCCATCGATGCGACCCGAGCCGATCTCAATTGGCTTCTTGACATGGTTGTACGTGTGGCTGACGAAGGCCATATGGATGCTCTGGCGGTAGTGGACACCTTTGGTGGAACCAGTCCTCATGCCATTCCCTATTTGATCAAGAAGATCCGAGAACGTGTCGATAAGCCTTTGGAGACTCACTTCCATGATGACTTTGGCTGTGGACCGGCTAATACAATCCTGGGATTGGCCTCCGGTTGTACCGTGGCTCATACCACTGTGACAGGAATCGGCGAGCGGGCCGGAAACGCGGCTTATGAAGATGTGGTAATGGCCCTGCAGTGTATGTACAACCTCGACATTGGAATCAAGACGGAAAAAATGGTCGAGCTCTCTGAGCTAGTGAAAGAGATAGGGAACCTCCAAATCCCCACGAACCGCGCCATCGTTGGTGATCTGCTCTATCAAATCGAGTCTGGAATTATCGCTAGCTGGTTTAAAAACTGTGGTAAGGAGAACGAACTGGAATTGACCCCTTTTACGGCTGAAATGGTAGGGCAGAAAGAGCCTGATATCGTGATCGGCAAGGGGAGTGGAATTGACACGATTGGTATCATGCTTGATCGCCTCGGGATTCAAGCGACGGACGAGGAGCGGATGGCCCTCCTCGTGGATGTGAAGGAAAAAGCCATGGAACTCCATCGCCTTCTCAACATGGATGAATTCAAAGACCTTGCGGGAAGTGGTTGATACCCCTTCTCATAATTTATGTGGAGAATTGGCGTAGTGCCTTTCTCTTTGGCGCTTCTTGAAAGATTGTAGGATATTTTCAGGAATCATCTGACCTTTGGCTCTGAACAAGAATAGGTAACCTGGCTTTTTTGTAGCTTGAAATACATACCTAGTTTTGAATATTTACAATCCTAAGGTAAACAATGCGAGTTGCCATTCTGACAGAATTCCATCACTACGAACTTGCTGAGCGGGAAACCGTGACTCTTGGTCCCGGAGAGATCCGAGTGCGAATCCACTCGAGCGCCATTTGTGGAACGGATCTAGCCATCTGGGCTGGCAAGCAGCCCGACTTATGCCTTCCCATCATAGGGGGCCACGAAGCTACGGGAGTTGTTGATAAAGTTGGCGTGGAGGTTAGCAAATTTCAGTTGGGGGACCGGGTAGTTCTCAATCCCACGGAATTTTGCGGTAAATGCTATTACTGCCGTAGGGGGTTGGAGCCCCTTTGTGAAAAGGGGGGATTAAGGGGGTGGGAAGTTTCGGGTACCTATGCGGATTACGTTGTGGTTCATGAGAATATGGCCTACAAGTTTCCAGACACTATAGATTTTGACGCTGGGACTAACTTCATCGCTCTCTATACAGTGATTTATGGCCAACGCAAGCTTTCAAACTTGGCTGGGAAAAGTGTTGTTATTCTGGGCCAGGGTGTTACCGGTATACTTCACACACAAATGGCCCGTTTTGCTGGTGCAGATCCGGTTATCGCAGTGGCACGGAGTCCATGGAAGTTAGAACTAGCTCGTAAACTTGGAGCTACTCATGTGATTTCCGCCAAGGAACGGGGGCCAATTGAGGAAGTTTTACGGATAACGGATGGACTAGGTGCTGATATTGTTATCGAATCAGCGGGGGCAGCCGAGAGAATACGCCTAGCTGTTGGGATGGTCCGGCCGGGGGGAAGCATCTTGCAGTTTGGGATTGGGCCTGGGGTTGTTGATGGCGTTCCAGTCCAGGAGTACTACTTCAAAGATCTAACCGTTATCGGATGTCGAGCAGGTCTTCCAGAGGATTTCGAAACGGCAATTAAGCTAGTTACTCTGGGGCACATTGATCTCCGTCCCACGATTACAGACCACTTTCCATTGGAAGAAATTCAGAAAGGCTTTGAGTATGTGGAAAGTGGAGAGGGGAGGACCATGCGTGCCGTGCTCGATCTTGTGAGGTGAATTCCAGGTACTATAAGCCACTTTAACAGATGCTATTGAAATCCAACTTAGTAATTACTCTAATTTGCAAATTTATTGAAATGAGTCGTTCTGCAGGGAAAATGTGTGAAGCCATATATTTGATTTGGACATTGAATTCACAAAGGAGGGTTCAATGACTGACTACGTTATTAATATTGAAGATGTGGAGCCCGCTCCCGTTGAGTTGAAAGATGGGTGGAGCAATATTGACATCCGTTTCGTTGTGGACGAGCAGCGCTCTGGTTCTAAAGAGGTCTGTTTCTGGCGGGTTGTTTTCAAGCCAGGGGCGAAGCACTTCAAGCACCGTCATACTAACTCCGATGAAGTTATTTACTTCATCAGGGGTCGAGCTGCCTCAGGTGCTGGAGACAAGGAGACAGAAGCCAAGGCGGGTGATGTACACTTTATATCCAAAAACACAATTCACTGGCTACGCAACCTGGAGCCGGATGAAGATTTAGAGGTCTGTGGGTGCTATACCAACACCGGGACATTGGAAGGATCTGGTTATGTGTTTGAAGGCGAGATTACGGAAGCAGATATGATGGTCGTATAGTGATTTTGAACGAACTAGCCGTATAGAAGTGACAGGTAGGCGAAAGGATTGTTTTATAGACGGCGACGGGGTTTTTAGGAGTTGTATGGTTTGGGCTATGAAGCTTTTTTATTTTATCTCTAGGCAGGTTGTTTTTTTTCTCCTACCAATTTTTTTGATCACTTGTGCAACAACCAACCTTACTCCGCTTTCTTTTAACCCAGAAGCACGCTTGGAATCTGATGAAAGGAGGATCTGGCTACGAAGCGAAGAAGAACAGCGCAAGCTGGACAAGAGCCGAAAGATTCTCAACGATCCGTTATTTGAAGAATACCTCAACGATATGGGTACTAGGCTGACCCCAAAATCGATGAGAGGTTCCGAACGATTAACCTTCCGGTTTAAAATCATCCGAGATACTGCTCTGAATGCTTTTGCATATCCCAATGGGAAAATTTATGTGCACTCTGGCTTAATTGCGAGGGTGGATAACGAGGCCCAGCTTGCAACGATCTTAGCCCATGAGATGGTCCACAGCATTAATCGCCATGCAGTGAGGGGAATACGTGATCAGCAGAACAAACGGTGGTGGTACGTAGGTGGAGTTATTACCCTCAGTATTTTAACTGCTTATCTAACGGGTAAAAGACTAAAGCGGGGCGACTTAGTGGGTGCCTCCCTTTTGAACAACACGGCGAGAATCCTTGTGGCACTAGGGCTCCCTCTTGCAATTATGGCCTCCATCAACGGTCATAGCCGCTCTTTGGAGACAGAGGCAGATAAGGGAGGAATGCGTCTTTTGGCCAATGCAGATTATGCAGTTGACGAGGCGCCGGAAGTCTTTGCACTTTTTCAGAAAACGTACGGTGACAATACAGCCACAGAGAATTTCTTTTTTGGAAGCCATCCACGAAACGGTGAACGGATCGAAAATTATCAGGCTATGCTAGCGGGGAGCTATTCTAGGATAGCTCAGAGTGCAGGGAGAACTAGAGATACTCAAACTTTTCAACTTCGGCGTCGGGTTATTGTACGAGAAAATGCGTACGCCGACATAAGAGCGGGCCGATTCAATGTGGCACGATCAGCGTTGGACAAAGTGCTCGCGATTACCCCTAACGATCCCAAGTCGCACTACTATTACGGGATGTTCTACAAACTATCGGAGAAGACGCGGGAGGGTGAGGAGAAGGCTCTGAGAAGATTTGAAAAAGCTCTTGAGCTGGATTCAAGCCTGTTTTTAGTTTATCGAGAGATGGGTCTGCTATATATCAAGCGCGGGGAAAAGAAAAAAGCTCGGCAAGCCTTTCTCCAGTACCTAAAACGTGCGCCAACCGCTAAAGATCGAGATCAGATTAAAGATTACCTTGTCGAGTTAGGAGGATGAAGGGATTGCGTTTCAGATTAAAGTGGTGCAGACAGGCTACGATTGTTTTTTGAAATGGGCGTGACGTATACCCTGTTAGGACAAGAATTGGAAAGATGTTTGAGCTAGGGAACGTGTTACAAGAGATAATTCCTCAAGGTCAACATATTCGTTTGGGCCACCCACATTATAACCTGTTGGTCCGTAAGTTGCCGATGGGATGCACGCGGCACGAAACAACCGGGCATCCGTTGCGCCGATTCGAAGAGCCGTTAAAGGCGAGGATCCCGTAACTGCTTCAATTTCCGCCCGTAGGAAACGGAATATCTCACTATCGGGATCCGAGGTAGTTGGGTCATGGGACCGGATGATTTTTAAATCGACGTTGGGGTGATCCCTAATGATATCAGTTGCGATTTCTTGAATGGATTCGACCAGAAAGCCGGTTGGGATTCGAATGTCGACTTCTGTCTCACAGTTTTCCGCTACGAGATTGACTTTGTCTCCCCCATGAATTCTACCGATGTTTACCGTAACTTTTCGCAAGACTTCTAGATCCTCATCTTTAAACCGGCGGAGGGGGTCATCTCCTGCTGCTTCGAAATAGTGTTCGAGTTCCAAGGGGATACGTGAATCCAGAGATTCGAAGTGGTTTCTCAAGTCGGTCAGAGTTTTCATCAGTGTTTCAATGGCGTTCTCTCCCCTGTGTATGAACGCTCCATGGGCTCCTTTCCCTCGTCCAGAGAGGCGTATCCAGAAAAGACCCTTTTGCCCAAAGCACACGGTTCCAGCGCCGCTGTTTTCCGGGCTTAACATGGCATCGCCTTTCACCTCTGGGCACTTTGACAAGAGGTAGGCTGAACCCATATCGCCCATTGTTTCTTCATCAGAGGCCAAAGTTAAGACAAGCTCCCCTGAAAATTGGTCTGCTCGTTTGGCTGCCAACTCGGTTATGAGCAAAATAGCCGCGACGCCTGCCTTCATATCGACGGCCCCGCGACCATAAAGGTTCCCGTCTTCAATAAGTCCGGAAAAAGGTGGGTGCTTCCAAAGAGATTCGTCACCTGCAGGGAAAGTATCGATGTGTGCGTTCAGGATAAGTCGTTTTCCCTTCCCTTTGAGTTTTCCTGGGACAACCGCTACCAAGTTGGGCATGTGCGGATCAGCAAACACGCGGCGAACTGGAATTCCTCTCTCTTTCAGCCAGTTCTCACAAAAATTGCAGACTATCCGGGTATCCCCAGGGGGATTTTCACTAGGAATCTGGACCAGTTTAGAGGTCAGCTCGGCAAGTTCATGTGAGCGTGTCTCGATGTATTGGTGAACCCAAGAAGGATTGTTGTGGGGAGTTCCCATCATATGTTGTTTCCTTTTTTCCTAAGGCGAGATTGTCAGTGTTTGAGAAATCAAGCACCCTTTAGGCGGAGAACTTACATTGGATGCTACAGCTAAGGGATCCAAGATCATAATGGATTTCTGATGAGTCTAAATATAGGCCAGAGATCCGTTTTTATCCCCACCCATTTAATCCTCGATCGTCCAAGGGACTCTTTCTGGTTTGAAGAATTTTCCATAGTCTATATGGTGTCAATGGTGTTTCATTTATCTCAATATCTAGCGGTTTCAGGGCGTTTTCAATGGCGGCGACAACTGCGGCGGGTGCGGCGATCGTCCCACTTTCACCGGCTCCTTTCACACCTAATTTGTTGAATGGAGAGGGCGTCTCCATATGAAGGATTTTGAAGTCCGGGATATCAGTTGAAAGGGGAAGAAGATAGTCGAGAAACGTTGATGCCTGAGGTGTTGCGTTTTCGTCGAATCCCAACTCTTCGATAATGACCTCTCCGATTCCATGGGCAACGGCCCCATGTACCTGGCCAGTCAAAATTGTAGGGTTTAGGACGACACCACAGTCATGGGCAACGACATAACGCAAAATTTTAACGAACCCTGTATTGATATCGACCTCGGCGACGCATACGTGGCAGCCTGCGGCAGTTGCCGGGTGACTGGGGGTGCTGTACTCCCTGATTTCCAGGCCGGGGGATTGCCCACCCATCATGATCCCCGGTATTCCGGCCGACATTTTTGCTGCCTCGGCAAACGTTAGAGATAGTTCTGGGCTCCCCTTTACAGAAACTACCCCTCCTTCCACTTCCAAATCTTCCGGAGAGCATTCTAGTTTGTCTGCCGCGATTCCAATTATCTTTTTCCGCATTTTATCTCCGGCAGCCGCGACA
>CAYTIB010000037.1:0-2533 GCA_964437725.1 uncultured bacterium | reverse complement strand
TAGGGGAAGAATTTGAGTTTGTTTTCAAGGTACTGCGGTGCAAATAAGGTACCGTCATTCAGTGCACCGACATCATTCGCTCGATCAATGACTTTTAGGTGGCCGTCGTCGGTCATGATGCCGGCGTCACCCGTACGCAGCCACCCATCTTCTTCGATGCTTTCACGCGTTGCTTCAGGATTCTTAAAATAGCCTGCAAAGTTACCCGGGCTCTTGACTAATATCTCGCCACTCTCGCCAATCTTGATCTCACAATTTCGACATGGCGGGCCGACCGTGTCTTGGCGCGCATCACCGTTACGATGCAAAGTGGCATAAGCCGAACACTCGGTCTGGGCATAGAGCTGTTTCAGGTTGATGCCAATACCGCGGTAAAACAAAAACGTATCCTCACCAAGAGGCGCGCCTCCCGTTACGGCTAGCCGAGTCTGGCTCAAGCCGAGGCTGTTCTTTAAAGGACCGAAGATGACGAATTCTCCCAACCAGTAACGAAGCCGATTGATTACCCCTACGGACCTTCCGTCCAGTAAATCACCGCCGCCCCCACGTGCAACGGCGAGGAAATACTTGAACAACCAGCGTTTCAGGCGGCTGGCATCTTCCATACGAATGGTGATTGAGGTCAGTAATCCTTCCCAAATGGCCGGCGCAGCAAAAAACATCGTGGGTCCAATTTCTTTCACGTCGGCCAGGACTGTTTCTGGGCTTTCTGGACAATTGGTGCATGATCCGGCACTTAGGGACAAACACTATAACAGAAGATCACCTATCCAGGCCATAGGCGCGTAATTAATCTGCCGGTCCCGCTCATTCAGTCCCTCCTGCACATTGAAATCCCCAGCCGACCCGAGCAGATTTTGAGAGGTTAATTGGACACCTTTAGGATCACCCGTCGTCCCCGAAGTGTAAAAAATACCGACCACATCGTCGGGCTTACCAACATCAATTTCGCGGTCAAAATAATCCGGTTTTTGTCCATCGAACTCACGACCTTTTGCCTGTACGTCAGTGTAGTCATACACAAATGGATGGTCGTAACTGCGCATCCCCCTAGGATTGCAATAGATGATGGTTTCGAGCTGTGGGCACTGGTCCTTGACGGCAAGCAACTTGTCCGTCTGCTCCTGGTCCTCGCCCACCGCAAACCGCACGCCGGCGTGGTTCAATACGAACTCAAGTTCTTCTGCGACACCATTCTGGTACATGGGAACGGGCACTGCACCGAGGCTCTGGCTCGCAAAGAAAACCCAGTAGAGCTGCGGTCGGTTGTCGCCGATGATCGCGACCATGTCACCGCGCTGAAGACCCATTGCCGCGAGGCCGCAAGCGAGCGCACGCACTTCGCCGGCAGTGTCTAGCCACGAGTAGGTCTGCCATATGCCGAGGTATTTCTCGGCGAAGGCAGGTTTATCTGGATAGGTTCTCGCGTTCGAGATTAGCCGTCGCGGAATAGTATCCGACTGATTGTTGTCTGCCACCCTCTTCCTCTTACCCTATACGAATTGTGCTCTTATGTGCCGGATTACAGCTCGGGCGAAGCTCTGCCGGCGAACGTACTAAAGCTTAAAAATCCACAACTTTCAAGCTGATTTTGTATATTTGTTCAGGGCCGCTTATTTTGTGGGGTTGTCGTCCTTTGATCTGCAGCTCAAAGGACTGCTACCTGCAAGGATTCCAGCGTTCAATCGTAACTGCGCTGGTCATCGATAACCAAACCATCGTTCGGTAAAGTGCCTTTGCCAACAATCTCCACTTCGCCTCGCACTTTACAGACCTCGCGAATCGTCTTCGAAACCGCCTGTTCAAGATCGACTTCCCTGTCACTTACCTCGCAACGGAGTGTCATGCTGTCTTGATTATCCAGACTCTCGATCACGAGGCGTGCCCGAATGATTTCATGATGTCGTGCTACCACATCAGCGACTTGCGAGGGATGGACGAACATACCGCGCACCTTTGAGGTCTGATCAGCCCGCCCCATCCAACCTTTAATACGCTGGTTGGTCCGCCCACATGGACTGTCGCCAGACATAAAAGCCGACAGATCTCCTGTGGCAAAACGAATCAAAGGATAGTAAGGATTCAGCGTTGTGACGAGCACCTCGCCGACTTCGCCTTCGGTCACCGGATCACCCGTGCCAGGGCGCACAATCTCAACGATGACTGACTCATCCAAGATCATGCCTTCTTTGGCCTCGGACTCAAAAGCGATCAACCCGACGTCGGCAGTGCCATAGAATTGCAGCACACCGACACCATTATCGCTGAGCTCCTCGCGCAAACTGTTGGGCAGCGCATCACCACCGACGGCGCCGAGTTCAAGGCTAGACACATCCGCACCCATCTCACCGGCCTTGTCAAAAATAATTTTCAGAAACGACGGCGTCCCAGAGTAAACCCTTGGCTTGAAGTGCGCGATCGCTTGCACCTGTAATTCGGTCTGGCCGACACCAGCTGGAAAGACGGCTCATCCGAAGGCGCGAAAGGCGCTGTCCAGCATTAGTCCCGCCGGAGTAAAGTGATAAGAGAACGT
>CAYTIB010000036.1:0-151563 GCA_964437725.1 uncultured bacterium | reverse complement strand
TCAACAACGGGAGAAGGTGGGCGTTTGTATTTCTCCTCCCACTCGATTTCAGCGGGGAAGATATGCACATCCTTCACACCCTGAATTGATTTGAGTTTCTTGAGGAGCTTTTCGTTCGATTCTTGGATGGCTAAATGGGATTTCTCGTGAGCCTTTACAGCAGGATCTTCTTCTTCCTGCTCTACCGGAACAAACGCCATAAGAAACGTGACGCAAAAGACCTTTTGCGGATGCCTGGTGATTGCTTTTTCTAACTTCTTAAAAAAAATCTGGACTTCCTTTTTACGCCCTGCCTGAACAGACTCTTTATCCCTTCCCTTTGCGGGACTGACTTTTTCCAAGCACCCCTTGAGGTACCACCGCTTCATCCTCGTCCAGACTTTCGCCCAGACCTTGTCCTCCGAAATATCCGGATCGTCTAATTCCGCTTTTGTTGGAAGCCAAGGAGCTTGAGTCATGTCCCTATTTTGCCTTGTGAAAGGGCGTAGCGTCTACCTGTTAGCACGGCTTGAAGCGGAGTACACCTATTATGATTGTGCCTCTTACCGGAGGCCTCACTATATGCGCGCGGTCTAAACATTTATGAGGGGTGTGATTGGATGTATCGGAAGGATGAATGAAGCGGGTAAGAAGGGCGCTATTTTTCATCAAACTTTTTTCCGATCTCGCAGATCTTCTTGAACAACGGCGCATTCCACGCATCAGGGGGTATCGGTTTTAATCTACTAACCCAACTTATGCCAGAACCGCAATTTTCCCCCATTAGTCCTTCACACTTCACATAGTACATACGTTTCCAAGCCGGGGTTTTATTGAAGAAGAATCCTTTGCAGTAAACTCTATTCCAATTTTTTTCAGATCCCATTTTGGTGAAAATAGTGTAATCCCCTCCGGATAACCGCTCTTCACTACGCTCCACCTGATCAATCAATTCCCAGTAAACTAAATAGTTTCCCCCACCTTTTTTTAGCGTATCGTAATCAACATAAATATCCCGTCCCTTGTTATCCCTACCCACCTTCGCCCATTCAGCCAAACAGACAGACGGAAGCATCAGAAGAAATGCAAGCGAGGTGGCCATCAGGATTTTTTTCATACTGAATATTTTCGCAAAGAAATAAGAAAAAAAGAAGGATTAATTGGGAACGTGAAACCCCGGGTTTCTTAGATGGAAAGAGATCGTTAAGGGACTCCGAGTTGGTACGAGGGTAGCTTTTAGCAGGGACCCTTTATCTTTTAAAGTTCCTATATTTCTCCTACAGTTCTTATTTAAGTTGTTTACTGGCGGTCCATAAGGTTTTAGGAGTGACGTGTGTCGTTTACTCACAACGGATTCCGTTTAGCTCTGCTTTCGGGAAACGCAGAGGGACTCTTTTTCTGTGCTAAAAATCACTTGTTTTTGCTCGTTTCGGTTTGGTGGATTTAAGAAATCTTTGTCCAGGTTTTACATCTCTATATTCAACATATAACCAGAGGTCACTTGATGACCAAGGTGATGACCCTCTTTTCTTCCTGCCTATAAGAAGTGCAACCTGTCCCCCGTTATAGACCGTATAAAGTTTTCCTTTTACTCCCTCATTAAAAAGTTGTCGGTCTCGTTCCGAGAACTCAAAATCCATTTTGTATTTTGCCCCTAGACCGTTCCTCATCTTAAGGTAGATGTTGTCCTTACCCTTCTTCTGAACGTATGGACCTAAATCAACCGTCAACTTTTCTAAAAGGGAATATTTATCAAATGTTCCAAAAAACTTCAGATTGTCTAAACCATAGCAGGTAGTCCCTAATTGACTACTCAACGAACCCATACATACTTCCTTTTTCTTGATTGTAGAACGGTGAAGTCCTGGTTTGAGGTCTCTGAATCCGGGGTTCGATGCACTTTGTTTTTCTCTTGCTATCTGTTCTCTCTTTTGTTTATTTTCTCTCGCAATCTGTTCTTTCTTGCGTTTATTTTCTCTTGCAATCTGTTCTCTCTTTTGTTTATTTTCTCTCGCAATCTGTTCTTTCTTGCGTTTATTTTCTCTCGCAATCTGTTCTTTCTTTGTCCTGACGAACTTTCCATTCTCCCATATGCCTTCTATTATCCTTCCATTTGCCCGGGTAAACGTACCATATCCGTGCCTTTTGCCATCCTTCCATTCACCAACGTATTTTCTCCCATCGGCATAGGTAAGGGTAACTTGTCCGTGTGGTTTGCCACCCTTCCATTCACCAACGTATTTTTTCCCACGGGCAGAGGTGAAGGTTCCTTGTCCGTGCCTTTTGCCATACTTCCATTCACCAACGTATTCGTTCCCCTTTCTGGTATAGGTGCCAAAACAATCAGTCCAATTCCTACTAGTAATATAATATGTTGAAGGGCTATCCTTACAAGGAGGCAAACTCCACCCTGTGGCTGGTAAAAGCAGGCATCCCAATAGACCGAGAATGAGTATGAGTCTGGAGGGCTTTTGCATGGGTTTATTTCAGATCCCTAAATTGGATGGGGGCAAATCATCGGAAAAACCAGTCGGAATATGGGAACCATGGATCTTATCACAACACACATTGGTGCAGACTTCGACTGTCTCGCTGCTATAGTTGCGGCAGAAAAACTATACTCTGGAGCTGCTTGTGTTTTCCCTGGCTCTCAAGAACCGTCCGTCCGTGAATATATCCAGGCCGGTCGATGTCCGGTCCAGATGCAAAAAATTCGTCAGATTGATCTCGATACCATTCGGCGGCTAATTGTTCTAGACACACAATCCAAAGAACGAATTGGAAATTTGACAAGCCTACTGGATCGGCCAGATGTGGAGGTCCATGTTTACGACCATCACACAGAAACAAATCGAAATTTCCGTGCAGACGCAAAGTGGATTCGTCCGGTCGGGGCAACAACTACCATTTTGGTTGGGCTTTTGATGGAACAAGGTAAATCCTTCAGTCCGGAAGAAGCCACGCTTTTTAACCTGGGGATTCATGAGGATACCTGTAGCTTCTCCTCAATCAACACCATGCCAGAAGATCTGGAAATGGCAAACATCCTCCTGTCTAAAGGTGCGGATCCGACCGCAGTCACGGAACTACTTCAAAGGGACCTTAATCCGATTCAGATTACCCTTTTACATGATTTAATGGAATCTGCGGAAGAAATCCAAATTATGGGAACTACCATTACACTATCAATTGCGTCTCGAGAGGAATATGTGAACAATATTTCTCTCGTTGCTCAAAAGTTTCACGCGGCTGCTGACACCCAAGCTTCTTTTCTACTGGTCCGGATGGGAAACAAGATTCAATTGGTTGCTCGGAGCCATTCTCCGAAGATCGATGTGGGGGCGCAAATGGTAAACTTTGGTGGTGGTGGGCACCCCTCTGCAGCCTCTGCAGCCGTTAAAAACCTAACACTGGTCCAGGTTCGAGATCAGCTACTTGGCCAATTAGAGAGGGCACTCGGCAAAAAGCGAACAGCGGAGAACATCGTGCTACCAACCACGGGAAAAGTGCGCGGGGGGGAAATCAGGGCTGAGCCCCGCACTCACGGCATTAAAACCCTTGTCCGCGATCGGCTATCGCGCGAGTATTTCCGTCTTCTGGAAATCGCCGCACAGACCGCCGACGAGTTGGACTACACGGTATACTTGGTCGGCGGAATTGTACGTGATCTGCTTCTGGGCATCGAAAGCGTTGATGTCGACCTTGTCGTCGAGGGAAATGGAATCAACTTTGCACATCTTTTTGCAGATAAAGAAAATGGACGGTGCCGGCTCCATCGACGATTCGGGACTGCCAATATCACTTTTGCCAGCAAAAACCACATCGACATCGCCACGGCCCGCGTGGAATACTACGAGCAACCTGCCGCCATGCCTTTGATTGAGGCAAGTGATATCAGAGCGGACCTATACAGGCGAGATTTTTCCATCAATGCCATGGCAATTCAGCTGAATGGAAAGCGCGCGTGGCGACTTCTTGACTTCTTCGACTCTCGGCAAGACCTAAAAGAAAAAAAACTCCGCGTCTTACACAACCTGAGTTTCGAAGATGATCCAACACGCGCTTTCCGAGTCGTCCGGTTTGCAGAGCGGTACGGATTTTCCATAGGAACTCAAACTCTATCTCTACTGGAAAACGCCATCCGCAACAATCTTTTTGACCGCCTGTCTGGAAAACGGTTGTTCAGCGAACTAAAAATTATTTTGTCGGAAAATGAACCGTGGCGACACATTTCACATCTAAGCCACTTGAAGTTACTGCGGTTTATTCACCCTAAGCTACATGAAATAAACGCTATAAAACACCGTTTTGGAGAGATTGGTCAGGCTATAAATTGGTACAATTTGATGTTCGCGGGAAACAAGATTGACGAGTGGCTAATTTATCTCATCGGTCTTTTCGAAGAACTTTCACTAAGCGAAATGAAGTCCGCTTGCAAACGCCTGGCCATGTCAGAACGATTACTAGATCGCGCTCTACAAGCCCGCCTAGAGACCGATCCTCTATTGGCAAAGCTTGCCCGTTCAGATATCTCTTCCAGCATGGTTTATAATATCCTTCATCCATTAGCACACGAAACTCTCGTGTACGTTTTATCCACTACGCACTCTCAGCAGGCAAAAAAAAGCATCTCGCTTTATCTGACTCACCTTAAGGACATAAAACTTTCGATCGGAGGGGATGATCTCATCTCTATGGGTGTAGAGCCAGGGCCTATTTACCGAGAACTTCTAGATGCCACTCGCGATGCACTATTAAATGGAGAGCTCGAGCAGGGTGAGGTTTACGAACGCACCTATGCTCGCCGATTTCTGGCACTTCATAAACCAGATTGATAGCATACAATCTGTTCGTTAGGGCATTTGGTTCGTTTTTTATTTTGGAATGGGGAAAACGTGGATTTTAATTTATTGGTTCAAAAACTCTCCATAATTCTCCCGGCGTTTCTTCTGGCAATCTCTGTTCATGAGGCGGCCCATGGATGGATGGCCGACCGCCTGGGAGATCCGACGGCACGGATGCTAGGCCGCATAACGCTTAATCCCCTCAAGCATTTGGATTTAATTGGAACTTTGGCACTCGTGGTCACCCAGATGATCGGTTGGGCGAAACCTGTTCCAGTCGACACTCGCAACCTTAAACGGCCACGCCAAGACATGATGTGGATCGCCCTTGCGGGGCCGGTTTCGAACCTTTTGCTTGCAACCCTGTTCGCTGCCATTTATCACGTCCTTCCCACACCAGGGAGTGGGGGAGCATTTTGGGGACACGAACCCTTATTTTTAATTGTATTTTTGTGCGTTCAGATTAATCTGGCACTGATGGTATTTAACCTGATTCCGATCCCTCCTTTAGACGGAGGACGAATCATAAATGGGCTGCTATCCCCGCACGGCTCAATGATATACAGTCGAATTGAGCCTTATGGATTTTTTATTCTTTTAGGCTTAATTTTTTTTCGAGTTTTGGACTACACCATTTTTCCGATAATCCGGACGCTATTCAAGGTCTACGGAATCTAACAAGGCAATTTGGGTCCTCTGAACTAAATAAGGAATATCAGTAAGTGACTACAAAATTGGAACGTGTACTCAGCGGAATGCGCCCGTCGGGGAAGCTCCATCTGGGAAACCACTTCGGAGCGCTTAAGAACTGGATAGATTTTCAAGGAGATTATGACTGTTTCTTTTTCGTAGCAGACTGGCATGCTCTAACAACGGACTACAACGACACCTCGGAAATACAAAACCTGATCACTGAAATGGCGGCAGACTGGATGGCAGTCGGTCTGGACCCTAGAGAAAGCACCATTTTCATCCAATCAAAAGTCCCTGAGCACGCCGAGCTCCACCTATTATTTTCCATGATGACTCCACTGGGCTGGTTGGAGCGTGTTCCTTCTTACAAGGAACAGCAGGATCAAATTAGCGATGTGGAATTAGGAACATATGGTTTTCTTGGATATCCCCTACTCCAGGCGGCCGATATTGTCATCTATAAGGCTAACTGGGTCCCGGTCGGGGTGGATCAGGTTGCGCATATCGAACTTGCTCGTGAGATTGTAAGGCGGTTCAATTTTATCTCCAAAACAAACGTTTTTCCCGAACCTCAGCCTAGGCTAACAGAGGTCCCTAAATTGCCTGGCACCGATGGCCGGAAAATGAGTAAGAGCTATAACAACTCCATCTACCTGAGTGACGAGGGTGAACCGCTTCGTCAAAAAATCATGACCATGATGACCGACCCTGCCCGAAAACGTCGAGATGACAAGGGCAACCCCGATGCCTGTCCGGTATATGATCTTCACAAGATCTTTTCATCGGATGAAGAACTCCTTTGGGCGGCCGAAGGTTGCAAATCGGCTGAAATAGGTTGTGTAGATTGCAAGAAAACCCTCCACCAGAACCTGGCGGAACACCTCGGCCCCATTCAGGAACGGCGCCGGGAACTACTGCAGAATCAAGAGACAATCCTCGACATTCTGGAAGAGGGAAGTCGGAAAGCTCGCGAGGAGGCGCGAAAAACCCTGGACGAGGCTAAGATCGCGATGCACTTATAGAAATGCTGAAGTTATTTAGGTGTAAAAAGATAGAGCCAGTGGCTCACTCCTTCAAGCCCTGTGGCTCCTAGACCCATCACCGTGGAACAATGACTGAAAAGCCAAACTACAAAGAAACACTAAATCTTCCCAATACGGATTTTCCTATGAAGGCTGGGCTTCCTACCAACGAACCCAAGCGGCTTCAACGTTGGAAAGACTTGGATATTTACGGCAGATTGCGAGAGGCAAGGCGGGGTGCAAAAAAATTTATTCTGCACGACGGTCCCCCCTATGCTAACGGTCACATTCACATGGGAACCGCCCTAAACAAGATGCTCAAAGATTTCATTGTCCGGGTCAAAACAATGGAAGGGCTAGATGCACCTTACGTCCCCGGTTGGGATTGCCACGGGTTACCGATTGAACATCAAGTAGATCTCGAGCTTGGCAAGGAGAAAAACATAATTGCACCCTCCAAAAAGCGTCAACGGTGCCGAGCTTTCGCCGAAAAGTACGTCCGGATCCAAAGGGAGGAGTTCGAGCGACTCGGGACATACGGGACATGGGACTCCCCTTACCTTACTATGGATCATAGTTTTGAAGCCGCTACTGTCCGAGAACTTGGAAAATTCTTACAAGCTGGCTCTGTATATAGAGGCCTCAAGCCTGTTCACTGGTGCACATCCGACCTGACGGCACTGGCCGAAGCAGAGGTCGAGTACGAGGATCACACCTCACCTTCCATTTACGTGGCCTTTCCCTATGTCCGGGGTGCAGAGACGTTAAATCTTCCCCGGAACACTGAAGTCGTTATTTGGACAACAACACCCTGGACACTGCCAGCCAACCTAGCAGTAGCCTTCCATCCAGATTATGAATACGCGCTGGTTGAAGTAAGCGTGAAGGGGAAGACACGCCAACTAGTTTTGGCCGAACGTCTTTTGCCAACATTAATTGAGACTTTCGAAGTCACCGAACATCGAACCCTCCAAACATTTCCAGGTAAATCTTTAGAAGGATCAATTTTCCAACACCCCTTTATA
Organism: uncultured bacterium; assembly: GCA_964437725.1. Taxonomy (GTDB): domain Bacteria; phylum UBA8248; class UBA8248; order JACPRG01; genus CAYTIB01. The sequence goes on along the minus strand of CAYTIB010000036.1, from coordinate 144,000 downwards.
GATCGTGAGTCAATCGGGGTTCTAGCGGATTACGTAACGCTGGAGCAGGGAACCGGTGTTGTCCATACAGCTCCCGGGCACGGTAGAGAAGACTACGAAACGGGACAGAAATACGGATTGGAAGTTCTCAGTCCCGTGGATGATTACGGGCGGTTCCACAAAGCTCTTTCGCTTTTTGGAGGTATGACTGTCTGGGACGCTAATCCGAGAATTATTGAGCACCTCAAATCGATCGATGCCCTAATTGCACAGGAGCTAATCAAACACACCTATCCACACTGTTGGCGATGCCACAACCCTGTTATTTTTCGTGCTACGCCGCAGTGGTTTATCGCTATGGAGCACAACCGTCTTCGAGAAAAAGCCTTGAAAGAAATCCGCCGAGTCGATTGGCTCCCCGCCTGGGGACAGGAGCGGATCTATTCGATGGTGGAGAACCGACCCGATTGGTGCATCTCACGGCAACGAACCTGGGGCGTTCCCATAACTGCTTTCTCTTGCTCTAACTGTGAAGAGGCCATAATCGACCCACAAATCGCTGAGCTAGCCGCGGAGTGGATGGAAAAGGAGGGAGCCGACGCCTGGTTCGATCGGGACATCTCCGATTTTACACCAGATGGGCTTACCTGCACCAAGTGTGGTTCGAAGAACTTCGAAAAAGTGATAGATATTTTGGACGTCTGGTTCGATTCGGGTGTAACCCACGCTGCTGTCTTAGAGTCAGACAACGACCTATCCTGGCCAGCCGACCTATATCTGGAAGGCAGCGATCAGCACAGGGGGTGGTTTCACAGTTCGCTACTGGCATCGGTTGGTACACGGGACCGTGCTCCGTACAATACTATTCTGACACACGGCTACGTGGTGGATGCAGATGGGCGTAAGATGTCTAAATCTTTGGGAAATGTCATCTCCCCATTAGACATTGTTAAGCAAAGCGGTGCTGAAATTGTCCGTCTGTGGGTTGCCTCGGAGAATTACCGGGAAGACATACGGATCTCACAGGAAATCCTGAAAAGAAACTCAGAAGCATATCGGCGCATCCGTAATACATTCCGTTTCCTGCTAGGAAATCTCTACGATTTCGACGTAGAGAATGATGCAGTCCCCAAGGACCTACTAAATGAAATCGACCGGTTCATGCTGCACAAGTTGGCAAAGCTTACTCAGCGCGTAAGGACTGCATACAGCCAATATGAATTTCATGTGTTCTACCAAACCTTCCACAACTTCTGCGCCGTGGACTTGTCAGCGTTTTATCTGGATGTCATCAAGGACCGCCTATACGTAGAAGATTCCAAATCGGAGGCCCGGAGAGGGGCGCAAACCGTCATGCATAAACTTGCTGATACAATGGTTCGCCTCATGGCTCCGATTCTTCCGTTTACCGCAGACGAAATCTGGGATTGCATTCCCAACCCGACTCCAAATCGGGAACCGAGTGTTTCCCTTACCTTGCTCCCGGAACTCGACGAAACCCACTTAGATGAGAAGTTGTGTGTCCGATGGGAGCGTCTGCTCGAGCTCAGGGACAGCGCTCTAAAAGCATTGGAAGAAGCCCGCGAAAAAAAAGAGCTCGGAAGTGCTCTGAATGCAAAGATCGTCATCTCCGCATCAGAAGAGTTCTTAGCTTTCCTTAAACCCTACCTCGACGACCTTCCAATGATCTTCATTGTATCGAGGGTTGAAGTTGAAATAGCAACCCACAGTAACAAAAGCAACACATGGACTGTCCGGGTGGAACATGCAGAGGGAGAAAAGTGTGAGCGGTGTTGGATGGTTCTCCCTACAATTGGTCAGAACTCAATCCACCCCACCCTTTGCCACCGCTGTGCCACAATCCTCGGGTAACGGATAGCAAAGATGGGCCCGGTTTCCAATACCAAACTTCCTAGATCGCAAAGTTACAAGTTGATTGTCGTTGTTGCGGGAGGGGTAATTCTCCTTGACCAACTTACCAAGGTTGTTGTTCAGGCTTCCTTGTTGCTAGGAGAATCCATCTCTGTCATTCCTGGTTTCTTTAGTCTGATTCATGTGCAGAATCCAGGTGCCGCTTTTAGTCTAATGGCATCGGGAAACCCGACCATCGTAATACCCTTTTTCATCATACTTACGATCATTGTCGCTATTGGAATCCTTCACTACTACAGACAGTCGAATCCTACCCAACGTGCTCACAGGTGGGGGCTCTCCCTCATCTTCGGTGGGGCGATAGGAAACCTGATTGACCGGGTAAGACTTCAAGCCGTAGTCGATTTTCTGAATTTCTACGCTGGGGATATTTATCTTCCACCAATAATACCCTGGCCGGCCTTCAATATTGCTGACACAGCTATATCAACGGGCGTTGGTCTATTACTCTTGGACATTTTCTTTGCGTGGAAGAGAAACCGATCAATCAGCAGTTGAAAAAGGTATCCATGAAAAAATCACCTGATCCAATTCCAGGCGATTCAATGGGCACCCTTGTGAATTGCTTGGACACTGCTAAGTAATTCGGCAAGTTCATCAAATGGAAGCATGTTCGGTCCGTCGCAAAGAGCTATTTCGGGATTTTCATGGCATTCGATGAATAAAGCATCCACGCCGGTTGCCACGCCAGCCCGAGCTAGCGGCGGAATAAAGTCTCGATCCCCTCCGGAAGCATCGCCTTGCCCCCCGGGAAGCTGAACACTGTGTGTCACGTCAAAAACTACCGGCCAACCGTAACGTCGAAGTATGACCAATGACCGCATATCAGCAACCAGATTATTGTAACCAAAAGAAGTTCCTCGCTCGGTCAAGAGAATGTCTTTTGCGCCGGCCAACTCTAACTTTTCAACAACGTTGCAAAGGTCCCAAGGGGCGAGGAACTGTCCTTTTTTAACGTTTACAGGGCGACCAGTCTTCGCCGCCGCTGTTAGAAGGTCTGTTTGGCGAGAGAGAAATGCAGGTATCTGAAGAATGTCCAGGTGTTTTCCAGCAATCTCGATATCCTCAACAGAATGCACGTCCGACAAGATAGAAAGTCCCGTTTCCTCTCGCACAAGGGAGAGAATACGCATCCCTTCATCTCGCCCCAACCCTCGAAAGGATTTAACCGAAGACCGATTAGCTTTGTCGTAGGAGGACTTATATATACAGGGCATTCCAACCGCCGCACAAATCTCCTTCAATCGGACAGCCGAGGAGAGAGCAGCCTCTTCTGATTCGATCACACACGGCCCGGCAATGAGGACAAGCTCCCCTCCACCAATCGTGATATCTCCGATTTTGACAATCCGCAAGGTTCCCTTCCCTCCAACATTAGTTATGGTTACAACCTTCCCAGTATACAGGTCATTTCATCTTCCGCGAAAACAATAGGGAGTTAACCACCCAAACGGATCTTACCTAGTATCAACGTATCGTGAAAAAGCTTCAAAAAACTCCATAATTGGTACAATTTCAACCTTCGCAATTTCCTCCATAACTTTCTAAGCATTTCTCCGAGGGAGAGCTAGTCCGTAAATAACCATGGAGAGCAATGCTACGGCGGCAGCTGCCATCAACAATCCTGCAAACCCAAGTCGGCCTATAAATATGCCTGAAAGGAGGGCCCCTGCAATTCCTCCACCCCCATAGGTTGAAGCGGAAAAGAAAGCCTGACCACTGCTCTTGAGGGAATTGGGGGTAACACGTTCAACAAATGTCACACTTGCCACATGAAAGGCCGCGAAAGTCAAAGAATGGAGCAAGGAAATCGTAAGGAAGCTCCAAGGCTCTTGAGCTAAGCTATAAAGCCACCAGCGGAGTGCAGCGCCCCCTGATGCAGCCATTAAGAGTGATTTCACTCCAAAGCGCTTTAAAAATCGATGTGAAAATATCAGAAAAATTACCTCTGCAATCACTCCCACGGAAAATGACCACCCGATAGTCCAGCCAGAAAAACCTAAATCTTTGAGGTGTATGGGCAGAAAGGTCCACATTGGTCCATGGCTAGCCCGGAGTATAAATCCTGCAAGAAGAAAAGTGACGAAATCCTTCCTTTTGAGCAAAGCAACAACTTCCGATCCAAGCCGATCCTGCCTTCCCCCACCCTCTGATGGTAGGGAAAAACTCAGAAAGACCTGCACAGCAACCGCTGCCAAATAGGCATACACCATCATCCGAATAGAGAAAGCATCGACCAAGTATCCTATGGTGAGACTGGCCAGAATAAACCCCACCCCACCCCATAGACGAAAGTCCCCATAGGCAAAAATTCGGCCACCTTCGTTTTTCCGGGGAGAATGGGAAAGATATTCCAACGTTGCACTCTCCACCAAAGGCAGAGTAGATGATCTGAAAGTCGAGTACAGAAACAACATTCCCGCGAGGATCCAAAAAGTCCTTGTACCTAAAAGTGAAGCAAACAAAACTCCACTCAAAAGGGTTAGGCTGACGATCAGCATCTTTCGATTACGGAACTTATCCGCCACCACCCCCCATAACGGTGGTGCGATAACCGCTCCCAATGGCAAGAGCGCCCACATCGTGCCGACCTCAGCCTCGCTAAGACCACGAGACTTGAGGAAAATGCTCATATACGGAGCGTAAACACCCAGTCCAAAAAAGGTTAAAAAATAAAATCCTCGAAGGGTAAATGGAAGAGGGATCGGGACGGGTAACCAAGATTGATTCACGGTTAAACTACTCCAAGAGACGAGCAATGATTTGGCACCGGGCAAGATTAGGGCGGTAGCATGTTTAGGTCAAGCCCTTGACATGTTAAGATCCAGAGAGGTTGATGGTGATTCACGATTCTCGATGGGAGCTCAAAGTCTTGCGTTCGGTCGTTCGTCATATTGCAGCCAAATTGGTTTCTCCTCACCATCGAAGTGTTTCCATTCGTGAATCAATCCGTATCATTAAGATGACGTCTCTTCCCATAACCTTGACGGCTTGTCTGACCGGATGCGTGACTGAAGAGCAGCTTACAAAAGTCTCTACGGACCGTAATCAATGGAAAAGACACTCTCGCATCCTCGAAGGTGAAAACAAAGAACTCCGGGGCGTCCTCGATGAGTGGATTCAGGCCCATAACGTTCTTCAGAAACAGGTGAAAAAACTCTCCGCACCCAAACCTCCTGTTATGCCGAAAGTGGATCAAAAAGAGCACAACACTCTTAAACTTCAGTTACAACAGTATGAAAACGAGAAGGAAAAACTTGAAGGAGAGTTCCAGACCCTAAAAGAAGACAGAGATGCGTATCGTAAACATTACAAAATTTATAAACAGCGATACCAGAAAGCTATTCGTCGCGCACAAAGATTGCAACGTAAAAGCAAGGTTTACGAACGGATAGTAAAGAATCTGGAAACAGAGGTCGAGCAAGGACAGCTAAAACTCCAAGAGGTGGAAGGGCGACTGACAGTCAGTGTTATCGATAAGATCGTCTTTAAACCGGGAGGTGTGGAAATCAGCTCCGAGGGCAAAAAAGTCCTCAAAAAACTCGCCGAACTTCTCAAAGGACTCAGCGGCAAACGCATCCAGGTTGAAGGGCACACTGATAGCCTGTCTGTCCATCCTACAGCCGGCCACCGATATCGTAATAACTGGGAACTTTCGACTCTCCGAGCTGCCGCGGTGGTTCGCTATCTTCAGACGGCTGGCGGTGTGGATCCCACCCTACTCTCCGCCGTTGGTTACGGTCCTTTCCAGCCTATCGCCTCAAACAATACGGCGAAGGGCAGAAGGAAAAATCGGAGAATAGAAATTGTTCTTACTCCACTACCAAATCGGTCAATCGGACAAAAAACCTCGAACAATAACAACACCCCTGTCGGTCAACCAAAAAAGAAATAAACGCATCGAGAAGATCCCTATAAGATTCCATTCTCTGGCCTATTCATTCCAAAGCAGGTTTGTTATCATGTCACCGGACTTTAGTCTTACAACTTATTTGACAAATCAGTGTGAGGGCAGGCTACTGTCGATAGCCAATGGATTCTGTTTGAATCCCTAGTTTTAAGTATCGTAGCCAACCTTTCTTAGCCTCTCGGTATGAGACGCTTTAACGGTGTTTGGGTTGGAATGATCGATTTTGCCGTTTGGAGACCAATCAATGAGTGATGTTTTATTTGAAGTGAAGGAAAACAATTTAGACACCGGACTCCGGGGAATTCCTGTTGGGCATGTCTGGACGAGTCGGGTGGATCCTATTAAAGGCGTCCATTACGTGGGCCGACCGGTCTCTGAACTTGCTGGCCATACTCCGGAGCAGGTTATGTACTTGCTCCTGAACAAGGTAGAACCATCCCCAGAAGAAGCTGAAAACTTTAAAGCAGATATTGTCAAACGCGCCAAAAAATGCCCTGCAGAGGCAATTGAATTGTTGAAGAGCCTCCCTCGCGAAGGCCACCCTATGGAATGGTTCATCGCTGGCCTAACGCATCTTGGTATGTTGGGAAAACAAGAGGATTACCTTGAGGATGGCTTGAATCTGATCGCCTGGATTAATGAGGTAATTGCAGCAATCTTTCGGATACGAGAGGGTTGGGGAGATCCCATCCCCAGTAACCCCGAACTTGGGTATACGGAAAACTTTGTTCACATGTTGGGAGCTCCCAAGGCACATCCTGAACTTGAGCGCGTCCTAAGGTTGTTTCACATCATGCACTATGACCACGGCGGCGGGAACCTGAGCACCCTCACGGGCAAAGCCGTTGCCTCGGGATTGGCCGACATCTTCGCTTCCATGGCCGCTGCCATGGCGGGGCTCTACGGACCCCGGCACGGCCGAGCCAACCAGGACGCGCTGAACTTTATTCATGAGGTTGGGAATCCTGAATCAAGTCACGTGAGTCAATTTATTGAGAATTGTCTCGCCACAAATAAGTTAGTCTTTGGGTTCGGTCATGCAGTCCTGAGAGCAGAAGACTCTCGGGCAACCATAGGATATGAATTCGGGAAAAAATACTTCCCAGATGATAATAATATTCAAATCGCACTGACCCTTCGTGAAGTGGCACCCGAAATCCTGAAAAAAACCGGCAAAATCCAGAACCCCTATCCGAATGTAGACGCCATTACTGGATCACTACTGAATGCGGCCGGCTTGGTCAACTCTGAATACTATTCCCTACTATTCGGGTGGTCACGCGTTGTGGGAATCGCCGCGCAAATCATTGATGAGCGCATCCATTTTCGAGGCGGAAAAGGTGTTCCGATATACCGTTGCGGCTACTTATTCGAGGATCTTTCAAGTCAAAGTTAGTAAAAAAACCTTATTTTCGAGTTTTGGATTTATCAGGCAGGATCATCTTGGTTCCTAGTGTTTCTGTTGTTTCATCCACTGTAAAACCCGGGCCTTTAGTAGCCATTTCAACAACAATCCCGTCTGGGTCTTGAAAATAAATGGATTGGAAATATGTACGATCATACGGACCGGAAACAAAAACGCCATTCAGTGTGAGTCTCTTCTTCCAGGCATGCAGGTCGGATTCGTTCTCCACTGAGAGAGCTAGATGATGGGTAATCCCCACACCCACTTGGGCTTGCTGTCCAGAGGCATTTTCAAAAAAGGTCAACACCGTCCCAGGTGACCCTGTTTCGTCTCCAAAATAAAAGTGCCTAGAAGAAGGATCATCGTAGTTAACTGTCTGTTTGACTAGTGTGAAACCTAAAACCTTTGTATAGAAATCAGCTGTCAGATCCATATTTCGACAAATCAATGTTATGTGATGAATACCGTTTATCTTCGGCGCTTCCATTTCTTCCCTTCAGGTCAAAAGTTAATCGCATCCTCAAGAGCTACTGCTAAACCACTCCGCAGTACATACTCATCATAGGATGTTAGTGTTACCTGAGTTCGCCACCGTCTACTGACTCTGGAATTTTCGGTTGCCGGAAAAAGCTAAAAAGGGACTCGTCGGATAAAATTTATATAAACTAGAGAAGCTAGCAATCTGATACTCATGAAAATCGATCGGCCTATTAATTAATTCCAGAATGTTCATGCTCTCCAAAAACATCTCTCATCGTATCAGCAATCTCGCCTACCGTCGCAAAAGCACGAACAGCCTCTAAAATCGGCGGCATCAAGTTGGACGTACCACGTGCTGCTTTTTCTATATTGGATAGGCATTTTTTGACAGCCCTTCCATTTCGTTGTTGTCGCAATTCTGCAAGTTTTTCTCTTTGTTCGGATTCCACAGCCGGATCTATGTACAGTAACTCGGGATCAGATTTACTCGCACCCGTGGGTTCTTCGTTCTTCTCGCGATAAGAATTTACCCCAACAACGATAGACTCACCGGCCTCCACCGACTTTTGGTGTTGATAAGCGGCTTCATGGATCTCCGATTGTACCCATCCCTGCTCGATGGCTCTCATCATTCCTCCCATGTCATCAATACGACAAATATAGGCCATCGCACGGGCCTCAATCTCCCTTGTCAAACTTTCGACAGCATAACTTCCCGCCAATGGGTCCACAGTCTCAATCACTCCAGACTCATGAGCCAGAACCTGCTGTGTACGAAGAGCCAAACGAACTGCTTCCTCAGACGGAAGAGCCAGGGCCTCATCAAAGGAATTAGTATGTAGAGACTGGGTTCCACCAAGCACAGCCGAAAGTGCCTGCATTGTCACACGAACCACGTTCGTCAGGGGCTGCTGGGCGGTAAGTGTTACTCCAGCAGTTTGTGTGTGAAAACGAAGCATACGAGCCCGATCTGACTTGGTATCGAACCGATCGGTCATAATATTTGCCCAAAGTCGCCTCGCTGCTCGAAATTTGGCTACCTCTTCGAGAAAATGGTTATGAACGGAGAAAAAAAATGATAGGTTTTTTCCTAAGTCATCTGGTTTCAGACCCGCCCTGCAGGCAGCATCGACGTAAGCAATACCGTTTGCAAGCGTGAAGGCTACCTCCTGTACTGCTGTGCATCCGGCCTCCCGCATGTGATAACCGCTAATACTGATGGCGTTCCACTGCGGCAGGTGTTTTTCGCAATACGAGAACATATCAGTGATGATTCGCAAAGAGGGTTCAGGTGGGTAAATATAGGTTCCGCGGGCAATATATTCTTTCAGAACGTCGTTTTGAACCGTTCCTCTCAGTTTTGCTTTTGAAACTCCCTGCTTTTCGGCGGCTACAATATATAGAGCCATTAAGATGGAGGCTGTGGCATTGATGGTCATAGAAGTACTGACCTGGCCCATAGGGATACCGTTAAACAACATCTCCATGTCCCGAAGGCTGTCAATTGCCACACCGACGCGACCCACCTCGCCTTCGGCTATCGGATGATCCGAATCGTATCCGATCTGCGTCGGCAGATCGAAAGCCACGCTTAGCCCCGTGTTTCCTCGTTCAAGAAGATATTTATACCTCCGATTAGATTCCTTCGCAGACGCATACCCCGCATATTGGCGGGTCGTCCAGAGACGACCACGGAACATTGTCGGATGAATACCACGGGTAAAAGGTGCTTCCCCTGGAAAACCTAAGTCGTCGAGATAGTCTTGATCAACAAGGTGTTCGGGTGTGTAAAGTCGTTCTATCGGAATTTGTGATTCCGTCTCAAAGTGTTCTCGGCTCTCCGAATGTTGTTCCAATGCTTTTCCAAGAACACCCTCTTCCCATTCTCTACGAGCAACAGAAAGATTCGGCCTCTTTCGTCCCATAGATCCCGACTCTTTCATCCTCCGGAAGGAAACTCTACCCCGTACCGCTGCTCAAGTACTTTGTCCCATTTATTCTGTGCTCGTAGAATAAACTCTACGGACTCACGAACCGCACCACGTCCTCCGGGGCAAACAGTCACCCATGTGGCTGCCTTAAGAACCTCGTCCGCGGCATCTGCAACCGCAACACCCAAACCAACTTTCCGTAATACGGGAAGATCTATTACATCGTCTGCAATGTAAGCGCCCTCCAGGTCAGTAACGATATACTTTGCCTTCAATTCTTCGTAGGCTTTTACCTTGTCCCGAAGATTTTCATAAATATCTTCTACCCCTAGCTCCTCAGCCCGGGCACGGATTGAGACTCCACCCTTTCCGCTAGCAAAGGCCACAACAATACCTGCCTCCTGGGCAAGAGTAATTCCAGTTCCATCTTGAACATCAAACCGACGCGCCACACCTCCAGTTTCACCATAATAAAGACCCCGGTCCGTCTGAACTCCATCCACGTCCAAAATTAATAGACGGACCCTGCGTGCACACTCATGAGGGATAATTTCCATTCAGAGAATTCCTGCCTTTAGGATGTCATGCATATGTATGATACCCGTTATTTTCTGGTCTTCATCCAACGTTAATAATGATGTGATACTATGCATCTCCATCTGGCGCAGAGCCTCAAATGCCAAGGCTGTCGCGTCGATGCTTTTGGGGCTTTCCGACATGATATCTTGCGCTCTTTTTTCAAGAACATTCTGGTGGCACTCTATAGCTCGCCGGACATCACCATCCGTAATAATCCCAACGAGCCTACCATTTAAGTCTGCTACTGCAGTCACTCCAAGTCTTTTGGAAGAAATTTCGTATATGACATCTTTGAAAAGTGTCCCAATCTGAACTAGTGGAATCATATCTCCAACGTTGAGAAGATCCTTGACCTGCAAAAGTAGTTTATTACCCAGGCTACCTCCTGGATGGTGGAGAGAATATTCTTCAGGGTCTAATCCCTTACGCTCAAGCAGCGTCATCGCCAGGGCATCCCCCATGGCCATCGCCGCAATCGTGCTAGAGGTTGGCACGAGATTGAGAGGGCAAGCCTCCTCCTCAACTCCAACATTTAGAACAACATCGCTATGTTGGGCCAAAGAGGATTGGGTGTTACCGGTAAGGCTGATAAGAGAAACCTTGATCGTACGAATGAAAGACAGGAGATTTAAAAGCTCTCCAGTCTCTCCGCTGTTTGAGAGAGCTATCACTACATCGCCCTCAGCCACCATCCCGGCATCTCCATGGGCAGCCTCGGCAGGGTGAAGGAACAAAGCGGGTATTCCAATGCTGGCTAGCGTGGACGCGATTTTCCGACCTACGATCCCGGATTTCCCCATCCCGCAGACAACAATACGACCCTTACAATTACAAAGCAGATCCACCGCCTGCGAGAAGGATTCGTCCAAACGGGGAATCAGATCCGTTATAGCCTTCGCCTCAGATTCAAATACCTTTTTCGCCCGCTCTCGCACCACGCGGCAACCCTTTCCGGGATATGTCGCCTTTCAAAATACACAGTCAGGTTAACGTGAGTCGCCCACATCGACGGGATCCAACGGAACCCCTAACGGGAATAAAAGACACCGAGGCCCATCCGTAAAACCTCTAATAACCTCGCCTGTCAATCAACAGATTTACAAATCTGTATCCTTGTTCTCTGACGATGCGATACCCTGAGTCGGAAAAGGTATTATATCCCCTGATGTTCCTTCACGATATTCAGCTTCAACCTCGGACGTCCAATCTGGCTGTACAAACGATGGCATACCTCTTTCGCCAAGGGATTTTTCTCGCTCCAGAAAAAAACCATCATAGGACACCATCAAGTCATTGCGAAAGCCATCGAGTTCCTGCTGAACAGATGCCAGTCGCTTCTGAAAGCCTTCAAACCGCTCACTCAGGATCCCGCCGACCTTCTGGTGAGAAGTTTTCACCACTGTAGATTCCTCATCCAAAAATCGGGTCCAAGCCTGACGGTTTCGGGAAACAACTTTCTCTGTAAAAGCATGAAACCGGCCCTGAAGCTCCGCCAATTCAGCCTCAGTATCCCTTAAAGACAGTTCCGCATCCTTAAGGGCAACGCCCTTTTCCTCTAAAAGTTGTCTCTGAACTTCCACCTTGCGCTTTTGCGTACGTAGTAGATAAACGGCTAAACCAGGAAGCACCGCTAGAATCATAGTAGCTTCCAGAATACTCCTGAAAAGAGACCAATCCATTGCTCTGAGCTCCAATAGGGATCAACACGGTATATTGGCAAGGGGGATAAGTGGTACAGCCTCTGGAACATGTTAGATCGTCAAGGCACCGGATTCAACCAGAATTAAAAGGGAACCCACGGAACACGCCAACTTGAAAACAAGGGAGAAACATGAGGGCCCGTGAGTTCAAGCCCGCTCAACTACGCTAGTGATCCCCTGTCCACCCCCGATGCACATTGTTGCAAGCCCAAGACTTATATCTCGCCGATTCATCTCATGGAGGAGTGTTGTCATCATCCGAGCTCCAGTGGCACCCAAAGGATGTCCGACTGAGATTCCCCCGCCGTTAACATTCATTGTCTCCGGGTCCATTTCTAGAACTCGTGCACAAGCTAGCACCTGAGAAGCAAACGCCTCGTTCAATTCCACTAGGTCAATATCACCCATCTCGACCTTTGCCGCCCGGAGAGCCTTCGGAGTCGAATAGATGGGACCCATTCCCATAATATCCGGGTCCGTACCAGCTACCCCAGTCCCGCGCACCCTTGCCAGCGGTTTATAACCCCCCGCCTTAGCCCGGCTAGCACTCATGATCAGAACGGCTGCGGCCCCATCATTAATCCCTGAGGAGTTCCCTGCTGTAACCGTTCCATCCTTATCAAAAGCGGGCCGAAGTGATGCCAATTTTTCCAAGGTTGTGTCAAAACGTATATGTTCATCCTCCTCAAAACAAACCGGTTCTTCGCGTTTTGTTAAAGGCGGGATCTCAACGGAAACTATCTCTTCCTTAAACCGCCCGTCGACGGAGGCAGCCTTGGCTCGCATATGAGAGTTATAAGCATAAAAATCTTGCTCTTCGCGATTGATGTCATACTGGCGAGCAACGTTTTCAGCAGTGATCCCGTTGGCCACATGCATCCCGTCGGGTGCAGTCACCGTTCCTGTGAAACAATCCATCAATACTTGATCTCCACGAGCAAAAGGGGAGGAGATTTTTTCGAGAATGTAGGGTGTGCGGGTCATACTCTCAGCCCCCCCAGCTACGATCACCTCAGCTTGGCCGGTTTCGATCGCCATAGCGGCAAAATTAATAGCTTGTAAACTTGAACCGCAAAGTCTCGTAATCGTTGTTCCGGGGACTGAAGCAGGATAACCAGCCCGAAGCAGCGCCACACGAGCGATGTTTTTAGCTCGGGCTACTTGATTCGAGACACCGAGCATAACATCATCAACAGATGCTGGATCGAGGTCCGCCCTTCGAACAACCTCAGACAAAACGATTGCAGCCAACTCATCTACATCAAAATTTTTGAGGGAACCTCGATCGCGACCTACGGGGGTCCTCACAGCCTCGATGATAACCGCTTTATCCATCACCGATTCTCCCTTCTTCTAAGTTAGGTCTCGTTGAACATGTCCAGGGGACTAAACCGCTAAAGCAATTCGAAAACCAACGGTTTCTAGCAGAGGAACCAACAGGGAATCCCAAAGACGGACACACCCCCGCCGCAACAGTTCATTGATGTAGTTTGCAAACCTGATCCAGTGAGTCCTAACGAGAAAACAGGCTATGCTCGGGTCCGATGCAAAGAGCTTCCCGAACCGCAGCGAGTAATTCGCCCTTTCGAACTGGAGTACTAAGAACCACCTTCACCTGATCTGGCAGGGGATCAGGCTCGTTACCCCGGTCCTGGCTTCCAACAATGGCTACCACGGGGATTTCAGAAGCACTCGGTGGCCCGTTGTGGAGCCAGCCCGAGCGCCCCATAGACGAAAGTGGTGCATCCGTTACAAGAACGTCGTATTGCTCGCACGAAATCACATCTAGGGCATGTTGGGCTGTGGCCACTGTATCGGCTGCATATGACTCTTGTCTGAGGATAGAGCACATGGCCTCGCGAGACTTCGGGGATTGGTCGAAGATGAGGATTCGAACTGTCTCAGATTCACGCACGAGTCTACCCCCGGTTCTTAAGGTAAACAGCAAAAATGGGCTTAAAAGTCCAAAAAAGGTAACGTTTAGCTTTGTCTATCCTAACTAGTGCATCCGGAGACAACTGACAAGGATTTTTTCCCATGAGCTAAATGAATTTAACCAACAGCAAAGAGACGAATTCTCAGCTCAACCAAAACCCTTTGGACAGGGAAACCAAGGTTTCCCATGCTTTACTTGCTTTTAAGTGGGATTCTATACGATTTTCAGAAAATCCAAACAAAAAAATGGTTTGTCAGGAACTATATCTAGTCCGATTTGAAATCTATTCTTCCACCACCCCTCTAGGACCTATAAACTGCGAAATCTAGTAGCTATATACTGTCTGGATAACTTTAGGGAGGTTTAAGGAGAGGAACCACAAGTCCTTTGAGGTTCAGTTCCCCTTTTTATAGCAATTCTTATTGCAAATCGCCTACATGGGGCTGCCGCCAAAAAACCTGTCCGACTATCCACTTTAATTATCCGAATATCTGGGGGTATGGTGAAGTTCTCAGACTGGCGTTCTCGGGTCCAAGCTCCCATGGCATCAATCCATATAGGAAGAGCGGCTCGTGCGCCAGTTTCGCCCCGACCCAATGATTTATTGTTATCCACCCCTACCCACACACCGAGGGCCAAACTCGGAGAGAAACCGATAAACCATGCATCCTTGAATGCGTCAGTTGTTCCGGTCTTTCCTGCCAAAGCAACATTGAGCACCTTTGCCTTTCGGCCTGTTCCCCGTTCAATAACACCACGCATCATGTGAGTCATCAAATATGCCGTTTTAGCATCTACCGCACGCGAGAAACTCGCCTCCCGCTCAAACAGCGTGCGGCCATCTGCTGTCTCCACACGTTGAATCGAGTAGGGTTCCGAATGCAGTCCGGAATTGGCCAGAGTGGCATATGCTGAAACCATTTCCAACAAGGTTACAACCGATGTCCCCAAAGCCATCGACAGGTAGGGTTCAATAGGGCTACGGATGCCCAAACGTTTTAAAAGGGTGATAGCCTTCCGGGCACCTACACGTTCCAACAATCGGATGGTCGCGACATTGATGGAGTGCTCTAGGGAGCGCTGGAGGGTTACTCGTCCAAAGAATCGCTTCTCGTAATTTGTAGGTTTCCACATCTTATTTCGGACGGGATCCCAATAAGAAACGGGCGCATCTACTAAAATATCATTAGGCCGAAGACCTTCCTTTAAAGCTGCGGCATAGATAAAGGGTTTAAAGGCAGAACCGGGCTGACGCTGGGCCTGAATGGCTCGGTTAAATTCACTGCCCTCAAAATTCCTGCCACCTACCATCGCCCTAATGGCTCCGGTTTTAACATCTAATGCTATCAGCGCTCCTTCTGCTCGGGCAACCGGTCTTAATTCGACCTTCTGCTCTTTCAGATCGACAGATTCGACCTGAACCAAAAGGGAATCCCCGACTGCGAGATTTTTTGCCCATTTGCGATTTGGTATGGGCATTGCCGCAGAAATACCTCCAAATATTCCAAAAACTCGATTTTTGTCAATTCGGCTCACTTTTCCCATGATTCGGGTTCCTTCAGCCGGCAGAGACTTCACGGAATCACCCAAAGGTTTGTCAGGACTCCTCATGAACCCCCTGCGGCGGTCTACTGCCGTCAAGCCCTTCAGCATGCCTGCCCGAGCTGCTCGCTGCAGACTCAGGTCTAGCGTCGTGTATACCCTTAAACCCTTCCGGTACAAACCACGATTGCCGAACATCCCCTGAAGCTCTCGGCGAACATGCTCCACGAAATGACGTCCCGAGGCATCGAAAGGCTTTTGGGTGTCAAGAAGCAGGGGAGCATTGATGGCCTCCTGAGTTTGTTCTTCGGATATAAACCCTAGCCGTAGCATCTGGCTCAATACAAGATTTCGTCTCCGCAGAGCACGCCCATGATGACGAAAGGGAGAAAGATGAGATGGAGCCTTCGGTAGAGCAGCAAGGAGAGCCGCCTCACCAAGGGAAATATTTTCAACCCCCTTGTCAAAATACGTTCGGGCAGCGGCTTCCACACCATATGCTCCACTACCCAGATAAATTTGATTAAAGTAAAGTGCAAGGATTTCCTCCTTGCTATATGCCCTTTCAATCCGTAAGGCAAGCAAGGCCTCTTTAACCTTTCGGGCCAAACTTCGTTCGGGCGTCAAGAACAAGACCTTTGCCAACTGCTGTGTAATCGTGCTTCCTCCCTGTACGACCCGCCCAGCTCGGAGGTTCCGGTATAAAGCCCTTGCAAGGCCTTTAAAATCAATCCCAATGTGATCATAGAAATGATTGTCCTCAATTGCTAAGGTGGCTTCTACAAGATGCTTCGGGATTCTGTGAAGGGGGACAACAATACGTCGCTCGACGTAAAATTCGGCGAGAAGGTTTTCTCTCCAATCGTAGATCTTGGTGATTGTACTCGGCCGATACTGTTCTAGGTCTCGCACATCAGGAAGGCCTTCAAACTGGGCAAACAGCAGCCCGACAGCGGTACCAACCCCAACAGCAATCACTAAAGGCAAAAAGAAAAGAAACCTAAAGCGAATTTTCAAGAGATGGGCCTCCCGTAACCACACTTCCAATTAACTAGCGTCAAACGTCGGTTACACTAGACTACCACCCAGTTTAAACAGGGACGAACACACACCAATCGAAGGGTCCGTGCTATTGTCACGTTGACACCGTCTAAACTGAGCCTTATCGTTAAGACTAATTTGCACCGGATTGATTCACGTGACAACTTCGAATCTCAATTACATTTGGGTCCTGGTTCTAAACCGGAGCTACGAGCCGCTCCAGATCTGTTCGGGGCGCCGCGCTATTCGGATGATCCTCGGCGGCCGTGCCGAAACAGTCGAGGAGGATGGCTTTTTGGTCCACTCCTACAGCCTTTCGCTTCCTCTTCCAAGTGTTATTCGCCTTCAACGATTCGTTCGCATACCTCGCCAAGGGAAAGTGGTTTTCAGCAAGAAGAACGTCCTCCGCCGAGATCACTTTACATGCCAATACTGTGGAAAACACGGAAGGGGACTGACTATTGATCATATCATCCCCCGTTCTCGGGGAGGGGTAACAAACTGGGAGAATGTTGTAGCGGCTTGTCAGCCTTGCAATTCCAAAAAGGGAAACCAGACACTCCAAGAAAGTGGGATGCACTGGCTCCGCAAACCTCTTCATCCCTTTTTCTTGTTTCACCAATACGCGCCAAGTCCAATCCGGTCGTCCACCATAGAAGCTTGGGGAAAATACGTCGAGCCATACTATACCCGGACCAAATAACCCGGGAATTCACATCCTCGCCCGGTATTAGCTACCGTGGCAATTAATTTCTCTTACTGTTCTTTCTCCCATGAATGAGTATCAACTTGTTTCTGACTTCGAACCTACCGGTGATCAGCCACAGGCCATCGAAAGTCTCCTGCAAAATTTAAAGGAAGGAGTACAGCATCAGGCACTCCTGGGAGTCACTGGATCCGGCAAAACCTTTACGATGGCAAACGTTATTGCCAGTTCCAAGAAACCAACCTTGGTGGTTGCTCCCAACAAAACCCTGGCTGCTCAGCTTTACAACGAATTCCGGACATTCTTTCCATACAACGCCGTGGAATATTTTGTCAGTTACTACGACTACTACCAACCTGAGGCGTACTTACCAAGTTCGGACACTTACATCGAAAAAGACGCTTCTATCAACGATGAATTGGATAAGCTCCGGCACTCTGCCACCTTCTCTCTTCTCACACGCCGCGATGTGATTATGGTCGCAAGTGTTTCCTGTATCTACGGGTTGGGGTCGCCGGAAACCTACCACGGAATGCACATCTACCTCGAAAGCGGGCAGAGCATCGATCGTGATGAGGTACTCTCCCGTCTGGTTCAGATCCAGTACCAACGGAACGATATCGAATTCAAGCGTGGGACATTTCGGGTACGGGGAGACGTGGTCGAGGTTATTCCTGCCCACGAAGCACAGGACGCAGTTAGAATTGAGTTTTTTGGTGATGAAATTGAATCGATCAGCAATATCGACCCTCTTCGAGGGGTAACTGTCCGCAAGCGGAAATCAATCGATATTTACCCGAGTAGCCATTATGTCACACCCGAAGATCGATTACAGCGCGCACTAATTTCTATTCAAGGTGAGCTAAAAACCCGTTTAATTGGTCTCAAACGCGAGGACAAATACCTGGAAGCCCAACGTCTCGAGCAACGAACCAAATTTGATATGGAAATGTTTCGAGAGATCGGTTACTGCAACGGCATCGAGAACTACTCCAGACACCTCGAAGGCCGTGAAGCTGGTGAGCCGCCTCATACCCTCTTGGATTATTTTCCTCCGGACTCACTCTACATCATAGACGAGAGCCATGTCACAGTTCCGCAGTTCCGAGCCATGTACGCCGGTGATCGTTCGCGCAAGGAGTCTCTGGTTGCCCACGGATTTCGACTTCCCTCTGCCCTAGACAATCGTCCATTAAATTACGACGAATTTGAGGAAAAGATTCCACAGGCGGTTTACGTTTCGGCAACACCCGGACCCTACGAGCTTAAGATCAGTGGTGGTTTAGTCACCGAACAAATTATCAGGCCGACCGGCTTAATGGACCCGGTTATAAAAGTCCGCCCCGTGCGTGGACAGGTAGACGACCTGTTGAGTGCAATAAGAAAGAGAGTCAAAGTTAACGAACGGGTTCTCGTAACAACGCTCACCAAGCGGTTCTCCGAAGAGTTGGCGGAATTCTACCAGGAAGCAGGTGTGCGGGTACGTTATTTGCATTCGGATATCGATGCACTGGAAAGGGTGTCCATCATTCGTGAGCTTCGTTTAGGGGAGTTTGACGTATTGATTGGTATCAACCTGCTTCGCGAGGGATTGGACATTCCAGAGGTTTCATTGGTAGCTGTTTTGGACGCCGACAAGGAGGGATATCTGAGGTCGGAAACCTCTTTGATTCAGACAAGCGGACGTGCAGCCCGAAATGTCAATGGAACGGTCATATTTTACGCTGACCGTATGACACGCTCTATTGAGGCTGCGATTTCGGAAACTCATCGGAGAAGGGAGATCCAAAAAAAACATAACCGGGACCATGGTATTACTCCCAAAACGATCGTTCGAAACATCAACGAAGTCCTAGGTAATGTATCCCAGTGGGACTACTCATCCGTTTCCAAGGTAGCAGGGGACCAGGCCCCTTACTATGATGTCTCCGCATCTTCGGAGGACATTGCAAATCGTGTCAAAAAGCTACGTGAGGAGATGCTCGCCGCAGCCCAACGACTGGAGTTTGAAAAAGCAGCCGAGATTCGCGATAACATCATCCTCTTAGAAAAACGCGAGCTGGGAGTTACCGTTTAGAGTTCAACTAAGTGTGGGATAATCGGACAATCCCCCCGAGACATCCTTCCATATTAGAAGGTGGGGATGTGCTGAATTCGGTTCAATAACAAGCACTTAAGCAAAGGCTCGAGCTCGCCCAAACGCAAGGTGGACCGACGTGAAAAGTAAAAAAATCAAAGAAAGAGCCGTTGGAACACGGTTGGCCGAACAAGATCGTCTAGGAGAAGAACTACCTACCTCTCCAGGTATTTACATAATGCAAGATGAGAAGAAAAAAATCCTCTATGTCGGAAAAGCCAAATCCTTGAGGCACCGCGTCCGCTCCTACTTTACTCCTTCTGCTCGCCTAGCACCGAGGATCCAGAAATTGGTCGACCAAGTCCACACCCTGGATTACATCGTTACAGCCAATGAGGTGGAAGCGCTCATTTTGGAAAGCAATTACATTAAACGTCACCGGCCTAAGTACAACGTTGTACTCCGTGATGACAAGCACTTCCCTTATCTACGTTTCACGACGGGTGAAAAATTTCCTCGCCTGGAGGTCGTTAGGCAAGTCCGAAAGGATGGAGCGACTTACTTTGGCCCATACGTTTCCGCCAAATCCATCAGGCAAACATTACGAACAATACACAAGGTTTTTCCTATCCGCTCCTGTGAAGAACCAATGGACGGCAGGCACGATCGCCCATGCCTAGAATACGAGATGAAGCGATGCATCGCGCCGTGCGTCGGATATTGCACCTCTGAGGAATATGACGCGTTGGTGGAACGCGTGAACTTATTTCTGAAGGGCCGTGATCTCGAGTTGAAAAATAAGCTTGAAAAAAAAATGCACTCCGCTTCGGACAAACTCTGCTACGAGCAGGCCGCGATGTACCGAGACCAAATACGGTCGGTCGAGGCCAGCCTTCAGAGACAAAGAATTGTCTCGACAAACTTCGAAGACCAGGACGTTATTGGGCTCCACCGGTTTGGAGACCGCGCGCGGATCCATATATTTTTTGTGCGTGGCGGAAAGGTTTTAGGTGACAACGGGTATGATTTTAAATTCCCTGCCACAGAACCAGATGCCGTTTTAGTCGAGTCTTTTCTCAAGCAATACTACGCTCGGGGAACTTTCATTCCCCGAGAGATTTTAATTCCGGTCGCCGTAGGTGATTTTGATCTTATTGGTGACTGGCTAACGTCTCTCCGCAATAAGCGGGTAATACTTACCGTCCCACAAAGGGGAGATAAGGCTCGCCTCATCCGCATGGCGACTGACAATGCCCAACACTTTCTTGAGAACCCCAAGGAAGAGGGCCCGGTGGGCGAGGAGTTGCTAATTGAGCTACAAGATGTCCTTCGCCTCGCGAAACCACCGCGCCGTATTGAAGCATTTGACGTCTCCAACCTGCAGGGTACGGACGCAGTTGCATGTATGGTTGTTTTCGAAGAGGGAAAACCAAAGAAAGAAGAATACCGACGATATATTATTCAGACTCAAAACATTCCTAACGATTACGCTATGATGGGCGAAGTTTTGGGTCGGCGGTTTCGGCGCGCCCTGGCTGAAGATGGAAAGTGGCCAGACCTAATTCTCATTGATGGGGGAAAAGGTCAGCTAAATGTGGCAACCCGCATACTAAAGGGACTAGCCCTTCAACGGCTACCCGTTATTGCTATGGCCAAAGGAGGGGACAGAAGGGGTCGGAACGACATGATTTTCATTCCGGAACATTCAGAGCCAATCCCACTTCTACCGGACTCCCCCGTTCGATATCTTCTCCAGCGTGTCCGGGACGAAACCCATCGTTTCACAATCCAGTTTCACCGAAAACGGCGTGGGAAAGGACACCTACGCTCCATTCTTGAGGAAATCGAGGGAATCGGTCCAGCACGGCGACGCTCTCTTCTACGTTACTTCGGGGGTATTGATCAGATTCGTGAAGCCGATATTGAGCAACTATCCGGAATCCCGCATATGAACAAGGCACTGGCTTTGCTAGTTAAAGAAAAGATAATGGAAAATCTACCCCCCTCGAAGTCGGAGTCGGTCCTCCACACGGAAACCACGATTAAGACCAATGAGAACGTAAAATCAGAAGGCCAAGGACTCGAGTGAAACCACACACAAATCCCCAGCTTAGAGCATTCCGTGCAGGGGATCGCGGAAAGCGCTTATTCCGAGTTGTAGGTACAGGTAGAATTATCTTAGCTATCTTCTCCGGAATACTCCTGATTTTATGTTTCCCAAAATTCGATCTTACTGCTATCGCATGGTTTGCTTTGATTCCACTTTTGGCTGCCATAGAGGGGACCTCTCCTAGTGCCGCCTTCTGGATCGGAGGCCTCTCAGGAATGATCGGTTACGCGGGCATCCTGTCCTGGGTCACGATCACCATGACACGATTTGGAGGTCTACCCCTGCCCGTCGCATGGTTTTTGATGCTATCCCTGGCCGCCTACGTAAGTCTTTTCCTCGCTGGATTTTGTTCGCTACTCTGCTTTATTGGCCAAAAGAGCATACGCTTGAAGTGGATTGTGGCCCCATTTCTATGGGTTTCCCTAGAGCTTGTACGTTCGCACCTTTTCACAGGTTTTCCCTGGGCCTCTTTGGGGTATTCGCAATACCGCTGGTTATCAGTACTTCAAATTTCGGATATCACAGGATTTTACGGAGTAAGCTTCCTACTGGTCTTGGTGAACACAACGCTCTGGACCGCCTTTCACAAATACTCTTTGGGAGGATCGAAATCGGATACTCGGTTTTGCTTATGGGCTCTCATTGTGACAGCTAGTCTCGTGACAACGACTTTACTATACGGGATCTCGCGCCTCGAAACTTTTGCAACCACTGAGGATCAACGTCCGGACCGCACAATGCGAGTGGCATTGCTCCAGGGGAACATACCACAGGACTTAAAATGGGACGAAAGATACCGAAAAAAAACGCTCAATGTTTACCGGGATTTGACTCATAAATACGCGCGGAATAATCCAGACTTAATAGTTTGGCCGGAAACTGCAGCTCCAATCTTCTTCTACCGAGACAAAACCCACCGCCAGATGCTTTTAAACCTGTCCGCTGACGTAGACACACCCCTACTCTTGGGAGTCCTCACGACCACAATCCGCAACCGGGAATACAGATTACTCAACAGCGCCTTTCGTGTGACTCCTGAAAAGAAAGTGGACGGGCAATATGACAAGATGCACCTTGTGCCATACGGTGAATTTGTTCCATTCAAAAGGTTTTTCCCGTTCATTCGAAAGATGGTCTCAGGAATCGGCGACTTTGAACCTGGGAATCGAAGGACAATATTTCGGCATACTAAAGCACCTTTCAGCGTTCTAATATGTTACGAGATGATTTTTGCTAACGAGGTGCGAAAATTTGTTCGAGACGGGGCACGGATGCTTGTAAACATTACTAACGATGCTTGGTTTGGTCACAGTGCAGCTCCATTTCAGCACATAGCTATCGCGGCTGTCCGCGCCGTGGAAAATCGTGTTCCTCTGGTCCGCGCCGCTAATACGGGTATTACCGGGGTAGTCGACCCAACTGGCCGGATTCGAAATACAACTATGCTCTTTGTCCGAACCGGCGTGGTAACATCGGTCCATCCGGGTACCCCGGGATTAAAAGGATTGACCTTTTACGCACGTTATGGGGATATTTTTGCATATCTTTGTGCAGCTATTACCTTTATGGGGTTAGGATGGGCCTGGTGGGCCGGCGAACAAACCGGTTGCAAATCACAA
Organism: uncultured bacterium; assembly: GCA_964437725.1. Taxonomy (GTDB): domain Bacteria; phylum UBA8248; class UBA8248; order JACPRG01; genus CAYTIB01. Next base: position 121,053 of record CAYTIB010000036.1, on the reverse strand, counting down.
ACTACAAAGTGAGATCTCCAAACGAAATCACTTAGACAGAGAAGGTCACTTGTACTTGGAGGATTAAGCATGAATTCCGAGATTAATAACCAACTCAAAAGCATTACCAACCGCCTGGAAACTGTTCGAGGTCGTCTTTGACCTGACCTCTAAGGAACAAGAGCTCGAACAGCTAGACAAAAAAATCAGCCAAGAGGGTTTTTGGGATGATCCAGACTCTGCCCAAAGCACCCTCCAACTTCGTGCCACGCTGGCCAATGTCGTCGATGAGTGGAAGTCTCTCAGCCAACGATTAGCGGACGCACGAGAATTGATGGAACTCTTGGCCGAGGAGGAAGGCGTATCGAGAGAGATAGCCGAAATTGAGAAAGACGTGAAAAACCTTTCTCAAGATCTCGTGAAAATCGAGTTTCGCCTAATGTTGAGCGGGGAACATGATGAAGGCAATGCCATTGTTCATATTAATGCAGGTGCGGGTGGAACCGAATCCCAAGACTGGGCGCAAATGCTTATGCGAATGTACCTCCGATGGGCCGAGCGTCAGAATTGCAAGACCGAAACAATCGATTTGCTAACTGCCGAGGAGGCGGGTATCAAGAGCGCAACTTTCGAGGTCAACGGTCCGTTTGCCTACGGTTACCTACGATCTGAGATCGGTGTTCACCGTCTAGTCCGTATTTCACCTTTCGATGCATCTAAACGGAGGCACACCTCTTTCGCTTCAGTGTTCGTCTACCCAGAAGTCTCAGACGATATCAAAATCGATATCAACGAAACCGACCTAAAGATCGACACCTTTCGAAGTAGCGGTGCGGGCGGTCAGCACGTCAACGTCACGGATTCGGCTGTTCGAATCACGCACCTCCCTTCCGGGATCGTTGTCTCCTGTCAAAACGAACGATCGCAACACAAGAACAAATCAATGGCCATGAAGGTTCTTCGCGCCAGGCTGTTTGACCTAGAACGTCAGAAGAAAGAAGAAGAGTTCGAAGCAATCAATAGTGGAAAAAAACAAATTGCTTTCGGCAGCCAAATCCGTTCCTACGTCCTCCACCCCTATCAAATGGTCAAAGACCACAGAACCAATATTGAGATAGGGAACGTCGAAGGTGTTTTGGATGGGGATTTGGACAAATTCATGGAGGCCTTTTTAATGGAATCTCAGGAAAGTGACTAATGAATTGATTGTGGTCCGCTCTAGTTTTGACCAAATACCTACTATCAACTGCGAAGTGGACGACGGGTTTAATTACCCACCATGGTCCGTTTTCTTCGTTTATCACGACTAGTCTTAAAAAGGGTTCAAATCATGGATGAAGCTCATCCTCTTCGGACACAGCGGCGCCAAAAAATCGAACAACTACGCCACGAGGGAATCAACCCGTTCGTCAACCGCTTCCCCATTACGGCTCAGATCGCGGAAGTGATTGAAACACTCGGGAGTCTAGATCGAGAAAAACTGGAATCCGAACCCCAGAAACAAACGCTGGGCGGACGCCTGATGGCAAAAAGGGGACAAGGTAAACTAACCTTCTGTGATATTCGCGACGGAACGGGGAAAATTCAGGTATTGGCCGACAAAAAACGACTCGGGGAGGCAACATACACATTCTTGCAATCACTTGATATAGGGGATTTCATTGGTATCCGTGGCTTTATCACTAAGACCCGTCGTGGTGAACTCTCTATAGCCGCCGACGAGGTATCACTGCTCACGAAGTCCCTGCGACCACTACCTGAAAAATGGCATGGGCTCAAAGATGTAGAAACTCGGTATCGACAACGATATGTTGATCTACTGATGAACCCTGAGGTTCGAGAGGTCTTCCGTTCACGATCACTGATTATTCAAAGCCTTCGCAGTCAGCTCACCCACAGAGGTTTTGTCGAAGTGGAGACACCGATGATGCAACCCATCGTGGGGGGTGCAACGGCACGGCCCTTTGTTACCCAACACAACGCATTAGACATGACTCTCTACCTTCGGGTAGCACCGGAACTTTACCTCAAACGCTTAGTGGTGGGCGGAATCGATCGAGTGTTCGAAGTTAACCGCAATTTTCGTAATGAGGGGATCTCAACCGAGCACAACCCTGAGTTTACCATGCTCGAATTTTACATGGCTTACGCAGATTATTCCGACATGATGGAGCTAGTGGAGACAGTACTCGTTGCTGTTGTGGATGAAGTTTTGGGAACACGCAAAGTCGATTGGGACAGTCAGGAAATTGATTTGTCGCCGCCTTGGCAACGCCTGTCACTTAGAGAAGCTCTTCAAGGAGTAGGCATGGCGGACACTGACTTAGTAGATGAGGCCTCGTCTCGCTTTTGGGCAGAAAAAAATGGGATCGACGTCTCACACCACCATGGGTACGGCAAGGTCCTCAACAAGATACTCGAATTTGCAGTGGAACCAAAATTGGTCCAACCAACTTTCCTTTTCGATTACCCACGAGACGTCTCTCCCTTGGCTAAACAGCGAGAAGACAATCCGGAGATCGCCGAACGTTTTGAGCTTTTCATTGGAGGGCGGGAAATCGGCAATGCATATTCTGAACTCAACGATCCTGACATTCAGCGAGAACTCTTCGAAGACCAGGTTCGTCAACGCGAGATGGGAGATGAAGAGGCTCAAATGATGGATCACGATTACCTGCGTGCACTTGAATATGGCATGCCTCCTACGTCCGGGTGTGGAATTGGCATTGACCGACTTGTTATGCTGTTGACCCAACAGCAATCCATCCGAGATGTAATCTTCTTTCCGCAGCTGCGCAAGGAGATTTTCAACGAGGAACCTGCGGCAGGCCCGCAGGCTAGTGAATCCAAAAGCGGGGAGAACCCCCTTGGGGTATGAGCTCTGGGTCGGCCTTCGTTACCTCCGATCAAAGCGCACAGGCCATCTGATCTCGGTAGGAACTTGGATTTCTGCGATGGGCGTCATGCTTGGCGTCGCCACACTGATTTGTGTGGTTGGAGTCATGACCGGATTTCACCAGTCCCTTCAGAAAAAAATCTTAAGTGGGCAGGCACATATCCTGATTCACAGTTTTCAAGGCCCAATTCGTAATTACCAAAGTGTCGTTTCCAAAGTGAAGGCGATAAAGGGGATAAGCTTCGCGGCCCCCTATGTGGTAAATCCAATTCTTTTACGTTCAAAAGACGGTGTAACGGGTATCGTTCTGAGGGGCGTAGATCCTTCCTTAGAACCAAAAGTGACCGACCTCTCACTTCGTTTGACCCAGGGCCATCTAAGAGATTTGAACAAAACTTTCCAAGGTCCCAATCAGACTCAACAGGCAACTATCATCCTCGGACACCGTCTCGCTAGGTTTCTGGGTGTCAAGTTGGGTAGCAAGGTGGTCGTGGTTTCGCCTATGGGCCGGATTACTGCTGCGGGATTGATTCCTAAAGCTCGAAAATTCCGCGTAGTCGGGATCTTCGATTCTGGGTATTACGTTTACGACAATAACTTGGCGTTGATTTCAATTCGCCAGGCTCAAAAATTTTTCGAGCTGGGCGATGCTGCTTCGGCCATTGAGGTCCGTGTTACTCAACTTTATGAGGCTCGCAAGATATCAGATAAGATTCAAGAAAAGCTAGGGTTTCCGTTCTGGACACAAGATTGGATGCAAATGCACGCCAATCTTTTTGCAGCACTTCGGACAGAAAAAATTGTCATGTTTATTATCTTGCTACTCATTACTCTGGTCGCCACATTTAGCATCATAGCCACCTTGGTCATGGTGGTTAAGGAAAAAGGGCGAGACATCGCAATCCTGAAATCCATGGGAGCCACAAATATTAGCATTCTCAAGATATTTATGATGGAGGGTATAGCCGTCGGTGCAGTAGGCACTCTTCTAGGAATGGTCGGGGGAATTTTGCTCGCATTAAGATTACCGGATATTGCAGAGTTGTTGGAAAGATGGTTTGGCCTTGAAATTTTCCAGGGTAGCGTCTATCTTATTGATCGACTCCCTGTTGACGTGCGAAGTGGAGATGTGGCCCTGATCGTGGGAGTCGCGTTTGCTCTGTGTTCTTTGGCAACCCTATATCCCGCTTGGAAGGCATCACGGGTTGACCCCGCTGAGGCCCTGCGGTATGAATGAGGTAACTAAAGGGAGCGAAACACTGCCTGTACTGCAAACAGAGGGGTTGCGGAAGGACTTCCATGGCAGTCATGGAGTTGTATCTGTCCTGCGCGGCGTTGACCTGAGGCTTCAGAAAGGTGAAATGGTTGGAGTCATGGGAGCTTCGGGGGTCGGAAAGAGTACCCTCCTACAAATCCTTGGTGGGCTTGACCGGCCAACCGGGGGTCGTGTTGTATGCGGCGGAAGTGACATCTATGCATTGAACAGAGCATCATTGGCGAGGTTGCGGAATCGGACTGTCGGTTTTGTCTTCCAATTTCATCACCTACTTGCTGAATTCACTGCACTTGAAAACGTGATGATGCCTGCCCTCATAGGTGGAGACGTAAAATCGAAGTCTCAAGGTCGAGCAACGGATTTGTTGCAGAAGGTAGGGCTCAGCAACAGATTACACCACAAGCCAGGTAAGCTTTCAGGTGGGGAACAACAGCGGGTTGCAGTCGCGCGAGCCCTGATAAACAAACCGGACGTGATACTGGCGGACGAGCCTACGGGGAACTTGGATGAACGCACGGGCGAAGAGATTCATGAACTCCTGGTTAAGATTAACCAAGAATTGGGAGCAAGTTTTTTGGTAGCAACCCATAACGACCGTTTGGCGCGCCAAATGGAACGCGTGGTGCGCATCTCCGAAGGAAGATTAGAAACGCACGTAATCTGAGCGGGGGTCTAACTTATGTTTAAGCGGTTTACAGAACGCGCGCGAAAGGTCATTATCCTCGCTCGCGAGGAGGCCGAACGCTACCGCCATGAATACCTTGGAACGGAACACATTCTTTTAGGAATTTTGAAAGATGGGGGAGGTATAGCAATTGCGGTCCTCCAAAAAGTCGATCAGGACAACAAGAAGATCCGTGCAGAAGTAGAGCGTAATCTTCCGAAGAGTCTGACCAGTGCCGTGGAAGGTGACATTCCCTTTACCCCAAAAGCCAAGAAAGTTCTCGAATATGCCGTAGAAGAGGCAAGGTTGATGGGCCATAATTACATTGGGACCGAGCACCTCCTTCTGGGACTCATTCGGGAAAAAGACGGTTTAGCTGCCAAGATTCTCGACGGCCTCGGAATCAAACTTCAGCAAACACGGGAACAAACCCTAAACCTATTGCGCGAGCCGACATCACGCCGTACCAAGGAAAAGAGTAAAACACCGTCGCTAGATGAGTTTGGGCGTGATCTAACGGATCTTGCTGTCGAAGACAAACTGGATCCGGTTATCGGCCGTGATGACGAAATTGATAGGGTCATCCAGATTCTAAGCCGAAGGACTAAGAACAACCCGGTCCTAATCGGAGAGCCTGGTGTAGGTAAAACAGCAATTGTCGAAGGACTAGCACAACTCATCGTCGCACGCGAAGTCCCCCAAGTACTTTATGAAAAGCGAGTGGTCGCCCTTGACCTGGGTGCCCTAGTTGCTGGGACAAAGTATCGAGGACAATTTGAAGCTCGGCTGAAGGCCATCATGAAGGAGATTACACAATCGGAAAATGTAATCATCTTCATCGACGAACTACATACACTCGTAGGGGCCGGAGCAGCCGAGGGGTCCATCGACGCCTCGAATATGCTCAAGCCTGCCCTATCCCGCGGCGAGCTTCAGTGTATAGGCGCAACTACGCTTGACGAATACCGAAAGCATATTGAGAAAAACGGGGCCCTAGAAAGGCGTTTTCAGCCTATCATGGTGAACCCACCAACAGTGGACGAAACCATCCTGATTCTTCAGGGCCTCAAGCACAAGTACGAACACCACCACCGGGCAAAGTTCACCGAACAAGCCATTGTTGAATCCGTCCGATTGTCGAATCGGTATATTTCCGACCGCTATTTACCAGACAAAGCCATAGACGTATTGGACGAGGCCGGTTCTCGAGTTCGTCTCGCAAAAGTTACTTACCCCCAAGACGTCCGGGACCTTCAACGTCGTGTAGAAGAGGTGGTTCGGGAAAAACGTGCCCACATTGAAGAGCAAAATTTTGAAGATGCTGTCAATCTCCGCGACCAGGAGGAAGAAATTCGCCAGCAACTCAATGACCAAAAGCAAGCCTGGGAAGAATCGCAACGAGATGACGAAACGGTAGTCACAGATGAGGATGTGTCCTTTGTCGTCTCCAGAATGACAGGGATACCTCTTACTAAAATCGAAGAGGGAGAAAGCGAAAGATTGCTTCACATGGAGGACGAACTGCACAAGCGCATTGTCGGCCAAGATGAGGCTATTTCAGTGATCACCAAGGCCACACGGCGCTCGCGGGCCGGCCTGAAATCACCTAATCGTCCTATCGGGTCGTTCCTTCTCCTTGGACCCACCGGGGTGGGAAAAACGGAGCTTTGCCGCGCTCTGGCTGAGTTCCTTTTCGGTGACGAGCAGGCTTTAATCCGTGTAGATATGTCTGAGTATATGGAAAGATTTAATGTCTCCCGCCTTACTGGTGCACCTCCCGGGTATGTTGGATACGAGGAAGGGGGTCAATTAACTGAACGGGTGAGACGTCAACCCTACGCAGTTGTCCTCTTAGATGAGATCGAAAAGGCTCATCCAGACGTCTTCCATTTGATGCTACAGGTAATGGACGAAGGTCAACTTACCGATAGTTTTGGGCGTCATGTTGACTTCCGAAATGTAGTCTTGGTAATGACCTCTAACCTAAGTAGTCGAGATATTGAACGTGCAACTTCCATGGGCTTCCATAAGGAGGAAGAGGGGGACTCTGAAGCAAGAACTGAGCGTTTCAAAGGTGTAATGCGCACCGAAACGCGTCGCACCTTCAATCCAGAATTTTTAAATCGTTTGGATTCTGAAGTTATCTTCCACCCACTTTCGCGCGATCATATCCTGGAAATTGTAGATCTCATGGTGGACCGGTTGAACAAACAGTTGATTGAACGAGGACTCACCATCGAGCTCGGAAATGATGCGAAGGAAAAGTTATCCAACCTCGGTTACGACCCAAAGTTTGGTGCGCGGGAACTAAAGCGAACCATTCAAACCTACATAGAGGATCCGTTGTCTGAGGAGGTTTTGCGAGGACGTTTCACTGAGGCCGGCCATATACGGGTGACTTTGGAAAACGACACGTTCGTCTTCGAAGAGAAAGAACTGGTCATCAACGATTTACAGGAAGCCCAAGCATAGGATTCCATCACCCCCCCGCCAGGATAAGCTCCTGACGGGGGGGTTTGCATTTTCGTACCGGTAATAGAAGGGTGTCTTCAGGAATCAATGCCGCCGATGGGCATGCTTATTAAGTCGTGGAAAGTCTGGAAAGCGAAAGGACACACCGTTTTTGAATCCGAGGCTTTACAATCGATTTCCTAACAACCCATTGAGCATCCGGTACCTCGGGTTGGTCCTGCTAGTATCGCTGTTTCTTTTATGGCCCGATTGGGCTGCTTCTCGAACCCCTCCTCTTCCAATCAAGTCCATTGAAATTCGCGGCAACCGCCGGGTTGAGAAACCCACAATTCGCTTCTACATTGCGACCCGCGTAGGCGACCGCTTCTCAATTTCCAAGCTACGCAAAGATATTAAGAAAATCTACGATCTAGGGTTTTTTCGAAACGTCAAGGTAGATGTGGATCCCTTTGAGGGGGGATTACGCGTCACTTTTATTGTGGAAGAAAAGCCTGCTGTCTCTCAGGTTCGTGTGGCAGGGAATAAAAAAATTGATCTGGAAGACATCTTAGAAAAGGTCACCGTCACCTCTCAATCTATCCTAAGCCAAGGAACTGTTCGAGAGAGTGTGGGGGCCATCCGCTCTCTCTACCAAGAGGAGGGATATTACTTCGCTCGGGTTGATTCGATTGTGGAAGAAGCCGGCGCCAACCAGGTCAATGTAGAATTTCGTATAACCGAAGGGGAAAAGGTAAGTATAGGCGAAATCTCCTTTAGGGGGAATTTAGCATTCTCTGATAAGGCAATTCGAAAAATCATGCAAACCGAGCAAAAATGGCTACTCTCCTGGTTTACGGACGGAGACGTATACAAAGAGGACCAGATCCAAACTGATCTCATACGGATCCAGGTTTTTTACCAAAACAATGGTTATATCCGGGTCGAAGTAAAAGAACCCATGATTTATGAAAACCGCAAGAAAAACAGCCTTTCCCTTGTTATACCTGTAGTGGAGGGGAAGCAATACCGCGTCGGCAAAGTTCAAATAGAGGGAGATGAGGTATTCACCGTCGACGAGTTACGTAAACATATCAGCTTCAAAAAGGGTGACGTTTACAACCGGTCTCGACTGAACTCAGATATAGTTAAGATTACCGAAGCCTATGCGCAAAAAGGTCACGCTTTTGCAGACATCATCCCGCAAACCACCATAAATGACGACAAGCGGGTCGCTGACATCAGGATTACGCCGAAAAAGGGGCGGCGAGCCTTCATCGGTCGAATTTTCATCAAAGGAAACGATTTTACCCGCGACAAAGTTATTCGCCGCGAGGTCATGCTATTAGAGGGCTCCTTATTCGATGGTCATAAACTTAAAAAAACTCGACGTCGGATACGGAGACTCGGCTATTTCGAAGACGTGAAAATTGAAACCAAAAGAGGCGGTAAACCTGATCTTTTGGATGTTGAAATCGAGGTTAAGGAGAAACCAACCGGAGCGATTAGCGGTGGCACAGGATACAGCAACCATTCGGGACTTCTCATATTCGGTGAGGTAAAAGAAAACAACCTCTTTGGGCGTGGGCAGATGCTCGCCTTTAGGCTACGGCGGTCAGACTTGGATACCACGGGGAGCCTTAACTTTATGGAACCCAGGCTTTTTGATTCCAACTTTGCCCTAACCAGTGGTCTTTTTATGGCGAATGACGAATTTGAAACCTACGAGCGAGACCGCACCGGTGGAAACCTCGGATTCGGGCGCTACCTAGCTGAGTACTGGATGGCTAATGTCATCTACTCGTTCGAAGAGAACGATATTCATAGCGTCAAGGACACTGCGAACTCCTACGTCAAAACACAAAAAGGGGCCTCAGCCACAAGTGGCGTCACGGGTACTCTTACTCGCGACACACGAGATTCTCGCGTCAAGGCAACCGATGGAGGGCTGACTACCGTGACCAACCGTCTTACCGGCGGAGTCTTTGGTGGGGACAACAGATTTTTCACATTCGGCGCCAGTCACAAGCATTACTACCCATTCTTTAAAAGACGGGTTATCCTGATGGCTCATGGACGAATTACATGGGCCGGCGGTTATGGTGGTAAGAAGCTTCCGGTATTCGAGCGGGCGTACTTAGGCGGCGCGCGATCGGTCCGAGGATTCAGTTTCCGTGGAGTTGGCCCACGAGACTCAAACAAGGACCCTCTTGGCGGCGAGGCTTCTCTCCTTTTCAACCTTGAACTTCAGGTTCCGTTCGTCGCGGGCGCGAGAGCGGTCGTTTTCTTCGATGCTGGCCAAGTGTATAATAGGGCAGGGTCTTTTCGATCCTACGATCCCTTCGAGTTACGTGCCAGTGTAGGTACGGGCCTTAGAATTCTTTCCCCAGTAGGACCTTTATCATTGGACTGGGGCTTCAAGCTCCAAAAACGAACTGATGAGAAGCTCAGTGAATTCCATTTTGGAATCGGGCGGGCTTTCTAGGGCCAGATTCCTCCCGCACCGCCCTTTATCCTAATTAGCGACCCCCCCCCCATATGGAGGCGGCAAGAAACATGATCAAACAGTCGTCAACTCCGAAGTTTCTAGTAATTTCTATCTTAGTGGCAGGATGGCTAGGCTCAGTGAGCTTTGCATCGGCTGAGATCAAAATTGGCCTTGTGAACATACAGCGCGTAATGCAGGAATCTAAAGAGGGTAAGAGGGCACTATCTAAATTAGAGGAATCGGCTAAACGGCTTCAAGGTGAACTGAGTTCGAAAGGCCAGGCTCTTCAGCGCTCTGAACAAACTCTGAGGAAGATGCAGGCTGAGCTCCGCCAAAAGGGACTCCTATTCAGTGAAGACGTCCGGCGGAAAAAAGAAAATGATCTACTCCAGAAACAAAGGGATTTCGCAAGGGGACGAGATAACCTCGTTCGTTTCAGACGGGAAGCCGAAGACGACTTCAATCGAAGTCGCCTCCGGATCACACAGAAAATTCGTAGAGAAATTCGGGATGTCGTGCGTAGAATTGGAAAGAGCGAAAATCTTACCCTAGTTCTTGAACAAAATAATTTCCTTCTTTATTTTGACAGCCAGAAGATCGATCTGACGGACAGAATCATCAAGGCCTACGATCAAGCAAAACGATGAACTGCATCTCCCCCCCCTCTTTCCGCCTGAAAGAAATTTCGGACAAATTGGGGGGATCCCTAAAGGGGAATCCCGAACTGATTATTCGGGGTATTGCTGAGCCTTCTAAGGCGTCCTCCGATCAGATTATCGTGCTCTCTGATAAACAACGACGCTTGCATGAGGCCAAATCCTCCCAGGCGTGTGCTGTCGTATCTGAGATTGAGCACGGGTTCGGCGACAAATCTGTAATTCTTGTTACGAACTCTCGACTCGCTCTGGTGTCACTTCTCGGCTTATTCTATGCGAGGGAGCATTTCAAGTCGGGGATTCACTCCAACGCTGTCATCGGACAAAATGTCCGCCTGGGTAAAAATGTAGCAGTCCACGCAGGTGTCGTCCTGGATGATAACGTGGAGTTGGGGGACCAAACCGTCATATACCCCCATGTTTATGTCGGGCGAGACAGTAAACTTGGGAGAGAGTGCGTCGTTTACGCGAATAATTCGATTTATCATGACGTGGAAGTCGGTAATCGGGTCACCATCCACAGTGGGAGCGTTTTGGGAAGCGATGGATATGGATATGTCCAAAGTGAGGACGGGAAGCACACGAAGATGCCTCACGTAGGCCGCGTCATCGTCGAAGACGACGTCGAAATCGGAGCACTCTCATCAATTGATCGGGCAACACTTGGAGAAACAAGGATAGGACGAGGCACGAAAATCGATAACCTTGTTCAGGTCGCGCATAACGTGAAAATTGGCGAAAATTGTCTCCTGCTCGGCCAAGTCGGGATGGCGGGAAGTTCTTCACTGGGCCAGGGGGTCACCTTAGCAGCGCGCTCGGGTGTCGGTAACCATGTTCACATTGGAGACCGCGCCATCCTAACAGCATTGACTCTCGTAAATCGGGATATTCCTCCCGGAACTGTATGGGCAGCAGCCCGTGTCCCAAGAGCCATGACAGAACACGGCAAAATAGAAGTTAGTCTTGGAAAAGTGCCCCAAGCTTTGAAAAATCTTAATAATCTGGAAAAGCGATTAAAAGACTTGGAAGAAAGGATTATAGGTGAACCACAAAAGAAAACCAGAGATTGATATCGAAATTTCAAGACACCTAATTAGTCTTTTACCTCATCGTTATCCGTTCCTCCTCGTAGACCGAGTGGAGGAGTACATTCCTGGAAAGCGAATTGTCGGAATCAAAGCGGTAACGCACAATGAACCGTTTTTCATGGGGCACTTCCCCAACTATCCGGTCATGCCCGGTGTTTTGATCGTCGAAGCCATGATTCAAACAGGTGGGTTGATCGCTTTAGACACTGCCCCTGGAGACTCAGACGTCGTTCCCTTTTTCACAAGAATTGATAAGGTTCGATTTAGGCGTCCAGTCGTTCCTGGAGATATACTGACCATGAAAGTGGAGGTTTCAAATCACCGTCGCGATATCTGGTGGTTTAAGGGTGAAGCCAGTGTGGAAGGTGATCTGGCAGCCGAAGGTGAATTCCAGGCCGCTATGGGCAACTCAAAGGGTTAAGCAAGGTGATTCATCCGACTGCAGTCGTTTCCCCCGAGGCAAATATTGAAGAGGGAGTAAGAATCGGCCCGTACGCTGTCATCGGGGAAAAAGTAAATTTGGGGAGAGGAACACAAATTGGGCCTCACGCCTCCATAGAGAACTGGACCACGGTGGGAGAAGAGTGTACCATCGGTTCCGGTGCAGTCATCGGAGGAACCCCACAGGATGTGGAGTTCAAAGACCATCGGTCCTTTGTCCGAATTGGAGACCGCACTAGGGTCCGGGAGTATGTGACCATACACAGAAGCAAGGAGCCAGAGGGCACCACTTCCGTCGGGAGCGATTGCTATCTTATGGCTTACTCCCATTTGGGACATGATTGTCGGCTTGAGGACGAGGTCGTCCTCGTGAATGCCACAAACCTGGCTGGTCACGTTACAGTCGAAGCTGGCGCTTTTATCTCCGGCATAGTCCCTATTCATCAGTTCACCCGTGTGGGGAAATTGAGCTTGGTGGGTGCCTTATCCCCAATTCGAAAGGATATACTCCCTTACACGATTGTTGAAGGACACCCGCCTCGAGTGCGAGGCTTGAATGTCGTAGGGCTTCGACGAGCAAGAGTCACAGCCGAGGCTCGAACCGCTTTGAAGCGGGCTTTGAAAATCCTTCTCAACGACGGGTTGAGAGCTATGGAAGCGATAAAAGTCATCAAGGAATCATGCGGTGAATTTCCAGAGGTTCGGTATTTTGCCGAATTTTGTGAATCCACGGAACGTGGTTTTCATCGATGAGTTAAAAGCGAACATCATGGCGCGGTCAAAAGCTGTCAATGGAAAGATTCGAACGGGGGTGGTCGGTGTCGGCCATATGGGCCGCTATCACGCCGGAGTGTATCACGAATTGGGGGAAGCAGACCTCGTAGTGGTTGCCGACGTCAATCAGGACCGAGCCAAGTCAATTGCAAAACAATATGGCACTCGTCCCCTATCGGATTACCGAGACATGATTGGTCTGGTTGACGCCGTCAGCATTGCGGTTCCAACCAAGCAGCACTATCCGATCGCCCGTGATTTCTTAAACGCGGGCGTTCATGTTCTAGTTGAAAAACCAATTACCTCAACGCTGCAACAGGCAGAAGAGCTCTTTCAAATTGCGAAAGAACAAGGACGCGCCTTACAAATTGGTCACGTGGAGCGTTTCAATGGGGCCGTTCAGGAACTTCATAAGATTGTAAAAGATCCCCTTCTTATCGAATGCCGTCGGATGGGTCCTTTTCAATCAAGAGTCCAAGAGGACGGTGTGGTCCTGGATTTAATGATTCACGATCTGGATATCGTCCTGAGCCTTGTCGATGCCCCCGTCGAAACATGTCATGCTATCGGAACAAGTGTGCACTCAACTATGGAAGATATCGCCAGTGTTTCTTTAACCTTCAAAAACGGTTGTGTTGCCCACCTGACCGCTAGCCGAGCCACTCAAGACAAAGTGCGCACTCTCGCCGTCACACAACGGGATACTTACATATCTCTCAACTATGCAGATCAGGATATTCACGTTTATCGGAGCGCAGCGTCTGAACACACGCTAACGCAGGAAGAGTTGCGTTACCGGCAGGAAGCTTTCATCGAACGAATTTTCGTACACAAGGACAACCCACTGAAACTCGAAATCCGAACCCTTCTCCAAGCGGCCAGTAATGGGGTGGGATCTGAAGTTGCAGTTAACGCGGAAAGGGAACTTCGATCTCTTAGTTTGGCACTTCATATCCTCTCACAGATTCATGACCAACCTAAACAAACAGCGAGATGAGGGAGACTCACCGGGATCTGGCTTCCTCCAGAGCATCAAACGAGTGGGGATCATTGCCGGAGAAGGAGCCCTGCCGGCCCTAGTGGCTGAGGATGCTCGGTCTCGTGGGATCGAACCGGTCACGGTAACTTTCTCTACCCAAACACGTAAAATCCTAGAGCCTCTTTCGTCGGCCCTGATTCACTGTGGCATCGGCCAAACTGGAAAAATTGTTAAGTTCCTCAAGAACGAAGAAGTTCGCGACTTGGTCTTTGTCGGGAAAGTGGACAAACGACTTATGTACCGGAATCCGATACTCGACTTTCGGGCCATCCAGTTTCTCCGCCGTCTCAAGGACCGACGAGATGATTCACTAATGTTAGCTATTATCAAAGAGTTCGAAAGTGAAGGTTTCCAAGTTCTCCCACAGAAAAAGTTCCTGAGTAAACTGTTTCCGGGGGTAGGGGTGCTTTCTCAACGCCTACCTACTCAAAGAGAACGTGAGGATTTAGAATTTGGTTTTCGTATGGCCAAAGGGATAGCCGCTTTGGACCTTGGTCAAACCGTCGTAGTTCGGGATCAAGCGGTGGTAGCCGTTGAAACAATCGAAGGAACCGACGAAACTATCCAGCGTGGCTGTCGTATTTCTGAAGGGAAAGCGGTGGCCGTAAAGGTAGCAAAGCCACGCCAAGATCCTCGGTTCGACGTCCCAGTGGTCGGCGAAAACACGCTCATCGCCCTAAAAGACGGACGTGGAACAGCGCTTGGCATTGAGGCAGAACAAACTATGATCCTCTCCATTCGCCCATTTCTGGAGGCTGCAAATCGTTGGAAGATTGCCGTTGTCGCTGTTGACCCAGAACGAGAGGAGGAGGCCAGCGATTGAAATTTTGATGATCGCGGGTGAGGCTTCGGGCGACGCGCTGGGAGGTCCCCTCGCCGAGGCTCTGCGTAGGCACAATCCCGAAATCAATATAGGGGGTGTCGGAGGGCCGGCTATGCGGGCTGCGGGAGTGGAGATCTGGGTTGACGCAGACGAGATTGAAGTCATAGGAGTTCTCGAGGTAGCGCGGCGTCTCCCCGTTTTACGACGAGTCGAGCAACGGATTCTCAAGATTGCCAAATCGGGAGGATTTCGCGTTGCTGTGCTTATAGATTATCCAGGATTCAATCTTTACCTAGCCGGAAAACTTCACGCTCTCGGTATTCGAACCGTACAGTTCGTGGCACCTCAGCTTTGGGGCTGGGGGCGGTGGCGCGCACGACGAATCGCACGATTTATAGACAAACTGTTGGTTATTTTTCCGTTCGAGGTTGAGTATTTCAGAAGTTTAGGGATCCCATCCGTGTTTGTGGGCCATCCTCTCCTCGAGTCCCTTCGGGACGATTCGGACGTCAAAGAGCCTAACGAACAGCGACAGACTTCCAGAGAAAAAATGGGAGTCACCGAGAAGGGGCCGGTAATCGGTCTACTCCCTGGGAGCAGAGACAGAGAAGTGGCCACGCTTCTCTCCCCGATGCTTGACACTGTACGAATCTTAAAAAGCTCCCGACCCGAAATACAATTTCTTCTGCCCATTGCGGAAACTCTACCTTGGGATCCTATAGCGAGCAGAGCTATAGAAGCGGGGGTCACGCCAGTCAGGGGTGCTCAAAATGTGCTCAAGGCCGCCGATATGGCCATAATTGCCTCTGGCACAGCCACTTTGGAGGCGGCTCTAATGGGAACACCTAGCGTGCTCACTTACCGGTTTCACCCACTAACTTTTGCCATCGCCCAGTGGATGTCTAACTTACCCCCTAATCGTTACTACCTCGGGTTAGTAAATATTCTGGCAGCTGAGGAAATCTTTCCAGAGGTACTACAACAGGAAGTAAATGGGTCCAATCTCTCCATGGAGTTGAGAAGATTGATGGACAACGAAAAACGGTGCGCTTATGTAAAGCGAAGGTTAGAAGATGTTCGCCATTCCCTGGAAAAAGACTCCGCAGAGCAAACGCATGAAAGTCTCTCCTCGGAAAGTAAAGCAAACTGCTTCGATCGTGCTGCGCGGGAAATATTGGGTTTGGCTTTCGAATAATGAAAAGATCCAGTGCGCCTTCAACAACCTCGAGGTTATCTAAGAACCTATCTCATCGAGTCTTCCGGTGGGCAGGTCATCTTCTTGGTTGTCTGGTTTATGGGCTAGCAGCAACATTGCGGGCTCGCATTCTTCATCCAGAACGGGAAGTGCCACGCCGGAATGGAGAGCCAGGGCGGATCTACTCCCTATGGCATGGAAGCATGTTGTATCCTGCATTTTTTCGAAGAAAAATGAACGCATCCGTTCTTGTGAGTTTGAGCCGCGACGGGGAATTCATTGCCGGGGTTCTTGGAACGCTAGGATACCAAACTGTCAGGGGATCAACATCCCGGGGTGGTGGCCCCGCCTTACGACGTTTAATTCGGACTCTTCGCGATGGACAGGATATCGGCATAGCGTCAGATGGCCCCCGGGGTCCTGCCCTGAAGGTGCAACCTGGTATCCTTCTCCTCGCTTCCCAAACCGGTGCACCCATCCTTCCGATCGTCTCCGGCGCCGCTTATGCCAAAACATTCGATAGTTGGGATCGTTTCTGCCTACCCTTACCTTTTACACGTGTTACTGTCGTCTTCGGTCGCCCTATTCACGTCGCCCGCGATATTGATAAAGACCAATTAGAAATCAAACGACAAGAGTTAGAAGAAGAAATGCTCTGGGCACAAGCTGCAGCCGATGCCATTGCACAAGGAAAACCGACCCCTCCTTCTAAAAGGGATCATGTGACCAACAGCAATCGAAGATAGAGGCTTTAGACGTGTACACTCTTTACAACCTCATCCTGTTCGCCTGTGCACCCTTTCTTGCACTGTACTGGGGGTTTCAGGCTATATTCAGGGGAAAAATTCGCCAGGGCTTGGCCGATCGGATGGGCTTTCCACATATTTCCAGTAACCCAAATAATATTCCTACGCTTTGGATCCATACTGTCTCTATAGGAGAAGCCCACGCCGCAGCTCCTCTGGTCCAAGAACTGAAAAACCGTCTTCCAAGCTGGCGCCTCGTTTTATCAACGATAACTGAAACTGGCAGGGAAGCCGGCAACCGTCGAATTCCACAGGCAGACGAGAGACTATACTTTCCCCTGGACTTCCCGGGGGCGGTCCACCGGTCAATTCAGAGGGTACAACCCCAATTGACGGTCATTTTAGAAACAGAGCTCTGGCCAAACTTCATAAGAGCCCACGATCAACTTATGATCCCTTCGGCCCTTATCAATGGAAGGATTTCGCCAAAATCGTTTAACCGCTACCGCCGAATCCGACCTTTAATGATCCGTGTTCTCGAAAGAATGGCTGTTTTCGGCATGCAATCGGAATCCGACGCAGAGCGGATTCGAGCTTTAGGAGCTCCACCAAATCGCGTCCGTGTGGGGGGAAATCTTAAGTTTGACGGAGCCGCTAACAGTGATCCACCAAAACCGCAGGTAAAGCTAGATGTACGAAGAGATTTGGGTCTATCTGCTAAAGCCCCCATATTGGTTGCAGGTAGCATCCACCCTGAGGAAGGAGGAGCCATCCTAGACGGCTATGAGCAACTTCTCTCCTCTTATCCAACACTCCAATTAATTCTGGCACCACGGCATCCCAACCGAGTGGATAGGCTACTGGGTGATCTCCGTAATCGGAATATCGAGTTTCACCTACGAACAGATTCCCGACAAAAAACATTAGGACACTCCGAGAAACCAAGAGTCCTTGTTCTAAATACTCTAGGTGAGCTCAGTAAAGCCTATTGTGCAAGTAATGTTGCCTTTGTGGGTGGAAGTCTTTTCCCGTGGGGTGGGCAAAACCCACTGGAGCCAGCTGGTTTTGGTATTCCGGTCCTATTCGGGCGCCATATGCACAACTTTGAGGAGGCCGAGCGCGCCCTATCGGAGCCGAACACTAGTAGGATACCGGCCGCTCTGCGGATCAGTGGACCACTAGAAGATGCAGGCAAACAACTGGCGGCGGCCACCTCTCACATTTTAGACTCTCCGGCCAGAGCTACAGAAATGGGGGTTCAAGGTAGAACCGTTGTGGAGACACAGGCCGGAGCCGCCCGCCGCTATGCCGAGTGGGTTACAGAATTGGCTGAAGGGCAAAAGGCTTGAAATCCTCCTTTGAAAAATGGATCGGTCGCACAGGATTAATGCTCCAAGACGACAACTTACCAAGTGGTATTTGGGGAAACCTCGTAAAGTGGATTTTATGGGCTGCATCGGGTTTTTACAGTGCTGGACATTTTTCCCGCATGTCAGTTTACCGATCCGGACTTCTCAAATCTCGGAGTCTCCCTTGTTGGACAGTCAGTGTTGGTAACCTGGCAGCCGGAGGAACGGGAAAAACACCCGTAGTCTTGGCACTCGCCAAGGCTTTTTCGGAGCGAGGGCATAAAATCGCTATCCTTAGTCGAGGATATGGCGATAAACACAAAGAACCCACCAAGATTATTTCCGATGGACTTAAACTTCGCGCCCACCCACCAAATGCAGCCGATGAAGCCTACCTGCTAGCCTCACAGCTGCCAGGGGTACCTGTACTGACAGGTTCGGATCGCTACACACTTGGGATACAGGCAATCAAGGAATTCGGCGTTGAGGGAGTGATCCTGGATGACGGTTACCAGCACGTTCAGTTGACACGAGAGAAGAATCTTCTCCTTCTCGACGCTGAAAAGCCCTTTGGAAATGGGTTTCTGCTACCGCGTGGAGCTTTGCGTGAGCCCCCGGGTGCAATTCGACGGGCGGGAGGAGTTCTATTCACACGGGCGCACTCCTCAACACCAGAAGCCGTTGAAAAATTTCGTTCAAAGTACCCTTCCCTTCCCATCATGGTAAGCCGATTCGTCCCTAATGCAATGGTAGATGTGAAGTCCGGAGAACTTCTTCCAATCGAAGCACACAAGGCCCTTTGGGTCTGCGGCATTGCACGGCCATCTGAATTTTTTCGTTTGGCCTCAGAGTCTGGAATCCAGGAAGCGGGACACATGGTGTTCCCAAATCACCACAGATACACACTCGATGACGTTAAAGAGATTTTTTCCCGGGCGCGTACGAATGGGGCTTCGGGGGTTCTTACCACGGAAAAAGATGGTGTTAAACTGAAATCAATTTGGAGAAATGGATTCCCATGTCGAGCTCTTCGGATCGGTCTTGAAATTCTCTCAGGTGAATCCCTCTGGGAAACTTGGAAGTATCCGCCAGATTCTTCAACGAATCAATAGAGAGAATTACCCTCTAACAGTCGCCATCATATAAATTCCCGTAGCTATGAAAACGATGTTGGTTGACCAGGTCGCAATGAAAGGGGGAAGCTTGCCAGCGTGACCAAGCGAAATCCCCGTATAAAATAGAATGAAGTAACTAAAACCAATGAGTAGGGTAATCAAAATACTCTTTCCCAACCCTCCGCTTCTTCCCGTTCGTAGAGAGAATGGGATCCCGACTAGTGCCATTATGATACCCACCATCGGATAGGCAAGTTTCGCATTTAAGTCTACCAAGTACTTCGTGTCATCCACTCCGTTTGACCGTAACCCCCGTATGTAGTCCCCCATTTCTGCCACATTCATTTCACCTGGCTCTTTTTTGATCTGGAGGAAATCCGCGGGCTTTTCTGTTACAGCAACTTGAGCCTTTTTGAAGGTCTGTGAATTCACCGCTCCCTTTTCCGAAAATTTTCGGTGTTGCCCATTTCGAAAAATCCAATTACTCCCATTCCACCCTGCCGACTGGGCATCCAACCGCTCTAGTACTTTGCCCTTCGCAGAGAGACGGTAGAGTGTAATACCCTTGAGAACCTGCCGTTCGGTATCCAAGGAACGGATGTGCCATATGGTCTGGTTGTCGGATCGATACCAAATCTTGTCCTTTTGAATTACCCATTTCGGAGGCTTTCGCTTTATATGAACCTGAATGATTTTGTTTACCCTTCGGTTAGTCTCCGGAAGAATATACTCACCCGCCAGAAATAAGATAACACTCCCAATACCCCCCCAAACCAAAATTGGATAGGAAATTCGATATAGACTTAGACCACAGGCTCGCATCGCCGTAACCTCGTTATTGTGTCCCAGTAACAGTAGGGACAGTACAGAGGCTAATAGAATTGCCGCGGGGCCGACTTGTATAAGAATCTGAGGTACTTTATAAACGAAATATCCAATAGCCTGCTCCAACGGTGTCGCCTTCTCCAAAAAATCATCAATTCGCTCGAAAAATTCCACAATGAGATAAATGGATAGAAAAGCAAATAGGCTGACCAGGAAAATTCTGATGAACTGAGTTCCCACATACCGGGTTAGCAGTCTCACGTGCCTCTTTTCTCCTCAAAGGCTCCAATCCACTGTTTTCGGAGTCGATTGAAAGTTCCATCCATGATGATCTGAAGCCGCTCATTGACTAGTAAAACCAAACGGAAGGGGGAATCCCGATGGACCTTCATGGTCAGGTATAATCCAATCGCGGCTAGAACAAGATTGGGAATCCACATGGCAATCATTGGCGGTATGTAGCCTCCATCCCCAAGCCCTTCACCCATTGAGAGAAGAATGTAATACACGATAATTATTATCAGACTCAAAGCAAGGCCGCCTGATTTCCCAGAACGACGATTCTGAACACCCAACGGGGCCCCAACAAATCCAATAATTAGGCAAGCTGCCGGAAGCGCAAACTTCTTGTATAGCTCTACCAGTAAATCGTTGTAACGCCTATCAGTCTTTTTGTACCGTTTCAGTTTTTCTTTGATAACATAAAGAGAGTGGTTTTTGCCCGCTCGCTCCAACCTGCCAGCATCTCCCAAAAGAGACCTGGTATCAAGATTAACTTCATAAGTGGTAAACCGAATTACCTGATACTTTTCTTTTTTCCCTGTTATTTGATGAATGGAACCGTTTCGCAACCTAAGTGATATTTTGAGCGATTCCGGGTGGGTCACCATAATTCCTTCCTCAGCAACAATCGTTTGAGGAATTTCATTTGAACGGCTATCGTAAATCAGAATCCCCTTAAGAATTTCTCGATTGGCAGGTTTCTCACTCACATAAACAATCAATCCGTCAAAATCATTATTGAATACCCGCTCTCTTATCGATGTGGTCGCGGCGCTTGATGTTGCCAGCTTGACCTTCAACTCATTGAACTGTGCCTCGCTCCAGGGCAATGCGTAGAACACCAAAAAATTGGAGGCTGCATAGCAAAGAAGTGAGAGAATCCCAACCGGGACAAGTTGCCGTTGGAAACTGATACCCGTGGCACGCATAGCAACATTCTCGCTGTCAGCCGACATCCGACCGAAGGCCATCACAGTGGAAACCAATAGGGCCATTGGGATGGTCACAAGCAGGAACGAAGGCGAAATAACCAACATCATCTTGAAAACCATACTGAAGGGAATCCCTTTATTGATAAATAAGTCCGTAAAGTGAAGGATTTGGTTCATGAACAGAACAAACGTGAAGATAAGGAGACTCATCGCGATGTAAGTTCCGAGTTCTTTCAGGATATATCGTGTCAAAATTCGCAAGTTTACTCCCCCTGGATCGACTGCATATTAATCCAGTGCTCTGAGGTAAGTAAAGCCATAGATCCAATTGGGCGGGCCAGGGTGAACCATTTGATTTTAAATGCATTTTGCGTTTTTATGCCAATTTACACATATTGACATAATAATCTGGGGACTGGTTTAATTACCCTTCACAACGAATTGCGAGATGGTTGCGCGCCGCTATGAGCAAAAGGCGCAGGAAAAACAAAGGTTTCTTCTCAGAAATCCAGAATCTCCTGGAATTGGTAGTGGTGCGCTCATCTATCTTCCTAATAAATATGTTTGGGGAAAGAGGAGCTGCGGCTTTTGGCCAAGCCGCGGCAAGTGCTTTCTTCAAAGCAGGCGTAGGTCTCTCGACAGTCAGAGAAAATTTAATATGCGCGTTCGGCCGTGAGATGGCAGCAGAAAAACGTGAGGAACTAGCACGTAGCACCTACCGGCAATGGGGATTAACCTTGGCCGAGTGGGCCCGCACCTGGCGGCCAGGCAAAAGTGGGATAGAAGGAATCCTCGATCGGGTTGAAATATTAGGTGATCATCCTGTTCTAGATGCCCTAGCTCAGGGACGAGGGGTCATCTTTATCACAGCCCACTTTGGCCATTTCGAGTTAATTCCCCAATGTTGGTCCCGATGCCACGGCCCATTAAACTTCATCGTTCGCCCCCCTGACAATCCGTTGTTGGATCAATCACTAAACCAGCTTCGTAGCCGATACGGAAGCCGAGTGCTCGCACGAAGGGGCGTTATTCGAAACGCGATTCGTTGTTTGCGTGCGGGCGAAATACTAGGCATTGTTATGGATCAGAACATGATCCATCGTGAAGGAATATTCGTGAACTTTTTTGGGAGACCCGCTTGCACAACACCCTTACCCGCAATGCTGGCTCAGCGGACCGGAGCTGCTGTGTTTCCGTGTTTCATCCACCGGAATGAAGCCTATCGTCACCAACTCATCTTTGGAGAGGAAATCCCAGCCATCCGGACGGGAGACGTTCAGGCCGACCTTGTGGCCAATACAAGGCGATACAATCTAGTAATCGAGGGGGCTATCCGCCAGAACCCTGACCACTGGCTTTGGATGCATAGACGCTGGCGAACACAGCCCATTGAGGTCTCTAGCCCAAAATCATTAGATCTTGGGGAGTCCAGCAACGCGACCGCAAAGGGCCTTCCCCCTTCCGAAACGAATACTCCATGAAACCACCGGAGAAAATCCTTATAATTGGGCCAACTTGGCTAGGCGACACAATCCTGTCAACCCCAGTACTATCAAACCTCCGGAGGGCTTTTCCTTCTGTCCGGATTTACTATTTGGGTGCTCCTGGGGCCGCCGGAATTCTTTCGGGACATCCAGATCTCGCCGAATTACACGTTCGCACTGGAAACATCCTTCACGACATCCGAAAAGCAACTAGTTTTCGACAAAAGGTTATTGATTGGACACTTGTCCTGTCTAATTCATTTCGTGGCGCTTTACTAGCATTTGCTTCCAAAGCCAAGATTCGAATCGGCTACAGTCGGGACGGCCGCGCACTTCTTCTTACGCATCCTGTTCCTTTCCACACCCAAGAGGATCAGCATCAAATTGATGAGTACCTCGGACTCCTGAAGCATGCTGGCGTGGTAACCGTAACTCGAGATCCTCGAATCGGAATCTCAAATGAAGCACTTCGCTTTGCAGAAACAGTTTGGGCGAATCATGGTATTCGGGATAATGAAAAAGTGGTTGGGATCCATCCGGGTGCCAAATTTGGTGCCACAAAGCTATGGCCCGTGGATCGGTTTTCAAAAGTCGCCGATCGGTTGGCTGAAGTCGAAGGTACCCGGGTTATACTTTTCGGAAGCAATGAGGAAGCACATTTGACCGCGTCAATTGCCAACCAGATGAAAACCAACCCTGTAGACCTGGGAGGACGCGACAACCTATCAGTTTTACCAGGAGTCTTGAAACGACTCAATGCATTCTTGACGGGCGATACCGGACCCATGCACGTCGCGGCCTCTGTCGGGACACCTGTTGTAGCATTGTTCGGCCCAACTAATCCGGCGCACACGGGTCCCGTAGGAGACTTTCACACGGTACTCCGTCGAGACTTATTCTGTTCCCCCTGTTTTCTCAAACGATGCCCCTACAGTCATGAGTGCATGGAAGAACTAGGGATAGATGAAGCGGTGGAAGCAATTCGAGGCAAACTTCACCTTGGAGATCGTTAAGTATACCCAAACGGAGAAGGCTAATAGGAAAAATCATGAAACTAAGGGCTCTTTTCGATCACAAAGGATTGTTTTTTATAGTAATTGGAATTTGCAACTTATGTATTTCCATGGTTCTATTTTACCTTAGCGCAAAGAGGATCGAGATACTTCGTAGGCCCAACCACCATATCAAAAAAAGAGGTAGCAGTAAGCCAACATTGGGTTGTCAGGCCAAATCCTCATCAGGGCCATCTAATTCTCCACGAGTAAGAACTAACAAGAAAGGAAGTAGTTCATCTCTTGTGGTATACATTCTCCAAGTGAAGCTGTCGGACTATTTTTCAAAAACGGTCGTTTTTTCCTACAGAATGAAATGCGTTTGGAGTTTTTCCAATGAGTGAGACTCTTCGAGAGTGGGCAAATGCCCTGCAGGGACGTCGTATTATCGTGCTCGGCGATATTATTGCAGATGAGTATCTCCTGGGTTCGGCACACCGAATCTCCCGCGAAGCGCCCATATTGATCCTTAAACATCGTAACCGTGAGCTGAGACTAGGAGGCTGTGGTAACGCAGCAAACAACGTTCGAGACTTGGGTGGCGAGGTCCGAATTATCGGTATCCTGGGAAAAGACGATCCGGGAGAGGAAACCTTGCATTTATTGAAAAATCAGGGCATCGATACCACGGGTGTTTTGCAGTTACCCGAAGCAGAGACAACAATTAAAACACGAATCCTGGCAGGCCAATCCAACACTACTATGCAGCAGGTTATTCGGATTGACCGGGAGTGGAAAGAAGCAATTTCAGACAAGGTAACCACAAGCTTAATCAATCAATTAAACGAAATGGTGGACGAGACCGACGCGATACTAGTCTCCGACTACGGCTTAGGAGTTGTCACCCCTAAGATGGTGGAGGCTGTCAATACTCTTGCAAACACACATGGCGCAAGAGACGGTGGACTCCCTGTTCTGGTAGATTCTCGATTTGGTCTACGTTGCTTCCAGGGAATCACTGCAGCTACACCTAACGAAGTAGAGATGGAAACAATAATCGAACAGGAGGACAAAGAAAATATCGATCAGGAGGAACTTTATCAAAAAGCTGCAGCTTTCCGAAAACAACAGGACTTCGGTGGGCTCCTTCTCACACGTGGGAAGAATGGAATGGTCTTATTCGAGGAAGATAACCCACCAAAATCATTGGAAGTCTTTGGGGGAGATGATGTGGCCGATGTAACCGGTGCAGGCGATACGGTCATTGGAACATTCTCTTTGGCTCTTGCTGCTGGTGCGGAGATGTGGGTATCTGCACAGCTCGCAAATATTGCCGGAGGCTTAGTTGTAATGAAGCGTGGAACGGCAACCGTTCACCAACACGAGCTACTGGAGGCCCTGTGATACCCTCCACAAAAAAGGTTCAGTCGTCGAAGAAACTGAGTAAAATCGTCGAGGAGCAGAAAGCCTCGGGGCGGCGGATCGTATTTGCAAATGGGTGTTTCGACGTTCTTCACGTAGGTCATATACGCTATCTGACCGAGGCACGTTCCTTGGGGGATATTCTCGTCGTTGCTGTAAACGATGACTCATCCGCGCGGATGCTTAAAGGCGAAGGTCGGCCATGGATGAATGAAGCGGATCGCCTGGAAATCCTAGCCTCCCTTTCGTGTATAGACTATCTTGTCCTTTTCAGTGACCGGGATGTTTCTGGGCTACTCAGACTTTATAAACCACACGTGCACGCCAAGGGAACGGATTATACCGTCGATAATGTGCCAGAACGCGAAGTTGTTTTAGAGTATGGAGGGGAAATCGCCATCACAGGAGATCCAAAAACGCGATCCTCTTCAAAGATAATAGCCCAACTAGCTAGCCAAACTGGCCCGCAAAGCAAGAAAGAATAAGGAGCCATTACCCTTGAAAATCGGAATCATTCGCCTCGGCTCCCTAGGAGATATCATCCATACACTCCCTGCATTGTCGGCCCTGCGGACTAAGTTTCCCAAAAATGAGAACGGAAGTGGAGTACCCAACCAAATTGATTGGTTGGCAGAGTCAGCCTATGTCCCTTTTTTAAAGGGACACCCATACCTTGACAGTGTTCAAGCAGTGGACACGAAACGTTGGCGTCGCCTTAAAAAAGGGACTATCGGTCCACTTCGAGTATTTAGACAAATTCGGGAAAAACGTTACGATGCTGTTATAGATTTCCAAGGATTACTGAAAAGCGCCATGATATCCTGGGCGAGCGGAGCTCGAAAACGGATCGGCTTTGATTCGTCTCATTGCAAGGAACTACTAGCTGCCTCCTTTTATAATGAGAAGGTGTCCCCCTTTGGGGAGGGTTCCCACGTGGTCGAATGGAATCTCTCTCTTCTCGCCCCCCTTGGGCTTGAAGGAAATATTCCGATTGAATTCCCCATCGGCCTAAATGCTCTCGATCGGAGAAAAGCCAATCGGTTTTTTGGTAAACATTTGGAAAATGCAACGCTTCCGCCAATTGCCATCCATCCGGGAGCGGGTTGGGCCACTAAACGATGGGGTGTTGAAAACTATGCCACTCTGGGAACTAAGCTAGTCAGGGAAACGGGAGCCCATCTTCTAGTGATTTGGGGACCTGGGGATGAGTCTCTGGCCAAATCCTTATCCGAAAGAATGGGCAAAGACGCTGATATCATTTCCCAAACAACGGTTCGAGAGATGGCAGGTTTCCTCGAACGCTGTGGACTTGTCATTGGTGGAGATACCGGACCGATCCATTTGGCGGCTGCTCTCGGTGTTCCAACAATTGCAGTCTTGGGACCGACAACCCCAACTCGTAACGGACCTATGGGGCCTGGTGGCCACCGAGGAACTACCGTGCATCATGAACTGCCCTGTAGTCATTGTTATCAGAGGGTTTGTCCTGGATTTGAAACACAGTGCCTTGTCGGGATGACCCCTAACGAAGTCGCCGGTGTGGCTTTAGAGTCCTGGAGCCAATTTCAATCTATCGCTTTCAACCAGGAGAACCTACCAACTTGAAGAAACGTTGCTTGGTGACTGGCGTCGCTGGATTTATTGGCTCTCATCTCGCAGAGAAGCTTGTCGAAAACGGTCTCGAGGTTTTGGGTCTGGACTGCTTTACAGATTACTATGCCCGATCCGTTAAAGTATCCAATTTGGCTCAATTGCGAGGAGAAAGCCGCTTCAAATTTGTCGAAGGCGATCTAACCCAACTTGACCTCAAGCCACTTCTGAAGGATGTAGACTGGGTTTTCCACCAAGCAGCACAGGCTGGTGTGCGCGCTAGTTGGAGCAAAGTCTTTCATGCCTACACCAACAACAACATCCTTGGCACCCAGCATCTCTTGGAAACGATTAGAGGATTAGGGACTTCCAGCGGACCTTCCGTGGAAAAAATCGTTTATGCTTCTTCCTCTTCAATTTATGGCGATGCTGAGGAAGGGAAAACGATTGAGGAGGTAACCCCCTGTCCGATTTCTCCATACGGGGTATCCAAGCTGGCCGGCGAACAGTTGGGATATCTTTACTGGAGACAGTTTGGCCTACCAATTGTCTCACTTCGCTACTTTACAGTTTACGGACCTCGACAACGACCGGATATGGCTTTCAATCGATTCATCAGGGCCCTATTGAATAATGAGGAAATTGAGATCTATGGTGATGGGGAACAAACCCGAGATTTCACTTTTATAAGCGACGCAATTGATGCAAATCTTGCTGCAGCAAGAGATGGAAAAGACGGAAGAGTTTACAATATTGGTGGGGGTGAGCGCGCGTCTATCAACCGTGTTTTGGCCATTATGGAAGAAGTGTCAAATCGAAGGGCAAAGAGAAAATTCTTAGACAAACAGGCGGGTGATGTCCTGCACACCTGGGCTGACGTTTCACGCGCGATGAAGGATTTCGGATTTTCCCCTAAAGTCAAACTAATTGATGGAATCCGACAGCAATACGAATGGCAACATAAGGAGATAACTGAATGTCGATCAACAAAGAACTACTAGAAATTCTGGCCTGTCCTAAATGCAAGGGAGAACTTCGCTTACTCGACAACGAGAGCTTTCTGATCTGTGAAACGTGTAAGTTGAAATATCCGATCCGCGACGACATCCCCATAATGCTAATTGATGAAGCCTTGCCACTTGAAGAGGATTAATAGTGACTCTTCGATCTAGTCATCTACTTGCTGGCAGACCTTCGATGTGACAATTCAATGGACGGCGATCTATGGATAACAGTATCCCAATCTCTGCAACAGTGATCGCCCAGAATGAGGGCCATCGGATTGGTTCTTGCCTAGAAAGTCTCGCCTGGGTGGATGAAATCATCGTTGTGGATGGGGGTAGTACGGACAATACACGTGAGATTGCTCACAATTTCGGAGCACGGGTATTAGAAAACCGATGGCCAGGTTATGCGAACCAAAAGAACTATGCGATTGAAAATACTTCACACGAATGGATCCTAAGCTTGGATGCAGATGAGCAAGTTACAGGTGAGCTCAAGGAGGAAATCTGTAATCTTCTTACCCAGGAATCGGAATACAACGGCTTTTTTATTCCCAGAAAGAATATTTTTGGTGGCCATTGGATGAAAAGTGGATCCTGGTACCCTGATCATCAGATGCGGCTATTCCGCAAGAAACATGGAAGATTTAACAATCGAAGTGTGCACGAGTCAGTAGAAGTCGAAGGTCCAACCGATACGCTTCAGAGTCCTTTGGAACATTACTCGTATGAGAACCAAGGGGATTACCTACAAAGGCTCAATCGTTACGCAGATCTGGCTGCTATAGACCTGAGGAAACAAGATATTCGTCTACGGTGGACCCATTTATGTTTACGTCCTCCGGCACGGTTCTTTCGTAATTTTTTATTGCTAGGCGGATATAGAGACGGGATAGATGGTCTAATTTATGCTGGCCTCGATGCTTTTTATGTTTTTGCGAAGTACGCTCGCCTGCGTGAACGGTTAAAAAGACCAGATGCTTAATATTCTCCACACCGAATCCTCCGATGGATGGGGAGGGCAGGAGGCCCGAACAGTCCTCGAGGCCGAACATTTCGTCCGACGTGGGCATCGGGTGCGAATTGCCGGTCCTCCTAATAGCGGCATTGCTCGAGAAGCACACCGGCGAGGCATCCCATTTGTTCCCATCCCCATACGTAGTGTCATGGATCTAAAGGGTTGGTATCAACTATGCCGTCTACTCCGACATGAGCAACCCACCATCCTGCACACCCACAGTTCAAAGGACAGCTGGCTAGCCGGACTAGCGGGCAAACAAGCAGGGATCCCAGCCCTGATCCGAACGCGCCATGTATCCATCCCTGTCCATGCCCATCGCCTTAACTTGGTTTACAGAATACCTGACCGAATCATCGTAACTGCATCAGTAACCCGAAACCATTTAGTAAAACAATATGGGCTTAATCCGGACCGGGTGGTGACATTGCCTACTGGTGTTGATTTGAATAAATTCGGTCCCCACATCTCTGGGAAATCATTTCGAGAGGAATTTGGGCTGGGCAAGACAACTCCACTTGTGGGGATAATTGCTCAATTCCGCGGCTCTAAAGGGCATAACATCTTTATTGAGGCTGCAAAGATTCTTTCGGACCAAAATCCAAAGATACGGTTCTTCATCGTTGGAGACGGTCTTTGGCGAGACCTAATCAGGGAAAAGGTAAAGCAGGAAGGGATGGCCGACCGAATTCACCTAACTGGTTACCGGGAGGATATCCCGTCTGTGATGGCAGCTCTAGACGTGATGGTGATAGCTTCGATTCGGACTGACGGTATTCCCCAGGCAGGCCTTCAAGCCATGGCTACAGGAGTGCCTTTGGTAGGGACAAACGTTGGAGGAATCCCAGAAATTCTAAGGAACGGGAAAACAGGGTTCCTTGTCCCACCAGGAGACGCTTTTTCTCTCGCGGATGCCATAAGACACCTACTTTCTGATCCAACACTTCGAAAACAGTTAGGTACAAATGGAATTGAGCTCGTCCGCGAGTATCACTCATTGGAAAACATGTTAGACACCCTAGAACGCATTTACGAGGACACTCTTCGGTCAACTATGGGGAACAGACATTGACGGATTGTCCTCCACTATCGATTCTTCAAATTGTTAGTAGCCCTTGGTTAACGGGAGCAGCGTCCGCTACTTTAGGGTTGTCTTGTGTTCTTCGGGATCTCGGGCACCGGGTAATTCTTGCTGCCATCCCCGGAAATCGGCTGGAAGAACAAGCACGTAATGCAGGTCTTACCTTTGAGGGTCTACTGTTTAATCGTCGACTGGGACTAATGGATTTCTTGAAAGACCGGAAACAAGTACGCAAAATTCTTCGCCAGGAATCCATCGATATCCTTCACACCCATCTATCTCACGATCATTGGACGGCAGTCTCGGCAGGGGGAAAAGAATCTCCCTTGGTGGTGCGGACTTTCCATCTTGTTCGTCACATTCGGTGTGATTTATTTCACCGTCGGTTTTGCTATGAAAGAACCAACGGTTTCTTTTCCGTTTCAGAAAATATTCGAGTACATTGTGAAAAAGAAGCACGTATCCCAAAAGCAAGAACATTTGCCCTGCGCGGGACCGTTGACACAAACTTCTTCAAACCTGGGACGGGCAATACGGCCATTAGGAATCGGCTGGGGTTACACAGTGCGGGTCCCGTAGTGGGCACTGTCTCACGACTTGCTCCCAATCGGGGACACCTTTCTCTACTGGAGGCGTTCGTTCAAGTCCGAGCCAAGTTTCCCGAGGCCCAACTCCTTCTAACGGGAAAGGGAGAGTATCGAGAAACAATCATCCAACGGGCAAAAACACTCGGTCTGCAACCTGGCCGAGAGGTGATTTTGACAGGGTATTGGGATGGAGATCTCAGAGATATTCTTTCTCTATTGGATGTTTTCGTCCTCCAATCTGCAGGATCAGAAGGAACTGCACGCGCTTTACTAGAGGCTATGGCTTGCGGTCTTCCCACTGTAGTCACACGAACTGACGGTATGGACGATATAGTGGAAGACGAAACTTCGGGTATCGTTGTTCCTCCCTCAGATCCGGAAGCGTTGTCCACAAAATTAATTTCTCTGCTGCAGGACCAAAATCGCGCAAAGATTATCGGGCAGAGGGCCCGGGAACGGGCAATCTCTGAATTCGATCAATGGGTCCAAGCCAAACGCGTGGAAACTGCATATCGAATGTTATTGAATTCTTTCCGAGAGAAATAGGATTTGAGCACATAAAAGGGAAAATCCATTACTGTGGATGAGCATCCTGATATACTCAGATATTGCCAACTGGTTGAAAAATTTCTCGTTGGCGGGATATAGGCAATGAAGAAGTACATACGGATTTTGCGCTACCTCAAACCTTATTGGCGTCGGAGCACCCAAGCTATAACCAGCAAGCTCGTTTTGTGTGTGATTACCGCCGTGCCGCCCTATCTCGCAAAGAACGTAATCGACGACGTTTTCCTTGCAAAAGACTTATGGATGCTTAACCTCATCGCATTAGTCATACTGCTAACCTATATCATCAAGGGAATTTTTGCATACGGGCAAAGTTACTTCATGTTCTGGCTAGGACAGCGCCTAGTAATGGACATCCGAAACGAACTTTACCGCCATTTCCATAGGTTGCCCTTAGCTTTCTTCGTCCGAAAAACCTCAGGTGAGCTTATGTCGAAGATTACCTACGACATAACCCTTATGCAAAAAGCTTCCGCCACCGGACTGCGGGATTTGGGGCACCATTCTATTAGTCTGGTTTTTCTGCTAGCCCTCGCTTTCTACCGAGACCCCTTTCTTTCAACCATATTTGTATTAGTCTTGCCGCCTCTCGGCCTCATCATTGGGCGACTAGGTAGTAAAATTCGAAAGATAACCCGAAGGATGCAATCTCAAATGGGTGATATCAATACAGCGATGAAAGAAGCGTTTCAAGCCACGCGTATTGTTAAAGCTTACAACGCTGAAGGGTATGAGTCCGGTAGGTTCATGACTCGTAATCGAAAGTTTTTTGACCTTGCTATGAAAGCTCGCCGGGTACGGGCTATAAGTCACCCGATAATCGAAATCCTCGGCGGAACGGGAGCAGCTTTCATTCTGTGGTACGGAGGGTATCAAGTTCTAACCGGTACTCGAACACCTGGAGAATTCATCTCTTTCCTGGCAACTCTTGGCCTTATTATGAGTCCACTCAAACGGCTTTCGCGGACATACCATACACTCCAGGAAGGGATGGCCGCTGCGGACTCTGTTTTCGGTCTGATGGACGAAACTGTACCAATTAGAGAAAGAGATAAGGGCCGACCCGCGCCTCTGTTAGGAAGTGAAATTTCGTTTGATAACGTCTCGTTTCAGTATGAAAACAGTCCTGTGCTACAAGAGGTTTCTATCACGATTCCGAAAGGTGAGGTAGTCGCTATTGTAGGACAAACAGGGGCGGGAAAAACTACCATACTGGACCTTGTTATGAGTTTTTACGAACCAACATCCGGACGAATTTTGTGGGATGGGATCAACATCAAAGAATACAATCCCACATCACTACGTTCACAAATGGCCGTGGTTACACAACAAACAACCCTATTCAATGACACAGTCGCCGCCAACATCGCATATAACCTACCGGAAACTCCTCTGGAACAAATCGAGGCAGCTGCAAAAATGGCAAATGCTTACGAATTTATCACCGCCCTCCCCGAAGGCTTCAAAACTCTTATCGGCGAAGATGGAATAAAACTTTCCGGGGGAGAGAGGCAACGTCTCGCAATCGCCCGAGCTGCTCTTCGGGATCCGGCTTTGCTTATCCTTGATGAAGCCACATCAGCGTTGGACGCAGAATCCGAACGGCTAATAGAAAAAGCGCTAAGTGATCTCATGAAAGGACGGACTACGCTTATCGTAGCACACCGTCTGGCCTCAGTGCGCCGGGCCAACCGCATCCTGGCCTTCGAGCGGGGTCAACTGATTGAACAAGGAACTCACGACTTTCTTCTTGCGCAAAAAGGCCTTTATTCAAGGTTATGCGGCTTACAGTCCACAAGTCCCATGGTTATCCCACCAACTCAAAGGAAAAATCGAGAGGATCCCGTAACTTGACCGAGAATTTTGAAGACAAACCTCTTGGCATCCTTCAGTTCATGAGTTGCCGGGGTTGGAGTTCTGATGCATGGGCGGCAGTCTCTCTCACATTAGGGCTACAAGAGTTGGGACATAGTGTTATATTGGTTTGTCGAAAAGGTGTGGGAGAGAATGTAGCAAAGCGAGCATTAGATTCCGGCGTTCGACAGGTAAAATTCCTTTCCTTCAAAACAGGGATCGCTCCAAAAGCTTGGATCCATGACATCCGGGGAATCACTGACCTATGGAACCAATCCCAAGCTCAGATTTTCCATGCTCACCGAGGGCAAGATCACTGGCTAGCTGCGACTACCCGTTGCTTAATCACCAAGACGCATACCCGCCGGCCCGCCCTGATCCGGTCCCGACACATCTTGCAACCGGTGCGAACCCACTGGCCAAACCGCTGGCTGTACAACCATGCAACTACCCAAACCGGCACAGCAACGGACATTATCCAGCGTGGGTTTACAAAAACCCGAGCATTTCGAAAATCACAGTTCGTCACGCTGCGTGGTGGTGTCGATACACAAGAATTTCGGCCATGCCTAAATAGGAATGCGGTTCGCAATCAATTTGCAATCTCAGACAAAGATATCGTTTTTGGAATGTCCTCCAGTTTCATTCCTATCAAGGGCCACATGAATGCGTTGGACGCTCTTGCTCAGCTTCGTCATGACCGCGGCCTTCCCGCCCATCTTTTGATGGCTAACTCGGGAGGAGATCAGAAAAAGGTGGCCCTTCGAGCCAACGAACTTGGTATCGGCGATGCGGTCCACTTCCTTGGATTTTGCAAAAACCTCCCTGCCGCTTTATCAGCGGCTGATGTCGGGTTATTTACCGCAAGAAGTTCAGAGGGGACCAGTCGCGCCATTTTGGAATGGATGGCTCTCGGCAAACCCGTGGTTGCAACTGACGTTGGAGCCGTTCGGGAAATATTGGAAAATGACACAGAAGGCCTAATCGTACCCCCAGAAAACCCGCCTGTATTGGCTGAGACTATGGAGCGGATTCTTCTTGACCCCGACCTTCGAAATCGAATGGGAGAAGCTTCAAGAAAACGGGCCGAAGCCGAATATGACCGGCTCGTCTGGACACGCAAATGGGTAAACCTTTACCGAAACGCCTTGGGGCTGAAAAGGGCAAAAATTGACGACCCAGTCCCCACTTCCGGCATAACAGAGAGTACATCATGACGACCATCTTGGGAATTACCGATTCTCATTGTTCAACCGCCGCTCTTTTAGTCGACGGCCAGATTGTTGCCTGTGCAAGTGAAGAGAGGTTTACTCGAAAAAAAAACCAAGGAGGATACCCTCAGCATTCGATCGATTATTGCCTCTCCTTCCTACCTGATGGAAATACAAGCCTTGACGCCGTTGCTCTAGCTGGACACGAGGCTATGGACCCAGAGTGGTTTAATCGCCTCACACAAGATGAAACCTACATCGATGACTACTTTGATGTCCCTCGAGACTTTCAGCGCTTGCACAGAATTCCATTTCCCCTAAAGAGACGACAGAAAAAATCGTGGGAACAAAAGCGCGCTATTACTCAAATAGAACGATTTAGGAAAATAACACAACACACCGGGATTTCAGAGTCCCACATTAGGTCAATCGATCACCACCTCTGCCACGCTGCGTCTGCCTATTTTGCTGCTCCCTTTTCGGGCGAGGAGGCCATAGTCCTCACAAACGACAACGCTGGAGATGGGCTTTGCGCTTCAATAAACCTGGCAAGTAGAAATGGGATCCATCGGATATCTGCTAGTCGGAGTGCACATGGCTCACTCGGTAGCTTCTACTCTCTAGTAACAGTATTCCTCGGTATGCGTCAACTCGAGCACGAGTATAAGGTTATGGGAATGGCCCCTTACGCACCTGATTTCGGAAGAAAAACAGTACGAGAAATCTTCCAAGAAATGATGGAGTATATTCCCGCGGGATTGGACGAAGGGGCAAAATTCCTTTGGAAAGTCCGTAAAAGACGATTCGCCCACATGATGATGAAGCTGGCTAGGATGCGATTTGATTGGGTGGCCGGGGCTGCTCAGGATTTCTTGGAAAACATGTAGCAAAAATGGGCGGAAGAGGGCCTCCATCTTGCTGGTAAGGAGAAGATAAAACACCGTGTTGCGTTGTCGGGTGGTATTTTCATGAATGTAAAAGCTAATCTTCTGTTGGCAAATCTTTCGGGAATCTCAGACCTCTTTATCATGCCAAGTTGCGGAGATGAATCAAACGCCATAGGGGCAGCTTATCAGGCGTATCACGAGAGTGAGGCAAAGACAAAATCTGAGAGCAACTATAGTCCCATAGACCATATCTACCTCGGACCTGAGTTCTCGTCGCACGAAATGGAGATCGCACTTCAAACCAGGGGAGCATCAGAACGCTATAAAGTCTCCCGGCCAACCAACTTAGAAGATCATGCGGCTGCACTACTTGCTGAGGATGGCATAATTGCTCGAATGAGTGGCCGCATGGAATTCGGCGCACGAGCGCTAGGTAATCGTTCCATTCTTGGGGACCCTCGCGACTATCGGATAGTAGCCAAGATTAATAGAAAGATCAAAAATCGAGATTACTGGATGCCCTTTGCTCCACCGATACTAGCCGGTCGGGCAAAGGACTACCTAATAAACCCAAAAGACTTGGATTCGTCTTTCATGATGCTGGCCTTTGACACTACGTCCGAAGGACAGGAATGCTTGCCCGCTGCCATCCACCCGTATGATTCGACTGCACGGCCCCAAATCCTACGGAAAACGGACAATCCAGCCTATCACCGACTAATACAGTGCTTCGAGGCGCAGACAGGTGTTGGTGCAGTCCTCAACACCTCTTTTAACCTTCACGGAGATCCTATAGTCTGCTCACCAACAGATGCTTTGGAAACTTTTGAAAAGTCAGGATTACCACATCTTATTCTCGGTGAGTTTCTTGTTTCTAAAAGAAACTTCGGCACCTCATAAGTTAACTAACTCTGCCCTGTGGTCTTTTCTAATCGAACCAAAAATTTTTTGTTGTTAACGTTATCTGTTTGTTTCGTTCTGGGGATTGGTGAGTTCGGTCTTCGCCTTAAGAACTCGCGTTCGATCCGAGTCACCAAACGCCACAAAATGCCTGAATTTCGTGGACATCACCCTGTTTACCACCACGGGCTTATTCCTAATGCATCTGGGTACAATACTGCCAAGAATGAGTTTCGCGTTTTTTACCAAATTAACTCTCTAGGGATGCGCGATCGGGAATATTCACCCACAAAACCCCTCTCAACCTATCGCATTTTAGCCTTGGGCGATTCCTTCACTGAGGGATACTCTTCCGAGCTGAATGACAGCTTCATCAAGCAACTTGAACGTAAGTTAAATAAACTTCCCCCAAAACGAGGGAGCAAATATGAAGTAGCAAACCTAGGGGTTGCGGGTTTCTCGCCTTTATTAGTGTTGCTTCGTTTTAAAGAATTTTTACACAAGCTACCGGGTCACTTAGTACTGCTTAATCTCGACGGATCGGACTTTGCAGACGACTATTTCTACGAAAAAGGCGCAATTAGGGATGGAGATGGGGAAATTATACGAATTAAACATGAGGGACTCCTACCGCCTTATTTAACCTATGGTCGCCACTTTTTAGAATCCCTCCCAGACTCGCCATGGCGTAATATTTACCTCTTCCGATACGCAGTTTGGCACTGGATTAGGAGGACACATAAGACATGGGTACACAAACGGCTAGGGGACATCGAATACGATAAGTATGGTTGGACACGATCGAATGAAAATTCAGAAGAGGTTTGGCAAAAACAGGTAAAGCGGACTTTTGCTTACATCGTTCGCATTCGAAACCTAGCCGAAAAAAACGGAATGATGTTTGTACTTTCTATACACCCGACTGGACATATGGTCCATCCTATGGCTTGGTGTCGGGGTCGGGAAAAATCTTACTTTGCTTGCGGTAAAATATATTCGGGAAGATTGTTCGAAAGCCTTCTTTCCCGTTGTAAGGAAGAGCATATGAACTGCTGGGATTTACGACCTGCTTTTCGGCGACATGATGCCACAACTCTATTTTACGACAGGGACGGACATTTTACCCCCGATGGGAATTCCCTGATGGCCACAGAGCTGGAGAAAAAAGTACGCAACATCTTGGTTAAAGACAAATGAAATTTCTCATTGCTACAAATGACCAAGCCGACGGACCGGGTACCGAACCCTTTGGTTACCTGCGCGCGCTTCAGTCGCTAGAACACGAAACAGATCTTTTCTATTACCGGAAGAAGAGCTTTTTATATTCAAATATTCGGTCAACGTGGATTAGACAAATGAACGCTCGCTTAGTAAAGCGAGTTCAAACATGGAACCCAGATGTATTGTTAGTCTTTAGAGGAGGCTACATCACTGCGGATTCAATTGAATCTATAAATCGAACTACCTCGTGCGTAACGGTGAACTTCTACCCCGACAATCCCTTTGGTTTAGCCTCCTACCCGCCCCTTTCATTCGACGCTCTTTTGGAGTATCAGATTTTCCTGACGCGGGACCGCTACTTTGAGCAGGAGCTAAAAGCGGCGGGAGCTAGTAATGTTCATTATATGCCGCACGGATACGATCCCGTTTTTTACCGTCCTTTTTCTCGGTCAGCGAAGGTCCGGGATGGCTTTGGGGGGGACGGCAGCTTTGTGGGAGCGGTTTACCCCTTTCGAACCTTTCTCCTCGTCGGACTGACTGAACCGGGAACAGACCTTCGCATCTGGGGACGGCCCAACTGGAAAACCGCTGGGACCCCCTGGCTCCAGCAGCGGTATAGGGGGGGGCCCATAACGCAAGACGAGAAACTCAAAGTTTATGCATCATCACGGATCAATCTCAATCTTCAACACCCGGGGGGATCAATTTTCGGGCTCGACGAAAGGTCATTTGGAATCATAGGAACCGGAGGATTCCTCCTCGTGAATCACAAAAGGGATATCGAAAAATATTTTGAGTTGGGTGAAGAGGTGGACACCTACCGGAATCGAGAAGATCTACAACAGAAGATTAAGCTATATCTTTCCCAACCTGAGGAAACCGCGAAGATGGCTCATAAAGCTATGGAGCGTGCACAGCGGGAACATACACACCGCAACCGCGTTGCAAGACTCATTGATATGGTTGTCCGGTTAAAATGAGAAAAACCCGTTTGATATTGTCCAGGAAATGAAAAGTAATCAGATTTTGAGGTTGGCTCTAATTCGCAACGCAGTCCACCGTCACGGGGGAGTGGAGAGGTATGTCTGGGGATTTGCGCGCGATCTGTCCTATAGAGGCCATGAAGTACATCTTTTCGCAAAGCGTTGGAAAGGCCCCCCTCCCGGGGTCGTTTGCAGACCAGTGGGGCGAATTGGCGGCCTTTCTGTTTCTAAAGTACGTAGTTTTGCCAAGGGCGTCATGGGTGCTCTAAAAGGAGAGACCTTCGATGGAATCTTCAACTTTGACCGAACTCCCGTCCATGGAATTTACCGCGCGGGCGAAGGGTGTCATCGCGAATGGCTTCGGGTGGCTAACCAACACCTTCCTATGGGAGCCCGAATACTGCGCCGTTTGGATCCGGTTCATGCATTTCACCTCTCCATGGAGCGTCGGCTCTTTTCCGACAGGCTCTCTCCTTGCGTAGTCGCCATTTCCAAACGAGTACGAAAAGATATCCTTCGTCACTACGGAGGATCCGATACAACCGGGATCCGGGAAAAAAATATCAAAGTCATTTATAACGGAGTGGATTCGCAAGAATTTTCACCTGCCGATAGCGTAGAGGAGAGATCCCGTATACGGAAGCGGTTGAGCCTTGCTCCCGATGACGTTGTGGTCCTTTTTGTCGGAACGGGGATTTTTCGAAAAGGATTTAAGCATCTGCTTCGCGCTGGTGCAATTCTCAAAAATCGAGGTGCAAAAATCTCCATCTTGGCAATGGGAAGGCCTGAGGGCCAGGGGGGAGCAAGTAAATTGGCAAAACGGTGGAAAATGGAAGAAAATGTTCGATTCTCACCTGCCCATGAATACCCGGCAAACGTTTATCGTGCAGCAGACCTTTTTTGCTTACCATCTATTTATGAACCTTTTGGCTTCGCCTGCCTAGAAGCGCTAGCCAGTGGACTCCCCTGTATCGTCAGCCGGGCCTGTGGAGCCGCAGAGATACTTAGTGAGGCTAAAAACGGGTATATTCTCGAAGAGGCGGACGACGCGGATACCCTAGCCGATCACATCGAATCCTTATTTGATGAAAGAGTCCGAAGACAGATGGGAGAATCAGCCCGTGCACTTGCAGAAAAATACCCCATTTCCAAAAACACGGATCAAATGCTAGAAGTTCACCAAGAAGTTTATAACCGAACGTCCTAACACAAAAATGCAACGTACAAAAAATAAAAGGAGTGCCACTATGGGCGACAAATTGAATGGAAAAACTATCATCATTACGGGAGGTGGGCGCAGCTTTGGGGAAAACATGAGCAAGGGCGTTGCAGCGGAGAAGGCCAACGTTACTGTTGTAGACCGGGATATGGAAGAGGCAGAACGCGTCGCAGAAGCGATAATATCCGAGGGTGGATCAGCTCTGGCAGTGCAAGCTGATGTTTCCGATGAGAAACAGGTTCGAGACATAATCAGTAAAACCCTAGATCAATTTGGGCAGATTGATGTTTTGGTGAACAATGCGGGAATATCAGGGCCCAGT
The DNA here is from genome assembly GCA_964437725.1 of uncultured bacterium. Taxonomy (GTDB): domain Bacteria; phylum UBA8248; class UBA8248; order JACPRG01; genus CAYTIB01. Next base: position 81,695 of record CAYTIB010000036.1, on the reverse strand, counting down.
GGGAAATTCGACGAATCAAGCTATGAAGATTGGAAATCCGTCTATCAGGTCAACGTGAATGGAGTTTTTCTTTGTATAAGGGAGGTCCTTCCTCATATGAGGGAGCAAAATTCGGGCCATATCGTTAATATTTCGTCCACGACTGCTCGATATGGTTTCTCACACATTCGCAGCATTCCCTATATATCCACCAAATGGTCCGTCGAAGGAATTACTTGGTGCCTATCTGTAACGGAGAAGGAGCATAACATTCGCGTTAACGCGCTTTGCCCAGGGCTCGCTTATACCTACTTTCAGCGGAACTCGCCAAGGGACTATTTCGTCGGTCAAAAGTGTTGGAATCCCGACCATACGGTAGGGCCACTGCTATATATCCTCACCGAGATGAATGAGACCGGACAATCCATTGAATCACCCGATTGGCATGAGGAAAGGGGTACAAGCGAGAAATTCAGCTATGTTTTCGAATGAGTTTTGCCTCAGGAAGTGTATCTTGTAACTACACGTAGAGAAGACTCGCACCCTCTTAATCCTCGAACACAACTCCTGTTTTTAGTCAAAACTGGGTCCCTGCAAACACGCCCAAAAAGAATGGGCAATCCGGTTTTCCTCTTTCCACAAATAATTACTAGAGGTGACTTTCACCGGAGGATAACAATCCTGATTGTAAGGATTCTAGTCAGGTAAACGACACTTGTTCTAAACAGCCGATTTCTATAGGAAATACCTCCATTTTCGTCGAAATTTCGTCATTCTAAATTTCTTGGTGCTTTCCCCGAATTCGACTTGACAATTATTTACCTTCCTGGCATCATCAGTGGTGAATTTTTCCATAAAGTGGTGAGAAGTGGGGAAGTCCACTAATGTTTATCGGGAAACACCAAGTCAAATTGGATCCCAAAGGCAGGATTAGTGTGCCTGCCAAGTTCCGGGAAAGCCTCAGCATCCGGGGGTCCAACCAACTGGTCATCACCCTCTGGGGGCGGTGTTTGGTCGCCTATCCGATGGATGAATGGCAGGAAGTGGAGCGAAGAGCGCGTGAGTTAGACACCAGTCAAGAAGACGTTCGCAATTTTCTCCGGATATTCTACGCCAACGCGGCGGATTGTCAGGTGGATGGACAAGGTCGAATCCTCATCCCGGAGCATTTACGGACAGATGCCGGATTAGAAAAAGAGGTCCTAATGTCTGGTATCGGAGTTAAGTTCGAAATCTGGAATCGAGACCGATGGGAGCAGGAGGTTCAGCCTACTCAGGATCGAATGGTAGAAGTCGCGGCATCGGCCGGAATTGTGTTCTGAGGGGGAAACAACTGCAAGAACTTTCACGGGGCAAGATGGGGACCCGGAAATGTCAACAGAAATTGCGGAAATCGATTTTATGACCACCTTCGCAATTCACAAATCCGTCATGGTCGAGGAAACCCTAGGGTTCCTCCGTCCTCTTTCGGGTAACTTTTTAGACGCAACAGTGGGCTATGGAGGTCACGCGGAGGCTATCTTGGAGGCTGGAGGGTCTAACCTCCGACTAATAGGAATCGACCGTGATGCGGAGGCTCTTGAATCAAGTAATAGACGGCTCGCACGATTTGGTGATCGGGTAAGCCTGATAAAAGAAAACTACTCTAATCTTTCTTCTGCCCTGGACTTCTTAAAGATTTCTAAAATTGATGGGGCCCTTTTTGATTTTGGCATGTCCTCCCCGCAGATCGACGAGTCCGGTCGTGGGTTCGGATGGACACATCCTGGTCCCTTAGACATGCGGATGGACCGGGAACAGCTGACCACAGCCGCAACTTTAGTGAACAACCTATCAGAGGTAGACTTAGGAAAAATTCTTCGTGCTTTCGGTGAAGAAAGGTTCTCCAGGCGGATCGCCCGAAATATCGTAACCTCACGTCGAAAATCACCTATCGAAACAACTGCGGAACTAGCGACGATTGTGACTTCTTCTATTCCGTCTCGCTACAGTCCAACTAAGCGCCACCCGGCCACCCGAACATTTCAGGCTCTTCGTATCGCCGTAAACAACGAACTTGACGTTATACCAAATGCACTGGAAGACGCCGCTAGACGGCTTCGTACCGGGGGAAGACTTGTCGCCCTCTCCTATCATTCCCTCGAAGACCGGCTAGTTAAGCAAACATTCCATCGACTCGCGACCGGAAAGGCCTCCAGTGAGAGGCTTCTTCCAATCGAAACGGAAGAGCCGCGAGTTCTTAACATATTGACAAAAAAAAGATTGCAACCAAACGAACTTGAAATTCAAGTAAATCCGCGGTGCCGAAGTGCACTGCTCCGAGCAGCCGAACGGAGAGAAGATACTTGAAAAAGCCCCGCTTTCTGGCATGGCAAGAGACAGGTACCCGATGGTATTTTTTGGTTTGTGCTCCGGTACTTGCAGCCGCGGCAATTACCTTAGCCTGGCCGCGCCTCCATGACATCCGATTGCGATATGAGTACCAATCACTGCGCATTCAGCAGGCAAAGCTTATTGCAGAAAACCGTAGCCTTCGTCTTTCGCGTGCAAAACTTCAATCGCTTGTTAGGATTGAGGCTATCGCACGGGAACGCCTGGGTTTGATTGATCCAAAACCAGAACAGGTCATTTGGATTAAGACTAAAACCTTGGCCGATTCCAACGGAGCGATACATTGAAGTCTTTGGATCCCTTCCGACGCCGTCAAAAAACCTTTCTGGCCCTTTTAGTTGTGGGATTGTGCATAGCTACCGTTCGGCTCTATCAGCTGCAGGTAACCCCAAATCCACTTACCCTGGGCCGGGCTAAGCGGCAGTACACAAAGAGTGTTCCCATCCAGCCTCAGCGTGGGACCATTTTGGATCAGCGTGGTAGGACACTCGCCCTGAGCGTTCTTGCAGATTCCTTCTTTGTACGGCCGGCCGCTCTGGCAAGGCCGCCTGTCGCAGCCCGGCTCCTCTCCAAAGCACTTTCACTACCCGAACAAGAAGTTCGGAGAAAGATGGCATCCAAAAAGCCATTTGTCTGGCTCAAACGCCAAACGACTTTTCGGGAAAGCAAACATGTAGCCAAAATGAAACTCAAAGGGGTTGGAGCATTTTCCGAGGGGAAACGCTACTATCCCAAAGGACAATTAGGAGGCCATTTTTTAGGCTTTGTCGGTTTTGATAATAAGGGCCTCGAGGGCCTTGAATATGCATACGACCCCTACCTCCGCGGGGTCCCCGGCAGTATTCAAGTCTCTCGAGATGGCCGTGGGCGAAGCTTGTACCCGTTGGAGATGATACAAAATTCACCCCGTCGCGGCCTGGATTTAATTCTCACTATTGACGAGGCCATTCAATATTTTGCTGAGTCCGCGTTGAACCGTGCAACACAAAAAACTAAGGCAAGGTCAGGAATTGCCATTGTCCTAGACCCAGACACCGGAAGGATCCTCGCCTTAGCTGCTTCCCCAGGGTTTAACCCCAACCGGTTTCGTAACACTCCAGGCCAGGGAAGCGGAATACCGGGGATCACCACAGCTTTCGAGCCGGGGTCAACGTTTAAGCTCATTACTATGGCAGCTTATCTCGAACAAAACGGAACCTCCCCGCAAGACTGGTTTGACTGCAAAAAAGGACGCTACCGTATTGCTGGGCGGACTATCCACGACGTTCACCCCCACAGCAAACTAACCGTTGAGCGGGTCTTCCAGTTCTCAAGCAACATTTGCACAATCCAGATTGCGGAAACAATTGGGCCGAAGAATCTTTACAACACAATTCGCCGCTTTGGATTCGGTGTCCCAACACGCTCAGGACTGCCTTCGGAATCTCCCGGTCTAGTCAGAAAAACAAAAGATTGGACACGTGGTTCAATCGCCGCCGTTCCTATCGGGCAAGAAGTATCCGTGAACGCCATACAGGTAGCGGTAGCCTATGCGGCAGTCGCCAACGGCGGCTACCTAATGCGCCCTCGTATCGTCAGAGGCATCCAGGATAGAGGCCAGACCGTCCGCGTATTCGCACCAAAAATTGTTCGTCGCGCTTTGTCGGCACAAACGGCACAAAAATTGAAAAGGATGCTAGCTGGTGTCGTCGAACACGGTACCGGTAAAGCTGCACGACTGCGGGGTTACTCATCTGCTGGAAAGACAGGAACAGCTCAGCAAATTGATCCTGTTACCCACACTTATTCGAAGGAACGATTCGTAGCCTCTTTTGTTGGCTTTGTGCCAGTGGAGCATCCTCGGATCGTTATTTTTGTTTCGATTGACCACCCTAAGACAAATACATATGGAGGGGTCGTTGCCGCGCCCGTCTTCCGGGAAATCGCCGAAAGAACCCTCCGTTACCTGCGGATTCCTCCGTCCGGAGAACCGCAATTGCACGCCTCGGGGCGGAGATTGAAAAAACCAACGCAGTTAATACGTCTATTGGCATTGGTTTCGTAACATGTTTTTGAAGGTTTTTTAGCACGCACTTCTTGCGGTGCGATTAGTCTTCTCCCAAATCGGGGGGGGAGCCGGCCCGACACATCGCACCAGGGACCGGCTGGAAGAAGCGCAGAGCGATGGTTCAATTTAATGAGCTCCTAGTGGGTCTGGGAAGTATTCCAAACTCCGGCCCAATGAACGCCGATATTTCGGGGATTGCTTACGATTCTCGAAGGGTTAACCCTGGGGATTTGTTCGTTGCAATTCCGGGGACTCAGACCGATGGTCACCGCTTTCTTGAAGAGGCAGTCCAGCGGGGGGCAGCGGGCTTGGTGGTTCGCAACCTGGCTGACACCAGTGTCAAGAACATAAACGCACCTGTTGCCATGGCAGAGGTCTCAGACATTCGAGCTGCCTTGGCTATCGTAACGGACCGCTTTTATGGACATCCTTCCGGCCAGGTGCGAGTCATAGGCATCACAGGGACCAACGGGAAAACGACCTGTACATACCTAACGGAATCTATTTTGCGAGCAGCGGGCCGATCAACCGGTGTCATCGGCACCATTGCATACCGATGGGATCTTAGGAATCAAGAAACGGGTCAAATCGAATACCCCGCAAGCCAGACAACTCCCGAGGCGCCCGATCTTCAAGGTATCCTTCGGAAGATGGCCGACGCTAGTGTGGAATACTGTCTTATGGAGGTATCCTCTCACGGGCTTTCCTTGGGTCGTGTTAGGGAAACCACGTTTGAGGCAGCTGTTTTTACTAACCTTACGCAGGACCACATGGACTATCACGGGACTCTTGAGGACTACTATCAAGTCAAACGCTCGTTGTTTTTAGATTATCCAGTCGGCCAAGCCGTCGTTAATTTAGATGATCCACAAGGTGTTCGGCTCTGGTCTGACGTGAAGAAACACCTACCGGGGACATCCGGAATCACTTTCGGGCTCACATCTGAAGCCGACGTGCGAGCCCAGGGTGTGGAGGGTGATGGTTCTGGTCAGAGATTTCGCGTGACCGCCCCTGAGGTAGATGTCTCCGTTCATCTGCGGCTGTTTGGCCGTCATAACGTTTCAAATGCGCTTGCAGCAACTGCAGCAAGTCTCGCCCTAGGGATTTCACCAGAAGCGGTGGCCGAAGGACTAGGACAGCTTGAAAACACCCCCGGACGGTTCGAACGAATCGACATGGGGCAACCCTTCCTAGTCGTCGTGGATTATGCTCACACCGAAAACGCACTGCGGCATGTCCTTCAAACCGCCCGGGAAATCATCAATGGTCGCCTAATAGCTGTAATGGGTTGTGGCGGGGACCGAGATCGTATTAAGCGTCCCCTGATGGGAGCCGCGGCAGCAGAAATCGCTGATCACGTAGTGATCACTTCGGACAATCCACGAACTGAAGAGCCAGAAGCCATTTTGGCAGATATTGAGTCCGGGATACTCAAATCCTTGCCAGATCGAACCAGATACGAGACGTGTGTGGATCGAAGAGAAGCGATAAGTCGAGCACTAAAGAAGGCAAGAGCCGGTGATGGTGTCATCATTGCTGGGAAGGGTCATGAAAATTATCAGATTGTCGAGCAGGAAGTTTTCGCTTTCGACGATCGGGAGGAAGCACGTCAGGCTCTGCGGGCCCTAGGATTCAAAAGGACCCGAATAGCCTAACTTTTATCCCATGACCGTCACGATTCACCTTACGTTAGAGGGATAAAAGCAGGGGGAAATGGACGAGAGGAAAAGTAGAGTGCCCATTTACCGACCGGAAGAAATTATGAAAGCAACGTCAGGGGTCGTTCTTCGGTCAGGCAGACGTAAAAACCTAGATGGAATCTCCATCGATTCTCGGACTCTCCAACCAGGAATGATTTTCGTCCCTGTGGTTGGTGAACGTCACGACGCCCATACCTTTATCTCTCAGTCACTCGAACTCGGAGCCTCGGCCATCGTCGGGGAAAAGACGCGGATTCAGCCAGAGGTACTGGAAAAAGCCAACGGTCGATGGGTCTTCGCTGTCGGTGATACCACACGCGCCCTAGGGGACCTTGCAGCCTTTCATCGCAACCGTTTCAAGTTACCATTGATTGCCATTACCGGCAGTAGCGGTAAGACCACGACTAAAAACATGACCGCATCCATACTAGAGATAAGTCATCGAGTCCACAAATCGGAAGGCAACCTAAACAACCTTTTTGGGCTACCCCTTTCCCTATTTCAACTTACCCACCGCCATAACGTTTCTGTCGTTGAAATTGGGATGAATCAAAGAGGGGAAATCCAACGGCTTGCAGAAATTGCTCAACCGGATGTGGGCGTTATAACAAATATCGGTCCGGTTCATTTGCAGTTCCTGAAAACTGTATCCCAGGTCCGAGAAGCCAAGGCTGAGCTGCCAGGTGTAATGGCTGCGCGAGGACAGGGAACTCTGGTGTTGAACGCAGACAACCCCCACAGTCGGATTCTCGTAGAACGCTTTACCAAACTTCTCCCAGGAAGACTCACCCTTTTCGGTCGCCTCGCCGCTACCGATGTTCAGGCGACTCAGATTAGTCCTCTAGGTAGGGATGGAACATCCTTCACTCTCCGCTTAGGCAGAGACCAACGGAAAATCCAGCTACGGACTCCTGGAGAGCACAACGTGTCCAACGCCATGGCAGCTGCAGCGGTAGCTTGGACCCTGGGGGCATCCTCTGAGCAAGTCGCCCAGGGACTTGAAACCTACCGCCCTGCGCCGATGCGTATGGAAATCCTCGACCTGCCGGGTGGATTGCATATTGTAAATGATGCCTACAATGCCAATCCGGATTCAATGAAAGCTGCGATAGGGACCTTTGTTCGTTTGTCGAACGGAGGGAAAAATGCTGTTGTCCTCGGAGACATGCTGGAACTGGGGAAACGATCGGCTTCCACCCATCGGTCCATCGGTGCCCTCATCGCTAGGTTGGCTGGTGGGCAAAGGGGTCACATTAATCACTTGCTGGTCTTAGGTTCAAAAGCACGGTTAATGGCAGACGAAGCTTTAAAACGAGGCATGAGCCAGCGGCGGATCACTGTGTGCGAGAACCATACAGACGCAGCTGACTGGTTAAACCAGAATATGAATTCTGGAGACTGGGTACTATTGAAAGGCTCCCGAGCAATGGGTTTGGAGCGAGTCCTGGAAAGGTTGACTGGAAAAGGATGTGGCCTAGCAGGCAACAACAATAGATCTTTACCCTCTCAAAACGCTGAGGAATCGGCCTAATGCTTTATTTGTTTCTGGCATCTTTTAAAGACGTTCACGTTTTTTTTAATTTATTTAGATACATTACCCTGAGATTTGCTTTCGCTGTTTTGACGGGGCTTCTGATCAGCTTCATTTTCGGCCCGCCCTTGATTCGCTTTCTTAAAACACTTCAACCCGATCAATCCGTTCGGGAGGACGTCCCAGAGCGTCACCAGACTAAAACCGGAACGCCAACCATGGGTGGCTTACTGATCATCCTGGCTCTAGTTTCTTCCACCCTACTCTGGGCCGACTTGACTCACCCCTATATTTGGGTGGCTCTTTTCGCAACCCTCGGATTCGGGGCCATTGGATTTTTGGACGATTTCCTCAAAATTCGCGGTAATAAAGGTAAAGGTATTGCCGCTTCTTATAAACTCATCGCACAGGTCATCATCGGTCTTTCTATCGCCATTTTCCTCATGAACGATCCGGTGAACCCGGGAATTCAAGGACGGCTCGCGGTACCGTTCTTTAAAAACGTGTTCCCTTATCTGGGGGTTGGATATGCCATTTTAGTACTTTTGGTAGTAACCGGAACTTCCAACGCTGTAAACCTGACAGACGGATTGGATGGCTTAGCATTGGGGCCCTTCCTAGTAGCTACAATGGCCTTTGTCTTTTTCACGTATGTTGCTGGTAGTGCGGTCTTCGCCCGATACTTGCAGGTCACTCATGTCAATGGAGCGGGCGAACTAACCGTATTTTGCGGGGGAATGATAGGTGCCAGCCTAGGGTTTCTATGGTTTAACGCTTATCCCGCTCAGGTCTTTATGGGAGACGTGGGTGCGTTAGCATTAGGAGGAGCACTAGGGACCATCGCCGTGGTGGCAAGGCAAGAAGTCGCACTCATAATCGCTGGCGGAATCTTTGTACTAGAAGCCATTTCTGTCATCCTCCAAGTTGTCTCTTTTAAACTGACTGGAAAACGAATCTTTCGGATGGCGCCTCTCCACCACCATTTCGAGTTGAAGGGATGGGAAGAACCAAAGGTAGTCGTAAGATTTTTTATCATTTCTGTGATCCTGGCTCTCTTAAGTCTGAGTACCCTGAAGTTGCGATAGGAAGAATAAGAAGATGAACCTCTTGGCAACCCCAGTTCAGGAACCCGAACTCAAAGGACAGCGTTATACCGTGATGGGGCTTGCACGGACCGGTGAAGCGGCGGCCCGGTTCCTAGCAAATAGGGGAGCACACGTTACGGTAACCGACCGGCGATTCGAGAAAGAATTGGTAAGCGTCCTGTCAAGACTCCCGACAAGTGTCTCGAAGGCCCTCGGTGGCCATCCGGAAAAATTATTTAAAGAAACAGATGGCGTTGTGGTAAGTCCGGGAGTTTCACGGGAACACCCTCTTCTAGATGGTGCAAAAGCTGCGGGGGTTCCGGTTTGGAGTGAAATTGAGCTAGCCTACCGCTTCTGCAAAGCTCCTATCATTGCTGTGACAGGAACCAACGGGAAAACTACCACCGCCCATCTCATTCACACCCTCCTGGAGGCGGGCGGGCTGCGAGCACCCAAAGTGGGCAACATTGGGGAGCCTTTCATTGCTGCACTATCCGAAAAAACCCCCTCTCACTTTATGGTCGTCGAGGTCAGTAGCTTTCAGCTTGAATGGATCGAAACCTTCCGTCCATTTGCAGCAGTGGTCACGAACATTTCTCCCGACCACCTCGACCGGCACCAAGATCTAGCGGAATATATCAGTTGGAAAAAAAGGATTTTTGCATTTCAGAAAAGTGAAGACTTTCTTGTCCTAAACGAAGATGACAAAGTAGTTCGCTCTTTTGCGGGAGCAGCTCAAGCGAAGGTTCGTACTTTCAGCCGAAAGACTCAGCCTGCAAACGGCACATGCCTGGAAGACGGGAACCTGGTTTTAAGAGCCAATGGCACTTCCGTTCCCATTCTTCCTAGTAACGACTTTCCTCTCCACGGGGTCCACAACATTGAAAACGCTTTGGCGGCCATCGCCGTCACCAATGTCTGTGATGTGCCAGCAAAAATTATGGGTCCGGCCCTTCGAAGTATACTTCCTATAGAACACCGGCTCATGCTTATTCTGGAGCGTGCCGGCGTCCGATGGTACAACGACTCGAAAGGAACAAACGTTGGTGCAGCCGTTCGTTCTATCGAAAGCTTTGAACAACCCATCATCCTTATTGCCGGAGGGCGTGACAAGCACAGTGACTTGACGCCCCTTCGCCCTTTAGTTCGAAACCGAGTTAAGACCCTTATTTTGATCGGGGAAGCCAGAGCACGATTCCGCTCTGCTTTTGCAGGTTTAGCTGAATGTAAAGAAGCAGAATCAATGGCTGAGGCCGTAAAGACCGCTGACCAGGTATCTCGATCCGGGGACATTGTCCTCCTTTCTCCAGCATGCGCTAGCTTCGATATGTTCGAAGACTACGAGGATCGAGGTAGCCAATTTGCAAACGAGGTGAAAAAATTATCGCCATAAAGTCTAATAAGCAACTAGCATTAGATTATTGGTTATTGGGGGCGGTTTTGGCTCTCGTCTGCACTGGTATTGTGATGGTGTACAGCGCCAGCGCCGTACTAGCCCTGGATCGCTATGGAGATGCCTCCTACTTTCTAAAGCGACAGATCTTGTTTGCCACCTTGGGATTGGGTGTCCTAATCATAATTACCCGGCTAGATTATTCAGTCTGGCGAAAGGTTGCATATCCACTTTTATTCTTGTGTTTCCTGACATTGATCCTGGTACTCATCCCACAATTCGGACTACAGGCAGGAGGAGCTAGAAGATGGCTTCGTGTCGGGGGATTTTCTTTCCAGCCTGTGGAGGCGACCAAGTTCTGCCTGATAATTCTCTTGGCATTTTACTTGGCGGTGAAAGGAGAGAGGATTCGAGACTTTCGCTTCGGATTTCTTCCGGCACTCGGAATGGCCGCCAGTCTTTCCATTCTGGTGATGCTCCAACCCGATGCAGGTTCGGCCCTACTAATCCTCGCTGTGACATTTACGGTGTTAACGGTTGCCGGCGCCCGACCGTTTCATCTAGGCATGACGATGGCAACTGCCCTGCCACTGGTTGTCACGTTCATCATTTCGGCTGGATATCGGAGACAACGATTGCTGACGTTTATTGATCCTTGGGCTGATCCAGAAGGAGCGGGGTTTCAGATGGTGCAATCTTACCTCTCACTTGCACAGGGAGGATGGACTGGCGAGGGACTAATGCAGGGCAATGCCAAACTTCATTTCCTTCCCGCTCCTCATACCGATTTCATCTTTGCCGTGCTCGGGGAGGAGCTCGGGCTGCTGGGGGCTATCACAGTTCTCGCGCTATTCGGGATTATTTTTTGGAGAGCGTCTAGGATAGCCGTACTCTGCAAAGATCCCTTCGGCGCTTATCTCACCGCAGGTTTCACTACACTCCTAGGGCTACAAATACTCGGTAACCTAGGTGTGGTTCTCGGTCTATTGCCAACCAAGGGGCTTCCTCTACCCTTTTTCAGTGCGGGTGGATCTGCACTAGTGGCCTCCATGGCTGCAGTGGGCGTCATTCTGAGCGTAGATGCCACCAATCGGAAAAAAAGTCAGCATTCATGAAAAGGGATCCAAAGATTGAAATTATTAATCTCGGGAGGTGGGACAGGTGGCCATTTGCTTTCCGGAATCGCCGTTGCCCGGGAATGGAAAAAATTGACCGAAGAGGGCGATGTTTTATTAGTGGGGGCAAAAAGAGCCTTGGACCAACGAATCCTAGCGGACGCGGATCTACCCTATCGACTAATACATGCGGGAGGACTCAAGGGAAAATCCATTCTGGAGCGAATCCAGTCTCTCTTTCTGTTGGCTCTGGGTTTCTTGGGATCGCTTTGGATCGTGATTCGATTCCGACCTCATATCGTTTTGGGGGGTGGTGGCTATGCCAGCGCGCCGGCCGTGTTAGCAGCATGGATCACGGGCCAACCCATTGTCCTACTGGAGCAAAACGCCCGCCCTGGTGCAACAAATCGGTTTCTCGCACGATTCGCGCAATCGGTTGCACTCGGATTTCCAGAAGGGAGTGCTTATTTTCCTCACACCCAATGTGTAGAAACAGGAAATCCACTTCGACCAGAGATAGAGAAAATAGCTTCAGAAAAGAGAGAAGAAATGGATTTGAGCGCGGACACGCATGTAGAAGATTCAAATCCGTTGACACTTTTGATCCTCGGGGGAAGTCAGGGGTCTCGCTCGCTGAACAAAGCTGTATGTGGCGCATTACCAAAGTGGAAAGAGCGTGGCTTGGCGCTTCGGCCTCTTCATGCAACAGGCCCTGCAGAACTAGAACAGGTTCAGCACGCTTATCAGGAAGCCGGCATCGAAGCCGAAATTTTTCCATTCATAGAAGATATGGCTTCTGTATATCGCCGCGCATCGCTTGCACTGACACGGGCGGGGGCAATGACAGTATCAGAACTAATGGCTGTTGGACTTCCTGCTATCGTGGTTCCATTTCCATCCGGATCGGATCAACACCAGGAAGCCAACGCGGCTTCAGCGGGCAACGCAATCCGGATAGTCAAAGAAAAAGATCTCCCATCCGTTCTCACCGACGAACTCGAATTTCTACTGAAGAACAAGAAAACGCGCCTCTTAATGTCCAAAGCAGGAAGTACCAAGTCTCGAACAGGCGCTGCCGCCCAAATCGCAAGACTTTGCCTAGCAACCGCTCGCGGAGCAGGATCTCATGATCGCCAACTCCATTAACAATTATCCCTTCTTAACCCGGTGTCGCCGTATCCATTTTGTCGGTATCGGAGGCGTGGGGATGTCTGGTCTCGCTGAGCTACTAATCAACCTGGGATACGTTGTTAGTGGATCAGATCTAGTTGAGTCAGAAACCACCCGGCGGCTTCAAAAATTTGGTGCGAAGATAGAACAGGGCCATGTTGGTGACCATGTTGAACAGATTGACGTACTTGTCTACTCTTCTGCTGTAGCATCGTCAAATCCGGAGATCCAAGCTGCCCGTTCCAGAAAAATCCCTGTTATTCCTCGTGCAGAAATTCTGGCTGAACTGATGCGGATGCGTTACGGGGTCGCCGTAGCCGGAGCTCACGGAAAAACTACCACGACATCACTAGTGGCAACGGTCCTGGGAGAAGGCGGTCTCGATCCCACAACCATAGTAGGAGGCCAAGTCAATAGTTTAGGGGGGAATGCTCGCCTAGGTAGTGGCGATTATTTAGTCGCCGAGGCTGACGAAAGCGACGGTTCATTCCTCCGCCTAACACCCACCGTTGCAATTGTGACTAACATTGACACCGAACACCTGGACCATTACGGAAGCTTCGAGGCCATCCAAAATGCCTTTCTGGAATTCACTAACAAGGTTCCATTCTACGGCTTCTCTGTCCTCTGTGCGGATGATCCTCATGTCCAAAAACTCATATCATCCTTGGATCGAAAGGTCGTAACGTACGGCCTCAAGGAAAGTTTTGATTATTCAGCCCACAACGTAGTTTCCGCTCCTAATGGAATGGTATTCAACGCATTTCAAAAAGAGAAAAAGTTAGGGAAGGTGCATATCCGCCTACGAGGGTACCATAATGTATCCAACGCTATGGCCGCGGTCGCTGTGGGCATAGAATTTGGCATAAGCTTTGAGCAGATCCAAAAAGCATTAAAGGAATTCCGTGGCATCCACCGACGTTTTGAGCATGTCGGAGAAGTAAACGGCATCACGGTTGTGGACGACTACGGACACCATCCCAAGGAAATCCAAGCCGTACTATCTGCAGCACGTGGGGCTTGGCCGGATCGTCGCGTTGTCGCTTTGTTTCAACCTCACCGGTACACTCGCACGCGGGATTTGCTTGAAAAATTCTTCGAAGCTTTCGATGAGGCGGATCAGCTAGCTCTCCTCCCTATTTATCCGGCAGGGGAGAAGCCTCTTGCGGGTGTAGATGTACAGCAAATTTGTCATGGAATCCGCGACCGGCAGACAGTAGATGTGGAGATGGTCGAAGGACTTAGGGACGCCAAAGACTTTTTGTTGGAGGCCGTTCAACCGGGAGATCTAGTAATCACCCTCGGAGCAGGAGATATCTGGAAGGTAGCTCCAGATTTCGTGAGACACCTTCGCGAGAGATTTCCAGTTCCGATTAAGGGCACAGATCGGGATACTCCTCCCGCCGCAGGCGGCGAAGCGGCGTAAGTGAAAAATGGACAAGGAAGCCTGGATGGACTGGTTAACAAAACTGAAGGCTCAGGTCCGGATAGATGTACCGATGAGCGGACGGACATCCTATCGAGTTGGGGGTAAGGCAGATACGTTACTTATTCCGGAAAACCTCGAAGCTCTTCAGGAGATCTTGGACCGAGGCCATGCGGAGCAAATTCCCATACGTATCATTGGCGGCGGGACCAACCTGCTCGTTTCGGACAAGGGCATTCGAGGAATCGTCGTCACGCTCGGGAAGGGTTTTGACGACTTTCGTATTATCTCCCAGTCCAAAGAGGGTCGTGCCAAGGTCTATGTGGGTGCTGGAGCCCAGGTAGGAGATTTGCTTCGAAAAGCTGCCGCAGCCAACCTCGGAGGGTTAGAGTTTCTTGCCGGCGTTCCGGGAACGATTGGAGGAGCGTTGGTGATGAACAGCGGAACCAAGAAGGAATTCATAGGAGACGTGGTCAGTTCGGTGGAAGTGGTGGATGGAAAAGGTGAATTGTGGCTAGTACCGGGAAAGGACATCAATTTTAGTTATCGGAAAACCGTTTATCCCGTCTTGGGAGCCATCGTGGGTGTCACCCTGCAATGTCACAAGCGACCAAAAAAGGAAATTCTCGAAGACATCCGACAACGTGTTCGTCAAAGAAAAGACACCCAGCCCTTGAACCAACCTAGTGCTGGTTCGGTCTTCCGAAATCCCTCTGGACAATCTGTTGGACAGTTAGTCGAGGAGGCCGGACTCAAGGGTTTTCAAATAGGAGATGCTGAGATCTCAAAGATTCACGGAAATTTCATAGTAAATAAAGGTCAGGCAAAAGCAAGTGACATTGAGAATTTAATAGAAAAAATCCGGCACCATGTGGGCCCTGATCTGGAAATGGAGATTCACCGTGTTGGGGAACAGGATGAAAAGGCCTAAAAAAAATCCAAGAAAATGGGGATGGAAGTGATGTCTACTCGAGCCATCCCGGTCCGAAGTCGACAGGCGACCAGAAACCAACCAACCGCTTCGGGAAAAGAAACCTCATCAATGAGGAAAATCCCATGGAACCGCTTGGGTTTGTACGCTTTCATTCCCTTATTTCTTTATTTCGGGACTGACGCACTCCATCATTGGTCCCTCACATCCCCTTATTTCAACGTAAAGAACGTTACTGTCACGGGAATCGGACACTTAACACTGTCTGTTGTGAAAGCCCGTTTGGGCCTTAAGTCTTCCGACAACTTATTAGCGATAAACTTGGCCCTTTTTCAAACAAGAATCGAGAGTCATCCTTGGGTGCAATCAGCCTCACTTTCACGTGATCTGCCTAATACACTGTTGGTCGAAGTAGTTGAAAGAAGGCCATCGGTTGCTATCATTCCCTTGGGCGGAAAAGCGTCATATCTAGCAGACGACAACGGAGTGATATTAAGCGATTCGGCAACCAGGTTGGAAAAATTCGCAGTCTTGCGTGAAATCACTTTGAAACAAAAATCCCAAAAGCTAAAAATTGGCCAGGTCCTAACGGGAGAGCAATTTCAGACAGGATTGGCAGCAGTCAAACTGTTCCGATCGCAATGGCCGGAAAATCGGAAAGAAGGTGTTCGTTTGACTGCAGTCCATCTGAAAGACTTTCCAACACGCCAAAAAATATCGATGGGCATCCTTGGTCCGAAAGGACAAACAACCTGGCTTCACCTTAAACCCCAAAAAATAAATGAGGGCTTGAAACAACTTTCTGCCCTTGTCCGGCATTGGAAGAGAAATCCGTGGCCTAAGGAAGTGGACTTATCTATGGGAAGCCGGGCAGTCACTCGATAATCCGGCAAACCACTAGAGGGATAGAGATGAGCCGAAAAGGCGAATACATCGTCGCACTTGATATAGGGACGACCAAGACGTGTGCCCTGATTTCTGAGCAAGGCGAAGATGGGCTACTCGATATACTAGGAGTGGGGAACCACCCATCGCAGGGGCTTCGAAAAGGCGTCGTTGTCAATATCGAGCAAACTGTCGATTCGATTGTCGCTGCTGTTGGTGAAGCCAAGCGAATGGCAAATGTCCCCGTAAGCAAGGTGTATGTAGGTATAGCAGGAGGCCATATTCGAAGTTTCAACAGTCACGGAACGGTAGCAGTCCGGGGTTCGGAAGTTTGTGAAGATGACGTGGCCCGTGTCCTCGAGGCTGCACAGGCCGTCAACCTCCCTCCCGACCAAGAACTTCTTCACGTTCTTCCCCAAAGTTATGTCGTAGACAACCAAGATGGTATTCAGGATCCTCTCCGAATATCAGGCGTCCGCTTAGAAGGGAAAGTTCACCTCGTAACAGGGTCTGTGACCGCCGCAAAGAACCTGACAAGAAGTGTTGAACAAGCAGGCCTAAAGACAAAATCACTGGTACTGGAACAGTTGGCCTCATCCCTTTCCTGCTTGACTGACGACGAACGCGAGCTCGGGGTGGCACTGGTGGATATCGGAGGCGGGACAACGGATCTAGCAATTTTTTACGACCATTCCATCCAGCACACTTCGGTCATTCCCGTAGGGGGTGATCACATCACCAAAGACTTGGCCGTTGGTCTTCGGACCCCAACACGGGAAGCGGAGCAAATTAAGCGACGCTATGGTTGCGCAAAAGCAAGTCTTGTGGACCGAAATGAAACCATTGAAGTCCCTAGCATAGGTGGTCGCGAGCCTCGCATCCTATCCCGTCGCGTCTTATGTGAGGTTATCGAACCGCGCGTGGAAGAACTCTTTCGCTTGGTCCGACGGGAAATACAAAAAAGTGGATATGACGAGTTGATCGCCTCGGGCGTAGTTATTACGGGGGGCTCGACACTTCTCGATGGAATGCCGGAAGCAGGTGAGGAATTTATTGGTATTCCGGTCCGAAGAGGAATTCCAGAGGGAATCGGCGGTGGTCTTGTCCAAATGGTTCGAAGCCCAATCCATGCCACTGGAATCGGTCTTCTCTTATACGGTCTTCAGGAAAAAGTTCGTTCCTCCTGGCAAGGTGGAAATGGCCAGGTTGGAAGTCGAGGGAGCATGGTCCAACAGATGAAGTCAGTGTTAACAAGAGTGTTTCGGTGAAACCACATAGAAACAGGGAAACAACCTCAATGCAGGGAGCCAAATGATGCGAGGCAAGAATCAACAACTATTTGAACTGGGCGAGGAAAAAAATGTTGGTGCACGATTGAAAGTTTTTGGTGTTGGAGGGGCCGGAGGCAACGCAATCAATGCAATGATTGCAGCAAAGGTTGAAGGAGTCGAATTCATCGCAGCCAATACAGATCTGCAGGCCATGGAACATTCCGCTGCACCCATAAAGCTTCAACTCGGCGCCAAGCTCACCAAAGGGCTCGGAACCGGCGCTAACCCAGAGATGGGCAGAAAATCCGCTCTAGAAGATTCCGAGCGCATCTCAGAACTTATGGTAGAAACTGACATGGTATTCATTACGGCTGGAATGGGAGGTGGGACTGGAACTGGAGCAGCTCCAATCATTGCATCCATCGCCAGAGACTGTGGAGCACTGACAGTTGGCGTCGTGACAAAACCGTTTACCTTTGAAGGGAAAAAACGACTATCACAGGCTGAGAACGGCTTGACAGAGCTAAAAGAAGCTTGTGATACCGTTATCACTATCCCCAATCAACGGCTTATGAACGCCGTAGCACGAAACACTACGCTAGCCGAAGCTTTCGACTTGGCAAATGGTGTCCTGCGCCAAGCGGTAGGAGGAATTTCGGATCTGGTGATCAAACCCGGACTTATTAACTTAGACTTCGCCGACGTCAAAACCATTATGGTAGACATGGGCATGGCGTTAATGGGGACGGGTGAAGCCACGGGAGAAAACCGTGCCGTTGAGGCGGCTCAAGAAGCCATTTCTAGTCAGCTCCTGGAAGAGGTTTCCGTTGAAGGGGCACGAGGAATTTTATTCAACGTTACCGGCGGCAAAGACCTTACTCTTCATGAAGTCGATGAGGCCGCCCAACTTATTTCTGACGCGTCTCACGACGATGCCAATATCATGTTCGGTGCTGTAATTGACGAGGCAATGCAAGGAGAGGTGCGGGTAACCGTAATTGCGACTGGATTCGGTGAAAAAAAGGCAAGCGAGCCGGCTCTTAAGTCAGTAGTCCAAGAGGATCTTGAAATCCCTACGCATATTCGCACACGGGCTCCTTCTGGCATACAGCTTCCTACTAGCGGCTCCCTTGCCTATCAACCTTACGAAGAGGACGAACTGGATACACCCACTTTCCTACGCAAAAAGGCCGATTGACGTAAACATACACATCGAAAACGAAGAAGACCCACCCTTATAGGGTGAGCATCACATTTTCTCCCCTTTACAAACACGGAAAGGTTCTATCCGGTGAAGCACAAAGTAGCATTAGTCACAGGAGCAAGTGGCGGTATAGGGAATGCCATAGGGCTAAAGCTTGCTCGCAATGGATACGACGTGGCCTTTCACTACCAAGCAGGACAAGAACAAGCAGAAAACGGCGCTCGACAAGCTGAGGAGTTTGGTGTCCGTGCAATAGCTGTGGGAGGAAATATAGCTAAAAAATCTGATGTTGCGTCCCTTTTTCGAAAAACAGACGAAGCTCTTGGTCCCCTTTCAGTCTTAGTGAACAATGCGGGGATCGCAGCTCCCGCACAAAGGCTAGAGGACATCACCGACGAACTCTGGGATCAAATATTGGATGTTAATCTTAAGGGTCATTTCTACTGCACACGTGAAGCAGTTCCCCGAATGCGACGATACGGCAAAGGTGCAATCGTTATCACTGGGTCAGAATTAGCCTTCAAACCTAAATATCAGACCCTTCCCTACCATATCTCCGCAAGCGGTAGAATTTCGATGACCCAGTGGTTAGCGCATGAGTTGGGCCCAGACATTCGCGTAAACTGCGTCTGTCCCGGAGCGACCGCGACAGGCATTGGCGACGGCAGGTTTTTGAAACCTAAGGTCCAAGAACCCATAGCAGCCGAAACTCCTATGATACGCTTCGGACAGCCCGAGGACGTAGCAAACCTTGTGGCATTTCTGGTCTCTAATGAGGCCGATTTCATAACCGGGCAAACGTATTTAGTCAACGGAGGGCGCCTTTGTCGATAAGTCTGGAGTTGAGTTATTCAGTGGCTTGTGCAGGAACATTCCACAGGGATTAGACACATCCTTCATCCCCAATCAGGTGATGTAATTAGTGAGGGCGTGATAACAAAGAGATGTTTCAGAATCTAGTCACCAAGGTAAATCGGCGGTTCTAAAAGTGAGGCTTTTCTCGACTCTTATTCGGAATCTGAGACTAAGAGGCCCAAATCAGTGATCTTGCCTCCAGAGATTGGATTCAAATCCATCGGGCACGATGACACACAGCCAATCACATCCATTAAAACCTGAAACACAATTCTGTCGCCCGGCTTGGCAAGAGATTCGCGGAACTCTAAACCTCCGTTATCCTCATAACCCATATTCTGAAAAAGGTTGATAGGCTGGGCCAGCTGGCGACGCTCAATCTTCCAAGGAGCCAGGGCATCTAGCGCATTGTCAGTGCAGTTTCGGTGGCCCGAAACATTGTAATAGATTTCATACCGCCGAGTATCGCAAGCAGCAATCATCATATCGTGGCGCCCACAATCATCTCGCATTACCTTTAAAATAGGATTCCGCAAATTGGTAATTAACTCGTCT
Organism: uncultured bacterium; assembly: GCA_964437725.1. Classification (GTDB taxonomy): domain Bacteria; phylum UBA8248; class UBA8248; order JACPRG01; genus CAYTIB01. The sequence goes on along the minus strand of CAYTIB010000036.1, from coordinate 62,157 downwards.
CCAACTTTCGGAAACAACCTTCCAATGTGGACCACCGAATGATTAGTCCCAAGGCACTCATCCCGGTTCTTCTCATTTAACAACCAAAAGTCACCGACTTGTTTCCCCTCCAGATTGACTACAGAAACAAATTGCCCAGCCTTGGCCTCGAACGCTCTTCCCTCTCCACCTGGAACATGAATTTCAATCTTTTCCTTCATGGCAAATCCTTTTCACTATTCCGGCCAGACGAACCAACGTCGATCCAAAAAGAATAGTATCAGAATACACAGTTTGAAATTTACACTTCAATTAAAGTTCGGGTTTGAGACTATAAATTTTTTCCGATTGTTTCTGATCAACAGGGTTTCCATCACGATCCTGCACGGGAAAAGTTTGGAGAGTGCGCATAAACACCTGCATGCCATAATGCAAAGCAATAAAAGATCCCAACTCCATAATCTGGGCCTCTGTAAAATGTTTTTTGAGTTCTTTATAGAAATTAGCATCCAACTTGTTTGGATCGCGATACATACAGTCCGCATATTTTAACGCAAGTTTTTCAGACTCGGAAAATCGGGGATCTTTTTCAAAATCCCCAGATCCGGCATCGATCAATTCCTCTGTTAATCCTTCAGCTTGTGCCTCTTTAGAACGTAGGTTCGAGAAGTAAGTATCCTGGGCCGTTCTAGCGAGCCGGATGCGGATAACTTCCTTCAGTTTGTGATCCACATTCCCCTTCATATGCGATTCGAGCATGGCATCTGTCAGTGCTTTTTCATATCCAGGTACATATCTTAAAATCGCCAAAAAGAAATCATCCGGAACTTGTAGTCTTTTACAAGTTTCACGAATCTTAGAAAGTTGGGCATCCGTCTCATCCTTCGAGTGATAAGGTTCAATATGTGGCAACAGCTTAGGCTCCCCAAGGTGCAGAGATCAGTCGATGGAAACCGTATTTTCCGGTTCTCGCAAATGCGAAACAGGTCTTTTACCATACACTTGAGCAGATTCTTCCTGTCCGACTAGATTTCCTGCTTTGTCAAACATCGGATAAAAATTAAGGGTCCCAAAAAATGTGTGATAACCAACATTGAAACCAATAAAGACACCAAGCTCTACGATTTCATCATCAGCATAATGCTTTCTCAACTCTCCGTAGAAGGCGGAATCAATCTTTCCCGGGTCAGTCCCCATCCATTCGCTGTATCGCAAAGCAAGTTTTTCGGCCTCGGTAAACTTTTCGCTCTCCTCGTAGTGTTCGATTCCTTCGTCGATCAACTCTTCCGTCAGTCCTTGCCGCTTCGCCGAAGCGGATCGAACATTACCTCAGTAATTACAATTGACCATTCGGGACAGTTGCACGCGTATGATTTCTTTCAGCTTATGGTCTATCTTACCCGTACTAAAAACAGTTCCCCAGGCAATATACATCGCTTTTGCTAACTCTATGTTGTGGCCCATTATTGCGTGAAAGGCTGGATCGGGAGCACGTGCTTTGAGACTTTTATTGATAAAGGGACCGAGCTTTGTATCTTTTAGTTCTTCAATGTCCAACAATGTAATGTTCGGCATTAGAATTATTTTCCTTCGTAATCGTAAGCTTCAGAATCCATGAAGAACAAATCTAATCTGTCAAAAGGCAAACCATCCAATTCACAAATAAGCACTTCAAGACAGTTCTTATCTTCCTTTCCAATCCTATGCTTTCTATAGCTGCAGGGGATACTGATCTCCTTGCCCCATAATAAACGAGAGTGCTTCAAATCTAAACACTGAACTACATTCTAATTTTTTAGCCGGAAAACACGTATTCTTGGCAAAAATGGCTGCTTTTATTGGGCTACGCGTCTCCAGCCTCTTATTCGCCTTGACACCCCTGAAAAACAACCGCTAAGATTTCTCCCTCCGATGCTACGGAACCGGGGAATCTGGTGAGTGCGTTCTCTCCTTTTTCCTTGAGATTTCACAGTCAACACTCGATTGAGGAGAAACGCCTGTGCTAATGGACCTATCGCGCGTACAAGAAATCCTAAAAGAGAGGAGCCTCGACGCGCTCATCGCTTCTTCGCCTGAGAACATTTTCTACACTAGTGGCCTCGACGCACTCCCAACATCACAGAACACCATTATCTTCATGCTAAGACGAATCGGTCCAGCCTTCGTCCTTGTCCCCCGAGATGGGGAACCAAAGCTTATCGTCAGTTATGGTACTTCGATGTACCTGGAAAAGCTCAAGGGGCACCCTCAGGTCGGCTTTACACCCACGGGTATGCACCTCGAGTTACCTGAGGGGGAAACGGTGCCAGAGATGTATGAAACCGGAGCCATCAAAGGGTTGTTTAAAGCCATCCAGGAAAATAATTTAGCCAACGCATCTATTGGCATCGAAATGGATGACCTTCCTTCCATACACCTGGAAGCTATCCGAAGTGAGCTACCCGGAGCAAAGTTGGAAGATGCCCGTGAGGCTTTAATTGATATGAAGATGGTGAAAACTTCCCATGAAACTGATCTTATACGTGAGGCCAACCTTAGGACCTGTGAAGCAATTAAAGATATGTGTCGGGCCATTGACGACGGCGTTTCGGAAACAGATGTTCTTCGAGCCCTCAAGATGAGCTTTCTCAAGCGTGATTGTCTTTGGTGGCACACGACTATGGGTCTCGGGATCAATGGAGCTGACCCTTATCATGTAGCGGGGATGGACAGTTACATCGGAAGAAAGGGAGATCCCGTCCGATGGGACATAGGAGGGGTTTACAAGCACTACACCTCAGATCTGGCCCGAACCATGTGTATCCACGAAGCAAGTGATGAAATCCACAAACTCAATGCCTTGATGAAGGAGTCCACTCTCCGAATGATCGCGGCAATTAAACCTGGGGTTCCCATGGAGGATATTTTTCCCATCGGCGTCGAATACGTAAAGGAAAACGGCTATCCCCACTACAAGCGGGGAATGATGGGGCACAGTGTAGGCATAGAGGTAGAGGAGTACCCCTTTATCGAGCCCGGAGAGAAACGCACCTTTCAACCCGGTATGGTTTTCGCTGTCGAAACCCCCTTCTACTGGAAGGGTCTATCAGGATTTAACATGGAGCAGAACGTACTCGTAACGGATAAGGGAACCGAGGTACTGAGCGAATCGCTTCCGTTTGAGCTTATCGTCTGCCCATACCAAGGAGAATAAATAAATATGACATGTGCCATTGCATTTCAGGGAGGGGCCATTAACCCTTCGGGCGGCGAGTTTGGCGAAACAGCCATAAATCATCTTCAAATAGGTGTAGAAATTCTAAAAGGTGGCGGATCTGCGCTAGATGCCGTCGTAGCGGTCATCACCTCGGCGGAAGATGACCCAATGTATCACGCGGGAACAGGAGCCCGGTTGAACCTAAAGGGTCAGATTGAATTTGACGCCAGCGTTATGGATGGGGAAACCTTTGGGGCTGGTGCGGTGGGCGGCATCATGCGTGTCAAGAATCCCATTCAGGTTGCTAAAGCTGTTATGGAGGAAACAGACCACGTCTTGCTAGTTGGAACTGAGGCGGAAGAGATCGCCCGAAAAATTGGCTTCGAAGAATACGAGCCCGAACTACCGCACCGCCGTGAGGAATGGAAAGACCTTATTACCAAGATTAAAAGCGGCGAAGAACTGGGCGGATTTTATTCCTATTGGAAAAAAATCCGAAAATGGGCTGACACCGTCGGGTGTTGCGCGATGGATCAAAGAGGTAATTTCGCAGCAGGAACATCGAGCGGTGGGTTCCCTCTCAAAATGCCTGGGCGTGTCGGTGACGTAGGTGTCATAGGAGCCGCAACCTATGCAGAAAATGGTGCAGGGTCCACAACTATTACGGGGGCTGGCGAGATTGTCATAAAAACTTGCTTAGGTTATCAAACCATCCAGAACCTAAAGGGGGGTAAACCAGCACAGCAAGCCGCAGAGGAAGCGGTAAAGGATCTGAATACTCGGTTTGACAACCCTCTTATGTTCCTCGTGTGTATAGACGGGGAAGGCAACGTCGGTGCTGCACGCAACGTCAATCTCACACCTCACTCTTACTGGAAGGAAGGTATGGATGCGCCGGAAGGGGACTTTGCCCCAGTTTTTGAATAGTAATCTGGAGGCTACCTTCGGTTTCGATTGGAAATTCTTTTCAAATTGATTGAAAAATCAGTTTTTGATTTGCAAGAGCACCTCGACGCTTTCGGTGCCCGCCTTGCGCCAATCCTGAAGGAGATGAGAATGGATCCTGGTAAGCCTGAAGTTTTTGAGGTACACAACATCATCCGTCACGGCGCGTGAATATCGTTGTTTAACCGTTAAACTCTAATTCTGATCTGAAATGGCGGCTGATAATCTCATGAAATCATTAACTTCAAGAACGTTTGGAGGCTTTTGAGGAGGGGGATTCTGGGCCGTGAACAAAGTTATTTAGTTGAAAAAATGCTCAGACTTCCTCTGCCTTCTTTAGAGCATTGAGATTTGGGCCATGGTCGAAGAAGGGGACCTCTCCTCTTTCCTTCCTCATCTTCTCGCGTTGCTTTTCGGACGCCTTTAAATCAATGATTTGCCTTTGCTCATCGGCAAAAACAACGCCGTAGTCCCGTCTTGCACCCTCCAAGCTGACCTTGCCCCAGGAAACGTCCTCTCGAACACGTTCGGTTTCCCGATCAAGGGGGTCACCCCAACCGCCACCTCCTGTTGTGACAATTCGGATTATGTCACCCTTCTCAACTGAAACTCGGTTACTCAAGGCAGGCACGACGCGTTCCTCCCGTCGGCTAATATCACTAGGATTAATCGTCACTGAATACAAGCCACCCGCACGACCACCATTTACCCCCCAAGGAGCAATAAACGACCGATCTGCATTGCTGAGAGCCTCGCAGTCGCAAAGCGCTTGAAACTCTTTAAAATAACCCAGTCCTCCCCGACACTTACCAGGCCCACCCGAATCCATCGCAAGACCTAGACGGAGGACACGTACCGGGAAACGACTCTCGCTGAATTCTGCAGGGAGGTTTCGACTGTTTGGGACCACATGTATCACATCCACTCCATCACCCCATGGACGCCCACCCGAACCACCTCCCAAGATTTCTCGAAAGAGAAAGAACTTTCCCTCAACATCGTGCCCGTGAAGTCCCCAATACCTGATAGTTTCTTGGTCGGCAGGCATCTTACCTCCCGTAGCCAAGCCCAGAACTCCGCAAAAAAGGCTCAGCAACCGCAGGATCGTAAATGTCCGCATATTCGTTGGTCCAGGAAAAACCGGCGTAATCAGGCTCCCAGGTTCAGGAAAAACAACTTTAATCAGCCGGCAGATACCCTCGTTGATATCGATTTCTGACATGCGTTCGTGGCTATCTGCAAGGTTCCGTAAGATTGGACCGATCCACTTCTTCAGGAAAGCACCATCCGCATAATTTCCTGGCCAATTTATAGGTCCTTTGGCTTGAGGAGAGGTTCCTCGGAAATCCAGAGTTAATTGTCCGTCTAACTTTGTCATCTTGAGCTTAAGGGTATGGAGTTTGTTGCACTCAACCCCATCACTTTCGATGTAGTCCTCCCATTCGTAAGTCCCGTCTTTAATCTTCGCCAACAATTCGTTCTGAATGGTCTTCTCACACTTTTCCAAGAGTGATTTAAAACACCGAAAGATCGTTTCCTGGCCAAAACGGTTAAAAAGCTCCGTCAACCGCACTCCACCCGCCCGGCAGGCAGCAATCTCTGCATCAATGTCCGCTTGGAGATGCTCCCCCATGCGACTATTCCGGAAAATGATGCGATAGGCTGCTGCATTCAACACACCCCGGTCATAAAGCTTAATGGGAGGAATGAGAACACCTTCCTGGAAAATCTCTGTAGCGTTTGTCGGAAGGCTACCGGGAACAGATCCTCCAATATCATCATGGTGACCAAAAACCAAAGCAAAAGCACAAAGCGTCCCCTCGTGGAAAATTGGCAAGCAAGAACATAAATCGGGAAGGTGACCGATTCCCCCCTCAGACTCATAAACATCGTTCCAAAGAAAGACATCTCCCTCGCAGATTTCTTCCTTGCGCCAGTTCTTCAAAACAGGAGCAACCAAGGCCGAATAGGAGCGTCCGGTAAGTTTGTTTCCATCTCGGTCGAACAAACCTACCCGGTAATCATGCATGTCCCGAATCAACGGTGATCGCGCGGTGCGCTCGACGAGATCTTCCATCTCTCGTTCTGCGGCATATAGGGCACCCTCTACAATCTCCTGCACCACCGGGCTAACTTCTAACTTTGATACCTCGAGAGTTTCGTCTTCTTTCATCTCTGATGTAGGACAATAAATCCGCAGGTTACCCCACAAATCCAGCTCACATTTGCCACCAGGCGGGATTACTGTTGTAGATCCATAGTCTTCAACAATGGATGGGCCGTTGAGGATGTCTCCCACTTCAAGCTGTTCGCGAGAATAGATCGGTGTGTTTATAAATCCAACTGGCGAGAAGTGAACCAAGCGAACATCCTTAGAAACCATTTTGTGGCTCCGCCTCTTTAGAACCTTCCGGGCCGGAGCACGTTCAAGCTGCCCCACTGCGGTTACTCTCAGATTGACAACCTCTACCGGTGTGCGCCCGCTATAATTGAAGCCAAACTGGTCGAGATAGGCTTCGTGGAAGCGTTGTTCCGCTTCGGCAAGGGAGTTCATACCGTTTGGTGAGAAGCCCACCGTCATTTCCTGACCTTCCCCGTAGTAGCGGAAGTCAGCAGACCTTTCAAAACTTCTGGCTGTCTCAGGAACTTCCTCATTTTCCAAGTCAGAGTTCGCCTGATCAATCATTTCAACAAAACGCGCTTCAATATTTTCCGGGAGAATCTCATCAATCCGGGCGATACAAGTCCGAACGTAGTCATTACGCAAGTCGACTTCGACCAGACCCATGGCACTGCCACAGCCTGGTTCGAGCGGTACGATGATCTCCGCTACACCCAGGACCTCTGCGATGTCCGCCGCCATAAGTGGTCCGGCACCTCCAAAAGCCATAAGTGCATACTCTCGAGGATCTTTCCCGCGTTTAACCGTCATCTGACGAATAGCCAAGGCTTGATTCCAGGCTGCCACTTCCAAGATTCCCTGCGCAGCCATTTCTGGGCTAAGCCCTTGGGCTTTGGCAATTTTCTCGATACCTGCACTCGCAAGACTTCTGTCTAAAACTAATTCCCCGCCTACTAGTTTTTCAGGTAAACGTCCGAGAACAATCTCGGCATCAGTCACGGTCGGGTCCCTACCACCTTTCGCATAACACATTGGGCCTGGATTGGCGCCCGCACTATGGGGCCCAACACGCAACCGTCCTTCCGGACTTATCCATGCCACCGACCCCCCCCCGGTGCCAACGGTCACAATGTCAATCATAGGAATCTTAATGTTGTAATTCCCAAGGGTGGCTTGGGTCGTATAGGTGGGCTGCCCGTTTTCAACTGCAGAAACGTCAGTCGAGGTTCCTCCCGCATCGAATGTAATAACCTTCTCAACGCCCGCTTCTACCGCCAAAGCAGCTCCGGTAAGAACACCTGCCGCAGGTCCAGAAAGTGCCGTGGTAATAGGTCGTTCTACCGCCGCCCGGGCACTCATAGTACCTCCGTTGGATTTCATGACAAGAAACGGCGTGTGCCCATTTGTAGCTTCCTCAACTCGTTGTGCTGCGCGATCGATATAATCGCGGATGACTGGCTTGCATGCAGCATCCATAAGTGTGGTCAAAGCCCGCTCATACTCTTGATACTCGGGTAAAACCTCACAAGACAGGGAAACGAAACACTCGGGAGCCTCCTCCCTAATGATTTCTCTAACACGACATTCATGCGCGGGATTGGAATAGGAATGAAGTAGACAAACACCTACAGTGGAGACATCCAACTCTCGCAATCTTCGCGCTGCCGTTCGGACGGAAACCTCATTGAGCGGCTCGATTTCCCTACCTTGGAAATCTAGTCGGCCACCAACTTCAATCACGCGATCCACCGAGACTAGACGCGAAGGCTTAATCCAAAAAAAGGAATTTCCGTATCCTTCCGGGACACTCTGGCGAGCAATCTCCAATAGAAAGCGAAAACCTTCTGTAACCAGAAGGCCCATATTATGATCTTCACGCTCCAAAAGGGCATTTGTGGCAACTGTTGTCCCATGGATAATCCCGGCTACCCGGGATTCCTCCGCTTCAGCCTCGGCCATGATTTTTCGTAGCCCCGTGAATAGAGCACAGGAAGGATCTTCTGGTGTGGATGGTACCTTGGAAGAGAAAAGAGTGCCGTCGGAAAGGCGAACTGCAATAACGTCGGTGAAAGTTCCTCCCGTGTCAACTCCAACTCGGTATTGAGAATTCGAATCCATAATTTCACTCACAAAATTTGATCAAGACTAAAAACTAACAACCATTATTAGCCTACTGAGCTTTATTTAATACCAGATAAATTAAGAAACAGTATACGAACTAGGTTCGATAATCAAAATATCCATTTTAAAGCTGTTTTCCAGATTCACCCGAAATAGCCCTTACAGCCTTGAAAAAGAGATTCAAAGTGTGTTCGAGGTATGCCTTTCGTTAAGAATTTCTTATAACTCTCTGGTTTTTTGAACCCATCTAATAATTCAATTTATTAGGCGTCCCTTCGTTGTTATACCTAACGAGACTAATCTTCATTTTTTGAAAAACCAGCATCTCATAAATTGATAGTAAAAAAATTGTTGACAATTACCAACAATAATCATGAAAATAGGGGCCGGTATATCAGAGGTTTGCACCAAGACGTGGGACCTCCCTGCCATAAATATACCGGCCCTACGCCTTTAGTAGGATTCTAAGATTGTGCCCTTAATGCTGTTTCAAGTTTCCCTGGAACAAGTGGTTGGTTTGTTGTGTTCTCCTTGTTATTCGTTTAATTGCCACGACTTCTAGGTCGGAGCACATAGGAAGCACAGCCGAATAGTCCGTAAGGTGCTAGTTATCAGGCCTTCGCGGAAAGTTGAGGGAGGATAAGGATGGCGCAAGATGAACTGATTTATGGGATAGATGATGCTCCCCCTACAGGGAAAACCATCGTCTTTGGCTTACAACATGTTCTAACTATGTTTGGCGCGACTGTCAGTGTACCGTTGATACTCCGCGGCGCGCGCGGCATGGATATGGCTCAGGTTAGTGTCCTTGTCACTGCTGTTATGCTCTGCTCGGGGATAGCTACCATTCTCCAGGTGACCATTGGGAGTCGGCTCCCCATTATCCAGGGGGTTTCCTTCTCTTTTCTGGCCGCATTTTTTGCGATTGCAGGGCAGTTTAAAGGTGCGGAGGCCATGCAATACATTGCAGGGGCCATCATGCTTGGTGCAATTGTGGAGATGGTTATCGGATGGGGTAATTTAGTTGGTCACCTGAGAAAGATCCTTTCGCCGGTGACCATTGGGCCAGTAATTATGCTCATTGGTTTGGCCCTTTTTGCTGTTGGAGCCCCTAAAGCCGGTAAACACTGGCCAATTTCCCTTCTCACCCTCCTCTGCATCTTTCTCTTCTCGCAGGTCTGGTCTAGAAAAAGTGCCCTTCTAAGGATGTTTCCAATATTTGCTGCGATATTGGTCGCCTGGGTAGTGTGTGCGATTTTCACTGGAACGGGGACGTTTGGACCCGGCCACCCGTCACACGTTAACTTCGGGGCCATCGGAGCAGCTCCTTGGTTCAAGTGGAGTACAGATAGCATCATCCTGCCATGGGGAGCACCAAAGTTTCACGTTGGTTTCTTCTTTGCCATATTGGCTGGATATCTGGCTTCAATGATTGAAAGCTTCGGCGACTACCACGCCGTAGCAGCTATGTCGCGTGCACCGGCCCCAACCACTAAGCAACTAAATCGCGGAATAGGGTCCGAAGGACTAGGCTGCTTTATCACCGGTCTTCTTGGCGGATTTTCCAGCACAAGTTATTCGGAAAATATCGGGCTAGTTGGTCTAACTCGAGTCGCCGCCCGTAAGGTAACACTTATGGCGGGTGTAATCCTGATCATTGTTGGTTTGATATCGAAGTTAGGTGCAATCATTGCAACAGTCCCGGACCCCGTAATTGGTGGGCTCTATTGCGCACTCTTCGGGCTAATTGCGGCCGTTGGAATTCAACAAGCAGCCAAAGCGGATCTGAAATCCGACCGCAATCTCCTGATTATGGGATTCATTCTCTTTATGGGGCTAAGTTTACCTGCATATATCGCAGGTGCACCGCCTTACAAGATTGATGGTGCTGCAAAAATGCGCGCCTTCTTCGGAGACGGCCTAGGGAATATCATCAATTCGCTAGCCGGTAGTGGTATGGCTGTTGCAGCGATCTTGGGGTTGATCCTGGATAACTGTATAAAGGCCTCTAACCAAGTGAGGGGGATAGAAACTCCGGTGGCATAAAAGCCGGATGGGACACACCGTTCTATTCCGTCTCTAACAAAAGCTAAAAAGGGAACCCCTCTGTCGCTGTTATGGGGGGTTCCCTTTTTTTGTTTAGTAACAACAGAATAGAAACTTCTCGTTGATCGTTTTAAATCACCGGCCACCTCGGCTGAATCTTGATCCCCGCCCTTTCATAGAGTCCTTTAGCTCGACCCGAAGCTCTTTTCAAAACATCTTCTTCGTTCAGGGTTAGAACCTTCTCGTCTTGCACAACCCACTTACCATCGATCAACACATGTTGCACATCATCCCCTCGTGCCGCACACACCACAGCCGATACAGGGTCCGGGCACGGGACAATGTGGGGCCGGTGAACATCCAAAACAACCACGTCGGCCTTTTTTCCTATCTCCAGTGAACCAATATCGTCCTCTAAACCCATAGCCCGAGCCCCACCAAGAGTCGCCATTTCAAGAACGGTTTCCGCAGGTAACAGGGTCGGGTCTAACCGGTTAACTTTTTGAAGGTAAGAGGCCCATCGCATCTCTAAAACCATGTCATAATTATTGTCGCTTGGCCCTCCATCGCATCCAATAGCAACATTGACTCCTGCTCTCAGCATCTTATCTACAGGGGCAAAACCAGAGCCTAGTTTGGCGTTGGATGCTGGGTTGTGCACAACATGAGTCCCAGTTCTTGCGATGGTATTAATATCCTCTTCGTCAAGCCAAACACAGTGGATGAGCATCATATTTGGCCCTAAAAGCCCCAGTTCTTCAAAAAGTTCCGTAGGTCGTTTTCCGTATTGTTCGCGGAAAAATTTCACATCCTCAGGCACTTCACAAAAATGGATATTCATCCGGATGTCAAGCTCATGAGCCAGGGCTGCAACTTCCCTGAGGCATTCTGGTGTGGTGCCCCCTAAGGTCCTAGGTCCCAACCAAATCTGAATGCGCCCATCAGCCTTTCCATGCCATTTTTCATGGAGTTCTCGAGCCTCGTCAAATGTCGTCTCTTTAGTTTCAATCATACCCGCGAACATGGGAACGGGACTTTCGGCGTAAGTAGCTACATCCATAATGGACTTGGCTAAACCTGCCCGAATTCCACTCTGCTCGACGGTTTCGGCAATACCATCCAGGCCATATCTTCCAGCAAGAAGAGTCTCTATAAAGGCAGTCGTCCCGGACCGTAGCATCTCCAGCATGCAAAGCTCCGCACTTACCCGACCGTCTTCTTCATCAAAGCAACCCTGGAGTACCCAAACACGTTCCGTCAGCCAAGGAATAAGGGGTAAATCATCCGCACAACCTCGGAGCAAAGCTTGGGCTAGGTGAACATGAGCATCTACAATACCGGGCATAATAATGTCACCCTCGACATCTAAAACTTCGGCTTCTGGATGCTCCTTCTGTATCTCTTTTGTTTTTCCAACATCTAGGATTCGATCATCCCTGACAGCTACAGCACCGTCTTCTATAATCTGACGATCTGGATCTAGTGTTAATACTGTCCCACCACCGATTATCAGTTTGTTCGACAAAGCAATTTTCCTTAGGTGATTACCCTATACATAAAAAAACGAACAAAAACCCTTTAAAGGGATTTCTCTGGAAAATCGTCTCCTTAGAATTCAATAAAACTAACGTTTTTTCCCCGGATATGCAAAAAATCGACGAACAGAGAACCTCCATTGGCATGTTAGTAAAAAAGTTTGAGCATAAATAACATTCAATAGAAACTCGAACCAAGGTCATTCTGGCACATATAATTAGTCTCGCCTCTGAGCAAGCCAAGTCTTGAAGGATGTTAGCGGTTTTGTGTTCAGAACGTCTGACTTCTTGATCCAAGCACGCCGGGCAGTAGCCACCGCCAACTCAAACCGTCCAACAGCCGCCAACCGGTGAGCGTCGGTGGAAAGACAAAAAATCGCGCCGAGCTCCAATGCCCTTCGAGCATGGACATCCGACAAATCCAGTCTTTGATAAGAGCCATTAATCTCTAATGCAACTCCATTCTCCACTGCCGTGGCCATAACGGTATCGAGATCTACCGCAAAAGGCTCCCTAGAATTCAGTAACCGTCCCGTGGGATGGGCAAGAACATGCACGCGAGGATGGTTCAGGGCATCTACAATGCGTCCTGTCATCTTGTCAGATTTCTGCTTGAATCCACTATGAATAGATGCTACCACTACATCAAGGGCATCAAGCAAATCGTCAGGATAATCAAGTTTTCCATCCGAAAGAATGTCAACCTCGGCAGCTTTAAGAATTTCGATACCTATTCCTTTCTTATTAAGAGCATCGATTTCTTCGATCTTCTTCCACATCCGATCAATACTAAGACCGTTAGCAATACGTTCCGTAATCGAATGGTCAGTATGTGCCACATATTCACAGCCTGCAGCTTTAGCTTGAAGTGCCACCTCCTCGATAGTACCTACTCCGTCACTCCATTCGGTATGAACATGAATCTCGCCCTTAATATCCTTGAGCTTAACAAGGCTTGGAAGTTTTCCTCTCTTTGATTGTCCGAGGTAGGCTGCTTCAATTTCTCCTCGATCCTCTCGGAGTTCCGGCTCAAAATGGGGAAGCCCGAGGGTAGCATATACCTCCTCTTCTGTCTTGCCGGCAATTTTCTTTTTCCCCTTAAAAACACCATACTCGTTGATCTTCAGTCCCAACTTACGGGCCAATCCTCGAATCTTGACATTATGCGCCTTCGAACCAGTGAAATATTGCATGGCTGAGCCAAATTCATCCTCAGACACGACGCGGAGGTCTACCTGAAACCCGTTGTTTAAGAGAACACTACCTTTCGTATTCCCTCGGGCAAGAACCTTCGCTACTTGGGGGAGCTCTGTGAACAACTCGATAACTTCCTTCCCCTTGATCTTCGGTTTGATAGTAGCCAGGATATCCACGTCGCCAATAGTCTCTTGCATGCGGCGGAGGGATCCGGCCACCTCTGCTCGTTTAATGCCAGATATCCTCCTCAAGGCCCGAATCAAATCATCAATCAAAGGTAGAACATCGCCCAGCAAATTGCGGCCGTCACTGGAGGCAATAAACGCTAGGCCTTTACGGATGTTTTCGACAGTTTTTCCCTTGATGCCGGGAAGTTTACTTAGATTTCCGTCTCTGATCGAAACCAGAAGTTCATCAATACTTCCTACACCCAGTTCGTTATAAAACAAAGCAATGGTTTTCGGACCTACACCGGGAATACGCAGAAGATCCAGAATCCCTTCAGGAAGCTCGGCTCTTAATATTTCATACTGTTTTATTTCTCGCGTATTGATGTAGTCACGGATTTTCTGAGCCAGATCTTCTCCTATCCCAGTAATAGAATCTAGCTCGTTGCGCTCAGCCACAGCTTCAATGGGTTCCGAAAGATCTCGGAGGATCTGCCCTGCACGGCGATATGCCATGATCCGAAAATGGTTCTCTCCTTTGATCTCCAGGAGGTTCCCGATGGCCTCGAATATTTCAGCGATTTTCGTGTTAAGCAACTTAAAGCCCCAACCAAACTTGAAATTATAAAATTCAAACCAAACACGGCATCAAAACAACGCAGAGCCGAAAAAGGTCCTGTCAAATCATTGCAACCTTTAAAAATAATACCTGCAGTAGTAGAGCTGTTTTCCTCGGGCGCAGGGAAAAGATTAGCGTTGCTTCATATTCATTTTTGAGAACTGCCTTGGTTGGCTCGATGCCTAAGGAGGAGAAAAAATCGACGATCTTCCCTCTGTATTAAAAACAATATCTGCTTTTCTTTTAGGGTGTGAAGAACGTCCTGAACGCCGCGTTTAGAGCGAACTGCCTGCATGTTAATCGAACGAACTATATCACCTCGCCGAATCCCTGCCCGATCTGCCGGTCCTTCAAGTTCAACTTTCTCGACCAGAAGCCCCGCTGGGTCGTCTATTCCCATACGACCTGCCAATAAAGGTGTAAGGGGCTTCAGAAGCATACCCAAAGGTGGGTACAAAAGCTTACTGGAATTCCCTCGGATGCCGGGAACATGCGAGAGTTCTTGAAGCTCACGAACCATTGCCTTCACTCTCAAAATTTTTCCACCTCGTAAAAGCTCAAGTTCCGTCGGAGTTCCAATTTGGGCACGCTCTAAAATACGGCCGAAACCTTGCGTATCCTTGAGCTTAACTCCCTCCATCGAGACGATTATGTCCCCTGGTCGCACACCTGCTTTCCCAGCCGGCCCTTGCCCCTGAACGTGGGTGACCAAAACTCCACCACTTCCAGAAATTTTAAAGTATCGACCTAATTTCGGGCCAATGTCCTGAATCGACACGCCTATCCATCCACGACGGACTCGTCCAAAACGCCGAAGGTTTGGAAGAAGCCGGCGAACTAAATTGATCGGAATAGCGAAACCGATCCCGGCCGCACCAACAACTACAGCAGTGTTCACACCTATAACTTCTCCACGAATGTTAAGTAGTGGCCCACCACTGTTCCCTCGATGGATGGGAGCGTCCGTTTGAAGAAAAGCACTAAGTTCCGGGGCCTCAAGAGTCCGGCCCTTAGCACTTAATATTCCGGCCGTTTCCGTTTCCTCCAACCCATATGGGTTACCAATTGCTAAAACCCACTCACCAACCCGAGTCTTCAAGGAATCTCCTAATGGTGCACCGAACCAAGGTCCCTTAGAGTTGATTTCGAGAAGTGCTAGATCTGTGTAGGGGTCCGCACCAACCAAACGGGCATCTAACCATTCACCCTTGTATAAACGAACACGGATTCGTTTGGCCCCTTCAACAACGTGATGATTAGTGAGAATCTCGCCTTTGGTTCCGATTAGAAAACCAGTCCCTCTTCCATCTCCTCTAGATTCTGTTTCTGCTAAACCACTTAGAGGAGCCGCCTCACCTTGAGATCCAAAAAACCTTCCAAAAAAATCGCGTAGATCCGTGGTTAATCCTCCTGATTTCTGACCGATTCGAGCCGAGTTTTCCACATGCTCTGCACTTATGTGAACAACAGAAGGGCGGAGTTTCGTTGCTAACTCAGCGAAGCCTTGGGGTAAGGGCGTAAACTCACTGCGGGTGAGAGGTGGGGGGGGCGGAACCAGAGGAGAGCATGCAACCAGAACCCATAGCATGACGAACCACATGAGCCCGCTAACAAGCCGTCGGGGTAGGAGTAATTTCACCCCACTTCTCCCTGTTTACCTTCAGGACAAAAAGATAAGCCCAAGGGCAAACGGCGGGACCCTTGGGCTTATTCGGAATCCGACACCACTATCCAACGTGTACCAATCACACGGAAGCAGTCTCAGGTATAGTGCCCCAGTACGAACTCCAGTTTTGTTTTTCCCTCAGGCAGAGGGACAACAATGGCCTCCTTGTCACAGAAGGCTTCGCAGAGCTGACAGCCAACACATTCCTTTTCGTGGACCTTGGCCAACACCTGGAGGTCTTCCCAACCTTCGGCGTCTTCCAGACTAATACAATCGAACGGGCAAATCTCCACACAGTAGTTGCAACCGTTGCATAATTCTTCGATAACCACTGCCTTCGGCATCTCCTTAGGCCGAATTCTTGGAATAATCTTTCCATTTTCATCCAAGATGCACTCAACTGGACAATGACGACCGCAGACATCACAGTCGATACAGAGGTTTGGATCTATGACATAAAGCTGGTCTCTACGACCACTGATAGCATCTGTCGGGCACTTAACCTCGCAGATACTGCATCCGATACAGGTGTCTGCAATATAATGGGCCATTATTTTCTCTTATACTATTCAACTCTGGTTCTTACGGTTGGGCACACAATTTGCCCACACGCCTCCGCCTAGTTAAAATGAGTATAGAAACCGTCTGAGGGTGTGTCAACGTAGAATGCGAACTTGACCGGCTGTCCCCAACCGGTACATATTGATGTGGAGTAATCGAAGAAGGGAATAAAAACTATGGAACAGTTTCTAGAAATCCTATTGAAGCCCGATAATATACCAATTACGGGAATGTTGGTTATCGTCTTCGTTGCGTGCTGGATCTCTCTCAAACAAGCTTTTCACAATGACAAGCTCATTAAAAAAAATGAGAAGGACCAAGTCTACGACGAAATGATGCAGTAGGACAGCCTCCTTGACACCGCTAGCGGCAATTTTGTCGTTTACGTAGGGTTCTCAGTAAAAAGCGAAATTAGTGACCCTGATCGATTTCACCGGGGAGGATTATGGTAGTCATCATAACAATATCCACGATTCTAGGTTTTGTTTTGATATTTCTTCTCAAACGCTCCTCAGCTCCAATCGCTATGGAGAAGGCGTATTATCAGCAAGACCCAGTACAAGGCTCCGCTATCGAAGAGTTGCCTCCAGAAGAGTTCAAAGAAATATGTGTGGACCTCGTCGAAGCCCTAGGCCTTCAGGTAACGTCAGTCGAAATGTCTGTAGCAGGGAATGTGGACATTACGGCCTTGATGGAGCATCCCATTTTGGGAGGAACTTACCTTGTTAATGGAGTTCTTTCGCCAATGGACCAAATTGTGGATTCTGCTTCGGTAATTGGACTCAGTAGCGCTGTGCATCAGGAACAAGCTATGAAGGGGATTTTTATCACAACGGGCTACTTCTCTCAGGAGGTGGATAAAATCCTGGAGGGTGCACCTGTTGAGCTCATCAATCGAGACAGGCTAACGAACCTTTTAGAAGAGCACCAAATCATTACACTAGAGACAGGATTAACCGAACAACATCCAGGAAGAGACGGCGAGCACTAAGGACAGGCCAAGGCCAATCCTGACAGCGCAACCATGCCACCAAAGATGCCGCCTCTTTGATTCTTCGGGTTCACCCTCAGCAAAATATTGCATTTCGGATCCTTAACGATAGGTACACAGCTTCCTTCGGTGGCAAATTGCCTCCGAGCTAAGGCAATAAAGAAACAGAATGTTTTCGTCCTGTCAAGACCATTTAAATCCGAATAGACCGGATAGGCCGGTTAAGTCTATCAATTGTTTCGAGCTTTGAAAATTTAAGTTTGCGCCCACCGAGGCTACAGAGAATCGGAGAGAGTATGAAACTCGCTATTTTTCAAACGCTTCCTGAAGACCCTATTGGTCCCCGAATAGGACTTGTCCTAGAGGATAGAACAGTAGTCGACATGAGTTTGGCTCTAACTATAGCCGAAGCCAACCACCGAGATCCCCGAGCCGTAGCGCTTCGAACTAAATGGGCCAGGGAGGGTATCTATGGATATATCCGCGGCGGCCACGCCTCCATAGGCGCCGTCCAGCGAATCCTGGAACTCATCCAGTCCAAACGTGAAAGTGGAGCGCCCCTTCAGGGGTCAAAAGGGACTAAGATACTCCACCTGGGAGACAACGTCCGATTTCACGCTCCAGTTCCTCAACCGGGGAAATTTATCGCCATGGGCTTCAACTTTCACGACCATGTCGGTGAAAATCCCAACGCCCCCAAACTCCGATTCCCGATGGGTTTTTCCCAGGTTCCCTCCGTCATAACAGGCCACAAGGCGCCGATTATCCATTCTCGTCATACTCAAGAACTGGATTATGAGGTAGAGATTGCCATTGTCATTGGGAAAGGGGGTAAAGATATTGCACCCGAAAATGCTATGGAACACGTATTTGGCTACACCATTTATAATGACATTAGTGCACGAGATATTCAGCGAGCCGAGATGAAATTTGGATTGTTATTTATGGGGAAAAATCTGGACGGTTTCGCCCCCATGGGCCCCTATGTGACTACCTCTGACGAAATCCCGGACATCAACAACCTCACACTTGAAACCTGGGTAAATAACGAGCCTGATCCTCGCCAAAGTGGAAATACCCGAGATATGCTTTTCAAATTTCCTGAGATTATCTCTCATTGGTCCAAAATAGGCCTGAACGCTGGAGATATCATCTCCACAGGAACGCCCTCGGGCGTTGCAACCTTCAGAGATCCCCCACAGGATTATTACCTCAAACCCGGAGACGCAATCCGTTGCACGGTAAGCCATTTGGGCGAGCTCTGCAACACGGTTGTAGAAGACCCTGAGCGGGTGTAGAGCATGTCATCAGTAACAAAATTTCCGTTTCCTTATAACCCGCAAACAAGAAGGGTCAGACCAAAATCTGCAAATATCTTTACTTAAGTCAGTTTCGAATCGACGAAAAAATAATTAATCTCAAACTTCGCAGTTTCAGGAGCATCGCTCCCATGTGTACTATTGTGCTCAAGACTTTCCCCAAATTGCTTTCGAATAGTCCCTTCCTCCGCATCCTCCGGATTGGTCGCCCCCATGATCTCCCGCCAAGAAGAGATAGCACTCTCTTTTTCCAATACCATAGGAATACAAGGACCGGAGGACATATAATCTGTTAGGCTTCCGAAAAACGGTCGCTCCCGATGAACCTCGTAAAATCCTTCTGCTTCATTCTTTGTAAGATGCTGAAGCCGCATCGCCAGGATCGTAAATCCTTCCTTCTCAACCCGCGTGAGGATAGCACCAACCAATCTTCTTTTAACAGCGTCGGGCTTAATGATTGCCAACGTCCTTTCCATGCACTTCACTCCCCATATAACGGTTAATGGGTAACCAACAAAATTGCGAGGGAAACCCAGAATGGATTTCCCTCGCAATGATAAGGAACCAACTACGTAATGAGTAACGTCTCAGCCTACGGTCCAGGTATCGCCAGAGTTCAAAAGAGCCTCAAGCTCCCCCTCTCCCTTGGCCTCCACAGTTTTCTCGATTTGATCGTTAACGAGAGCATCGTAGCAGGGCTGTTCTACCGAGCGGAGAACACCCAGAGCAACCGGGAGTCCGTGATCGTGCATCTGGCCCACCATGAAAGCAAGCGTGGGATCCGAAACGTGCGGGTCATAAACGATAAGCTCGTCTGTATTCCCGTTCACGGGAACACTATCAATGCTCAAACCGTTAAGACGTAAACCCATTGGGCTATCTTTGGAGCCATAGACCGCTGGTTGGCCACTCTGGAGGTGGACACCATCAACGTCTTTTGTCTCCTTTTCCGTCAGATTAAAAAAAGCCTTGTCATTGAATACCGGACAATTCTGTAGGATTTCGACAAAAGCCGTACCCTTATGTTCCGCTGCCGCTCTAATAATTTCCTTCATGTGCTTCACATTCCGGTCCACAGTGCGCGCCACAAACGTAGCTCCTGATCCTATCGCAACCGAAACCGGATTAAGAGGCGCATCGACAGAGCCTATTGGCGTGGATTTGGTTCTCTTGCCAAACTCCGAAGTCGGTGAATATTGTCCCTTTGTCAGACCGTAAATTCGGTTGTTGAAGAGAAGGATTTTCAAATCCACATTTCTACGCAGAACGTGTACTAGGTGGTTGCCACCAATCGACAGGGCATCACCATCACCCGTAACCACCCAAACCGATAGATCCGGGTTGGCAACCTTAAGGCCGGTGGCGAAAGCAGGCGCCCGTCCATGAATGGAGTGAAACCCATAGGTGTTCATGTAATAGGGAAAACGAGCAGCACAACCAATGCCCGATACAAACGCAACATTTTCTTTAGGAATCCCAAGCTCGGGGAACAAACTTTGTACCTGAGCCAGGATAGCGTAGTCCCCACAACCGGGGCACCACCTTACAATCTGATCCGACGTAAAGTCCTTCTTGGTCAGCTTAACGGTCTCCGTGCTCATAACGCGAGCACCTCCTCAATTTTGTCAACAAGTTCTGATATCTTAAAGGGTTGGCCTTGAATCTTATTGTACCCGAGCACATCCACCAGGTACTCAGCCCGAATGACCTCTCGGAGTTGCCCCATGTTCATCTCTGGGACAAGAACCTTCTCAAAGTTTGAAAATATTTCCCCCAGGTTTCGCGGAAATGGATTGAGGTAACGCAAGTGGACGTGAGATACCGACGCTCCTCGCGCCTGTAGAACGCTAACCGCTGTGGTTATCGATCCATATGTACTCCCCCACCCAAGGACAAGCAACTTCCCTTTTTCCGCACCCTCGATCTTCGCAACAGGGATGTCGTTGGCAATACCCGCAATCTTAGCGGCACGTGTACGAACCATATGTTCATGGTTAGCGGGATCGTAGCTAACGTTTCCTGTAACATCCTCTTTCTCAATGCCCCCGATACGATGCTCCAACCCCGGGGTCCCAGGTTTAACCCACGACCTAGCCAGGGTGTCAGGATCTCGAAGATACGCCGAAAAACCTTCGGGATCTGTACGAAACTCCACTTTAAACTCGGGTAGGTCCTTCACTTCGGGAATTTTCCAGGGTTCAGCTCCATTCCCCAAGTACCCATCGGTGAGTAACACAACCGGCGTCATATATTTGACGGCAATACGAGAGGCTTCGATGGCAGCGAAGAAACAATCGCCCGGCGTGCTTGCCGCCACAACCGGTATTGGCGAATCACTGTTCCGTCCATAAAGTACTTGGAGCAAGTCGGCCTGTTCCGTCTTAGTGGGAAGACCTGTACTGGGCCCCCCACGCTGAACATCGAGCACCACGAGAGGCAGTTCCGTCATCACAGCCAGATTCATAGCCTCGGACTTTAGAGCGATACCGGGTCCGCTAGTTCCTGTCGCACCAAGTGAGCCACCAAAAGCCGCACCAATAGCGGCGGAAACCGCTGCCATCTCATCCTCAGCCTGTATAGTAACAACGTCAAAATGCTTAAAGCGAGAAAGCTCGTGAAGGACATCGCTTGCGGGGGTTATTGGATAACTGCCGTATACAAGGCGAAGCCCAGCGATCCGCGCCGCAGCAATCAAGCCACTTGCCACAGCCTCGTTCCCCGTGATATTCCGATACCGACCTGGCGGCAATTGTGCTTCTTTCACCACATAGGCAGTCTGGAAAATTTCTGTGTTCTCGCCGAAATGATATCCCGCGTGCAAGGTCCGTAGGTTGGCTTCTATAATCTCTTCCTGATTTTTGAACTTTTCTTCAATCCATTTAATGGTCTGATCTATCGGGCGCTGATACATCCAGAACATCAACCCAAGAGCAAAAAAATTCTTGCTGCGATCCATAACACTCGGCTGCAATCCCATGTCCTTGAGAGCCGCCTGAGTCATCTTTGTAATATCGACCTGATGGACACGATAAGGAGTGAGAGTTCCGTCTGTCAGAGGGTCGGAAGTATATTCTGCCTTGTCATAAGCTTTCTGATTGAAGGCAGATGTATTCAGGATGACCATGCCACCGCGTTTCAAGTCATTCAAGTTCGCTTTCAGTGCAGCCGGATTCATGGCAACTAAAACGTCGGGGCTGTCCCCAGGGGTGTGAATATCCTGGCTGCTAAAGTTAATCTGAAAACCACTGACACCGGCTAATGTGCCGGCCGGTGCACGAATCTCAGCAGGAAAGTCTGGCAATGTACTAAGATCATTTCCGGCAACGGCGGTCGCATTGGTAAATCTCGTCCCGGTAAGTTGCATCCCATCACCAGAATCTCCGGCAAAGCGAATCGCCACCGTTTCGATACTTTCCAAATCCTTACGGGGCGAATTGCCTCCGTTCGTTCCATCTGCTACCTCGGGTGTTTCACTCATCTCCAAGAGATCCTCTTGAAATTTTTTGGAATCGAATACGAACCCGCTGCGCTGGCTTAGTCCGGGCGGGCAGTCAAGTTAGCACATGCTAAATATTCGTTCAATCGGAAAAACCCACCTCCCCATTGTCTTAATAGAGGAAAATCCTTTTCCATTCGTCGTCCCGATTTCAAGTCCATATACTCCCAGTATATTCAATATGGGACGAAATTCAACCTTCACCTGGAATTTAAGACCCGGGCCATCTTTTCACCCATCCCGGCTGGACTTTTTGTGACGATTACCCCGGCCTTCTCCAAAGCGGACATTTTATCCGCCGCGGTTCCTTTGCCCCCAGATATTATTGCTCCAGCATGCCCCATACGTCGTCCCGGGGGGGCCGTCTGGCCTGCAATGAAACCTACAACCGGTTTAGTGAAGCCCCCCGATTGGATGAATTCTGCAGCTTCCTCCTCGGCAGTGCCACCAATCTCACCTATTAAAATTACCGCGTCTGTATCCGGATCCTTCTCGAACAAGGCTAACGCATCTACATGAGTCGTCCCAATAACCGGGTCACCTCCGATCCCAATGCACGTCGACTGTCCGATACCTAGCGCAGAGAGTTGCCCAACCGCCTCATAGGTCAGTGTCCCACTCCGTGATATCACTCCGACTCTTCCCTGCAAATGAATCTGTGCAGGCATGATACCCATTTTGCAGCCTCCAGGCGAAATCACCCCCGGGCAATTGGGTCCTATTAATCGTGAAGGCCGGCCCTCCAAATACTTGTGGACCCGAAGCATGTCAAACACGGGAATCCCCTCCGTGACGCACACAACCAATGGGGTATTGGCATCCGCAGCCTCCATTATTGCATCAGCTGCACCCGACGGCGGCACAAAAACCAAAGATGCATTTGCACCTGTAGCCGCAATAGCTTCAGCAACGGTGTCAAAGAAAGGGATGGATTCAACCCGATTTCCCCCTTTCCCTGGAGTCACGCCAGCAACAACCAGCTGCTCAATACCGTATTCTTTGCCATATTCCAAACAGCGAATCGCGTGAAACTGACCATGCTTCCCCATGCCCTGCACCACAATTCGCGTTTCCGGTCCAACCAGAACACCCACTAGGGGGCCCCCTTTTTATTTAAGAAATGAGATGTTTTGCTCGGAAGAACCTAAAATTCTTCCAACTACTCTCTATCCAAACAATACCTCTGCTAAGGGTTCTCATTCGACCCACACATGGAACACCTAAAATAAAAATATCAACTCTAATCAGGGAAAAGTATGGGCGCGACCCGTCACCCCCTCAACGCCGCAACAACCTTGTCAGCTGAATCCTGCATTCCATTGCCCAACGTGAAATCCAGGCCTGAACCCTCTAAGATCTGACCGCCCTCTTCGACGTTCGTCCCTTCCATCCGGATGATCACGGGGATTTTAACGTCAAGCTTCCGAACCGCCTTAACAACCCCCTGGGCTAGAATGTCGCATCGCATGATCCCACCAAAAATATTGATGAAAACCGCACGAACACCCTGGTCACCTATAAGGATCCTAAAGGCATTCTCCACCATCTCTTCGTCTGCGCCCCCTCCAACATCCAAAAAATTAGCTGGAGAAGCTCCAGCCATTTTCACTATATCCATGGTGGCCATTGCCAATCCGGCTCCATTCACCATGCAAGCAACCTCACCATCCAGCTTTATGTAGTTCAGATGAAACTTAGAGGCTTCTACCTCCTGGCGAGCTTCCTCATCCAAATCTCTAAGTAAGGCAATCTCAGGTTGCCGGTATAGAGCATTGTCGTCGAAATTAAGCTTCGTATCCAAAGCCAGGACACGTCCATCTTCCATCACAGCCAATGGGTTTATCTCGGCCAACGAGCAGTCCTTCTCCTCAAACAAGCAATACAGGTTCTGAAAGAGCTTCGATGCAGCACTCATACTCTCCCGAGGCAAACGAAGGCTTAAAGCCAGTCGCCTTGCCTGGAAACCCTGTAGTCCATAAGTAAGGTTAACCTCCTCCGTCAAGATCTTTTCAGGGGTCTTTACGGCAACCTCCTCAATATCCATCCCACCAGCCTCACTAACCATAACGATTGGAGCCGATTTTGCACGATCGATTACTACACCAAGGTAGAGCTCCCTGGCGATTGGGCTGGCTTCCTCAACCAAAACACGCTTGACTTGCTGCCCTTCCGAACTGGTCTGTGGAGTGATGAGTTGCATCCCAAGAATTTCTTCGGCCACCCGTTCCGCATTACCGGGATTGTCGGCCAATTTGATGCCACCACCCTTCCCGCGGCCTCCAGCATGGATCTGTGCTTTAATGACAACATTTCCACCTAGCCGTTCGGCGATATCACGTACCTCCGCTGAAGTTTTCGCCACTTCACCTTCGGGTACAGGAACACCATAAGTCCTAAGGATTTCCTTTCCCTGGAATTCATGGATTTTCATGCAATAACCCCAGTACGATATGTGGTGGACTGCAAGGATCTAATACAAAAAGGACACTAAAAAAACTCAAAAGGAAGAGGGAGGCCCCCGCCCCTGCCTTTTTAGAAAATTTGTTAAATAGTAAGCATTCTGCCGAGCTTATCTAACGGCCCCCAAGTGCTGCGCGAAGAAATTCTCGATTGAGCTTGGCGATATGGCTCACACTAATTTCTTTTGGACAAACCGCTTCACACTCAGTGTGGTTCGAGCAGTCTCCGAAACCCTCCGCGTCCATCCTCTCGATCATATTCAGAACACGAGAAGACGCCTCTGGACGCCCCTGAGGTAGGTGAGCCAAATGAGACACCTTGGAGGCCACAAATAACATGGCCGAACCGTTCGGACAGGCCGCTACGCATGCCCCGCAACCAATACAGGCCGCGGCATCCATAGCTGTATCGGCACTCTGTTTTGGTATCGGAACGGCGTTCCCATCCGGAGGGCTACCGACATTAGCCGAGATGTATCCTCCAGCTTGTATAATCCGGTCGAAGGAACCACGATCGACGACAAGATCCTTGATCACGGGAAATGCCTTTGACCGCCAGGGTTCAACCGTAATAGTGTCTCCATCCCGGAAATGCCTCATGTGAAGTTGGCAGGCCGTGCTTCCACGATCTGGTCCATGTGCTTGACCATTTATTACTAGAGAGCACATCCCGCAAATACCCTCACGGCAGTCATGATCAAAAGCCAGAGGGTCTTTATCTTCTCCAATTAAGCGTTCGTTTAGTACGTCCAACATTTCCAGAAAAGACATGTCCGGGCTAACACCGTTCACCACATAGGTCTCGAACCCACCCTGCGCCCTAGCGTGGCTCTGGCGCCAAACATGAAGGGTCAGGTCCATCACTTATAACTCCTTTCGGTCAACTGAACCGCCTCAAACCCGAGATGTTCCCGGTGAAGAATCGGGGGGGAAGACTCTCCAGAGTGCTCCCAGGCACTAACGAAGCAAAACTCCTCGTCGTTCCTAAGGGCTTCTCCCTCCTCTGTTTGATATTCTTCACGGAAGTGACAACCGCAGGATTCTTCTCGATTGATCGCGTCGTTCACCATTAGTTCAGCAAACTCCAGGAAGTCAGCAACCCGACCCGCGTTCTCAAGCTGAGGGTTAAACTCTTCGTCCCCGCCTGGCACCTTAACATTTTCCCAAAACTCCTCGCGTAGGGACGGAATCTTTTCCAATGTCTGAATTAAGGCTTCACGGTTCCGAGCCATTCCACAATTCTCCCAGAGAAGGAGTCCAAGCTCCCGATGGAATGACTGTACGGTCCTTTTGCCTTTAATAGACAAAAGTTTACGGATTTTCTCTCGAACATCCGCCTTAGCTTTCCCAAACTCCATGTGATCCGTCGAGACCTCCCCAGGTCTCACTCCTGCTAGATAATGGCCAATGGTGTAAGGGATAATATAGTACCCGTCGGCCAGGCCTTGCATTAAAGCACTTGCTCCTAACCTGTTTGCACCGTGGTCAGAGAAGTTGGCCTCCCCAAGAACAAACAATCCTGGAATGTTGCTCATAAGATCATAGTCCACCCAAAGGCCACCCATAGTGTAGTGTATGGCTGGGTAGATTCGCATCGGATCCTTGTAGGCATCCTCCCCCGTAATGCGTTCGTACATATCGAAGAGATTGCCGTAACGCTGTTTAACAAGACCAAGACCGAGACGGGCGATGGCATCTCTAAAATCCAGGTAGACCCCAAGTCCTGTATCTCCGATACCATAGCCTTCATCGCAGACGCGCTTAGCCGCCCGGGATGAAATATCACGTGGCGCAAGATTACCAAAACTAGGGTAAAGCCGTTCCAAATAGTAATCACGCTCCTCGTCAGGAATCTCATTCGGCAACCGCTGATCATCTGAATCGTTAGGAACCCAGATACGACCATCATTCCGAAGAGACTCCGACATGAGCGTAAGCTTCGATTGGTGGTCACCGGTAACCGGAATACAGGTGGGATGAATCTGCGTAAAACAAGGGTTGCCAAACAAGGCCCCTTTTTTGTAAGCGCGGTAGGTCGCTGTTACATTGTTTCCCATTGCATTCGTCGACAGATAGAACACTGGGCCATATCCACCCGTGGCCAACACAACCGCATCCGCAGCATGGGCCTCAATCGCACCAGTGATGAGATCACGCGTTATGATCCCCTTAGCATGACCGTCCACAATTACTACATCTTGCATCTCCACCCGGGGATGCATCCGTACTGTCCCATCAGAAACCTGTCGGCTAAGCGCCGAATAGACACCGAGCATAAGTTGCTGGCCTGTCTGACCCCGCGCGTAAAAGGTTCGAGAGACCTGGGCCCCGCCAAAGGAGCGGTTGGCAATCATCCCTCCATACTCCCGTGCGAAGGGAACTCCCATCGCAACACACTGGTCTATGATCGCGGCGCTAACCTCAGCAAGGCGATACACATTAGCCTCGCGGGAGCGAAAGTCACCGCCTTTGATGGTGTCATAGAATAAACGGAAAATACTGTCCCCATCATTCTGGTAATTTTTGGCAGCATTAATTCCGCCCTGGGCGGCAATGCTATGAGCCCGCCGAGGACTGTCTTGAAAACAAAAGCAGTCTACCTGGTAACCAAGCTCGCCCAACGTAGCCGCTGCGCTACCCCCCGCCAGCCCGGATCCAACCACAATAATGCGATAGCGACGTTTATTGGAGGGGTTGACTAGCTGCATTGCAAACCGATGGCGCTCCCACTTTTCGGTTAGTGGTCCTGCTGGAACATGGTCATTCAATTTAATACCGTTTGCCTCCACTACGCTCATATCATCGGACCCCATTAGGGAAGCGCTACAACGCCGGTCAGTACGCCAAGGGGAACCAAAATAAAACCAATCGCAATAACAACTGAAAGAATTGGCCCCAGCCTTTTGATCAGAGGGTTATAGGAAGGATGGTGCCAACCTAAAGTCTGAAACAAACTGGTCACCCCATGGCTAAGATGAAAAGCAAGCAAACCCATGGAAACGATATACACCGCGGACACAATAACATTCGAAAATGAATGTACAACCATAGCGTACACATCATGACGTCCACGACCATCCAAGAGTTGCATATGAGCGGGATCAATCCACCCAAATGTGAAGTGCATTAAGTGATACAGGACGTAGACGAGAACAAGTACGCCAGACACCATCATTGTCCTACCGGCGTAGGTTGCCCACCGAGGATCGTACTCGCTGTATACCTCATCACGTGCACCTCGATTGGACCGCCAGACAAGGATCGCTGAAAGGATGTGGACAATAAATAAAGCCAGGAGCCCAATTCGCACGATCCACAGCAAAGGACCCAACTCTTTGAGGCTAAAGGCGTAGGCGTTCATTGCATCTTGTCCAGCAAAAACCAGCAGGTTGCCTAACATATGGGCGATAATCCACAGGAAGAGCAATAGACCCGTGACGGCCATCACGACTTTCGTCCCGATGGATGTCCGGTACATCCTCAGGAATTGGACCATCTCTCTTCCCCTCAGTCTAGCTATCTGAAAATCACTCGTCCATTTTTTGGAAACAAGTTAGGAATTTTACGGTTAAGGTCCGATCTCCATCAACCAAAACTAGCCACCAATAACCTCAAATCTCCGTTGAGACGGAGTAAAATCCCAACCCCTCGTACTTACTTATATAAGACAACCTGAGGTGCAACACAATCGGATCAGAGCTCTCTAATACCCTGCCACCAGGGGCATCAGGGGGAAAACATCGCATTCACAAATCTGGTGTCAAAATTCTGAAATTGGTCCAAATAAAGATCTCAGTGAGTATCCAAATTGATATGGTTTATGGACGCTTTTACCCCATCAGCCGACTTTACAAGAGCAGCACGCTCTTTGTCTGACAGTGGAAGCTCTATAACTGCCTCCACGCCGTTTTTTCCCAGTTTAACGGGGACACCCAAATAGATATCGCTCACATCGTATTCCCCCTCCAGATAGGCTGCGCAGGGCAGAATCCGCTTCTTATCTCGAATAATAGCCTCAACCATCTGCGTAACAGCGGCTCCTGGGGCGTAAAAAGCACTCCCGGTCTTAAGGTGACCCACAATCTCCGCCCCACCATTGGCCGTACGATCGACAATTGCATTGATTACGTCTTCAGTTAAGAATTCAGTAACCGGTATTCCACCAATGGAAGTGTAGCTAACTAGTGGAACCATGGCATCGCCGTGCCCACCGAGCACCAAGGCCATAACGTCTTCTACAGAAACATCTGCCGCCTCAGCGATAAAGGTTCGATAGCGAGCCGTATCCAGGATGCCAGCCATACCAACCACGCGGTGTTTAGGAAATCCGCTAACTTCCTTGGCAACCCAGGCCATAGTATCTAAAGGGTTCGATACTACGACTAAAATGCATTCGGGCGACCTTTGGGCAATTTCTCCGGCAACGTCTCCAACTATCTTCGCATTTGTGGCCAACAGATCCTCTCGGCTCATCCCAGGCTTGCGGGCAATTCCTGCCGTGATGACGGCAACATCCGACCCTTCGGTGGGACCGAAATCGTTGGTTCCCGTAATGCGACAATCAAATCCTTCCACTGGCCCGGCTTGATAAAGGTCCAAGCCTTTCCCCTGTGGAATTCCTTCGATGATATCTAATAAAACAATATCTCCAAGTTCTTTAGAGGCACACCAATGGGCAGTTGTGGCGCCGACGTTGCCCGCCCCAGCGATGGTGATCTTAGGTCTTCCCATGTCTACCTCCCAGTCACATGTTCTTAATAATCGCATCCGCGAATTCAGATGAACCCACCTTCGTGGCTCCCTGCATTTGCCGCTCAAGGTCATATGTAACGGTTTTCTGTTCGAGAGCCCTTTCAATTCCCCTCTCTATTAGGCTAGCGGCTTCATCCCAAGACATGTACTCAAGCATCATAACAGCAGAAAGGATAACCGAAGTAGGATTCACCATATTTTTTCCGGCGTATTTGGGTGCAGTTCCATGTGTGGCTTCAAACAAGGCCAAGCCATCTCCGATATTGGCACCGGGAGCCATGCCCAGGCCACCCACCTGTGCAGCACAAGCATCAGAAAGATAATCACCGTTTAAGTTCGGGCAAGCCAGAACTTCGTACTCATCACTTCTGGTGAGGACTTGTTGGAACATGCTATCGGCAATTCGGTCCTTGATGATGATTTTGCCCTCGCTAGGGGCTCCATCCCAAATAGCCTGCTCTGAAACTGTCTGGTCGTCGAACTCTTCTTCCGCCAACTCATACCCCCACTTGGTGAAGGCTGCCTCCGTAAACTTCATGATGTTGCCCTTGTGGACAAGAGTCACCGACTTTCGGCCACGGTTGATGGCCCACTCGATGGCCTTTCGAACCAAGCGCTTGCTTCCCGTAATACTTATCGGCTTTATACCCACACCTGAGTCAGAACGAATATCTTTACCCATTTTGTCGCGCAAGAATTCGAGAAGCATCTTTGCCTCCTGGGTACCCTCCTCCCATTCGATCCCGGCGTAAACATCCTCGGTATTCTCACGAAATATAACCATGTCCATCTTTTCGGGTTGAGTAACGGGGCTTGGAACACCCTTGTAATATTTGGTAGGACGAACGCACGCATACAAATCCAAAAGCTGGCGCAAGGAAACATTAAGGCTCCGGAATCCCTTGCCAACCGGTGTGGTTAGAGGTCCTTTGATAGCAACAATATATTCCCGGATAAACCGGAGCGTGTCTTCAGGAAGGATAGTCTCTTCACCGTAGACCGCTTGGGATTTCTCTCCGGCAAAAATTTCACACCAATAAATCTTCCGCTTACCCCCGTAGGCTCTCTCCACCGCCGCATCCACAACACGAAGAGATGGAGGGGTGATATCTACTCCTATGCCATCTCCTTCGATCCAGCCAATATAAGGCTTTTCCGGCACAACCATGCGGACGCCATCGTAGGTAATCTTCTCTCCCCCTTCTGGGATTTGGATCTTTTCAAATTCACTCATTACATACTCCTATCAGATTTCATCGAAACTCGTGTTTACCCAAGTCTAAAAGACCCTGGATCAGGCACAAAATCGTCGGGCAAAAAAATTGCGAGCACCGCCTCGCAATCCATCCAATATATCAGTTCGATATTCCGGCAATAAAACAAGTCGACCCCACCTTCGTGGGAACCACAGAAGGAAGAGTCTCTATGTTTTTAGCTAGTTCTCATGGAATTGCAAGGATAAAGAGCTTAAATGATGTTCTGGATATCGCCCCAAGTCAATTCGGCAATTACCGTACCATCGTCTTTAATTTCAACACCCTTTGCAATTCTTACATGCCTTCAACAACGACAAACATTTCAAAAAAAACAACCCTTCGGCATGGATTCACTCCGTGCAAAACAATACGGGTCTTTAGTAGGGTTCTCAATTTCCTAAGGCTTTTAATATCTGTGCCCGTTTATTTCCCGTCCGGCCTACTAAGGTTAAATAGTCTCAGTGCATTTTCGCCAAGAATATTTCGTCGCGCTTTTTCCTCTAAGAAGGGCAGATCGAAAATTGCACTGGGAAGGTCGAAATCCCAGTGCGGCCAGTCTGAAGCATACATGAGCTGAGTTTCCGCGTTGATCATCTTGAAGGTCAGCTCAAGTGCCTCCATGTTCTCCCGCTCTAGAGGTTGTGCGGAGAAGTACATTTCACGGATGTACTCACTAGGACGTCGCTTAAGCAGCGGTGCTTCAGAAACACGGCGCATATATTCGTTGTCAAGACGTTGTATGACAAACGGTAACCATGCTAACCCGCTCTCAATCCAGACAACCTTCAGCTTTGGAAATCGCTCCGGGAGTCCGTTCGTTACCCAGTTGATCAGATGGATCAGGTTCCAGAGCACAAAACCGACTAGATGGTAGCCCATAAATTTGTTCATCTGAGCCATCACGGGTTCCTCACCCCAAGAGTAGCCACCATGAAAAGCCAAGGGCAAACCCCGCTCTTCCAGCATCGCGTAGAGACGCATGAAAACGTTGTCATAAACCGGCTTGTTCCGAGTGCTCGTCACCATGAAACCGATCACTCCTGGGTGCTCTGAAAACTCCTCAACAATCCGGATAGATTCCTCTGGCACACTAAGTGGCAGATACAAAAGCGACTTTATCCGCAAATCCTCTGACAGAATATTCTCAACAAACCATCGATTATAAGCATACCCAAGCAGGGCCTCGGTCCTCGCCACCGGATGTTTTCCCAAGTCCAACAGTTTGGTCGGAAAAACAACCATGTAGTCCAATCCCATACACTCCATGGCTCGACGGATGATAGTCACATCCATGTGATAGCCTGTGTCGTCAACCTGCTCCCGCCATCCCGCCTGATGTTGAATGCGCCCACCTACATCCTGGTAATACATAATGTTGTTCACAACACCGTACGGAGGCGAAGCCACCTTCGAGTGATACTCTTCAGCCGCTGCACGAACAACCGGATCTTCGATGTACCGAATCACCTCTTTCCAGGAAGCATTGTCGGAATGGTGAGAGTCCACGTCGACAATGACATAGTCTTCATAGTTACGGTTCTCTGCCTGCCGTTTTGCGTGGGCAAGAATTTCCCGCGTATCAGAACGATGGTGGAGTTGCTCCAAATCTGCAGGCCTTGAAAAATCTGTTTCCATTATTCTGTCCTTCTATTTCCGGTACACCGTCCCACTAGACGATAACGAAAACTTCTTCATTGCGAACCTCAACATCGAATTTCCGCAACCGTATTCGTTCATCAGCCGGATGCTTCCCAGTCTTAACATCAAACTCGTATCCGTGCCACGGACAAACAATACGCACTTGTTCTTCAAGGAACCTTTCCCCAAGGCTGCTAAGGTCCTCATCCAAGATTTCTTCTACCTGACAAAACAACCTTCCCTGGCAAACCGGCCCTCCTTGATGCGGGCATTCGTTTTCAAAAGCATGGAACACACCACCAACCAAGAAAACGCCCACCTCCAAATCATCTTGGGCAATAATTCGGCAACCGCTTTCTTCAAACTCTGAAACCGGGGCGACAAAAATCTCAGCCAAGGATTTCCCCTTTCCGCCTACCATTCAAGGAATTATAGATTTTCTCGGAGGTGATCGGGAGCTCTCGAATGCGCACACCAACAGCATCATAAATTGCGTTGGCGATGGCAGCCGCAGTAGGCGTGATCGTTGTCTCAGCAAATCCTTTGGCACCAAATGGTCCCTCACCATCTCGGGTTATAACAATAACATTCTCGATTGGAGGAACGTCGAGGGTAGTCGGTAGTTTGTAATCTGCCAACGTACCGTTTTGCAGCTGGCCTGATTCTGCATCGAACAACATCTCCTCCATCAAGCCATACCCAATACCCTGCATGACACCACCCTCAATTTGGCCCTCCACACCGGTAGGACAAATTGGATATCCAACGTCATGCGCTGCAACAAATTGGACCAGGTTGACAGCACCTGTATCCAAATCAACTTCCACCTCCACTGCCTGAGCACAAAAGCTGTAAGCCGCTGAAATATTCCCTGAGTGAGTATCCTTATTTACAGTTTCATGCGGCGGATCGTAAACACCTCGCCCAAGGAATAGCTGACTGTCCCGACTGAAATGGGAACCCTGAACAACATCAACTAGCGAAACACGACGATCTGGTAACCCGCGTATGTATAACTCGCGATTATTAACAATCAGGTCGTTTGGATCGGCCTCCAGAATCTCTCCTGCAGCCTGGAGAAGCTGCTCCTTGAGATCAACAACTGCTCGCCTTACAGCATTACCTGCAATGAAGGTCATACGACTACCGTGTGTCCCCAAATCCCACGGGACCACATCCGAATCCTCGCTTATAATCCGGACTTCCTGGGGCAGGATACCCAACTCTTCAGCAACAATCGCTGCCATCACAGAGTTCTGCCCACTTCCAATCTCAGTTGCTCCCGTCAAGACAGACACCGTTCCATCGTCCTCCATTTTGACAAGAGCACTACAAGCGTCAGTATTGCGATATACGCGGACCCCTCCGCCACAGTGGACCGCACAGGCAATCCCAACACCCCGTCCTGGCCGGCCCTCCTTTTTTTTATGGGTCCACCCCAAAGATTCCACAGCCTGCTCGATACATTCTTGCATTCCACAACTCGTCACCTGGTAGCCACATGCGGAGACATCGCCTGTTTCCGTAACATTTCGCAAGCGAAATTCCACCGGATCGAGTCCAAGCTTTTCGGCAAGGATGTCCATCTGAACTTCCCGCGCAAATGTCCCCTGGGGATTTCCATATCCGCGGTAGGCACCACCGTAGTTTTTATTCGTGTAGACAATCTTCCCATCGAACCGGTAGTTCCGCACCTTGCTGTACATACTGATGTTGTAGTTTGATGCCGTAAATGTAACGCCAGGCGCGGCGCTCATGTAGGCGCCATTATCTGTAACAATCTGCATTTCCTGGCCAAGAATGTGGCCGCCTTTCGTCACGCCAGTCCGCATCCTGATATCCATGGGATGACGAGTGCGCGACCCGATAAAATCCTCCTCTCGGCTCATCAAAATTTTTACGGGACGGGCAGTCTTGATTGCCAGTAGCGCACAAATAGGATGAACATCATGCATTTCCATCCGTTTTCCAAATCCCCCTCCTACAACCGTTCGGATTACACGCACCCGGGTTTCGGGAAGATCTAAACATTTTGCCAAGTGGGCCCTTAGCAAAAACGGCATCTGAGTCGACGTCCAGACCGTTAACCTGCCGTCGGCATCAAACTTAGCCACGCATCCTTGCGTTTCAAGACAAACGGGTTCGACCTGAGAGGTATGAAATTCGTCTTCCGCCACCACGTCCGCCTCGGCCAGAGCAGGATCAACATCGCCGAAATTCATCGCAATCTCAAGCGCGACATTATCCCGGATACCCTCGTGGAGTTCTGGGGCGTCTTCCTTCATGGCTTCATGAGGAGAAGTTACAACCGGCAATTCATCGTAATCAACAATCAATCGGTCAAGCGCCTCTGTAGCAGTGTCCTCATCAACTGCAGCCACGGCGGCGACCTCCTCACCAACGAATCGAACCTTTTCGGACGCGAGAGGAAGCTTGTCGGCAAATCGCTCGTTCCCCGGGTCCGCACCCTCGCGAAAACCATAGTGGATTAGGGGGGTGTCTTTTGCTGTGAGGACCGCTTTTACACCTCGGAGGGATTCTGCCGATCGAGTATCAATTTTTCGTATTTGGGCGTGAGCGTAGGGACTGCGGAGAATTTTCCCGATCAGCGCGTCGGGTGGAAAGACATCCGCCCCATAAATAGCCGAACCAGTGGCTTTCAATGTACCATCGTGCTTCGGCAGCCGCTGTCCAACAACACGGTATTCCGAATCTTCCGTCACGAAACCTCCATCCTCGACAAAAAGACCTCCTACGTCTGTCCGCTAACCTAATGAGGTCTTTTCAGCACTTTCCCCATACCTGGCTCAACCAGGATCTCATTATTCTCTACGGCAACAACCCCGCCTTTGATAGTCATCACCGGCCACCCTCGTACCTTTTTCCCTTCGTACAGGGAGAAGTCAGCCTCGGTGTGGAGCTCGGAGGGGCGGACGGTCCTAACCTTCTCGAGGTCAACAACGACGAGATCTGCATCCGAGCCAGGGGCAATTGTTCCTTTTTTTGGATAGAGTCCAAAAATGCGAGCGGGCTGCCGGGTCATCTTATCAATTAGCTTTTCTAGAGGTAAGTTCCGGCGATGAATTCCCTCGTCAAGCATAACGGGAAGGTGAACCCCCAAAAACGTTGCTGCGCCCCTAGCACCTATAAGTCCCTTCTCTGGCTGTTTATAGGATCGGGTCCTGAAGATATTGTCCGTTCCTAGAGAGTCAACAACATCTTCTTTTATACCTAACCACAAAGATTCTAGGTCTTCCTTACCACGGAGGGGTGGGATGAGTTTGGCAAGAAGGCCATCCTTGGAATATTTCGTCAAGGTGAGGTAGGGAGAACACGTTTCAACGTTAAGGGCTAAGTTCTCCTTCCGAAGAGCCCGGAGCCTTTGGAGAGCTTCGGCGGAAGACACATGAACGATGTAAATTCGGCAACCCGCTTGTTCTGCCAAATAAACGGAGCGAAGCACCGCCTCTTCCTCTGATACATTCGGGTGACAATCAGCCCAGTCCACAAGGTTACCTTTGGGTTTCAACTGACCTATTCGCGCACGCGTTCGGGTGATAATATCCGCATTTTCGGCATGGACCAGAGCAATGCCCGATGGCCCAAGGGCCCCAATCTGTCGAAAAGAACTTAGTAGAATGTCGTCACCCACCGGAACAGACGAACCTTTAATGGGAATGCCAGACATGAACATTTTGTAAGATGTAACCCCAAACCGTTTCGCACACTTTGGGATCTCATGTACCTGTGCTTCTGAGACAATTTCAAAATGAGGGAAAATATCGATTGAGCTGCTACTTTCGAATATTCGGGTGCGTTGATCGAAGGTAGCCAGATGGGATTCCGGTTCTCGAATGAAAACTCCGACCGTCGTAACACCTCCCGCCAGGGCAGACCGGCTTTCCGTCCGAACATCATCACCAAGGTCGCTAATCAGCCCAAAGTGGACATGTGGGTCAATAATGCCAGGAAGGACTAATCGTCCCCTGACATCAATCACTCGGTGGGCACGCGGTAACAGAGCATCCTTGACCACTGCTGTAATCTTGTCTGCCTGGACCACAACACCCGCACGCATAAGTCCCTGGCCCGGAATAACGAGTGTTCCTCCCTTGAGTACGAGATCGGCCTTCATCCATATTTCCTTTCTAACCGGTTCGATCAGAAAACCTGTGGGTCACTTATCTCCACGCTGATCGCCTGAATAGCCCGCTCTACAACCCCTCGGCGAAATTTCTTCTCCTCATCAGGGTTAAGCTCTGGATTGCCAACCACGTGGGGAATGCCTGCCCCTGTTATGATCCGGTTAGCCCCCACGTTCCGTGCGATAGAACTGAGCGTGGCAATTAAAGCGGCCGGCAAACCCTCCCTTTCAATCTCTTTCGCGACCGCTGACCCGCAGCGGGTACATGTCCCTCACGTTGCGGTGATCAAAGCCGCATCTACGTCGGATTCTTTAAGTTCCTGGGCTATTTCCGCCCCGATCCGAGTTCCGGCTTCGTAATAGGTGCTACAACCCGCCGTCGTAAAGATGAGTTTGTGAATCTTTCCAATCACCCCTTCTCGCTCTAGATCACGCAGAACATCCAAGGGAACCAACCTATTAGGGTCCTCATTGACAAAAGCTGTCGAATAGCCACCGTGGTTCCCCTCGTAATGTGTTGGAGACAACCCATTCAAACCCTCAATCACATACCGACCGAACCGTTTGGCCATCGTAGATTCCATCCTATCTGGATTACCCTTAGGTACTAGACCTCCAGTCGTCACTAATGCAATCGTCGCCTTTTCCGGGTTTGCAATCGGCATCGCCGGCGCAACTCTATCAAACTCCGGCATAATTAATTCGGTCTCGAAGTTAGCTCCTTGAATTTTTGCCATTAACATTGATACAGCTCGTTCTGTCCCCTTGTTTTTGACCTGAACATTCCTTCGGTAACCCCGTGGAAAATATCCCTCCTCGTCTGGGGTACCTAACTCTTCCCCGTTCAGAAGCCTGAGACTCAACTCAGCCATCGTCTTGATTGTGTCTCCCATCCCACGGACACTATCCAATGTCCGGATAATGTATATCTCTTTTCGGTGCTCTAAACCGGGATTTTCGGGTGCCATCCCTGAGACTACCGGAATGTTCAATGCCTGTGAAACGCGTTGACCTAAAACACCACATGCGTATCCATAACGCCCAGCGTTAAAAGCTGGTCCAGCAAGGAACAAATCGGGCCTGGCGTTACGAATACCATCCAGGAGAACATTTGCAGCTTCCTCCGTTTGTTCGGCAAAAAAATCATCTCCACAACCAACAGTAAGGACGATCTCTGCCTCCGCACCCAAAATTTTATCCAAAGGCTTGCCAGGACCAACAGCCCCTTCGATAAAGAAGGGTTCGGCCGATGCTGTTTCCTCACCACCGACGCCGGCAAAAAATTGATTCACATAATGTACGACCCGTGCGCGGGCCATAATGTCTCCCCCTGCATTCAGTAGGCTTGTGCACGTAGATAGTTATTTCCAAAAAAATTTATAGGACCTGGCATCTTATTATACGGAACCTCTAATTTCTCTCGGGGATCGTAATCGTAATCCTTGAGTCGTTCTCCACCAACAATCCGTTCTACCCCAGGCAGTGTAATCATCTCCGCACAATTTCCGAGAGACACAATTGCATCAGCTCTGGAACTCACATCCGCAAGAGACCCTTCCGATGAGCCACCATCCCCGGCGTACTCCATCGCCATTATTGTGGTCCGAATTCCCAACTCCTCACACCGCTCGCAGGTCAGCATAAGGTCAGTATCGGCTTGGCCTCCACCATCTTTTGTAATAACAACACCGTCGACGCCCAAAACATCTCTCGCCAAGGAGGCAATCTGATTGGCGTTAAGTTCCTTTTCTGCAAAAAGCTTGTGGTGATTCGCGAGAATTGTAGCGACAAAGTTCATCGTTTTGCCATGTTCTTCAAAAAGAGAGCGAATGACTCCATTGTTAAGCTGATCATAAGTCACATTCATGGTTGGGCGACTATAGCCTTCCCATACGATGGCACCATCCATAACCTCGTTGGGGTGAATCAAAGTCGGATGTAACTCCCGAGTGTTCTTGCCATAAACGAGCATATCCCGTAGATCGCCATGGGAGTAAAGAAAATAGACATAAGCAATGCGGGGGAGGGCCCGCAAACTATCCTCTTCCTGAATAACGGGCGACAGGGCGAATGTTTCCGAGGAATCCGCCGCTTTTCCTTCTGTCACCCTAGCGAGGTCGTGTGCAACTCGAACGCCCGTCTGAACTGCCACCTTGGAAAATTCAGCCGATGTAATTCCCTTGTGCGGTTTGATAGTAATCACCACATTCACAAGGGCAGAAAAATGACTAAGCTCCGCGCAAGGCCCACACATGTCGAGCAAGGCGTCCTCTGCCCCATCCATCGGACCACAAATAAAAATGGATGTACCCTCCAGTAAATTCGTCTCACCTCTTCCGACAAGGCAAGCGTCATCAAGGATCCCTGGAAAAGTACCGGGAAATGTTTTTCCAGAAGCTTCGGCTTTAATCCGAGGCTCGAATATATCGAGGATATTGATAATGCGACAGGATTCTCCTGAATGCACAAAATCAACTGACGCCTCCTGTATTCGTTTATCTTCCAGGATAAGATTTTTCAATTCTGCAGAGTTGATCTCAAGAGTGCGGCCATCTAACCTCGTCTCTTGTGATTCTTTAATTCGGTCGACGGAAAAACGATTGAGTGTTAGCTGCATGAGAATTTTATCCCGCTTCTTTACATAATGAGGGTTTCACAAAATCGAGCTGCTTTTTCTCAAAACGATACAGATTATTACGCTCGAGGTTATCATAATACTAAAATTCGGCCGGCAAGCTATCTGCTGCGGAGGCCGTCCATGGTAAAATTTACCTAATAGAATACAAAGACAGGATGATCATGACTCCCCTTTCCCGCACATCTTCTCTCCCCGTGGTGGCCTTAACACCAGGGGATCCGTCTGGCATCGGGCCAGAAATTATCTTACGCTCCCTGGCCGAACCAAGTCTAAAGAAATTGTGCCGTTTCGTCTTAATTGGAAACCGTAGAGTATTCGAACACACGCTAGACACTTTGTCGAAGAAAGACAAACATAACGCCGAAACTGCTTTCAGGGACTTGGAAATAAAGAACGTTAAAGGTCCTTTTTTGAAAAGCGTGTGCTCAGGAAAAATTTCGGCCACCGCAGGGCGCTTCTCATATAATTGCGTTGTTGCTGGGGTCGAAGCCGTCTTATCCGGCGAAGCTGACACTCTAGTCACAGCCCCAATCTCAAAAATTGCCTGGCATACTGCTGGAATTACATATGCCGGACACACCGAAGCTCTGGCCGCACTAACCCGGACACAAGATGTGGCTATGTCCTTTTTCGTTGGACGACTTCGGGTGGCTACGGTCACGACGCATCTACCCTTGAATGCTGTCCCGCAAGCCATCAATCGCAAAGCTGTCCTTCAGACACTTCGAGTCCTTGATCACTGGCTTCGTAGCGGCGAAGGGAGGCAGTCCCCACGAATCGCTGTAACGGGTCTGAATCCTCATGCCGGTGAGGACGGAAGGCTTGGAAAGGAGGAGGCTCATGCTATCGTTCCGGCCATTCGTGATGCGATTCGGGAAGGGATTAATGCCGAGGGTCCCTTCCCTGCCGACTCCTTATTTGCCCGAAAACCGAAAGGTTGGGACGGTATTGTCGCTATGTACCACGATCAGGGTTTGATTGCAGCCAAATTGCTTGGAAATGGGAGCGCCATCAACGTCACTTTGGGTCTACCGTTCATCCGAACCTCCCCCGATCACGGAACGGCTTTCAGCATCGCAGGACAGGGACGGGCTGATGTTTCAAGCCAGATCGCGGCAATTCAACTAGCAGCTCAGATGACAAAACGCAAAAGACAATAAAGCCCCGATGGGACATTAAGTATGGCAGACAATACAACCAGAAAGCGGCATAGGCGCACCCGCTTCGGTCAACACTTCCTTCGCGACCCAATCGTCCTAGACCAAGTCATCGAATTTTTTAATCCGCGGCCAGGTGAACGCGTGGTGGAAATCGGTGCGGGACGAGGAGAAATGACCCGCTTCCTGGCACAAAAAATAAATTCGGACGGACTCCTGGTGGCCCTGGAGCTAGATAACCGCCTCGCGGAAGAGCTTAAGCAAGAATTCGCGGACAAAACGCATATCTCCATAATCGAAGTTGATGCCCTCGATTTCGACTTCTTTAATATCCCTGGAATGGAGTCAGTTACTAACCGCATTCGAGTTATAGGGAACCTTCCCTACTACGCGGGCACAGCCATCCTTTTAAATATAATTCAATACCGGAAAACAATCCGGGATGTGGTTGTAATGCTCCAGAAAGAGGTGGCTAATCGAATCATTGCACAGCCAGGAACAAAGGATTACGGTACACTCACGTTGGCTGTCCAACTTTGGTGTGATGTGGAATGGGGATTTGACGTAGGGCCTGAGGCATTTTCGCCACCCCCTAAGGTCTTTTCAACCGTCCTTCGACTAATTCCCAATGAACAGCCTAGGGTGCCCATCCACAACCCAGAATTCTTCGAGCGGCTTTCCCGCGCAGCATTCGCCCAACGGCGGAAAACTCTTTTCAACAATCTGCAAGCTCATTTTGGAAAGGAAATGAAAGATCGTATTTTGGACATTCTTACCGCTGTCGGAATCAAACCTTCTCGCCGTGCTGAGACACTTAGTTTAATAGAGTTTGCAAAGCTTTCTGATGCACTATCGGACAATAATCCTCGGAGCTTATAAAAGGGCTTCTTGAAATTTTCAAACCGAAAACCATGAGAGTGCAATCGAAGCTTTCAAAACAGCATTTTAATAAAGCGATCCCAGCGAACATTGGACGGGATTAGGCATAAAAAACCAGGTTTGATACAGGACCAGTAAATGAGGAATGCCTCTCCTCTAATCTTGTCCATGCGGAGAAAACCCCACGCCCGGCTATCGAGGGAATTGTCGCGGTTGTCCCCAAGCATAAAGAAATGGTGTTTCGGTACACGAACCGGGCCAAAATGTCCGCGGCTTGCAAAATTCCCTTGCTTTCCCACCTCGTCGTACTTAGCGTATGGCTCATCGATTACCCTGCCGTTGATTAGGACCTCTTTACCTCGAACCATCACTATTTCCCCCGGCATACCAATTATCCGTTTAATGAAATCACGGCTCTCATCCCGGGGATATTTAAAAACGACAACGTCACCACGCCCCACTTTTTTAAACCGAAAGTTGTAATCAAATGGTAATACATCAGTCAGGGATTCAATGACATCGCCCAGGATTGGAACCACCTCGAACATTTCGGCAAGGTCATACTTCGTCCAGGTCCGGTAAAAGAGCTTATTGACCAGAATATGATCTCCGATCTGTAAGGTTTCCTTCATGGAACCCGAAGGGATTTTAAAAGCCTGGATGACAAAAGCACGCAAAAACAACGCCAAGAGAAGAGCAAAAAGAATAGCCTCCGTGTACTCGCGGATCACGCCCTTCTTCTTCTTCTTTCCCCTTTCCTCCTCCACGGCGGAAGGATCACGCCCTGGACCAAAGGCCGCGTGCCCCACCGTGTCGTACTTTTTTCGTTGCTCCGGGTCACTCAGAACTGCGTAGGCCTCACTAATCTCTTTAAATCTTTCCTCCGCGCCCTTATCACCTGGATTAACGTCAGGGTGAAATTTCCGAGCGAGCTGACGATATGTCTTCTTCATTTCAGATTTGGTGGCGTTCTTCCTGACACCTAAAACTTCGTAATAATCACGGTTGTTCACAACTATCACCACCTAAAATGGGAACTTCATTTGGGAAGTTTTCTCTTTTCGCAAGAAGCCAAGTCGGGGTCACACCCTAAATCCATATCACTTGCCATGATCACGAACCACACCCGGTTCCTGGTTTAAACTGTAACCTAGTTTGAACCACTCTGCGTTACATTCAAAACTGCCATGAAAGCCTCTTGAGGAATCTCGACACGGCCGACCCTTTTCATCCGTCGTTTTCCCTCTTTTTGCTTCTCGAGCAACTTTCGTTTTCGCGTAACATCACCACCGTAGCATTTGGCAGTCACCTGTTTTCTTAGTGGTTTAACGGTCTCTCGCGATATGACTCGGCTACCAATGGCGGCCTGGATTACAACTTCAAAAAGCTGACGAGGAATGATCTCCTTCATCTTTTCAACTAGGGCCCGTCCGTGTATTTGCGCTTTCTCTTTGTGGATGATGAGGGAAAGTGCGTCCACCGGTTCTCCATTGAGCAGAATATCCAACTTAACCATATCAGAGGTGCAGGAAGCTAGGGGTTCGTAGTCAAAAGAGGCGTATCCCCTGCTAACAGATTTCAAGCGGTCATAGAAGTCAAATAGAATTTCCGCCAATGGGAGCTCATATTCCAAAAGTGCGAGCCGTGCATCTAAGTACTCCAGACGCTTCTGGACACCACGCTTTTCCTGACACAGTTTAATTGCCCCTCCAAGGTAATCCACTGGAACAACAATCGATCCCCGAACGTAGGGCTCTTCAATGTAATTAATCCGTCCTGGGGATGGAAGACGACTCGGGTTGTCAACATCTAACACTTCACCATCGGTTGTGGTAACCCGAAATGCAACTGTCGGTGAGGTAGTTATAAGGGTGAGACCATACTCCCGCTCAAGGCGCTCCCTAATTACCTCCATATGAAGAAGCCCTAAGAATCCACAACGATAACCAAAACCCAAGGCTACTGAGGTTTCTGCCTCATAGGTGAAGGCCGTATCGTTTAGGTGGAGTTTTTCCAAAGATGCCTTTAAAGATTCATAATCGGTCCCCTCTACTGGATACAGCCCACAAAACACCATGGGCTTAGGCTCCTTGTAGCCAGGAAATGGTTTAACTGTTGGGCGTTTTACCTCGGTTACCGTATCACCAACCTTAATATCGCCGATTTGCTTGATGCTGGCCATAAGGTAACCTACCTCTCCTGCCCCCAAATTATCTACGCGACAGGGTTCCGGTGTTAGCACGCCTACCTCGTCAACTTCATAACTTAGTCCGGTGGCCATCATCTCGATATTCACTCCCTCACGGAGTTCGCCATCGAGCACTCGAATCAGCACCACAGCTCCCCGGTAACTGTCAAACCAGCAATCAAAAATCAGGGCCTTTAAGGGACCTTTGGAATCTCCCTCAGGAGGCTTTATACGGCAAAGAACAGCTTCTAAAAGTTCCGGTACTCCTATTCCCTCCTTGGCACTAACTTTCAAAATATCTTCTTCTTGCACACCCAAAAGGTCTATGATCTGATGAGAAACCCGGCTAGGATCGGCAGTCGGTAGATCAATTTTATTTAAAACAGGAAGAATTGTTAGATCATTCCCTACAGCCAAATACGCGTTAGCAAGCGTCTGCGCTTGAATCCCCTGTGCCGCATCAACCACCAATAGGACTCCCTCACAAGCCGCCAAGCTTCTGGAAACCTCATAGGAAAAATCAACGTGTCCAGGAGTGTCGATAAGGTTCAGTATGTACTCTTGACCATTTGCTGACCGATAAACCATTCGGGCAGTCTGAGCCTTAATCGTAATTCCCCGTTCCCGCTCTATATCCATAGAGTCCAACATCTGATCCTTGATTTTTCGATTCGATACGGCCTCAGTCAGCTCCAGCATTCGATCTGCCAAAGTGGATTTGCCGTGATCGATGTGCGCAATGATAGAAAAATTGCGGATTTTAGAAATTTTCATGCTTTCGAAGAGCCAGTGCTAAGGGCTTGTTTGAGTTCTTCTATGACCGGTACCGGCAAAGGATCTACCTCGTTGAGAACCGCCAGGTAGCAACTAACAAAATCTCCAAGAAGTACCAAAGAGAACAGCCGTGCGAGTCGGCTCTCACCCTGTGACTGAACGGTAAATGCACCTGCCACATGAGGAGAAACTGCATCCCAAGTAATCTGACGTCGTCGGAGCATCAGATCCCCATCTTCTCGGTCTTCTAAAAAAACCAAGGATACCACCTGCTGAGTGATGGAGGAGAGTGAAAGCCAACTTGTGATCTCATTGTGGTCTAGTTCTGGAAGGGCAGCCATAGTCGCCCAGTTCTTGCTATTTTCATGTATCTGGGACCGCCAGCGAAGGGCTACGGCATCAGTCAGTCCCTGCACACCATAAATCACCGGCACCCGATTGAATAGTGCATATGCCATCTGCTTAGCCGGATTTTTATCTGTTGGAACATTAGGAGAGTAAAGTCGGGCGAGCTCATCAAGTATTTCGCCCGCCTCTGCAACTCCCTCGGAAGATTCGGGGATAACTCCAACACCCTGCAGCAGTCTCATCTGTGTCAGAAATAAAGGTGCCAGTGCCTGCCTCGGAGGCAAACCCTCCGGAATGAGATAAACCGGCACACCCTTTTCCCTAAACTTCGACTTTAATCGTCCCCCGCTGGT
Organism: uncultured bacterium; assembly: GCA_964437725.1. Classification (GTDB taxonomy): domain Bacteria; phylum UBA8248; class UBA8248; order JACPRG01; genus CAYTIB01. The sequence continues at coordinate 17,611 of CAYTIB010000036.1, read as the reverse complement.
TACGGCTACTGCAATTGCACCCCGACTTATCGCCCCTGCCAAAGAAGATAGTGTCTCCTCAGTATTCCCAGAATAACTGACGGCGATGAAAAGTGTTTCCGGTCCCACGAATTCAGGGCACTCATAGGATCTACGGATGATAAGAGGGATACTGAGGACATCACCAAAACAGGCACTTAAGAGTTCGCCTCCGATGGCAGAACCACCCATACCGGAAACCACCACGTGGCGGAAACCATCCGTTGGAACCTCTGGCCATCTGGTTTCGGGGACCATATCCGCTGCGCTTCTCCACTGGGTAGACCAAGATGCCAAGAGGTCAAACATTCCCCCCCGATCCTGCTCCAATATCCGGTCCCGATCGTCCAGAATCGCTCTTTCACCCTCACTCACTTCAAAATCTCCGAGAATTGACTGCAAAACCTCACAAAAAACCCCTTTACAGCCTAGTGGCCAAGGGATAAAGTCAAAGTAGCGCCGGAGTCGGTTGTTGTCAATTCGAAGAGCCGACCCAACGAGGCCTATTTACTCAACAGGCATGGCTCTTCGGCTAATCCAAAAAAGACCTTTATCCAATTTCATCTATTTACGGCCAAGGGGATACGGCCCCTGATGTTCAATCGCCAACACTCCTCAGAACCTCTTTTGTCAATCCTCCTTTTAGTCATTTTTCTGGGAGTGTTTGGTTTACCGGAAAAATCAGAGTCGGCTGCCCCAAACCAGCACCCGTTTGGTAACCGAACATTCATCGATGTTGCCCGAATTACTAAACCTGCAGTCGTGAACATTAGCACAACTGAGAAGGTCCAGGGTTGGAGATTACCTCGCCTACGTCTTTTCAGGGGAAACAGACAACAGCGAGAAAAAAATTATCTGGAACGTTTCACACCAGATTTCGGATCGCGTAATAGAGGCGGTGCTCGTCACAGTCTCGGATCCGGAGTAATTGTGGATCCCAAAGGGTATATTCTCACCAATTACCATGTCATCGAACGAGCCAACATCATCAAAATTACCCTAGAAGACAAACAGGAATATGACGCCCGTATAGTGGGGACGGATCCTAAGACAGACGTGGCACTACTAAAAATTGACGCGGGACATCCCTTTCCAACAGTTGCTCTGGGAAATTCCGAAAACCTGGAAGTCGGAGAATGGATAATGGCTATTGGAAGCCCCTTCGGGCTATCCCATACGGTTACGGTCGGGGTGATCAGCGCGAAAGGGCGGGTCATCGGATCGGGTCAGTTCGACAACTACATTCAGACCGACGCGTACATAAACGTGGGGAATTCAGGGGGACCCATGGTAAACACTCGGGGGGAGGTCGTAGGACTCAATACGGCCATTGTGGCTGAAAGTCTTGGCGTCGGCTTCGCAATTCCGATAAACATAGCTAAAGCGATACTACCTGATCTTCGAATATACGGATCTGCCCGAAGAGGATGGATTGGTTTAAACTTCAACGAAATCACACCGACTGCTGCAAAAATACTGAAACTAGCTCGCGGACAAGGTGCACTGGTATCAAAGGTCGCCGCCATCGGACCATCTAAACGCCTAGGCATTCAGAAAGGTGACGTGATCCTCGAGTACAACGGGAGACGTGTAAAGGGACCCAGAAATCTGATAGCCTTGGTAGCTGCATCACGTCCCGGAACCCACGCCCGACTAAAGTTACTTCATAAGGGCAAATCCTATGTCGTGCATGTACCCGTTCGGACCAAGGAAGAATACGGGATTCGGAAGGATAAAGCGGGGCGCAGCATCGGATTGCATGTAACGCGTCTCGCGGAAAACTTGGCGCAAGAGATGAACCTCACCCCCCCCACCGGCGTGCTAATTGCGTCGGTAAAATCTGGAAGTCCCGCAAAATTGGGGGGACTCCGAAAAGGAGATGTTATTTTGGAGATTAATCGAAAACCAATCCTGGGGATCAAAGACTACCGACGCCTACTTCACCAGGCCATGGACATGGAATCGATCTTGTTCCTCATTCGGCGCAACAAGAATTCCCTGTTCGTCTCACTAATTCATTCCTAAAAGATACTCACTAGCCCTTGATCGATACCATGCGGTTAAACAAACTCTCACATAAAGAACGAAATCTAATTTACCAGTTACTTTTGCTTTCCATCATTGCCCTTGTTTTTTCCACTTCAGAGGTCACAGCTCAATTTTCACGCGAAACCCCTGCCGTCCTCGCTGTTCGAAAGGTCGGGCCTGCAGTCGTCAACATTAACACGGAAGAAATCATAGTTCAGCAATCTCCCTTCGCCGGCTTACCGGGTTTTTTCCCTCCGGAATTCAACCAGTTTTTCCGTGGGTTCAACGCTCCTCAACGCCGAAAACGAAAAAGTTTGGGGTCGGGAGTAATTATCAATGCAAAGGGATTTATCCTCACAAACGAGCACGTTATCCGACGGGCTACGAGTATTCGGGTCTCTCTAATCGACCGGCGGGAGTTCGAAGCCGAGGTGGTCGGGGCGGATTTTCGTTCTGACTTGGCAGTTATTCGGATCAGAGCCAAAAAGCCCCTGCCCTATGTATCAATGAGCAACACAGACAACCTCATGCCTGGTGAAAGGGTTATAGCCATCGGAAACCCATTCGGACTGGGACAAACCGTGACTACAGGGATTATCAGTGGGGTTCACAGAGCAGTGCGCCTGAAAGGGGGTATTCAAACGGACTTCATACAAACCGACGCAGCTATTAACCCCGGCAACTCAGGAGGCCCACTTCTTAATATCAATGGTGAACTCATAGGCATTAACACCGCCATCCGCGCTCAGGCCGAAGGTATCGGTTTCGCAGTACCCATCGACCGAGTGAAGCGTATAGTGAATGACCTGCTTCGCTTTGGCGAGATCAAGCGCGGGTGGACTGGATTAATCGTTCGAAACTTGACAAGGTCCATTCGCAATCAATTCAGCTATCCTCACCGGTTTGGAGTATTTATTAGCCGAGTACTCAGCAAAGGTGCTGCTGCTCGGGCGGGAATTGAGCCGGGGATGATCTTGATGCACATCGGTCGCAACACAGTTGAGTCACGCGCAGAATTCCTATCCGATATGACGGGGTACACAAAGGGATCAAAGATGTTTCTGGAACTGTTCTGGAAGGGCGAAACAATTCGACGAACGGTCATCGCCGAAGGCTTTACAGCTGAGGAGGCGGACATGGTATCGGAAGATCTACTCGGCATAATCGTAAGGGAGCTAACCCAAAAACGCAGGTCACAATACCAAATCAAGGCAACAGATGGGGTAGTAATTACCCAAACAATCAGACGGGGGCCCGCTGATCGAGTAAATCTTCAGGTTGGCGACGTAATTCGGAAAATCAACAACCGCCGCATAAAAACTTTTAAGGATTTCCAAAACATCTTGGCCTCGGGGCAGTATGTTCGAGGTGTTCTTTTCCTCATTCAACGCGGTACTAACCAAGGGTTCGTTACTGTACAACCGAGAGGGTGAAACATTTTCAGAAAAAATCGATTACAGTCTTAAAACTAAAAGGAAAAAGGAAAAATCCCTACATGCTTTTGGAACCTTTGACCCTTATAGAAGAAGAGGCAAATCGACAGGCAACCTGGTTTAGGTCGTGGTCAAGCGACGAGTGGAATCTGCCAACTTTTTGCGAAGGCTGGCTCCGAAAGCATATCGTAGCTCATTCTACCTTCGGTGCAACATTTTACGAAGAGGTGATCCGTCTGGGCCTTCAGGGCAAGTCAAATCCACCCTTTGGTGTATCCAATCGGGAGGGGTTCAATAAGATCCGAGAGAATACAATGAACCGGATGCTTAACCTTACAACGGAACGCCTCTCAGATGAATTCGAGATTGAATATAGCCGTTTTCAGCACACAGCCTCTTCACTACATAAGGACAATTTACAATCGCCGGCGTGGCATCCTATGGGGCAACTGCCCGTAGGTCATTTTGTTGGCATGCGTCTCTTCGAGTTAGCCATTCACGACTGGGATATCCGTGTCTCAGGCAACACGAAAGCCGGTCTTCGAAGAAACCTACTTGCCCCCCTTTTGCAAGCGCTACCTTTGATGCATATCCGTTTTCTAAATCATCGTCCGGCGGGAACCGTACCCAGTGGTACATATCAGTTCACTCCAAAGGGAGCCGCTTCTTGGGGAATCTCGATCCAACGGGGCATCGCAGATCTATCTGACTCTCCTCAGAACCTCGCTGAGGTTACCGGAGAAGGAGAAGTCTTTATCTTCCACACAACCGGCCGGAAAAGCTGGAAAAAAGCGGAGCGTGAGCAACTGCTGTCCATTAATGGAAAACGAAAGCAAATGGAAGAACTGCTAGAGGCTCTGGCGGTTACTTATTGATCTTTTCCTGGTTTAGGGCCATGGAGCAAAAATGGGGAAATCATGGACGATCCTTTAGGCGCCTTCATTGATACTCAGAACATTCAACTATCCGGGATGTCGGGCGGACCACTCGCAGGATTAAACTTTGCTGTGAAAGATCTGTTCGATATTGCTGGGCACACCACAGGGTGCGGAAGTCCCGATTGGCTGAAAACGCATAGCGTAGCAGAAGTTACATCACCGGTTGTGAACCAACTACTAGAGGCTGGTGCGAACATGGTCGGGAAAACCCACATGGACGAGCTAGCCTACAGTTTGTTCGGTGAGAACTTTCATTACGGTACACCCAAAAACCCAAAAGCACCGGATCGCGTACCAGGTGGCTCTTCCAGCGGTTCGGCTGCTGCGGTCGCAGGACAACTTGTTGATTTTTCTATTGGCTCCGATACGGGTGGTTCTGTCCGTGTACCCGCAAGTTTTTGTGGTGTTTTGGGTATTCGCCCAACACACGGCCGAATTTCTCTAGATTACTGTTGGCCGCTAGCTCCAAGCTTCGACACGGCTGGTTGGTTTGCAAATGACCCAGATGTTTTCTTACGGGTTGGAAAAGTACTACTTGGTCAAGATGTACAATCAGAAGAGCCGAGTGGTTTCCTGATCGCTGACGATGTTTTTGGCTTACTAGAACCGCACGCTCAGGAAACAGCTAATGGTCAGATAGAAGCTCTCAAAAGGGTCCTCGGCGACCCTAAGAAGATTGAGATTGCTGAGCAATTAGAAGATTGGCGAATCGCCTTTTTTACCTTGGGGGCAGCTCAAATCTGGGAAATCCATGGGGATTGGATTGCGAACACCTGTCCGAACTTCGGCCCATTGATGAAGGAACGATTTGAGGCAACTGCAAATGTCACGCCAAATCAGATAGAAACGATGCAAATCGTACGCAACCAAGTTAGGGAAAAAATGGATTCATTGTTAGGAGAGGGGAAAGTACTCATATGGCCAACAACGCCGGGACCGGCTCCTCGTTTAAACACCCCATCTGAAAACGTTGAGACCTTTCGGTTTCGAACGCTTAGCTTGACTTGTCCGGCAGGACTAGCAGGCCTCCCCCAGATAAACCTTCCTCTCTCCGAGACAGAAGGTGCCCCGCTAGGCATCTCCATCATAGGGGCCCGAGGAAGCGACATGATGCTTTTGAAACTGGCAAAAACCATTTTAAAGAACTTGCCATGATTAGACAGAAAATTGTTTGATTTACTGGACTACATATTCAGATTGGGCAGAAACCCAATAACTGTGGTTGTCACACTTACATCTGGCAAACTCTATCTTATTTCAGGAAACATTACTCCACTGGAAATCCTACAAAACCAGCATAAGGCTCTTTGGATGCCTGCAGTAAGAGATGCGTAATTGGCCAAACGTACGTGTAGTGAATCTTAGAGTGGCAACAGAGTGAATACCATCCTGCTATAATTCAAGATGGTTTGAATCTATGGTCAAAACTCTCATAATCCCTTGGGATTGAAGAAAAATATTCTTCAATTTTCTCTAATACTTGCCTTATAAAAATTATGAAGAAATCTCTTTGGAAGATTACTGTTAGCTTGATTTTTTTGGCTACCATTCTTGGGGGGTTGTTATATAGCCAACGAGAGTGGTTCCTGACAAAAATAGGGGGAGCCCTGGTCTCCAAGGACGCTTTGCTCCCAACTGATGCCATCGCAGTCCTTTCGGGGAATACCCCTTACCGAATACTGGAAGCCATTGACTTACAAAAACAAGGATTTGCTCCACGTATACTTTTAACCCAGTCCATGGGCGACAAAAATCATCAGATCTTCATGAAATCATTGGGCGTGAACTACAAAACAAGACTCGAAGTGAACCGGGAAGTTTCTATTCAAAAAGGGATTCCACCTGAAACAATTGTGGTCTTACCCGAGATAAATTCGACAAAGAGCGAGGCAGAGGTCATCTTGGCGTTTCTTGAAAAGGAGAACTTACATTCCGTCATAGTCGTAACGTCTGGATATCATTCCACCAGAGCTCGTTTAATTTTTCGGTCGCTGAACAACCAAGCCGTTAGGGTCATCATTCGACCGAGTCGATATGATCCCTTCGCGAAAACGTCCTGGTGGCAAAACCGCGCCCAAAGCAAGCAGGTTTTTTACGAGTATATTAAATTGATTAACCACTATCTGATCGGACTCTAGCACGGAGATTGGTTGAAACACACCATCCTCGCACATACACATACAGTGGGAGTTGCCAGTTGAAAAAAGATAATGGAAATCACCGCCCAAGCGAGATACTTGAAACCTTAAAGCGGCTTGGCTTTCAAATGGTCGTGTCGATTCCTGATAGCTGGCTCGGGGAAATCATGGTGGAGATTGAAACTACTCCTGAGATAAAGCTCATCCGGGCTACACATGAAGAAGAAGCACTGGCAATTGCCTGCGGCGCACGGCTTGCAGGAGCCCGAACGGTGCTGTTAATTCAAAACGTAGGACTTTTAACAATGGGGGCAGGCATGGTTTCACTCGCCCAGAGATATCAGTTTCCCATCTTAATCCTGGCTTCCTATCGAGGCTCAACAAAAGATCCCATTGTCTACCATATTCCTAAAGGACAGGTGACCGAGCCTGTGATCCAGAGCTACGGCATCCGGTATGCAATCGCAAACCCCACCGATCCTATCGGCCCACAGGTGGAAGAGGCGGCCCTTAACGCAGAGGAAGCTTCCTCCCCATTTGTACTGCTAATGGCCAAGGAGGATATCGCATGGTGAGTTCCCCAGTTCCTACCCGTGAGGATTATTATCGAACTCTGGCGGACATTCTTCCGGAAAAAACTTTGGTAATAACCTCCCTCGGCAACGCCTCCTATTTGTGGGCCTCCCTGAAAAACAGGGCTGAAAATTTCTACATTGAGGATTGCATGGGACTTGCACTTCCACTCGCTCTAGGAGTGGCTGCCGCTTTGCCCAAACGAAAGGTTGTATGTGCTGAGGGTGATGGCGGGTTATTGATGCATCTTGGCACTCTTGTGACAACCGGTGCCGTCTCTCCGAAGAATTTAACCGTATTTGTTGCACAAAATAATGTTTACGCTTCTTCTGGCGGCCAACCGTTGAACCAGAAGCAATTAGATCTGGCCGGCCTCGCCCGAATGGCAGGCTTCCGACATACCGAAAACATTTCCTCCGTGAAGACTTTCAAAAACTCACTGCTCAAAACTCTCGATCGGGAGGGCCCTACCCTCCTTGCCTTGGCTATGGAGCCTGATCCCCAAATTGTGGTTCCCCCATTTCCATTCAATCCAATTGTAATTAAGCAGAAATTCATGGGGGCTATTGAAGCCCCGGCCTATGTTCCTTCGAGATTTGAAAAAGGAATTAAGGTGACCCCTTAACACCTCTCCACAGGAGGCCATGAAACGCATGATCCCAGATCTTGTCTCCATTGAGGAGACAATTGATTTACACTGTCATCCATACCCTGATCTTTTCCCTCGGATTACTGACGATCAAGGGTTAGCCGAAAGAGCACGAAGTTTAAATATGCGGGCCGTAGTCATTAAGTGTCACTTTGAGTCCACAGTCGGGCGTGCCTATAACGTGAATCAACAATTTGAAGACATTGACGTATACGGGGGAATCGTACTCAACCAACACTCTGGGGGTATCAATCCAGCCACGGTGGAAACTTCGGTACACCTCGGCGCCAAAGTCGTCTGGATGCCCACGGTGGATTCAGACGAGCATGCTCGTGTGTTCGGATCTACCGGCGGGTACGATACTCAAGAAAGCGGTTCAAAAAAAGTTGAACCCATTTCGATCGTGAAAAACGGAAAATTGACACAAGATTGTCAGGACGTGCTAGACATCTTAGCCCAAAGTGATAAAGCTGCTTTAGCTACGGGACACATTGGGGCAGAGGATTCTGACTTGCTCGTTCGAGCAGCAATAGAGCGAGGGGTACAGCAGGTTATCATCCAACACCCTTTTTTCAAAATTCCGCATATGTCAATTGGACAAGTCAAGAAACTGACATCGCTTGGAGCCTTCGGTGAGTTGGAGTATGGAAATGTCTCACCTTTTTGGGCTTGGGAGGGGCAAACCCTAACACTGATGCGTCAGGCGGTTAAAGAGGTAGGCGCGGAACACTTCGTTATGATCTCAGACACCGGTCCCCGCCACAATCCGATGCCACCAGACTGTCTTCGTATTCTTGCACAGTGCTTTTATGAGATGGGGGTAACGCGGGAGGAACTTCAGATGATGATGGTCAAAAATCCATCGGAAATACTCGGAATTTGAATCATCGATTTTCTCCCGGCTGTCTTTTTCTATCTTATTTTAGCCGTCCAAGCCTAGTCGTAGATTCTTTGTGTGTAAGGAGCGAACTTACCTTCTCGAATGATTTCGAAAATAATTTCAAATCCAACAAACCCTCACACCTGAGCGTGAGGGTCGAAAAGCTTCCGATGTTCATCCTGAGCAAATCGATCGGTCATGCCAGCAATATAGTCGCAAATTACCCGCTCAGGATTTTGCGTCTTACACTTCTGATATATATGATCAGGAAGTTGTTCCTGCCGGTTCAGATAAGCCTGAAACAAGTCGGTAAGAATACGGTCAGTTTTATCTTCCATCCGGATAACTCGGTAATTCCGGTACATCCTTCGATACAGAAAGTCCTTAAGTTGTTTACTCTTTTCAGCTACCGCAGGGCTGTAACAAACAATTTCCTCAGGACAGGACCGAACGTCCTCTAACGTTTCAATACCCAACTGGTCAATACGCTTCTCAGTGTATTCAATAACATCAGTTACCAATAAATTGATAATACTGCGGATAGTCTGGTGCTCAAGCACACGCATCGAGGCAGTAGGCGACTTTTTGCATGTCCATTTTAGATTCTCTTGCCAAATATCCAAATCAGCTAGGTCCTCAATATTCAAGAGTTCAGACGACAAACCATCATCAATATCGTGATTGTTGTAGGCAATCTCATCGGAGAGATCAGCTATCCGAGCCTCTAAGCTAGGAGCCCAACCTGGTTCCAGATCCTGATATTTTTCCCGAATTTGTGGGTTTTCGTTTGGAGTGTTGTGTTTCATGATGCCTTCTCGCGTTTCCCAAGTCAGGTTCAATCCCAGAAAATTAGGATAACGATCCTCAAGTTTCTCAACCACCCGCAACCCCTGAAGGTTGTGCTCGAACCCGCCATGGTCCTTCATGAGGCGGTTTAAAACGGCCTCACCTGAATGCCCGAAGGGAGGATGGCCCAAGTCGTGGGCCAAGGCAATCGATTCGGCCAGGTCCTCATTAAGTCGAAGGGCACGTGAGATAGCCCGGGCCAGAGAGGCCGCTTCGAGCGTATGAGTAAGGCGTGTTCGATAGTGATCCCCCTCATGGTAAACAAAGACTTGGGTCTTGTATTCAAGGCGTCTGAACGCACGAGAGTGGACAATGCGATCTCGGTCACGCTGGAAGGCCGTTCGGAAAGGGTGCTCCTCTTCGGCATGAACCCTTCCGCGGGTTTTCCCCGACTGAACAGCATACCGAATCAAATATTCCAATTCCCGACTTTCCATTTCTTCGCGAATTAGCATGACGGTTCCATGACCTCTATTATCGAAGCATTAGATTTGGATTACTTCCCGTCTAAACATAGATTGGCAGAGCAGGATACACCCCGATATCCAATCTGAACCAGTTGGAACATTAAAATCTCGCTCGCTTGGCGTGGAAAAGATAAGTCACAGCATAAGATGCGTACCCCCCCCAACGCTCAGCAATCCTCCGCGTCGCTTCCCCCTGTGCTTTTGTTGATTTAGTTTGACTTTGATTCTTTTCATAGTGCTCGCTGATAAGCTTGCGTATAGCCAAATCGTCAGCGGGAAAAGCATCCAAACGTCCTAATCCCCGTAGTAGTGCTGTTTCCGCTGTCCACCTACCAACCCCTTTAATCTCTGTCAGTTGTTCAATAGCTTCTAAAGTCGATAATTTTTCAATTCCATTCATACTGCCGTTAGCGGACGCACACGAAAGGTCAACGATGGTTCGCACCTTCGTGTCACTTAACTGCATCTTCCGTAAGCGGGATTTCGATGCCCGGCTTAAAGCCTCCGGAGTTGGAAAATCATAATAAACCACTCCATTTACCTTGAGCGACCTCCCGTATGCTCGTACCATCCGCGAACGGACCGTTCCGGCAAAGGAGAGATTGATCTGCTGGGCGGTCACAGCCGTAATAAGGGCTTCAAAAAGTGTGGGTACGCGGGAAATTCGAAGTCCCCGAAACCTTTGGAAAAGAGGCCAAAGGACTTGGTCGTCCCTAGCGATCTGGCCGAATGCAGCTAAGTCATCTTTTACGCCCAAGATATGAAATAAGGTTTTCCGGAATTTAGCAATAATTCGTCGGCCTGAAATCGCGGGATATATCTCGACACACAACCCAGACCCAATTGCATGAACACACAACAAATGCAGTTTCCCATCCTCTACCTCCAATACCCGTTTAAAAGTTCTTCCGTCAAATAGATTAACGGGCTCACTCCGAGACACAGTAAAACGTCCGACCGTCGCAACCAGATCTAAGGGAACTCCAGGTCGCCAAGTACAACAAGTCATGTCTCTCATTTGATAATCCGTCTTCGGATCATCAGCACCGCAATTGGAATTAGAATAACCGCAGCGATAGTAAGCCAGAGTAAAGCAGCCGGAAATGCCCAAAGAACCTGACCCTCATTTAGGGCACGGGCACCAGTAACCGAGTGACTCAGAGGTAAAAACCAGGTGATCCATTCGAAAGCTTCCCCACCTCCCTCGCGGGGGAAAAAGATTCCAGAGAGAAAGATCATTGGGGTAACCACGATTGTGAAATGATAATTGAAAAAGAAATATGATGGTGAAAGTGCTGTGGCCATCATGCCAAGGGATGAAAAAATTAGTCCCGTCAGGAACATCGGAATCAAGATGAGAATCGCCCAAGGAGAGCCGATCAGCCCAAAGAGAGCCATTACAATCAACATTGTCACTGCGCTCATAACTGCTCTGCACCCGCCCCAAAGAATATCCCCCAAAACAACATCCGCGACTGAACACGGTGTAGCTAAAACAGCATCATAGGTCTTTTGCTCATGCATTCTGGTGAAGGCCCCGTATGTACACTCCATTGATGAGGACCACATGGCTGAGGAGGCCACCAACCCTGGCGCGATGTATTGCAAATAAGAAACATTCCCGCCTAACGTAACATAAGCTCCCACACCCACACCCATACCCAAAAGGTAGATTAGGTGCTCGCCTACGTTAGCCACCATCGCGGCCATGTAATACCCCCGAAAGGAGTCTAAGTTTCGACGCCAAACACGGAGAAACCCCTTCGAGATATCAGGAACGATTAACAACTTACTCAATCCCGTAGTTCCCTGCCTGTCAGTTTCAAAAAAAGGTCTTCCAAAGAAGCTGGTCGGCAGTGAATCTGACAATAGCCCGCCTTCTTCAGACATCCCGCAATCTCGACAGCCTGGTCAGTGTAAATATAAAGTGTGTCTTCTACTCTCTCAGTCTTCAAGTGATTGCCCGAAACGAGAGCGAGTACCCGTGCTTCCTCCTTCTCCTCCACACGAAGTTCCACAACCTCCTCACCAACCTCGCATTTAACAAGTTCTGCAGGGTTCCCTTCTATAAGTATTCTGCCACGATCTAACACAACTATTCGATCGCAGAGTTGCGCCGCTTCGTCCATGTAATGGGTAGTAACTAAAAGGGTAACACCCTCACGCTTAAGCTGACGAAGGCGCTGCCAGATAAGGTGGCGAGCCTGTGGATCCAGACCTGTTGTAGGCTCGTCAAGGATCAATAAATCGGGTCGGTTAATTAAGCCTCGGGCAATCAACAACCGCCTCTTCATACCGCCAGACAGCACATCCACCTTATCGTTAGCCCGTCCGGCCAACCCCAGTTCTTCGAGCAATTGATCCGTTCTTTTCTTCGCCTCTCTCACGGAGAGACCAAAATAACGGGAATAGGTTAGTAGATTGCGGCGCACAGGAAGATCCGGGTCTAGATTGTTCTCTTGAGGAACGACACCTAACCGCGCCTTGATCTGACGGGCAGAATTCCGAACGTCCAAACCCAAAACACGAAGCGACCCCGCCGTTACCGGCGAAGCACAATAAATCATCTTCATCGTTGACGTTTTCCCTGCACCATTGGGCCCAAGGAAACCAAAGCATTCTCTTTCCCTTACATTGAAGCAGATTTGATCAACAGCAGTCAGCAGGCCGAAACGCTTGACAAGTCCCTTGGCCTCGATGGTGTTACCAGCATAAAACGTCATGGGATCTGCCGAAGAGATAAGCTTACAGGGCGACTCGCCCATCTTCTAAAATCGGGTCTATACAGTCGGGAAAAATATGTCAGCTTTTTTAAAAAAATATCAGTTGCAGCCGTAAAAACCTCCGCAGCAACTTCCTTGTCCCTTCGACCGGCGGTCGCAGTGGGAACAGAAACATAATCGGACTTCACAGCAAAACTCGAAAACCTCTTCGAAACCTTCATCTATCGACAGGACGGACAGTCAATTTCTCCATTATCCTTAGTCAACTTAAGAATCAATCTCTCAAATTCCGCATCACATTCATCACAAACATATTCATGAATTGGCATAACCCGTCTCTATTCTTTCTCCGTAACAAAACTACGATTCGCCGCCTTCCAGTCAGACAGGAATTTTTTTAAACCCACCCCCGTCAACGGGTGATTAAGCATCTGCTTCACAACTGCGAACGGCATCGTGGCAATATCAGCTCCGACCAACGCAGCTTCTAGGACATGCAACGGGCCACGCACGCTAGCCACCAGAACCTCCGTTTCAAAGCCAAAATTTTCGTATATGGTTCCAATCTCCTCCACAAGGGCCATCCCCGAAGTGCTTACGTCATCCAGCCGGCCAACGAAGGGACTGATGTAACTCGCACCCGCCTTCGCCGCCAACAGGGCCTGAGTGGGAGAGAAACAAAGTGTAACGTTAACCGCAATGCCCTCTTCTCTAAATCTTCGGGTTGCTTTGATCCCGCTTTCTCCCATCGGAACCTTGACGACAATATTCTCAGCAATTTGAGAAAGATCGTGCCCTTCCAATAGCATCCCGTCGAAATCTTCACTCAGCACTTCCGCACTTACTGGTCCTTTACAAACGTCACAGATTTTTTTAAGTGCCTTTTGGTAATCCTCGCCCTGTCGAGCAATCAAACTTGGGTTTGTCGTCACTCCATCAATTATACCTAGTTCCACACCTTCCAAAATCTCTTCAACATCTGCCGTGTCCAGGAAAAATTTCATTTGAACGGCTCTCCAAAGGTTGGTTTCGGATAGCTTCAATCCGTTTTTCTAATACCCTCATTCTACACTAGTCAGCTCAACCTTCTATCCCAGACAAAACTTGGGATACAGTATTTTGCTCCTCTTCTATACCAAACTGTCGCATGAGCAAACGAAGATCGCTCGTCCTCCCCCGGGTGAAGGGCATGACAAGTGCGGATAAAACATAAGAATCCGTCGGTCCCACAATATTTCCCGATCGCTTTAGGTATGGACGACACCTTATTGACACGGAAGTTTAACCTTCTGAGAGAATCTGAGACGGGCTTTCAAGTGCACTGGCCACCCACCTGAGAAAACGAGCAGCAGCCGCTCCGTCGATAATACGGTGATCATAAGAAAGCGAGAGCGGAAGCATCGTACGCGGCTGAATTGTCCCATTAACATAAAGCGGCTCCAATGCACTCCGGGCAACTCCCAATATGGCGACTTCAGGATAGTTAATTATAGGAGTGAAATACGTACCACCAATGCCACCTAAGTTAGTAATGGTCATTGAACCACCTTGCATCTCGTCCGGTAGGAGCTTCCCATCACGGGCCCTTTCGGAGACCTCACCAAGCTCATTGGTAAGTTCTATGATGTTTTTCCGGTCTACGTCACGAATTACCGGGACAAGCAAACCTCGCTCAGTATCCACAGCAACTCCAATGTTAAAGTAATGCTTGTAGATGATTTCAGCGGTAGACGTATCCACACTAGCGTTAAAATCCGGAAATGCCTCCAATGCGGAAGCTAGAACCTTCAATAAAATGGTCGTTATAGTCAGCTTACCGCCTGCCACATCGGCTTTTTTTACATAGGATCTACGGAGTGCGTCCAATTCTGTGATATCAGCCTTTTCGAACTGGGTCACATGTGGACATGTTTTCCAGGCGAGGGAAACATGATCCGCTGTAGCCCGCCGAACGTTCGTCATGGGTTTTCGTTCGGTGGATCCCCAATTACTAAAGTCCGGAAGAGGTATCGAAATCGGTCCCCCCCCAGAAGCATTCCCAATTCCTTCACTCTGAAGCACAGACTTAGCGTGGGCCTTGATGTCATCGGCAGAAATTCTCCCATTCTTGCCTGTACCTGTCACTTTGCTTAAATCAACACCAATTTCCCTTGCCAAACGGCGAACAGAAGGTGTTGCAGGTACGGAAACTATCTCATCGGGAGAGAAACCTGTCTCAAGCAAAGAGACCGACTCCAAATCAGATGGCGTTCCCTTCACCCCCTTAGGATGCTCTTTCACTAAAGGCTTAGGATGGGTCTCCCTAGCAATATGAGTATCACTCGTATCAATGACGGGCGCCTCAACACCATCACCCTCAAGAGAAAAAATTACCTGTCCTACTGCGACCTCCTCGCCCTCTCTAATATGGATATTGTTAACAATCCCGACTACATTTGAAGGGACTTCTATAGCAGCCTTGTCTGTTTCAAGCTCGAGGACCGGCTGGTCTTTATCAACTTTATCGCCCGGGCTTATGAAGATCTTTACAATTTTCCCAGAATCGATATTTTCGCCAAGCACTGGAAGTTTGAATTCAATCGCCATGGTATACAGAAAACCCTAGAGGTAGGTGAAGAGTTTCACTGGATTTAACTAGCACAAAAGTCTAAACCGCCGCCCGCAAGAAACCGCAAAATCCCAAAAACAAAGACTCAGAAGAATTCCTATTCCATCGGATTCCTTTTTTCGGCAGAGATACCCAGGTCCTGGATGGCCTTTCGAACATCGGAAACCTCGATTTTGCCTTCCTGCATGAGCCCGGTAAGAGCAGCCAGAGTTATGTAGCGGGCATCCACCTCAAAGTGATCCCTCAGACAAGCGCGGCTTTCGCTGAGGCCAAATCCATCCGTCCCCAGAGAGTGGATTGGTCGCGGGACCCAACGGGAAATAGAGTCCGGCAGTGTTTTTAAATAATCCGAGGCGGCAACAAAAACCCCAGGTTCATCACGAAGCACCTCCGCTATATACGGTATCTTCGGCGTTTCGCCTGGATGAAGTAGGTTCCAACGCTCGGCATTCAACGCATCTTGGCTAAGAGCTTTGTAACTGGTCACACTCCACACGTCAGCCGCAACATCATATTGCTCCTCCAAGATACGCTGGGCCTTAATTACCTCGTTTAGAATGGCACCCGAGCCGAAAAGTTGGGCACGATGTTTCGCTTCACTAAATCCAGAAGCATTAAATTTATAAATACCCTTCAGAATACCTTCCTCGACATCACCCGGCATGGCTAACATAGGATAGGACTCGTTCTCGACGGTCAGATAGTAAAAAACCTCTTCCTGATCATGATACATTCGCCGAATACCATCCTGGATAATAACGGCAAGCTCGTAAGCAAATGCCACATCATAGGCACACAAATTCGGGATAGAATAGGCTAAAAGGTGGCTATGACCATCCTGATGCTGGAGCCCTTCCCCCGCCAGAGTGGTTCGCCCCGCTGTACCCCCCACCAGGAAACCTCGGCAGCCCATATCGGCAGCTGCCCAGATCAAATCTCCAATTCGCTGGAAACCAAACATCGAGTAGTAAATGTAGAAGGGAATAGTATTTACGCCGTGGGTGGCATAGGCCGTCCCAGCCGCAATGAATGATGCCATGGAACCGGCCTCAGTGATGCCTTCTTCCAAAATCTGACCGTCTGTAGCCTCTTTGTAGTAAAGCAAACTATCAGCATCAACCGGCTCGTAACGCTGACCAACGTGGGAATAGATCCCCACCTGACGGAACAAAGACTCCATACCAAAGGTCCGGGCCTCATCAGGGACAATTGGGACAATGAGCTTTCCTATTTCCGGATCTTTTAAGAGTTTTGATAGGATCCGGACGAAAGCCATGGTTGTCGCTACGCCGCGATCCCCTGTCCCCTCAAAAAACTCTTGGAACACCTCTTTTGATGGTGCCTTAATCGGTTTACATTTGACTGTACGAGATGGCACAAAACCACCCAACTGTTCCCGTTTCTCTTTGAGATATTGAATCTCCGGACTATCGTCCGGTGGCCGATAAAATGGGGCATCGGCCAACTCATTATCGGAAACTGGGATTCCAAATCGTGCGCGGAATTCTCGAAGCTCGCTTTCGTTCATCTTCTTTTGTTGGTGAGTGATGTTTTTTCCTTCGCCACTTTCTCCAAAGCCATAGCCCTTGATCGTGCGTGCCAGGATGACGGTGGGGGAACCTTTATGCTCGACAGCTGCTTTATAAGCAGAATAAACCTTTTCGGGATCGTGACCCCCACGGCGCATCTTTCGGATTTCCTCATCCGAAAGATCCTTCACCATTTCAAGTAGTCGTTCATCTGTTCCAAAAAGGTGCTGACGAATGAAAGCCCCATCCTTAACTGTGTAGTTTTGAGACCAACCATCCACAACTTCCTCAAGTCGTTTTGCTAACAACCCGTCCTTATCCTTGGCAAACAGGGGATCCCAGTCATCCCCCCACAGCACCTTGATAACATTCCAGCCAGTTCCCCGGAAAGCTCTCTCTAGCTCTTGGATGATCTTTCCATTACCGCGGACCGGGCCGTCTAACCGCTGGAGGTTGCAATTGATTACGAAGATCAGGTTATCAAGCCTGGCACGGGCGGCCAGAGAGATGGCACCCAGGGCCTCCGGTTCATCCATTTCCCCGTCACCTAGAAACGCCCAAACCTTGGAATCGTTAATTTCCTTAAGCCCTCTATCTTCCAAATAACGGTTAAACCGAGCTTGGTAAATAGCGTTGATAGGCGCAAGACCCATGGATACGGTAGGGAACTCCCAAAAAGTAGGCATAAGGCGAGGATGTGGGTAAGAAGGCAATCCGCCCTCCGGCTTCAGCTCTCGTCGAAAGTTCTCTAACTCCTGCCTCGAACGCCGCCCTTCTAAGA